>JBKBMG010000013.1:0-107066 GCA_046295975.1 Rhodocyclaceae bacterium
TTGGGGCCTGAAAGGCCTCGAAATGCAGCGGTAGAAGCGGAAAAATCGATCATCGGAATCGGTGATTACGGCTGACTTGGGTGAGTGAGCTCAAAACATCAATTGATCAGGGGTTCCCTAGGCTGGAATTTCGGTTTCACTCTTGGGAAGTGCTGTTTTATTACCCACCGTCCGGACTGAACCTATAGAAGCCCTTGAATTTTCCATACATGCCCTTAGACAGGTTCATGGCGAGCGGATTTGATCCGCGCATACGTTGAACGGTGGTGCCCATGACGAGAGCCGTTCGACTTCCGTCAGCGCTGCTCCTGTTCGATCAGATGCTTGCGCCGCTGAAACCATGCATCGCGCACGAACAAGTAGTCGTCCAAGGCGTCGCGGCGAAGCTGGTCTGTGGGCAACAGCCGCATTCGCATATCGACGAGTTCCAGCGCTTGAAAACCGATGGCGACAGTACTGTCGTCAATATGACTGACGGGCGACAGGGGCAGGTCCCCGACAAGGCCGACCGCATCGCGCACCGTGCGCGGGCCCAGCAACGGAAGGACCAGATAGCGTGAGTCGCGCCAGCCCCAGATTGCCAGCGTCTGGCCAAAGTCCTCGCCATCTCGCCGGGGCATGCCGAAGTGGGCGGCCGGGTCGAAGATGCCAGCGATGCCGATCGTCGTGTTGACTGCGAACCGACCCAGCGAGCTTGCCGCATCGCCGGCCCGCCCTTGCAAGGCCTGGTTTACCGCGGTGACCGGCATGCTCAGATTGGCAAAGAAGCGGGAGACGCCCGCCTGCACGCTGTCCGGCGTAACCCTCTTGTAACCGAGCGCCGCAGGCCTCAAGACGAACCTGTCAATGGTGTTGTTGAAGCTGTGCATCCTCCGGTTGAATCCCTCCCAGGGATCGTCGGCGAGTGCCAGGTCGTAGCTCGCGTCTGCGTCGAACCCGACCTGGCTGGCATCACTGGCTTCAGCGACATCGGCTGACTCCGATGCGACCTGGGGAACGCTTGCCTTCTCCCGGGAACCAGGCATGGCAAGCGTCGGCATCGGTTGGGTATCGGAATCGGCGATGACCACTGCCGCGGGCGCGGCCTGCAGTTCGTTCTCCGGGTTCGCCGCCGGGTGCTTGATGGCGTTGTTCGCGCACGCGGTAGTGGCGAGCACGATCGCTGCGAGAAAAGGGGTTACCAGGGCTCTCATTCACATGCTCCTGTTCAGGCTATCGGTCACTCTTCTTTCATCTGCTGTGACACACGCTCGGGAACCCGCGTCGTGACGTTGCTCCACCCGCCCGCGAGCGTCCGGTAGAGCAGTACCCTGGCTTGTGCATGGCGCATCAGCCCTTGTGCATGCGCCTCCTGGGACTGCAGGTTGACGCGCTCCGCATCCAGCACTTCCAGGAGATCGATGGCGCCGCCATCGAGCCGTGCCCGCGCGACTGCCACCGCCCAGGCACTGGCATCCGCTGCGTGCTGCAGGTGGCTCAATTCGCGCTCGCTGCGTGAGACGCGAATCAGGGCGTTCTCGGTTTCTTCCAGCGCACCCAGCACGGCACGTTCATAAGCTGCCAGATGGACGGCGGCCGAGGCATCGGCCGCTGCGATGCGCGCCCGCGTCCGGCCCACATTGAGAAAGGCCCCGTCGATCCCCAGCGCCAGCAACCGTGTCTCGCTGTCGCGCCGGAAGAGCGCACCGGCATCCATGGCCTGGGTACCGATCAGCCCGCTGAGGGTGAAACGTGGAAACAGATCCGCTGTGGCTATACCGATGCGTGCCGTCGCTGCGGCCAGTCGGCGTTCCGCAGCAGTCACGTCCGGGCGCCGACGCAACAGATCACCGGGCATGCCAGCATCGATTCCTTGCGCCGGAACGGCAGGTAGTTCGCTGGCCGATTCCAGCTCTTCGATCAGCGAGCCCGGTGGCAGACCGGTCAGTACGGCAACGCGATGCACAGCGAATGCGACCTCGGCTTCCAAGGCCGGAAGCCGGGCGTAGATGCTCTCCATCTGAGCACGACCACGATCCACGTCAAAGCCGCTACCAACGCCCGCCTGATGGCGCACTTCCAGAAGCTGTTGCGTGCGAAGCTGGTTATGGGCGCTCACGCGCGCAATGCGCAATTGCTCCTGCAGGCCACGCAACTCAAAGTAGGTGCGCGCCAATTCTCCGACCACCACGACCTGCATGGCGGCAAGATCGGCAGCGCTCGCTTCAGCCTCTGCGCGCTGCGCTTCCATGGCGCGGCGCATGCGGCCGAAGAAATCCAGTTCCCAAATGGCGCCCAGGCCCGCCTGGTAGTTGCTGCCGTCCGGCGACGCATCGCTGGCCTCAACGTTGGCGGTGAGGGTCGGCAGGCGCTCAAGCCGTGCCTGACCCAGCAGCGCGTCGGCCTGCCGATAGCTGACCAAGGCTATCCGCAGGTCGTGGTTGTGCAACAGCGCTGCGCCGACCAACCGCTCCAGAATGGGGTCGCCGAACGAACGCCAGAACGCCTCATCCGCAGGCTGGGGCGCATTGTCCTGTGCGGCCTCCTGGCGCACGAAGCCGGGCACATGCGGGGGCGATGGGCGCACATAGTCAGGGCCAACGGTGCACGCGGCAAGCAAGGATGACAGGATGCAGGCGATGCACAGCCGGCCCGACTGGACAGGTGCCCCGGCAGGCGCTCCGGTGGCAGGATCATGGCTGCTCAACGGCTGTCCCCTTTTCTTGCCAAGCTCATGGCGGCCACCATCAGGCTGGGCAGGAAGGTGAGCGTGACCACCGTTGAGAATGCGATGCCGAACATCACGATCGCGCCAAGGCCACGGTAGAGTTCGGTGCCGGCGCCGGGAATCAGCACCAGCGGCGCGACGCCGAAGATCGTGGTCAGGCTGGACATCAGAATTGCCCGCAGGCGGGCACGTACCGCGCCGTCCACTGCCTCGGCAATCGAGGCGGCACCCTCCCCCAGGCGCTTGTAGGCTTCCTGCACGATCAGGATCGGGTTGTTGACCACGGAACCCAGCAGTACGAGAAAACCGAGCAGCGTGATCATGTCGAACGGCTGGTGGATGCCGAAGGCGGCGCCGACGCCGTTGAGCAGTGCCAGCCCGATGATTCCGCCCGCCAGGCCCAGCGGGATCGTGGCCATGACGAACAGCGGCTGGCTCCAATGGCTGAAGACCGCCACCAGCATCAGGTAGCACAGCAGCACGGCGATCAGGAAATTGCCCGAGACGGCTTCACGCGTCGCCTGCAACTGGTCGCTGGCGCCGGTGATGCTCACCGTCACGCCATGCGGAATCTCGCCGGCCTCGCGCATGGTCTCGATCAGCTCATTTCGCACACGTCCGACACCCGTCTCCAGGGCCACCGAACGTGGCGGCACGATGTTCAGGGTTACCGTGCGTCGGCCATCCACCCGGCGGATACTGTCGGTATCGGCGGATTCATGCAGATCGGCCAGCGCGGACAGTGGCAGCACCGCGCCGGATGGCGTGGCGACGGGCAGGTCGCGCAAGCGGTCCACCTGCTGCGCACTGCCCGCGCTGCTGAACAGATAGATGTCCACGCGGCGGTCGTCCAGGATCATCGCGTCGGCGAAGGCGCCATCGCTGAGTGCCGCCACCGTGTAGCCGAAGCGTTCCGCATCCAGGCCGACTTCGGCCAGGCGTTGCCAGCGCGGGCGCACCTCCATCAACGCCTGGTCGAGACTCAGCGAGCTGGGCTCGGACCCGATCTGCGCGCCATCGAAGAGCGTGTCCGCACGGGCATAGGCGCGCGCAGCCACCTGGTAGATCTGCGCGAGATCGGCACCGGAGACGTTCAGGTTGATGCTGCGCGTGCCCCCGTCGTCGCTTGAAATGATGGAACCGCGTGCAGCAAACGCGCGCATGCCTGGCCAGGCCGTGAAGCGTCCCTCCAAGGCGTCGATCAGGGCCTCCAGATCGGCCGGATCCTTGGGGTCGGTAATGACCGTGATGCCCCCGGCATCAACGTACATCAGGAAGAAGCGCAGCGCCGGCATGCTCGTCTCACCACGGTGGAACCGTGCGGGTTCGTCCTCGGTACGCTGCTGCAACTCCGGGATCAGGGTCTGCGCGATGCGATCCATCTCCGCCAGGTTGTAACCGGGCGGCGCGATCATGCGCGAGAAGATCCTCGCCTCCTCACCCTCCGGCATATACTCCGCCGGCGGTGTGAGCCACACTACGGCCAGTACCGAAGCACCCAGTGTGCCGACCAGGATTGCCGCGCGACGCATCGGGCTGCCATAGGCCGTACCGATCCAGCGGCCAATCCGGTCAAACGTGCCGCCGCCCGCAGGCTCGCCGGGTGTCGGCGCCGGCAGCAGTCGTGCCGCCATGGCCGGCAGCACGGTCATCGCAACCGCCATCGACGCCAGGATGGAGGAGGAGATCGCAATGGCGATGTCCGAGTAGATCTGCCCGGCCTCCTCATGGATGAACAGCGTGGGCGCGAATACCAGGACGGTGGTCAGCGTGCAAGCCAGCACCGCGGGCCAGACTCGCCTTACACCCGCCACCGCGGCATCGAAGGGTTTGAGGCCGCGCCGTCGCGCCTGATCGATGCTCTCCAGCACCACGATGGCGTTGTCCAATGTCATGCCAATCGCAAAAGCAACACCGGCCAACGAGATCACGTTGAGCGTGCGCCCCGCCAACAGCAGTCCGATGAAGGCGGCGATGGTGCAGATCGGGATGGCGATCACCCCGACAAAGGTGCTGCGCGCCGAACGCAGAAATGCATACATCACCAGGGTCGCCAGCAGCGTGCCAAGCAGCAGGTTGCTCAAGACGTTGGCGACGGACGCTTCGACGTAGCGCGCGTCCTCGCTGATCAGCGTCATTTCCAGGCCCAGCGGCGCCAGCACGTCGGCGTTGGCGGCCGCCAGCGCCGACAGTACGGCGTATTTGGTCTGAACGACGTTTGATCCCGTCTCCCGGCTCACCGCCAGGACGACCGCCGGCAACCCGTTGTAATAGGCCATGGCGCGAAGTTCATGATGCCGGAGCTGGATGTTCGCCACGTCGGACACGCGCACCGGGGCACCGTTGTGCTCAGCGATGATCAGTTCGCCTATGTCGGCCGGATCGCGGAAGCGGCCGACGGTGCGCACCAGCACGCTGCGCTTGCCACTGTCCAGATCGCCTGCCGAACGATCGACATTGCGCACCTGTAGCGCGTTGCGCACGTCAGCCATGTCCAGTCCGCGTTCAGCCAGGCGGTGCGGATCGACTTCCACGCGCACCTGCCGTTCCTCCACGCCCTGGACCTCGACCAGGGAAACGCCATCGACGCGCTCCAGGCGCGGCCGCAGCTCGTCTTCAAGGAAGCTGCGCATCATCGCCAGATCGAGGTTGGCCTCGCCACGCATGCGTGGCCCGACCCTGAAGTACATGAAGGGCTCTTCCGACGCCGAGAGGGTCGTCAGCGCAGGCGCATCAGCGCCCTCCGGATAGCTGGACACCTGGCTGAGTGCATTGTTGGTGCGGATCAGGGCTGCGTTGATGTCCGTGCCGAAGGGAAACTCCAGCTCGATGCTGGCCTGCCCGATGCGCGCGGTCGACACCATGCGGCGCAGGCCGGGCAGGGTGCGCAAGTACTGCTCCTGCTCGACCAGCACCTCCTGTTCCACGTCTCGCGGCGAGGCCCCTGGCCAGCGCGTATCCACCCTGATGGTGCGCACTTCCAGGTCCGGAATCATCTGCACGGGCACGCGCACTGCGGCGTTGATGCCAAGCACGCACAGGATCAGAACCGCGACGGTGATCAGGGTGCCGTGGCGAAGGATGCGGGCGAATACCATGGGTCAGCGCGCCACCACGTCCACGGGCTGACCGTCGGCCAATGCCTCATTGCCGCGAATCACGATTCGCGCGCCTTCCCTCACGCCTTCGCCCGCGACCACGGCCCGGCCATCCTGCTCATACACGATCCGCACGGTTCGCCTGCGCGCCACGGACCCGCTGTCGCCGTCTTCGACCACGTACAGGCTTTGACTGCCATCCGGTTGGCGCAACAAGGCGTCACGGTGGATCGATACCGTGTGGCCTTCCACTTGCGAGATGGAAATCTCGGCACGGGCCGAGGTGCCGGGAAGCAGGCGACCCTGCGGATCGTCTACCAGCAAGCGCAGCAGGAAGGTTCTGGCACCGGGATCGGCAACCGGCACCCGAGCGCCGATGCTCGCCGGCAGTGGCATGCCCCCGAGGACATCGGAGAACACGCGCACCTCGGCATCACCATTTATCTGCCCGAAACGTTCCTGGGGCACACGCAGGTCCAGGCGCACACGGTCGGTCGCCACCAGCGACAGCACCGGCGTGCCGCGCTGCACCCACTCGCCGGCTTCGGCGAACTTCTCCGCGATCACCCCCGAGAACGGGGCTGGCAGCGTGTGTCGCGCGACGATTTCCTCCTGCTCTCGTGCGCTTGCACTGACCGACTCCGCTGCCGCGCGCGCGAGTTCCAGGGCGGCCGCACGCGATCCGACTTCCGTTGCGGAGATGGCCTGGTGTCCGATGAGCTGCTGCGCCTCGGCGACCAGGCGTTCCGCCTCGCGTACGGCCGCCGCCGCGTGTACAGCTTCGGCGCGCGTACGCAGCAACACATGGCGTGCAACGGCAGGATCCAGTTCGAGCAAGGTCTGTCCTGCCTCGACCCGATCACCAGCATCGACATGCACCCGCTGAACGAGTCCGTCGGTACGTACCGACAGCCGTGCCTGACGCTCGGCAGTCAAGGTTCCTGAAAGGGAGAGCGGTTCGCCGAACGCAGCGGTTTGCGCCGGCGCGACAGCGACGCGCGCGGGCGCAATGACTTCCGGCCTTTCCGCGTCCCGGGGTGGTGCATCGCAAGCGGAAAGAAGCAGGATAGACAATACTGAGACGCAACATCGGGTAGCCACGGGCCCGCCGAACCAGACTGCGCGAGTGCGTGCAGCGTGCCTGTCGATGCATTGCATGCGTTGCCACGGAGGAGATTCGAAGCAACGCTCGAGTAGTCGGTCAGCTCGGACCGTCGGTGAGTTGTTCTGGTACATGACCAGGAATCTACTGATCCACCCAACAGACTGGCATCTAAACGGAATCAAGACTTCATCAACTCAGGTCATGGTAGAAAGCGCCATTGATTTCCCGGGAGGCACTTCACGACCGAGGCAATGTGGCTTCAATCTCATCGAGCAGGACAAGATGGGTGCCTGCGCGGCTTCCTAGCTTTCTGCGAGGTCGAGGATGTAACCACGACCATGAAGCGTTCTGATCATAGGTATCCCGTAGACGTTTTGGAGCTGCTTGCGAAGTTGCCAAATGTGGGTGCGTAGCGTGTTTGAATCGACGCCTCGATCGGGCCAGAGCTTTGTTCCCAGCGCCGTATAGGAAATGAAGTCCGGGTAGCTTCGGATCAACGCTTCGAAAATGTGTGCGGCCAATCCGGTGAGCCGGAGCTTGCCTTGTGAAGCAACCTGCACTTCCAACGTGCCGGGGTTGAAGCTGACGCCATCCGCGTGAAGCCATGTGTCGCTGTAGGACTTGCGCCGGTTCAAGGCATTGATGCGCAGCGCCAACTCTCTCAAGTCAAATGGCTTGACGAGATAGTCGTCACCGCCACTTGAGTACCCGGCTTCCTTCTCCTCTATCGCCCCCATTGCCGTCATGAAGATGATTGGCGTGTAGTCGTTCATGTCCTTGCGCAGCCTGCGCGCAATGTCGAGTCCCGATGCGCCCGAGAGCATGATGTCCAGAACAATGACGTCGTAGCTCTGGCTATCAAGAAGATGCAGTGCAGTCAAAACACCAGAGGCGTACTCCAGTTCATATTCGCTCTCCCCCAAGAACTCGAATATGTTCTCCGCCAGATCAGCGTTATCTTCAACGAGCAGAACTCGGGTCTTGTTCTTCATGGCATCGCGGTACATACGAGATAATCACGCCCCACCTCTGTTCAGGCTTGGTCGCATTACTGATTGCGAAAAGATTCGATCGAAGAAACCCCGAAAGTCACTCGCAGCACTGTGCCGCCGGGACCACTGTCAATCACTTTCAATTGCCACTGCAGGCGCTCGCATATCAAGGTGGCAATGAACAGCCCCAACCCTGTGGCGCTCGTAGTCGGTACGGGTGGGCACGAAGTCAGTACGGAACGATAGCGCTCCGGCAATCCCGGCCCTTTGTCCCTGAACTCGATCCAGGTTGCCTCCAAGGCCACATCCACCGTTCCGCTCGTGTGCTGGAGGGCGTTCTGTATCAGATTGCGAAAGAGCAGCCTCACCAGCACAGGATCGGCAAACAGGATGGGATCAGCGCCGTCATGCAAGCGGATCCGCTCACGTGCATCCTGATGGATCTGAGCAACATCCATCATTTCCTCATGCACCAGGGATAGCGGGGCAACACGATCGCTCACCAGATCGCCGTGGCGCATCAGACTCAGAATCGCCTGAACACTCGCGCTCATCCCGCTCACTGCGCGTCGGATACGCTGCATCGCCCTGGTATCGGCCGCTGGCGTCTGCCCGCGTGACTCTATGCCATCCAGAGCACCCGCGATGATCGAGACCGGCGTGCGTAGTTCGTGACTCGCCATTCCAAGAAGCATCTTTTCTCGTTTGACGTAGGTTTCGATCTCGTCGAGAAAGCGGTTGAGCGAACGAACCACCACCAGCAACTCTTGATCCACACCTTTCTCGGAAAGGCGGGGCATGGTCGGTGCTGGCTCAATGGACCTGATCTGGCTCATCAAACCGACGAGAGGCGTCACAAGATGTCTGCTCGTGATGCGCGCCAACGGCACAGCCAGCGCCAACAGCATCAGACCGATCACCACCAGGACTTTCTTGTAAGCAACGTCCTGCCTTTCGTACATGCTGATGTCCTTGGCCAGGTAGAGGCGCCCACCGTTGACAGGCACGTTGCTCAACATGAATTTCTTCTCGCCCACCTCGGCTTCTCCGCTGAAAGGGAATTCGCGGGAGCGAAAAATGTCCGGAAGTTCAGCCTCTGACTGCATGGCGCCTGGCACGTACATGCCATGCACGGTCGCCGTTCGCCATACGTAGGGCTCAGCCGGGTTGATGTGGCTCATGATGAAACCGCGCTCCTCCTGCATCTGGCTGGTAAGCAGCCTCTTCTCGAACAGGATGTTCACGATGGATATGCCCGCTATGGTTACCACCAGTGTGAGCAACACCGATCCAATGACATATCGGATGACGCGCCGCTCTATGGAACTGGTTGCAGCCATTGGTTTTCTGATGGCGGAAGGTCTTGACTAGCGCGCATGACCCACGGCAACGCCGCTGCATCAGCCAGCACATCCTGGATGACCTGCGACTGCCAATCGAAATACGGGTTGTAGGTAAGGCGCGCGTGAATCTTGCCTTGTTCGCGGTAGTCAAAATCGGAGTACCAGACCGTTTCGCCGGCCTGGCAGGCGGTCATATCCTCGTCCGTCTGACCGTTGAAGCAGATGCGTTCGCTGCCATCCCGCCCGTACAGCGGATTCTGCGGTGAGAACAGGATGCTCATGTGCGAGAACTGACTGATGCGTTCCTGAGGCAGCGCATCTGGGCGCACCAGCACGCGCGACGAGGAGGTCGATCCGGGCAGAGGATTCCCATACCAGACCAACCGACTGTCGGCATGAGTGAAACGGCGCTCGAAAATGCGACGCACATATCGCACATCGACAACTGAATCATGCTGGGCCAGTATGATGACTGCGGGGCGGTCGAAGGTTTGCGCTTTCAGGCGCTTCCGTACCGCCACGCTGCTGCGGTAGAACTGAGCGAGCCCATTGGTCGGCACGATGTGGTATCGCAACGGTGATTGCAGCGGGTGCGTCTCGGGCGAAAGCAGCCAGGGTCTGAGGCGAACGAGCCACGGCGTGGCCCAGTCGAAGAGCTCGTTCGAGCGCAGCGCCGGCGAGAAGAGCAACAGCCCGCGGATTCGGGTGTCGTCCAGCGCATGCTCGAGCACCAGGTTGGCGCCGGTCGAGAAACCTCCCAGCCAGACATCGGGAAAATCCCGTTGCAACATGATGATCTGTTCGCGCACCTGGCGCTGCCAGTCCTCAAGCCGCACGCCGATCAGGTCGGCAGGGTGGGTGCCATGTCCGCGCAGCAGCAGCGTGCGCACCACATAACCTTTTTCCACAAGAGTGGGCGCCACGTCGACGAAGGACCACGGCGAATCGCCCAGTCCATGCACCAGCAGGATGGCCCGGGTGGTCGGCGCGGGTGGGCGAAGCTCGAATGGGGCGTTCCACTCCACTTCACTGTCTGGGTGCTGCGTCTGGATACTGCGAGGCACCAGAACCCGCGGCCGGGTGGCCTCAGCATGCACTTCGGAAGAAGGAGAGCGGGGCATGAGCGTTGCAGAATCTTGCCGCACTGCGCAACCCGCACCCATCGCCACCCCAACCGCGGGGAGCACCAGGAAGAGTATGGTGATGAGGTGTCGAGCCTGCAGGTTCATGTTCTTGTCTCAATGGACGCAACGAAGACCTGTGATGAGCCGTTGAGTGAGCCATGGGGAAGGCCTAGAATGCGACGAATCAGTCGCATTCAAGATAAGCCAGATTCTTGATCCGGGCTATTCGCATTTACTTTCAAACTCATTCGCCATGTCGCGCCGCCGCTCGCTTCAGATTTCCAGCCGAAAGCAGCCACAGCAAGCACGCTCGACAGAGTTGGTCGCAACCATTCTTGAAGCCGCTGTTCAGGTTTTGGCGCAGGAAGGCGTCACTCGTTTCACGACGGCACGGGTGGCAGAGCGCGCGGGCGTCAGTGTAGGATCGGTGTATCAGTACTTTCCGAACAAGGCCGCCATCTTGTTCCGTCTGCAAAGCGATGAATGGGCGCAGACGACGCAGATGCTGCGGAGCATCCTCGAGGACACCAGCAAGCCGCCCCTGGAGCGCCTGCGCACGCTCGTCCACGCGTTTGTTCGCTCGGAATGCGAAGAGGCCGAGATCCGGGTGGCGCTGCATGACGCTGCGCCGCTCTACCGTGATGCACCTGAAGCAAAGGAAGTCGACGTCGAATGGGACAAATTTTTCGACACCTTCATGAAAGAAGTGCTTCCCGCCGTGTCCAGGAAGTCACGCCTGCAAGCTTGCGATTTGATCTCTACGACGCTCGCAACGGTGGCGAAGGACTATTCGGGAAGTGCTCGCAGTCCCGAAGAAATATATTCCTATGCCGACGCAATGGCGGATATGTTTTGTGCATACATTGCGGAGCTTGCAGCTCGCTGAATGGTTTTGAGGTCCCGTCGATTTCCCGAGCTAGGCAGAAGTAGCCGTCGGGCGTTGCTTCACATGGCACGCCACCATGGGAGCACAACTGGGTGATTTGCGGGTACGACTGATTCCGGATTGTTGGTGGAGGGTCATGGCGAAGACGTCGTTGGCGAACACGTCGGGCGCGACGGCGAGCAGGACGCGAACAGTGTCCGCGGAGGTTTTATCCGTGAGGTGTCAGGCTCAGCAGAGCGCCGTCATCGAGCCGGCTCATCCAGGGCGGGTTGCTGCCGGTGCGAACCAGGGACGGCACCGGCGGGGCGTCGACATCCCCGAGGCTGGTCTCGCGCGCCCAAGTGAGGAACAGGCGCACGGCCTTCAGGTCCGTGCAGCAGGACAGCCGGTGCCCGAGCCAGTCCTTGCGGGGCGCGCAGCCCATCAAGCGCAAGGCGAACCAGGCCGGCAACGTTCGGGGCACCCCATCATTCGCGCAGCGCCTGCATCACCGCAAGATGACTACGCGGCGACGTGAAGTGTCACGCACCCTCCCCTCTTACGGCTTGTCGCAATACCTCCCGGGCAGCCTTGGTGGGACAGGCCGCATTCAGCAGCTTCTGAAACCTCGGGCACGCCAGATGCGACGGCGCTGGGCAGTCCGCGACATGCCTGAGCATGCTGCTCAAGGTCTTCAATCTGCGGATCTGGCGGTCGAGCTCGTCGGCACGCTCGTTCAACGTGGGTCTAGGCAGGTTTGGCTTTCGATCCTTGTCGAACATGCCGCCAATCTCTTCCAGCGAGAAGCCCGCGCTCTTGCCCAACGAAATCAAGGCGAGCTGCACGAGCGTGTCCTCGTTGTACTGCCGACGCAATCCGTTTCTTGAAACGGACCGGATCAGGCCGACTTCCTCGTAATAACGCAGCGTCGAGGTGGCGACACCACTGGCTTTCGCGAGTACCCCGATATCGATGAGATTCATGCTTGACTTCAAGTTGGCTTTAAGTTGCATAGTAGTTCGCACGTCAACCTTGATCAAGGGTCAAGCACATGAAAAACCTTGCTCTTCCGCCCGGCAACAAGCTCGCCTTGGCCGCCTTGGCGGGCTCCATCGTGCTGGCCTCGCTCGGCATCAGCATCACGACCGTGGCCCTCCCAACACTGGCTTCCTCCTTCTCGGCGTCGGTGCAGCAGGTGCAATGGGTGGTGCTTGCCTATCTGCTTTCGCTGACGGTGGCCATCGTCGCCGCTGGGCGCATGGGTGATCTGTACGGAAATCGCCGGGTGCTGCGCTACGGCCTGATGCTCTTCACCACGGCCTCGATCGTCTGCGCCGCGGCGCCGAACCTGGGTTGGTTGATCGCGGGCCGCGTGGCGCAAGGCTCGGCGGCCGCAGTCCTGATGGCATTGCCGATGTCGCTCGCGAAAGGCCTCGTCGCCAGGGAACGCATGGGTGGGGCGATGGGCTTGCTGGGTGCCATGTCAGCGATCGGTACCGCGCTGGGGCCTTCTGTCGGTGGCGGGTTGATCGATATCCTGGGCTGGCGTTCGGTTTTCGTCCTGCTGCTGGTGTGTGGACTGGGCGTGTTCGCCATCGTCTCGATCGGTCTCCCCAAGGACAACAGGCACGCCACCGCGACTGTTCGCATGGACTGGGCTGGCAGCCTCTGGCTGTGCCTGGCACTGCTGTCCTTCGCGCTGTCCGCCACGGGCGGCAAGGTCGGCCTGGCCGTCCCCGTCTGGGTGTTGCTTGGTGCTACCGCCATCGCGCTGGCGGCGTTCGTCGGCACCGAGATGCGTACAGCACACCCGCTTGTGCCCCTGGCCCTGTTGAGCAGCCGGGCCCTTGCCACATCGCTGACGATGAATCTCATCGTCAGCGCCGTCATGATGTCAACGCTGGTGGTCGGGCCCTTCTACCTTGCGTTCGGCCTGGGCCTGAGCGAACTGGCGATGGGCATGGCGATGGCGGTCGGCCCTGCCGTCGCTGCGCTGTCCGGTGTGCCTGCAGGTAGACTCACGGACCGGTTCGGCACCGACCGAACCCTGCTGGCGGGCCTGATGCTCTCGACCGTCGGACTAATCTGCCTTGCGCTATTGCCTGGTCGAGTCGGCGTTCCCGGCTACGTGATGGCGCTGGTGCTGATCACACCCGGCTTCCAGCTTTTCCTGGCGGCCAACAGCACGGCGACGATGACCGAAGCTGCGGACGCGCAACGAGGCATGGTCTCCGGCTTGCTCGGCCTGTCGCGCAATCTTGGGTTCATGATTGGTGCATCGTTGATGCCACTGTTGTTCGCCTCGTGGCTGGGCGGCGAGGACGTGGCCTTGAGTTCCCCGCCGGTCATCGGCGAAGCCTTCTCGCGCACGTTTCTCTTTGCTGCGGCGATGTTCGGCCTTGCCATGGTGGTCTTTTTCCTGGGCAAGACGCGGCTGCAATCACCCGCCCCTTCATCGGTTCATCAAGGCGCAGATCATGACTGACCCAGGCTCACGCCCTCGACGTCCTGGCGCACACTCGGTCGGCGAGCATGTACCAGCCTGTCTCAGCGGTCGTGTGGCATGCGGTTGAGGTAAACCGCGCATTGTGGTGCGAACCAGGCGGACACCCGAGGCATGGCGCGACAAGGGCGTGCCGTGCCATCCGCAGGCCGCGTTTGTGTAGGTGACTGCTCGCAGATGGTGGGCAACTGCGGGTGCGCCCACGCAGGCATGTGGCCTGGATGCGCCCCCGCCCGACCTCGGCCTGGCCTGGTTAAGGTGCCAGGCGCCGGTAGGCACCGCCGTGAAAGATCAGCGGCTCGCGGGGCTCGCGGTCGAAGCGCACCACTTCGGAAATGAATACCAGATGATCGCCGCCGGGGTGGCGGGTGATGTTGCGGCATTCGAAACGCGCGCAGCTGCCCTTGAGCAGCGGCACACCGTAAAGGCCTTCGTCGATCTCGAGCCCGAGAAACTTGTCGTCGGAACGCGACGCGAACAACTGCGACAAGTGCTGTTGATCGTCCGCCAGCACATTCACCGAATAGTATTCGCAGGCCTCGAACACGGGCAGGCTGGGCAGGTGCCGCGCCATGCTCCAGACGATGAGCGGCGGATCGAGCGACACCGAGTTGAAGGAGTTCACCGTCAGCCCGATCGGGTCGCCGTTGGGCGCACGCGTGGCCACCACGGCAATGCCGGTGGCAAACATGCCGAGCGTGTCGCGGAACGCGCGAGTGAATTCCTGGTGAGTGATCGGGGGCTGGGACATGTTCGGTCGGGGTGTCGCTGAGCGCCCGCAGCGGCGGCGGACGGATGTTGGAGTGGAGTCCCGGGCATGGGAACCCGTGATTATCGCCCGCTTCCGCACATGCGTCGAGCCTCGCGGGCATCCGCCTCACCGACATGCCCGACAACGAAGTCCTTTTCCTGACGCACCGCGCGACGGCGCCACTCGTCCGTCACGCCCCGCGAACGCCGCTTGTCTGGGGCTCCGGCGTATGCGACAGTGCCTCGCCATGCATGACACCCTCGCTCACCCATGTCCGACTTCGCCCGCACCCTGATTGCCTGGCATGCCGAACACGGCCGCCACGACCTGCCCTGGCAGCAGACACGCGACCCTTACCGCATCTGGTTGTCTGAGATCATGCTGCAACAGACCCAGGTAGATACGGTGATCCCGTACTACGCCCGTTTCCTCGCGCGCTTTCCCGATCTGCCCAGTCTGGCCGCAGCGGAAGTGGATGACGTGCTGGGCCTGTGGAGCGGACTGGGCTATTACGCCCGAGCGCGCAACCTGCACGCGGCCGCGCGCGCCGTGGTCGAGCGCCACAATGGACGCTTTCCGGAACGGGCGATGGAGATCGCCGCGCTGCCGGGCATCGGCCGATCCACGGCGGCGGCTGTGGCGGCCTTCGCCTTCGGCGAGCATGTGGCGATCCTGGACGGTAACGTCAAGCGGGTGTTGTGCCGCGTGTTCGGTGTGGGCGGTTTCCCGGGCGAGAAAGCGGTGGAAAACACCTTGTGGGCGCTGGCCGAATCGCTGCTGCCTGAGACTGCCGGCGGCGGCACGGACGATCGCGGCAATACCCGGGTAAACGAGGCCGCCCCCGCCGACCGGCCAACCGACATCGCGATCTATACCCAGGCACAAATGGACTTCGGCGCCACGCTGTGCACCCGCGCACGACCCGCCTGTACGCGCTGCCCGCTGGCCGAGACCTGTGTCGCGTTTCGCCATGGGCGTGTGGCCGAGCTGCCCGCCGCACGGCCACGCAAGGCCAGACCGCATCGCGATTCGCGCGTGGCGGTGGTGATCGAGCGTGGGCAGGTGTTGCTCGAAAAGCGCCCACCCGCTGGCATCTGGGGCGGGCTGCTGGCCTTGCCGGAACTGCCGGCCGAGGCCACCGGCCACGCCGACGCGGCCGCCTGGGTGCAGCAGACGATCGCGCGTGAAGCCGTATCGGTGCGAACGCTGGCGCCGGTGGCGCACGCCTTCACCCACTTCACCCTGTCGCTGTCACCCGTGCTGATCGAGTTGGTAGAGCCGGAAGGCGCGGCGGCCTTGGCCAGCGAGCCGGGACCGCTGCAATGGCTCGCCCTGGACGACCTGGAAAACGCCGCGCTACCGACACCGGTACGCAAGATCCTGACCGCACTCACCCACCCCGGCCTGTTCTGATCACCCGCCTCGCACGGAAACCGGGAAAGCCTCCTACTCGGCTTGGGTTTCCCCTGCGTTGCCCACGCCGTGTTGCGCCAGATAGGTACGGATGATTTCCACCCGCGACATGGGATCGTCCAGCTCAAGCAGTGCCTGGCGGGCCTTCAATGGAATGGGTAGCACGCCCGCAAGGCGCATGCCTACCCAGCCAGCATCATCCATGCGGTACGGTGGTGGAAAGTGCGCCTCGCCGGCATCCTCGATGATCGCCGCGAGCAACGCCACCAGGCTGGCGAAGTCACCCGGCAAGGCCACGTCGGGGGGCTCCGGCAACCACTCGACGCGGGCCGTGAGCAGGCCGTCGGTAGCAGTTTCGGTTTCCAGGATGCGGTAGCGTCGCTCGCCCTGGGTCACCAGATTGAGCAGACCGGGGCGCTCCATGTCCCACTCGGTGATGCGGGCACTCACGCCGACCTTGTGCGGCACCGCCGGCTTGCCGACCTCGCTGCCTGCCGCGATCAGGTTCACCCCGAACACCGTCTGCTCGCGCAGGCAGCGGCTGGTCATGTCCATGTAGCGCGCCTCGAAGATGCGCAACGGCAATGTGCCGCCCGGAAACAGCACCGTCTGCAGCGGGAAAATGGGCAATATCGCGGTACTGCCCGCGGCGGGATCGTGGCGGGCAGTCATGCGCGCATCTCCTGCGGTTCGGACTCACCCCAGCGGTGCATCAGGCGATGCGGCACGCGGATCTGGTCGAGCACCCGCGCGACGACGAAGTCGACCATGTCGTCGACCGTGGCGGGGTGGGTATAAAAGCCCGGACTGGGCGGAAGAATCACCACGCCAAGGCGGGCGAGCTTGAGCATGTTTTCCAGATGAATGGCCGAAAACGGTGTTTCGCGCGGCACCAGCACCAGCCGCCGGCCCTCCTTGATGGCGACGTCGGCAGCGCGTTCGATGAGATTCTGCGACAGGCCGGCGGCGATCGCCGCGAGCGTGCCCATGGTGCAGGGGCAAACCACCATGGCGTCGGCCGGGTTCGAGCCGGACGCCAGCGGTGCGAACCACTCCTCGCGGCCGAACACCCGCAACTGGCCGGGGGCGGCGGCAAAACGCGCGCTGAGCTGCTGTTCAACCTCGGCGGGACGCGACGGCAGTTCCAGATCCATCTCCTGGCGCGCGACGATCTGCGCCACCTGGGAGTACAGCAGCCATACCTCGCAGCCGGCGCCGAGCAGGCACTCGACCAGGCGCAGACCATAGGGCATGCCGGATGCGCCCGTGAAGGCGACGGCGACGATACGGGGGGGAGATGCGTCGTAGCGCAGATCGTGAGGGGGAGCGAAACTCATGTAATTCCTGGTTCCGGTCCACCCCTTGGTCCGCGCCTTGTGGGCGGCGGGCCACGCGCGAACCGTCAGTCTAGATAGTCAGTCAGGATTTCCCAGCGGCCCTCGCGGATCTGGGCGATGCGCCCGCGGCGATTGCCGAGGTGGTCCTCCGAACTGAAACGATACGCCGGCCCGCCAAAAATGTCGCCCTCCGTATGCAGGCCCGCCATTGCCGAGACAAAGCGGTCGACATCGAGTTCCGGTCCGGCCGCCTCGGCGGCGCGCACGAACAGTTCGGCAATGGTGTAGCCCATCGCACTCCAGACGTTGGGCGCCACGCCGAAGCGTGCCCGATAGCCGGCAATCCACGCCGCCAGTTCGGGCGAGGCATCGTCGGCATAGGGATGAGGGAGCACCGTCACGCCGTACAAGCCCTCCACCGCCTCGCCGCCCAGTTCATGGGTCTGGGCGGAGTAGCCGGATGCCGTCACCAACATGTCCACTGCCCAACCCTGCTTGCGGGCTTCGCTCATCGCGGCGACCGTCTCGCGCACCACCGTGGCGAGGATCACCAGATCGCAACTGGCCGCGCGCAGGCGCGCCACCTGGCTGGAGAGGTCGGTGGCGCCGCGCTTGTAGCTGGTGCGCTCGACCAACGGCTGGCCCAGCTTCGCGAGCCCGGCCTCCACACCCTTCATCACCTCCAGGCCGTAATCGTCGTCCTGGTACAACAAGCAGGCCCGCTGGTAACGGCCGGAGCCCATCATGTGGCGGGTCGCCGCGTCCATGTAGTCCTGGTAGGGCGCGAACAGCTGGAACTTGAGCGGATGCAGCGGCAGGTAGGTGGATTCGTGGGGCGAGAACGGAAACAAATGGGGCCGGCCGGCATCCACCACCATCGGCATGGTCGCCATCACCACCGGCGTGCCCATGTTGGCGAGAAAGGCGAACACCTTGTCGCGCTGCACCAGTTTGCGCGTGGCCAGCACCGCCTTCTTCGGATCGTAGGCGGCGTCCTCCACCGCAAGGCGGATCTGACGGCCGTGAATGCCGCCAGCGGCGTTGACTTCCTCGAAGCGCAGCAACATGCCATCACGCACCGGTGCGCCGAGCATGGCGATCGGGCCGGACAAATCCTGCACGCTGCCAACCACGATCTCGCGCTCGCTGACGCCGGGCGCAGCGGCCATCACTGCGCTGGTGGCAAACGTCAGCAGCGGCGCCAGCAGCGTAGCCCAAAGCGCGCCCGGACGCGCGCAGGAACGGGGAACACGAGACAGTTTCATGATCGAGAATCCTGAATGATGGAGCGAACGAGCGGAAACAAACGAGAGGCGATTATCCGGCTCGGGCGCCGCGCTGCCCATCGGGCGAACCCTGAGCGTTTTGCCCGAACGCCCCCCGCGCTTCGCACGGCTTCGCCCCTCGGCGCTCCGCGTGGGTTCCGATTGCACGGCGGATACGGGTGTGCGCCCGCCTTTGCCGCTTTCCCCACCCTATTCCCGCCATCGCTTCCCACAGCCCTTACTTGCCGGCGATACCCTGCGGCCGGAAGAGGATCACCGCCACGATCACCACGCCGAACAACACCGCCTCCAGCCCCGCAGAGCGGGCGACCTCGGCAGGCAGGAAGTCGCGCCCCAAGGCAATCGCCTGGGGAATCGCGACGATGACCAGCGCCCCCCACACGGCTCCGGCCAAGCGCCGCGCGCCACCGATGAACGCGAGCATCAGCAGCTCGAATGACAGGAACAGGCCGAACTGTTCGGGACTGACGAAACCGATCCAGTGCGCGTACAAGGCCCCGGCCAGCCCCGAAAGTCCGCCTCCGAGCACGAAGGCGAGCGTCTTGCTGCGCACCGGGTCCACCCCGCAGGCGGCCGCCGCTGCCTCGTCCTCGCGTACTGCCCGCCATGCCCGCCCGATGCCGGACGCCAGCCAGCGCCGGCACAAGCACCAGGCGGCCGCAAGCGCCACCGCACTCACCATCAGTTCCTCGGCCGGCGAGCCCGCCACCCAGCCCCCCGCGGAGAACGCCGGCACCGCCAGCCCGGCCGCGCCCCGCGTAAGCCATTCGGCGCGCACCAGCGCTTCCTCGACGATCAAGGCGAAAGCCAGTGTGCTCATGGCGAAGTACAGCCCGCCCAGGCGGCGCGCCGGCAGGCTGGCAAGCCAGCCGCCCGCGGCCGCAGTCGCCACCGCCAGCGGCAAGGCCAGCGGCGCGGGCACGCCGCGCAGGGTGAGCAGGGTCTGCGCGTACGCACCCAGCGCCAGCAACGCACCCTGCCCCAGCGAGATCTGCCCGCTCTGACCGACAATCAACACCACTCCCAGACCGGCAATCGCGAAAGTGACGACGAACACTGCCTGCCCCAAGGCGTAGTCCGTGCCCAGCACCCAACCCGCCAGCAGCGCACACGCGGCGAAGCCACACAGCATCGCCACGCCGCGCCGCATGCGCTTCGCGCCATCCGCCGCGGTCATCGCGCGCGCCTCCGGGTGTACGCGCCGTTCACCGCCCCCCTCCTGTCCGGCCACGCCGGCCGCCAAAGCCCTGCGGAAACAGCAGCAACGCCACCATCAACAGCACATAGGGGGTCACGTCCTTGCTGCCCTCCGGCAGCAGCAGACCGGCCAGCGCCTCCGCCACGCCCAGGAACACCCCTGCCAGGAGCGCGCCGGGCAGGCTGGTCATGCCCCCCAGTACCGCCGCCGGGAAGGCCTTCAGCGCAATCAGCCCCATGTTGATATGAACAAAGGTGATCGGTGCGAGCAACAGACCCGCCACCGCCGCTAGCCCGGCGCCAATGGCCCAGGCGAGGGTATGCATGCCGGCCACCGACACCCCCATCAGCGCCGCGACACCGGCGTTCTCCGAACAGGCGCGCAGCGCCAGGCCGGCGCGGGTATGTCGGAAGAACAGGCTCAGCGCCAATGCCAGCAGCGCGGTGGCGGCAATCACCGCGAGATGTTCGAGCGCGATCCTGATCGACCCCAGTTGCAGCCACTGCCCGGCAAACGGCAGATCCAGGCGATGCATGCTCTGGCTGGCGGCGGGCACGGTGGTCACTGCGCCGCGTATCGCCATCCCCAGTCCGAAGGTGAGCAACACTGCGGTGAGGTGCGGCTGGCCGATCGCACGGCGCAGCACGCTGCGCTCCAGCCCCGCACCCAGGGCCACCATCGCCGCCACACCCGCCATCGCAGCCACGGCAATCGGCCAGCCCAGGCCGACATTGAGCGCCAGCACGGTGAACGCCCCCAGCATCAGCAACTCCCCCTGCATGAAGCTGATGGTTTCGGTCGCCTTGTAGATCAACACAAAGGACAGTGCCACCAGGCCGTAAACACAGCCGGTGGCAATGCCGCTGACGAGAACCTGGATGAACGTGAGCATGGAGGCGAAGCATAGCCGATGCACGCGCGCCGCCAATCGGGCGCGGCCTGATCCGGCGCGGTGCCCACCTTGCGCCACGGGTTCGCCGCGGCGCGGGGCAATGCTATCCTCGCGCGATGATCCCGATCGACTCCCTCATCTACGGCATCGCCCTGGCCGGCGTGGCGGTGCAGGCCGCCTCCGGCGTGCTGGAAGCCGGACGCCGCCCGTTCGACCTGTTCGGCATGATCGTGGTGGCCCTGGTCGCCGCCCTGGGCGGCGGCACGCTGCGCGACGTGCTGCTCGACCGCACGGTGTTCTGGATCGCCGACCAAAGCTATCTGATCGCCGCCATCATCGCCGGACTGGCGACCTTCGCCCTGGTGCGCGTGCTACGCCTGCCGGCCAAGCTCTTCGTACTACCCGACGCAGTGGGTCTGGCGCTGTTTACCGTCAGCGGTACCCAGGCCGCACTCGCCCTGGGCGCACCGTGGCTGGTCGCGAGCCTGATGGGCGTGATCACCGGGGTATTTGGCGGCATCGTGCGCGACGTGCTGTGCAACGAGGTGCCACTGGTGTTCTCCAGCGAACTCTATGCCACGGCCTCGTGGGCGGGCGCGCTGCTGCTGGTCGGACTGGTTGCGCTGGGCGTCTCAGCCGGCTGGGCCGCCCTCGCCGGCGGCGGGCTGGTACTGGTAATCCGCATGGGCGCGATCTTCTTCAAGTGGCGCCTGCCGGTGTTCATCGCCCGCCCCTGAGACCGGGGCGTGCCCCGGGGCCACCGATCGTCCGGCCAGGCAATCATGTTTCACCGCTGTCAGCCGCTGCGCGCAACAGACCAAGCACCGCTTCACCCCGCGGCGACAGGCGGTAGCCCGTTCCGAGACTTTCAGTAAGACCGAGGTTCTTCAGCTTCCTCACATTGAGCTTGAACCGCTCTTTGTCCTGACCGACAAGAGCACATACATCTCGTGCACGCACCCCTGGCTGGGCGATCAACACTTCCAGGGTACGGCATGTCCACGGCCCGTCGGCTGCCCGCTCGTCCAGGCGACACAACCGGGTACGCAACTCATCAAGCGCCGCGTCCGTGACCTCTGCCTGTTCTCTCAACGCAATGCGGGGGTCGGGAAGCAGCGGACCAAGTTCAATCCTGTAAACCTCGCCCTCGGTTCGACGCTGCAGTTCATCCAGCAACACCGCTCTGGACTCATACCCGGCACGGCGCGCTTCCGCATCCGAAATGCGATCCGGCTCCACGCGTTCGACCGACTTGATGCCGAGCTGCCCGACGGGCGTGAGCAGACTACCCCCGGCCCGCACGCTCGGCCGACGCCAGCGCCGGAATGCCAGCGTGACGACACCGGCGGCTATCCCTTCAAGAAACGCGGTCCGAAACAGCATCTCCCGCTCTCCGATACGCCTGGATCGACCTGAGACCCCCTCGCGTCGCCCGTGCAGGGACACCGACGCCCCCTCCGACGACGCCGCCGAGGGGGACCACGGGCAGCCCTCCGGTACAGACCTTCATACCCGCGGCCTACGCCAGTGGGCAATCCATTCCTCGGCGGGTTCGGGGCGGCCGTAGTAGTAGCCCTGGTGGATCAGATCTCCACGCAGTTTGAGAAAGGCCGCCTGTTCGGCGGTTTCCACGCCTTCGGCGACGGCGCTCAGATGCATGTGGCGTGCCACCGAGATGATGGTTTCGACCAGGGCGGCGTCGCTGGGGTCGGTGGGGGCGTCCTGGACGAAACTGCGGTCGATCTTGAGTTCGTGAATGGGCAGGCGCTTGAGGTAGGCGAGGGATGAGTAGCCGGTGCCAAAGTCGTCCACCGAGAAATGCACGCCCAGCGCCGCGAGTTCGCCCATCTTGGCAACAACGTCGTTGATGTCGTCGATGACCAGCCCTTCGGTGACCTCCAGCGTCAGGTAGGTGGGGTCGGCGCCGGTACTCGCCAGCATCTGCTTGAGCCAGGGTACGAAGCTGTGCTGGCGGAAGTGACGCGGGCTGAGGTTCACCGACACCCGCAGCGGGTTGCCCGCCATGTCCTCGCGCGCCATCAGCCGGCAGGTTTCATTGAGCACCCAGGCGCCGATCTCGACGATCAGGTCGGATTCCTCGGCGATGGGAATGAACACGCTGGGCGCGACCAGACCCCGCACCGGATGCTGCCAGCGCACCAGCGCCTCGGCACCGGCCAGTTCGCCGTGAGTGTTGATCTGGGCCTGCAGGTGCAATCGCAGAGCGCCGCCGTGGATGGCCTGGCGCAGCTCTCGCTCGATGGTGAATACCTGCTCGGCGCTCTCGCTCATGCTCTCCTCGAACAGCGCGCTCTGGTTGCCGCCAGCGGTCTTGGCGCGGTGCAGCGCGGTATCGGCGCGGCGCAGCACGGCACCGGGCTCCTCTCTGTCGGCCTCTGGGAACAGGGTGAGCCCCAGGCTGACGGTGAGATTGAAGGCCTCGCCGTCGATCATGAACGGCGCCTTGAGCTCGGTGTGTATTTTCTCCGCCACCGCCAGCGCGCGCCGGCCGGCGCGCTCGTCGGCTTCCAACGCCATCGGCACGATGATCGCGAATTCGTCCGCCGCCAGCCGGGCGAGCAGATCGCCCTCGCGCAGCATGCCCTGTACCCGTGCGCCCAGCGCCCGCAGCAAGGCGTCGCCCAGAACGTGGCCGCGGGCGTCGTTGATGAGCTTGAAGCGGTCGACGTTGATCAGGATGAGCGCGTCCTGAAGTCGCTGACCAGCGACGATGCGCTGCGGGCGGGCCAGGCGGTCGAGCAGGAAAGCGCGATTGGGCAGGCCGGTGAGTTCGTCGAAGAAGGCCAGGTGATGAATGCGCGCCTCGTTGTGGCGCTTGTCGGTGATGTCTTCCTTGATCGCGACGTAATGGGTCACGGTACCGGCTTCGTCGCGCACCGGCGCGATCACCACCGATTCGATGTACTCGGTGCCGTTCTTGCGCTGATTGATGACATCGCCACGCCAGATCTCGCCGCGCAGCAGGGTTGCCCACATGCCGCGGTAGGTTTCCTCGGGCGTTTTGCCGGATTGCAACATGCGGGGGTTCTGGCCCAGCAGTTCCTCGCGGGCGTAGCCGGTGTTGCGCACGCAGTAGTCATTGACGTACTCGATGTGCCCATCCAGGTCGGTGACGACGATGCTGGTGGGACTCTGCTCCACCGCCAGCGACAACTTGCGCACCGTTTCGTCCGCCTGGCGGCGTTCGCGCACCTCGGCACGCAACGCCCGCATCACCACCCGCCGCCGCGTTATCAGATAGGCCAGGACGCCGATCGCAGCGGCCTGCAGCAACACCGCCATCCACAGCAGCCGACGGCGGCTTTCGAGGCTGGCCGACAGCTCGCGCGTGCGGCGCTCGACCAGCTCCTCCAGGCGGTTCTTGTAGGCGATGAGTTCGGATTCGGCCACCGTCTTGCCGGTGATGTCGTGGACGATGGAGAACAGCACCCGACGCCCGTCGCTGAGCGTGAGCGGCGAGGAGTACACCTCCACAGTGCGCAGCGCCCCGCCCGCAGCGTAGTGGGGAAAAATGAAGTAGTTGCGGCCCTGCTCCGTGGCCTGGCGACGCTCGGCCGCCACCGCGTCGGGGTCGAGGGCGTTGAGATCGTCGATGCGCATTTTCCGCAGCATGTCGATCGGCCGACCGTAGAACTCGGCGGCCGCGCTGTTGGCGTCGACGATACGGCCACTGTCGGGCTCGATGAACAGCATCACCGCGCGATGGTCGCGGAACAGGGTGGACAGCAGACCCTGGTCGGTGCTGACCAGCGCCAGCGCGAACGGCGAGAGCAAGGCGGCGACGGCGATCAGCCACTTGAGGGCACCCGGAAAAACCGTCCGCTCGACCACCTTCATCCACTTCCTCCATCGTCGCGGCAGCATTCATTGCGCAGGGCCTGGCAGGATTCTGCCCACCCGCCAGTGCCCCACCAAGGGCAAAGCGCACGTCCGCTCACCGAAACAGGCGAGGGATACCGAACTATACGTGGCGCCAGTATCACACTACCCAGTTTGGGGTATCAAGCGGCAGGAAGCCAGAGGAAGAAGGTGCTGCCGGCCCCGGGCTGGCTGACGACGCCGACTCGACCACCGTGGCGCTCGGCGACGGTGCGTACCATCAGCAGTCCCAGACCGATGCCGCCGAGCTTGCGGTTGTGCTCGCCGTCGAGCCGGCTAAAGCGCTGGAACAACTGCGCCTGCTGCTCCGCGGAAATGCCCGGACCGTGGTCGCGCACCGCCACCTTCCAGCCACCGTCGTCTGGCGCCAGCGCAAGGGTGACGGTTTCCCGCTCGGGGGAATACTTGATGGCGTTGCTGAGCAGGTTGAGGATGGCCCGCCGCAGCAAATCGGCGTCGCCCCGCACCACGCAGTCCGCGTCGTCCGGCAGATCGAGCAGCGTATCCAGGCGCAGCGCCCGCGCCTGGGCCAGCGCCCAGGCCTCGTCGGCGGCGTCCTGCACGATCATGTCCAGACTCAGTTCGGTGAAGCGCGCCGGGTCCATGCTCTCTGCGCGCACCAGCCGCACAAGGTTTTCGGCCATGCCCAGGGCCGAACGGGCATAGCGGTCCACCCGCTCGAACAAGGCGTCGCGTTTGGCATCGCCGCCCGC
Source organism: Rhodocyclaceae bacterium (assembly GCA_046295975.1). GTDB lineage: Bacteria > Pseudomonadota > Gammaproteobacteria > Burkholderiales > Rhodocyclaceae > UBA2357. The sequence continues at coordinate 25,228 of JBKBMG010000013.1, forward strand.
GCGGGCATGCTCCGCCTCCAGCGTGGTGACGATGGCCGCCAGCGGCGCGCGCAAGTCGTGGGACAGGAAGTCCATGGTCTCGTCGCGGCTGCGCTGCAGTTCGCGCTGGCGAAGGGCCGCCTCCTGCACGATTTCGATGCGGTCTACGAAGGGGTCCGCCACCCGGGTTTCGGCATCCGGCTGGCCGGGTACGCGCAGCGCCTCCAGTTCCACCTCGAAGTAGTGCCGGCTCGCCTCCAGACGCCGCCAACTCCACAGCGGATAGGCCAGCATGCAGGCGGCCATTGCCGCCGCCGGCGGCACCCACAGCAGACCGACGATGAGCGCCAGCCAGGTGGCACTGAGGGTCAGCGCGACGGTGCCGAAGGTGGCGAGCAGGGCCGCGCGCGGGCGCGCCCGCAACATCACCACCATCAGGCCGGCGACCACCATGGCGTTGAGCAAGGCCACCGTCCACGCTGGCAGGCTGCGTATCGCGATCCCACGGCGCAGCGCGTCGAACACCGTGGCGTGCACCTCCACGCCGGGCATCAGGCTGGCGTGGCCTGAGGTGGGCGTGGGCACCATGTCACCCATGCCCACCGCCGACGCGCCGACGAAGGCGATGGCGTCGCGCAGCACCGCGGCGGGGACTTCCCCGCGCAACACGTCGACGTAGGAGACGTAGCGGAAGGTACCCGGCGGCCCGGCGAAGGGAATGTGCATCCAGCCGGCGCGCCGCCAGCCTCCCTGCTCGGCGCGCGACACGCGCGGCGTGGCGATAACGGTTGGCGCGTCGGCGGACGGCGGTGGATAGGCTGCGGCGCGCGCAGGGTCGACCAGCGCCAGGGTGGCGAGGGCAAGCTGCGGGTGGCGGGGCTCGGCCATGCCTTCCCACAGGTAGAGGGTACGGGCGATGCCGTCGGGATCGAGTTCGATGTGGATGTGGCCGAGCGCCGCGGCGGCATCGCGGAACGGTGGCGCGGGCAGCGCCTCGCCGTCGCTCGCCGAGGCGCGGGTGCCATGGGTGACCGGCAGCACCACCTGACCGTGCGCGGCAATGCTGGCGGCCAGGGCGTGGTCGGCGGCGGGCTGCTCGTAGGCCAGTTCGTGCAGGATGATGTCGAAGGCCACTGCCTTGACGCCGAGCGCGCCCAGGCGGTCGAGCAAGGCCGCATGCACCGCCCTGCTCCAAGGCCAGCGGCCGATGTCGGCCAGGCTGCGGTCGTCGATGGCGACGATGACGATGTCCGGCTCGGGTTCGATCGCGCGCCAGCCGAGCGCGGTGTCGTACAACACCGTGTCGAAGCGCCACAGCCACTGCTGGTGCGCGGCCACTGATGCGAACAGCAGGCAGGCCAGCGTCACCGTCAGCCACTCGGCCAGGGTCTTGCGCCTAACAGTGAACAAGGTCTTCACGCCGGCCGCCTCGTGTTGCCCGCCGCGGCGCGCGTAAAGTCCCCTAGGTCGCCCGGGCGACGCGCGCCGCCGGCGCGGCGGTCTGGCGTCACAGCACCAGCAGCGGCAACAACATCCACCATGGCAGCGAGGCCGGCACGATCACCTGCTGGGTGCCACTCCAGGGGCTGACGAAACCGTCCGGGTCGATGGCACGGATACGCATGTAGTAGGTGTCGGGTGCGGGCCGGGCGATCACCACCTCCGGCACGTCCACCCCGCCCTCGGCCAGCAACCGGGCGAACGCGGCGTCGGCAGCGAACTGGTATTCGAAGCGCTGACCGGGTTCGCCCATCCAGCGGAAGCTCATCTCGTCGTCGTCGATCAACGGTGGCTCGGGCGGTGCCTGCAACGGGCGCACGGTGAAGGGCACCGGGTCCGACCATGGGCCGCGGTCGCCGTCGGCACGGACGCTGGCCACGCGCCAGGTGTAATCGCCGGGCGCAAGCTCGAGCCGGGTGCCGGCCACGTCCAACCGGGACGCCTGCGGTTCGCCGCCGTCGGCGGGCACCGCCTCGAACAAGTAGGCCGCCGCCTCGGGGGCCTGCGTCCAGGCAAAGCTCACCCGCCCGGCGCTGGTCTTGCTTGCCGGCTGCGGCTGGGTTGTAAACGGGGGTTCGGGCCGTGCCTTGAGCCGGAACGGGTGGGCTGCGTCGTAACCTTCCAGGCCGCTGACATCGATCGCCCGCAGCAGCAGCCGGTAGTCGCCGTCGGCCAGGCCGCTCACGCGCGCTTCACCGGCATCGACGATGGCGTCGAAATACACCGGCACGTCAGCCTCCGCCGGCACCACCCTCGCGCGCCAGCGGGTGTGGTCGCCCGAGGTGGGCATGGGAATGCGCAGCAGCGGACGTTCGAACAGGTTCGGCAAGCCCTCGAGCGAGGGCGCGGCCGGCAGGGCCACCGCGCTGCCGACGCCGGTGGCGCCAGCCAGCACGCCGAAGCCCTGGTCCACCGCATGCTCACGGGTTGCGCGCAGCGTCCGCACGCCAACCTGCCCGCTCAGCACCTCGGCACGGCTGTGCCCGGCCACGTCGTCCCAGGCCACGCGGAAATCGGTGCCGCGCACGCCGATGACAGCGGTCGGGGTGTCCACCCGGTAGCGCGCCGCCGGACCACGCTGGGGGGCCACTCTTGATTCGACCCGCCCCTTGTCCAGCGACAGATCCAGGGTTTGCGCGTCGGTGCCGGCATAACCTTGCAGGCGCTCGATGCGCGCCGACGAGCGGGCCGGCAGTTCGAGCAGCGAGCCGTCCGGCAGGGCGATCGCAATATGGCCATCGTCGCCCGTCTCCAGGCTGGAGCCCGCACCTACACGTCGGCCGGGCGCGGCATCGCGGCCATCCACGCGGGCGTCGCCGGACACGGCGCTGACCTCGGCGCTGCGCGGGAACGGCCGCATCAAGCGGATTGGAATGCGCAACTCGGTGCCGACGGGGATGCGCCGCGGGTCGGCCACACCGTTGATGCGCTGAAGCGTCGCCCAGTCGGCCGGGTCGGCAAGCAAGGCCTCGGCCAGTCCCATCAAGGTGTCGCCGGGTTGCGCACGGTAGAGGATCTCGTCAGCCGCCGCCGGCCCGGCGAGCGCGACACAGGCGGCGACTGCGGCGAGCGCACGCGCCAGCCGCATGGCCAAGGTGGTGGCAATCGGGAGCCGTCGGGCACGAGACATGGCGGAAATCCTTTGCGGGCGGACCGCGTCAAGCGGGGCGGGGGTGGGGGTGTTTGAGGCGGTGGTGATTGCGCCGAACGGCGCGCTCAGCCGGCCTGCGACGGCATGCGCTCCAGCCGGTAGCCGTAGTTGTAGGTGGGCGTGAGGCGGAATCCGCGCTCCGGCCGCAACTGCAGCTTGGTGCGCACACGGCTGATGTGGGTATCCACGGTGCGCGTGGCCACCGCCGGGTTGCGTCCCCACACCGCGGCCAGGAGGTGACCGCGCGACACCAGCCGACCGACGTTGCGGAACAGGAACAGCGACAGGTCGAATTCCTTGTCGGTCAGCTCGATGGGTTCGCCATCTATCCACGCCTGCTTGCCGGTGAGGTCAAATTCGTAAGGGCCGACGCCCAGGCGTTCGTCGTTCGCGGCCGGCTGGGTGCGCCTCAGCACCGCTTCGATGCGCGCCAGCAATTCGGCGCGCCTTACCGGCTTGATAAGGTAGTCGTCCGCCCCGCCCTGCAGCGCGGCGACGATGTCTTCCTCGGTATCGCGTGCAGTCACGAACATTGCGGGGGTCGGGTCGCGGCGGTCCTGGCGCAGCCAGCGCAATACGTCCTGCCCCTGCATGTCCGGCAGGTTGCCGTCCAGCAGACACAGGTCGAAACTCTCGCGCGCGAGAATGCGCATGAAGTCGCCCGCAGTTGGAAAGCCGTGGATGTCGTATCCTGATTCAACCAACCACTGCTCGATGGTCTCGCGCATCGCGGCATCATCTTCGAGCACTGCGATTCTCACTGCGGCCTCCCTTGTTCGTGTTGCTGTTCGTGCTGCTGTTCGTGCTGCATGCTCACCGGCACCTCTGGCCCCGGGCCTCTCGTAAGGTGTGCGGCGCTCGTAGCATAACGCCAATTACTGTGGCGTATGCCGAACTGCGTCACACCGACGCCGCCATCCGGCGCCACCGATTCGCCCCCACACGCTCAGGCGCGCTCGCCCACGTAGGGATTGCTGCGGCGCTCAGCGCCGAAGGTGGACATCGGCCCGTGCCCCGGTACGAAGGCGACGTCGTCACCCAGCGGGAAGAGCTTCTCACGGATGGCGCGGATCAGCGTGGGATGATCACCGCGCGGAAAATCGGTACGGCCGATGGAGCCGGCGAAGAGTACGTCGCCGACCAGTGCGAGCCGCGCCTCCGGCTGAAAGAACACAACGTGCCCGGGGGTGTGGCCGGGGGCGTGGATGACGTCGAAACGCGCCTCGCCCACGCTCACGCTATCACCATCGGCCAGCCAGCGATCGGGCTCGAAGACTTCCACGTCGGGAAAGCCGAACATGCGGCTCTGCTGAGCCATGCCATCTATCCAGAAGCGGTCTTCAGGGTGCGGGCCTTCCACCGGCACGCCAAGCTTGCGCGCCAGCGCGGCAGTGCCACCCGCATGGTCGATATGGCCGTGGGTGATCAGCAGTTTCTCGACCGTTACACCGAGCTGCGCAAGCGCCGCCTCGATGCGTTCGATGTCACCACCGGGGTCCACTACCGCGGCACGGCGGCTGCGCGTGCACCACACGATGCTGCAGTTCTGCTGGAACGGGGTCACGGGAACGATCTGGTATTCGATCATGGCAAACGGGGCGCGGGAACGGCCCTGGCAAGGCGCCGGGCGGAGTCAAACCGCCAGTTTACCGTGTCGCAGCGCCCGGCGGGCCGATACACCTCGGTTTTCCGCTCGTCCGCCAACCCAAGACACGCATGCGCGTATCGCCGGCACTGCGGTATGCTCTCCATCCAACTCGACTACTGCGGCGCACAAATTGGACGATTTCCTGCCGATTTCCAACCCAGTGCAGGTGTTCGCGCTGGTCGCGGCACTCATCCTGCTCGCCCCCATCGTGATGGAGCGCTGGCGGCTGCCCGGGATGATCGGGCTGCTGATCGCCGGTGCGGTGCTGGGCCCGAACGCGCTGGGCGTGCTGGCGCGCGACCAGTCCTTCATTCTGCTCGGCACGGTGGGGCTGCTCTACATCATGTTCTCGGCTGCGCTGGAGATCGACATGTCGATCCTGCGCCGCTACCGCCTGCACAGCCTGGTGTTCGGGTTGATGACCTTCTCGGTGCCGATGGGCCTGGGGCTGGTGGTCGCCCATTACCTGCTGGGCTTCGCCTGGCCGGCCGCCATCCTGTTGGCGAGTACCTTTGCTTCGCACACCCTGCTCACGTATCCGATTGCGAGCCGCCTGGGCATCACCCGCAACCGCGCGGTGACCACCGCGGTGGGCGGCACCATCATCACCGACACCCTGGCGCTGCTGGTGCTGGCGGTCATCGCCAGCTCGACCAAGGGCGAGATACACGAATACTTCTGGCACCAACTCGGCATCAGCCTGGTGGTGTACGTGGTCGCCATTCTGGTGGGGCTACCGCTGCTCGCCCGCTGGTTCTTCCGCAACCTGGGCCGCGACGGCGTATCGGAGTTCGTCTTCGTGCTCGCTGCGGTGTTCGGCTGCGCAGCGCTGTCCCACCTGGCCGGTTCCGAACCCATCGTAGGCGCGTTCCTGGCGGGGCTGGCGCTCAACCGCCTGATTCCCCATCACGGCACGCTGATGAACCGCATCCAGTTCACCGGCGAGGCGATCTTCGTACCGTTCTTCCTGCTGTCGGTAGGCATGCTGCTCGACGTCAGCATCTTCCTGAGCGGGCCACGGGCGTGGGCGGTGGCAATCGCAATGAGCGTGACGGTGGTGGTCACCAAATGGCTGGCGGCAGAGAGCACGCGCGTATTGCTGCGTTACGACCGCGACCAGGCACGGGTGGTGTTCGGGCTGAGCGTGCCGCAAGCGGCCGCCACCCTGGCCGCCACGCTGGTGGGCTACGACCTGGGCCTGTTCGACGATGCAGTGGTAAACGGCGCCATCCTGATGATTCTGGTGAGCTGCATCATCGCCCCCATCATGGTGGATCGCCACGGCCGCGCGCTGGCCCTGGCCAACGCCGAAGTCACCACCGAACGCGACGGCCAGCATCAGCGCCTGATCGTGGGCTGCGCGCGCCTGGAAACCGCCCGGCCGCTGCTGGAACTGGCCGTGCTGCTGCGCGACCGCGCCCGTGACCAGCCGATTTATCCGCTCACCGTGGTACAGGAAGGACCGGACGCCGCCGACGCAGTGGAGCAGGCGGAGAAGATGCTGACCAAGGCGGTGGCCCAGCTCGCCGCTGCCGAGGTGCCCGCCCAGCCGCTCACCCGCATCGATCTCAATGCCTCGTCGGGCATCATCCGCGCGCGCCGCGAACTGCGCGCCACGGCGGTGGTGGTGGGCTGGCGCGACCGCGCCGAGCCGCGCGAGCGCTTCTTCGGCTCGATGCTGGAACACCTGCTGCGCGACCGCCACTACGCCTTGCTGATGAGCCGCCTGGTGGAGCCGGTGAATACCACCCGCCGTATTGTCGTTGCGCTACCGCCCTACGCCGAGCTCGAGGCAGGCTTCCCGGTGGCGATGCGGCTGCTGGCCAACCTGGTGTCGCAACTCGGCGCGAGTGTGGTCATCGTTGCCGAAGGCCAGCACGAGGCGCGCGTGCGCAGCCGCCTGGCCGGCTTCAAGGCGCTCAAGGACGCGCGCTTCCAGACCGTGCCGCGTTGGACCGCATTGCGCACGACGCTGGTGGACAGCGTCGGCAACGGCGATCTGGTGGTGGTGTACAGCGTGCGCCCCGGCGGCCTGGCGTGGGAACCGCTGCTCGCCACACTGCCGACGCGGCTCGCCGCCCGCCTCAGCCACACCAACCTGATCGCGCTGTACCCGCCCGAACCGCGCGCCGAGCAGGACGAGCCCGCGGTCTACGCCGAAGCGGCGACGACGATGCGGTTGTAACGGGCCGCGCCGACCGGACCGGTACCCACCTCACCGGCCGCATCAGCCACACCTGCATCACTGGTAGGTGAGCGCCCGGGTTTTGCCCCAGAACACCCGGTAGGCGAACACCGTGTAGGCGGCGATGGTGGGCAGCACCACCACCGCACCAGCCAGGATCACCTTCAGCCCCTGGGGATGGGCGGCCGCCTCCCAGATGTCCAGCCGGCCAATGACGATTTCCGGGAACACGCTGTAGGCCAGACCGTGGAAGGCCAGCAGGAACACGCCGACGGCGGCGGCAAAGGGCAGCCAGCACCAGCCGTCGTCGCCCGCCGCCTGGCGTCGGGCGAGCCGTGGCAACAGCAGTGCGATCAGCACGAACAGCGCCGCGGTAGCGAGCGGCAGCGGCAGCAACAGGAAGAATTCCGGCAGACTGAACCACTTGGCGGCGATGCGCGCGCTCACCAGCGGCGTCACCAACGACACCGCCGCCACACCGAGCGCGGCCCCCCACAGGCTGATGCGGGCCCAGCCCAGGGCGCGCACCTGCAGCCGGCCCTCACCCTTCATGATCAGCCAGCCCGCGCCCAGCAAGGCATAGCCCGCTGCCAGACCCAGGCCGGCGAGCGCGGCGAAGCCCCAGGCCGCGGCGCCGGGTGCGAAGCCGGTGAGGTAGCGCCCCAGCATCACCCCCTGGGCCAGCGCAGCGATCAGCGATCCGGCGGCGAAGGCGGCGTTCCACCACGGCTTGTGCTCGTCCTGGGCCTTCACGCGAAAGTCGAACGCCACGCCGCGCAGGATCAGCCCGACCAGCATCAGCGCCACGGGCAGGTACAAGGCCCCCAGGATCACGCCGTTGGCCAGTGGAAAAGCCACCAGCAGCAGGCCAGCGCCCAGCACCAGCCAGGTCTCGTTGGCGTCCCAGAACGGCCCGATGGAGGCGATCATCATGTCCTTCTCGGCGTCTTCGGCGAAGGGCAGCCACAGACCCACGCCCAGGTCGTAGCCGTCGAGCACCACATAGACCAGCAGCGACAAGGCCATCAGGCCGGCGAACACCACCGGCAACCAGTAGTCGGGATTGATCTCGGCGCTCATTGCAAGACCTCCTTCAGCACGGGCTTGCGCATCTCTGCCGACGCCGGCGCAGCCGCTTTGCGCGCAAGGTGGAACAACACCGAGACAAATGCCGCCAACAGTCCGATATACAGCACGAGGTACAGCGCCAGCGAAGTGGCGATCATGCCGGCGGCGACGTCACCGGCCGCTTCGGCGGTGGTCAGCACCCCCTGTACCAGCCAGGGCTGGCGCCCGATCTCGGTCACATACCAGCCGGCCACCGTCGCCACCCAGCCGGAGAAGGTCATTCCCACCAACACCCGCGCCATCGGCGGCGACACCGCGCCGCGGCGCATCAGCTGCCAGACCGCACACCACGACACCGCCAGCATCAGCATCCCCGTCCCCACCATCACGCGGAACGCCCAGAACACCTTGGCGACCGGCGGATGCTCGCCCTCGAAAGCTTCCAGGCCGCGGATCTCGCCGTCCCACTCATGGGTCAGGATCAGGCTCGCCAGCCGCGGCACGGTGACGGCGTAGTCGTTGCGCCGCTCGGTCTCATTGGGCAGTGCAAACAACACCAGCGGCGCGCCACGCTCGGTTTCCCACACCGCCTCGATGGCGGCGATCTTGGCCGGCTGGTGCGCAAAGGTGTTCAGGCCATGCAGGTCGCCGACGACGATTTGCAGTGGAATCAGCAAGGCCGCTGCCCCCACCCCGGTGCGCAACGCCAGCCCCACGCCGCGCGACGCATCACCATGGCGCAAACGGTAGGCCGAAAGGCCCGCCACCAGAAAGGCGGCGGTCAGACCCGAGGCGATCAACATGTGGCTCAGCCTGTAGGGCATGGAGGGGTTGAAGATGGCGGCCCACCAATCGGTGATCAGGGCCTGCCCGTCCACCATCTCGAAGCCGGCCGGTGTCTGCATCCACGAGTTCAACACCAGAATCCAGAAGGCCGAGGCCGTGGTGCCCAGCGCCACCAGCCAGGTCGCGAGGGTATGCATGCGCTCGGACACGCGCTGCCGCCCGAACAGCATCACCCCGAGGAAGGTCGCCTCGAGGAAGAAGGCGGTCATGATCTCGTAGGCGAGCAAGGGCCCGGCGATGTTGCCGACGCGCTCCATGAAGCCCGGCCAGTTGGTGCCGAACTGAAAACTCATGGTGATGCCGCTCACCACGCCCAGCGCAAAAGTCAGCGCGAACACCTTCACCCAGAAGCCGTAGGCGTCCATCCATGCCTCGTCGCCGCTGCGCACATGGCGGTGCTTGAAATACACGAGCACCCAGGCAAGGGCGATGGTGATGGTGGGAAAGAGGATGTGGAAGGTAATGTTGGCCGCGAACTGGATACGCGCAAGCACCAGGGGGTCGAGTTCCATGGTCATGCCCCCCCGTCGGCTTCGCGGCCATCGCGCCCGCCCAGGCGGGTCAGCGACTGGGTGATCTGCAACAGTTTCTGCACCCCGGAACCGAGTTTCATCAGGCGCTGCAGGGTTTCAGCGTCCAGCTTCTGAATCTCGGCGAACCAGCTCGTGATCAGTTCGATCAACTCGTACATCGCCTGCATGCGCGCCTGGGCATGGCGCTCGGCGTCGCTCGCGGGCGCTTCGATGAGTGCTCCGCGCAACATCGTCAGCGTGGGCTCGACCTCGCGCTTCTGCCGCTCCTCGGCGAGCAGGCGGAAGATCGCCCAGACGTCGTCCGGCGTGGAGAAGTACTCACGCCGGTCGCCCGGCTGGTGCTGCAGCCGCACCAGTCGCCAGGCCTGCAATTCCTTCAGGCCAATGCTGACGTTGGAGCGCGAGAATCCGAGCTGCTCGGCGATCTCATCCGCATTCAGCGGCCTCTCCGATACATAGAGCAGCGCGTAGATCTGTCCGACCGTACGGTTGATACCCCAGCGACTGCCCATTTCGCCGAAGTGGAGCACAAAGGACTGGATGAGTGGCGACATTTCGAACCTTTTCAAATTTCAAAAAACTCTGAAAATTTGATCCAGATCATAGTCTCGTCACTTTCCGCTTGTCAAACACAAGCTCACCTGATAAGCGCGCTTGGATTAGGGTCTTTGGCAGGCCGGGCGTGAAGGGCGGCGAAAAGAAAAAAGCCGGAACGAACGCCCGGCTTCATGGCTGCTTGCCCGGCTTCCAACTCACTCGGAGAGACGGGACTCAGCAACAAGGGAAACTCTAATTGAATCCGTTCGCTCTGAGCCCTTCGGCTGCGCTTGGGACAGGCTTGTCGAAGGGAGTTCTTCGTAAAATCAATGGCTTCTACAGTCTCAGGCCGAACGGTGGGGCATAAATCAGTGCTTCCCAAGGGGCTCGGCAACGCACGACGCGGTGGCGCGGCACAGCTCGTAGCGAACGGGCCGCGGATTCATCGCCTCGGCCCACGGCGCTCACTCCGCCGCGTTGGGGAAGAACAGTTGCTCGCCGTCGATCTTGTACGAGGCAATCGCGGCCTGGCCATCGGCGGAGATCAGCCAGTCGACAAAGGTCTGGGCCTCCGCCTGCTTGACGTGGGGATGACGCTCGGGACTCACCACCATCACGCCGTACTGGTTGAACAGTCGCGTATCGCCTTCCACCAGCACCGCCAGGTCCGCGCGGTTCTTGAAGCTCAGCCAGGTGCCCCGATCGGCGAGCACGTAGGCACCGCTCGAGGCCGCCATGTTGAGCGCCGGGCCCATGCCGCAGCCACATTCCTTGTAGCCGTCGCCCTTGCTCCCGGCACCCTCGCCATCGAGGCCGGCAGCCTTCCAGTAGCGCAGTTCCGCTGCGTGGGTGCCACTGCGGTCGCCGCGTGACACAAAGGGCGCGTTGGCGGCGGCGAGCTTCTTCAGCGCCTCGACGATGTCCTGTCCGCCCGTACCGGCCGGGTCGGCCTTCGGTCCAATCAACACGAAGTCGTTGTACATCACCTTGTATCGCTGCAGCCCGTGCCCCTCGGCAACGAATTTCTCCTCCGCCGCCGTGTCGCGCACGAATACCACGTCGGCGTCTCCGCGCCGCCCCACATCCAGCGCCTGGCCGGTACCGAGCGCGACGACCTTGACCTCTACCCCCGAGGCCTGTTTGAACAGCGGGAGAAGGTGACCGAACAGACCGGACTGCTCGGTAGAGGTGGTCGAGGCCACAACAATCGACTGGGCATGCGCCTGAGCCGACGCCACGGCCAAGGCGGCGGCGGCGAGCAGAATGCGCAGGGGCGACGACAGGGAACGACAGGAAATGGTGTTCATTTCTACGGCTCCAGACAGGCGGAAAATGGCGAGGGCCGATGCAGCCTGGCGTCTTCGCGCACGGCACTTGAAGACGCTCGGCCCGGCATCGACGGGCGGGGGGAACGCGGGTAATTCGCGTAATCTATGAACCCGAAGGATTCCGATCAATATGAACAGTCATGCATAGGGTTCGACTGCATTACACCCTCGCCGGCGACGCCGGCCCCGAGCTGATACGCCATCCGCTCATCGACTTCCTCCAGGCCGTGGCCGAACGCGGCTCGATTTCAGGCGCCGCGCGCGCACTCGACATGTCCTACCGTCACGTGTGGGGACAGCTCAAGCACTGGGAAACGTCCCTGGGACAACCGCTGATCCACTGGGAGAAGGGCCAGCCTGCACGGCTGACCGAGTTCGGCGCCAAGTTGATGTGGGCCGAACGCCAGGCCCAGGCGCGGCTCATGCCGCAGATCGAGGCCCTGCGTGCCGACCTGGAACGCGCCTTCGCCATCGCTTTCGACGATTCGGCGCACGTCCTCACCATCTACGCCAGCCACGACGCTGCACTGGTCGCGCTCGCCGAGCACACCCGCAGCGCACGGCTGCACCTGGACGTGCGCTTCACCGGCAGTGTGGATGCGATCCGCGCACTCAACGAGGGGCGATGCACGCTGGCCGGATTTCACACCCGACTCGATCCGGCGCTCGGCAGTCTTGCGCAACGCACCTACAAGCCGCTGCTGCGCCCCGGCCTGCACAAGCTGATCGGCTTCGCCCGCCGTAGTCAGGGCTTGATCGTGGCGCCCGGCAATCCGCTCGGACTACGCTCTCTGGCCGATCTACGCCGCTGCCGCTTTGCCAACCGGGCGCGTGGCACGGGCACGCGGGTGTTGCTGGAAGACCTGCTTGCCGAGTGCGACATTGCCCCGCACGCCATTGACGGCTTCGAACGCGAGGAGCCTTCGCACGCGGCGGTCGCGCAGGCCGTCGCCTCGGGCACGGTGGATGCAGGTTTCGGCATCGAGGCCAGCGCCCGCGCACGCGGCCTGAGCTTCGTACCGCTGGTCGAGGAGCATTACCACCTCGCCTGCCTCAAGAGCACCCTGGACCAACCCGCCACCGCAGCGCTGCTGGCGGTGCTCGCCACGGCCGACTGGCAAAATCGGCTGGCCGCGCTACCCGGCTACATGCCGGCGGACAGTGGCCAGGTGCTGGCGATGAGCAAGATCCTGCCATGGTGGCAATTCCGCCGCCCCAAAGCCTAGGGAAGCGCTGATTCAACCCGTTCGCCCTGAGCTTGTCGAAGGGAATTCCTCATAAACTCAAGGGCTTCGACAGGCTCAGGGCGAACGGAGTACCCGTTTCCTGCGTCTGCTTTGCCACGCCCGCGGCGGGGCTTACTTCGCTCAGCCCGAACGGCGCGGAATAAATCAGAGCTTCCCCAGGAGGCTGCCGGACCGATGGCGCTCACCCCAGAAGCGCCACCGTCTTGATCTGCGCCCACATCGGCTTGCCTTGCACGATGCCGAGCTGGTCAAAGGAACGCCGGGTAATGCGCGCAAGCAGCGGCGTACCGCCGGCATCCAGGCGCACCAGTACATGGGCAGGCGTGTCCGCATCGGCGGCACCGCTGACCACCACCGGCAACAGGTTGGTGATGCTGGTGCCCTCCACCTTGCGGTCGGCCAGACTGACGTCGCGCGCCAGTACGCGGAAGCGCTGCGACGTGCCGGGAGCCACTGCGCGCCGCGACACGTGCACACACCCGCCGGGAAAGTCGAGACGGCTGAGGTGATAGTGGTCATCATGCTCGCCGACCACCCCTTCGATCACCACTCCGGCATCCTGACCCAGCGCGATGGGCAGATCCAGACGCGCGAGCACCTCCGTCAAAGCCCCGGCCGCCACCGCCCGCCCAGCCTCGAGCAACACCACATGATCGGCCAGGCGGGCGACCTCGTCCGGAGAATGACTGACGTAGAGAACCGGAATGTCCAGCTCGTCGTGCAGGCGTTCCAGATAGGGGAGGATTTCTGCCTTGCGCTTGAGATCGAGCGCTGCGAGCGGCTCGTCCATCAGCAGCAGTTCAGGACTGGTCGCCAGCGCCCGCGCAATGCCTACGCGTTGACGCTCGCCGCCCGACAGCCCACCCGGGGGGCGCTCCAGCAAATGACCTATTCCCAGCAGCGCAACCGCCTGATCGAGGGACACCCGGTGCATGCCTTTGACGCGCCGGCGGCCGAACGCCAGATTCTGCCGCACACTCAGGTGCGGAAACAGGCTTGCTTCCTGAAACACGTAGCCGAGCGGGCGCTTGTGGGTGGGCACGAACACACCGCGTGCGCTGTCCTGCCAGACCGTCCCCTTGAACACCACCTCGCCGACGCTCCGCTCCAGGCCGGCCAGGCATCGCAGCAGACTGGTCTTGCCCGAGCCGGAATGTCCGAACAAGGCGGTGACACCTCGACCCGGCAGATCGAGATCGACATCCAGCGAGAACCCCGACCAGTCAATCCGGCAACGGGCGTGGATGCCCTCCGCAGCGCCATCGTCCAGGGGTCGCCCCGTGGTGCTCACTTCCATGCGCTCACCCCCTTGCGCGTGTAAAGAACCAGCAGCACCGCGAAACTGAATATCAGCATGCCGGCCGACAGCAGGTGTGCCTCGGCATATTCCAGCGCCTCCACGTGGTCATAGATCTGCACCGATACCACGCGCGTTTTCTCGGGGATGTTGCCGCCTATCATCAACACCACGCCGAATTCACCCACCGTATGGGCGAAGCCGAGCACCGCCGCGGTCACGAAGCCAGGGCGGGCGAGCGGCAATACCACGCTGAAAAAGGTGTCCCAGGGATTGGCGCGCAAGGTCGCGGCGACCTCCAGCATGCGCTCGCCCACCGCCTCGAAGGCGTTCTGCACCGGCTGCACGACGAACGGAAGCGAGTAAAACACCGAAGCCACCACCAGCCCGGGAAAGGTAAACGGCAAGGTTCCCAGGCCCAGGCTCTGGGTGAACTTGCCCACCGGTCCGTTGGGCCCCATCGCTACCAGCAGGTAGAAGCCCAGCACCGTAGGTGGCAGCACCAGGGGCAAGGCCACTACCGCGCCGACCACGCCTTTCCATTTCGAGCGGGTGCGGGCCAGCCACCACGCGATCGGTGTACCCACGATCAGCAGGATGACCGTGGTCACCGTGGCGAGTTTGAGGGTCAGGCGGATGGCGGCGAAATCGACTTCAGTCAGCATGGCCGGCGATCCCGATCAGAAGGTGTAGCCGTAGCCACCGATGATCGCCCTGGCCTTGTCGCTCTTCAGGTAGTCAAGCAGCGCGGCGGCGGCGGGGTTGTCCGCGCCGCGGCTGAGCATCACAGCGTCCTGACGGATCTCCGGGTACAAGCCGACAGGGACCAACCACGCCGAGCCGCTGCCGATGCGCCCGTCTTCCATCACCTGGGACAAGGCCACGAAGCCCAACTCGGCATTGCCGGTGGACACGAACTGGTAGGTCTGCGAGATGTTCTCACCGGTCACGAACTTGGGTCGGATCGCATCGATCAGGCCTAGGCGGGTCAAGGCCTCGATCGCCGCCGCACCGTACGGGGCGGTCTTGGGGCTGGCGATGGCGACGTGGCGGAAGTCCCCTGTGCGCAACACCTCGCCCGCGTCATCCACCCGGTCCGCGCCGGCCGACCACAACACCAACTTGCCGATCGCGTAGGTAAAGCGGCTGCCAGCCACGATGCGGCCTTCTGCTTCCAGTCGCGCCGGCACGCGGTCGTCGGCTGCCAGGAACACGTCGAAGGGCGCGCCGTTTACGATTTGCGCGTAGAACTTGCCGGTCGCACCGAACGACAGCAGCGCGCAGTGCCCGGTGTCGCGCTCGAACGCCGTCGCAATTCGCTGCATCGGCGCGGTGAAGTTGGCCGCAACCGCGACCTGCACCTCGGCCGCGTACGTGCCGAGCGCGGTGGTGGCAAGGGTGACCGCCGCGAACATCCTGAAGAAAACGCATCTCATGGGACGCACTCCACTTGACAGAGGATCAGTCGTAAGCCGCCAGAATCACGCTGGACGACTTGAAGATGGCGCAGGCGCGGGTACCCACCGCCAGGCCGAGGTGTTCGCAGCTGCCGTGGGTGACCACGGCGGTGACGTTCTTGCCCGAAGGCAGCAACAGGCTGACCTCGTCGTTCACCGAGCCTTCATGGATGGCGGAGACCTCGCCCCACAGCTGGTTGCGCGCGGTGAGGCGGATCTCGCTGTCGGTGGACAGCAGCACCGAGGACGACTTGACCAGCGCGACCACCTCGTTGCCGATCGCCAGCCCGAGGTTCTCCGCGCTGGCCTTGGTGATCACCGCGACGATCTCGGTCTGCTTGTCCAGGCGCAGGCGTACCTCGTAATCCACCTCGCCGTCGCGCAGCGCGACGATGGGGCCGGCGAACTGGTTGCGCGCGCTGGTCTTCATCGCCATGCGCTGCATCAGGCGGCGGAAGTCGTCGATGCTCAGCGGGCCGTCGTCGGCCAGGCGCGCGGCCACCCGCGCCAGCGCCGCCTGGGTCTCGATCTCCAGCGCGCGGTACATCGCCACCATGCGCCGACCGTGGTCGGTGAGCAGTGTGCCGCCGCCCTGGCGGCCGCCGGTCACGCGCACCACCAGCGGCGCGGGCGACAGGTTGTTCAGGGTGTCCACCGCATCCCACGCCGCCTTGTAGGACAGGGGCACGGCCTTGGCGGCCTGGTTGATCGAGCCCAGGCGGTCGATCGCCTCCAGCAGGCGCACCCGGGTGTCGGACAAGGCACTTCCGCCCGAGGTCTCGATCGACAGGCGGCCGGTCAGGCCCTCGGAAGACTGCATGCTTTCCCTTGCTTCGCTCACGTTCGCTCCCGGACTGGATGCGCCATGACGACCGGCCGGACAGAGGGGCCGGCGCCAAGGCACGAAGCCATTTTCTATTTCCTGAGTATATAGCGTTCTGAGTTCATAGCGACAAACGTGCCAGTAACGCGATTGGACATCCACGGTCCATTGGCCCGATATACTAGGCGTATTCTTGGGGCGGTCGACGCAACCCCAGTGCCACATGACCGTGTTTATCGATGTAGTGAACGCTACAGCGTGTCGCAAACCCCTCATCCATCCTAGCGAGCACGGCCATGAAGATCAGCGCCCGCAACGCCTTCCGCGGCACGATCGCCGCCACTGAACTGGGCGCGGTGAATACGGAAGTGGACATCGACCTGGGCCACGGCGACCATCTGATGGCCATCGTCACCATGGACAGCCTTCGGGCACTGGGGCTCGCGCCCGGGCGCGAAGTGGTGGCGCTGGTCAAGGCGCCGTGGGTGATGGTAATGACCGACGCCGCCGCCAGCGCGAAGCTGTCGGCCCGCAACTGCCTGCCCGGCACGGTCAGGTCAGTGGACGTCGGCGCGGTGAACGCCGAGGTGTGCATCACCCTCGCCGGCGGTACTGAGGTCGTCGCGGTGATCACCCGCGATGCGGTCCGGGATCTGGGGCTGAAGCCGGGCACCAACGCCACCGCGGTGATCCAGGCTTCACACGTTGTCCTGGGCGTACCAACTTGACGGCACGCTGGCGCCACAACTCATCGGGTGGGGAGCGGGTCGCGAATGCTATTCACCCGGCAATCAAATACCGTTCGGGCTGAGCCTGTCGAAGCCCAGTCGATACGAACGCCCTTCGACAGGCTCAGGGCGAACGGGGTAGCGCATTTCGTTGCCGGGTTAATAAATACACTTCCCCGAAGAACGCTATCTGCAGAATACCGACATGGCGCATTCATTCGAAACATGCTGATCCGCTTGACCGCTTGACCCCAACAATCAACGCCCTTCACGGTTCGCCGTAGCGGCCGACCAGCGTCTCGATCACCTGCTGGGCGAAACGGGCGACCGCCACGGGCAGGGTGCGTCCGCGGAGTTGGCCCAGGTAGAGGGTGCCGTGGGGCACGTCGCGGGCGTCGATCGGACGGGTGAGCAGCGCAGGCGTGTCCGCCTCCACCGGCAGGCCGATGGGGATCTGGAAGGCGACGATGTTTTCGGCCAGCGCATGGCAGCGCAGAAACTCGAAGCTGTCCGCCTCGACCACCGGGCGCAGGCGCAGTGACGTGGGCCGCACTGCGCGCTCGAGCAGGAAGCGGATGCCGGTCTGGTCGTTGGGCAGCGCCAGCGGGTAGCGCAGACAGTCTCGAAGCCGCACCACAGCCTGCGCGCCGAGCGGATGACCGGGCCGCATCAGCACATGTACCGGTTGTCGCACCTGATGGAGCACCTGCAGATCGATCAGGCGCTCCGGTTCGAACACCAGCGCGAGATCGGCGCTCATCTCAGTGATCGCCTGTTCGGCCGCGCTGCGGTCGCGCCGCAGCACGCTGAAGGTGACCGCGGGATGGGCGCGGCGGTAGCTGGTGATCTGCTCGGGCAGAAAGAACGGCATCAGCGCCTGGCTGGCGGCGACGGTGACATGGCCGCGGCGTTCGCCGCGCAGGTCGGCGATCTGGCTCCTGACCCGCTCCATGTCGGCCAGCTGGCCGCGAATGTGCTGGATCAGCACCTCGCCCGCGGCCGACAGGCGTACGCCGCCGGGCAGGCGCTCGAACACCGGCACGCCGAGGTCTTCCTCCAGCGCGAGGATGCGCCGGTTCAGCGCGGTCGAGGTAATCGCCAGGCTCTCGGCCGCCTTGCGGATCGAGCCCACCCGGGCAACGGTATCCACGTAGCGCAGCAGCAGTTGGTGTCTCATCGATGGCTCCCGGAGGTGTGCTGCATTTTTTGCATCGCCCATGGCGAAAACAAGCAGTATGCCGATGCACGTCGCGATGCTCAAATGCACGCCAGTTCCGACTGGACACGACGCCATGCTCAACGACCTGCCATTCGATATCGCCAGCCTGCACGCCGCCTACGCCGAGGGCCTGACCCCCGGCGACGTGATCGGCGAGTTTCGTCGCCGCCTCGAGCGTGCGGACGACCCGGGCATCTTTCTTCACCTGACGCCCCCCGGCGCGCTTGCCGACCAGGTCGCCGCGCTGGGTCCCTTCGATCCGGTGGCGAAACCGCTGTGGGGCATTCCCTTCGCGATCAAGGACAACATCGACGCGGTCGGTGCGCCGACCACCGCCGCCTGCCCGGACTATGCCTACGAGGTGCGCGAGGACGCCTTCGTGGTAGCGCGGCTGCGCGCGGCCGGCGCGCTGCTGGTGGGCAAGACCAATCTCGACCAGTTCGCCACCGGTCTGGTCGGGGTGCGCACGCCTTACCCGGTGCCGCGCAACGCGCTGGACCCGGAGATCGTGCCCGGCGGCTCGAGCAGCGGCTCCGCGGTGGCGGTGGCGCGCGGCCTGGTAAGCTTCTCGCTCGGCACCGACACCGCGGGGTCCGGCCGGGTGCCAGCCGCACTCAACGGCATCGTCGGCCTCAAGCCGACGCTGGGCACCTTGTCGGCAAGCGGCGTCGTGCCGGCTTGCCGCACGCTGGACACGATCTCGGTCTTCTCGCTGTGCGTCGCCGACGCCTGGCAGGCCTTTCACGCCGCCGCCGGTTTCGATGCGAGCGCCCCCTATTCGCGGCCGATTCCGGTGCCCGCGGCACCGGTGGCGACGCCGGCGATCCGCATCGGCGTGCCGACCCCGGACAGCCGACGCTTCTTCGGCGATACGGTTCAGGCCGAGTCCTTCGCGGCGACGCTCGAGGCGCTTGCCGGGCTCGGGGCAACGGTCACCGAGATCGACTTCACCCCGCTGTACCAGATCGCCGACCTGCTCTACGAAGGCCCGTGGGTCGCCGAGCGCTACTCGGTGATCGAGGCCTTGCTGAAGAACCGCCCGGACGCCTTGTTGCCGGTGACCCGCGCCATCATCGCGCGGGCCGAGCAGTTCTCGTCGGCCGACGTGTTCCGCGGCCTGTACCGCCTCAAGACCCTGCTGCGCGACGCCGAGGCGGCCATCGCCGGGGTGGACGCGCTGTGCGTGCCCTCCATTCCCACCTTCTACTCGGTCGCCGACCTGCAGGCCGACCCGGTCGGGCCGAACAGCCGCCTGGGCACCTATACCAACTTCGTAAACCTGATGGACTTGTGTGCGCTCACGGTTCCGGTGGCGCCACGCAGCGACGGCCGCCCGGGCAGCGTGACCCTGATCGCGCCACGCGGCCAGGATGCCCGTATCGCCGGCCTCGGCGACCAGATCCAGCAAGGCTTCGCGGTGTCGCCGGGTGCCACCGGCTGGCCGTTGGCCGCCGGCATCGCGCCGCTGCCTGAAGCCGGTGCCGACGAGATCATGGTTGCCGCGGTCGGCGCGCACATGTCCGGGCTGCCGCTCAACCACGAACTCACCCGCCTCGGCGCACGCTTCGTCCGTGCCACGCGCACCGGCCCCTGCTACCGGCTCTACAGCCTGCCGGGCGGCCCGCCCAGGCGCCCCGGGCTGATGCGCTCGGCCAGCGGCGAGGCGATCGCGCTCGAAGTCTGGGCGCTGCCGCTGGCGCGCTTCGGCGAGTTCATGCAGGGCATTCCCCAGCCGCTCGGCATCGGCACCGTCGAGCTCGAGGACGGCAGCCGGGTAAAGGGTTTCATTTGCGAGGCCATCGGCATCGAAGGTGCCGAGGATGTATCCCGATTCGGCGGCTGGCGGGCCTGGCTGGCTGCCGCAGCGAACTGACTCGACTCTAGGAGAACGACCATGGAACGACGCTCATTTCTCAAGGCCACGGTTGCCGGTGCCGGCATCCTGCCCTTTCTGCGCCATATGCCGGCACACGCCCAGTCGCGTGCCGAAACCCTGGTGGTCGTGCTCGGCGACGGCATCAACAGCCTCGACCTGCATCGCCAGGGCACCAACCGCCCCAGCTACCAGATCACGGTCAACGTCTATGACCGCCTGGTGCGCTTCGGCGTCAAGACCCTGCCCGACGGCACCCTGTCTTACGACTTGGACGTGATCGAGCCCGAGGTCGCGGAATCCTGGAGCTGGTCGGAGGACGGCAAGTCACTCACCTTCAAGATCAGCGACAAGGCGCGCTTCTGGGACGGCACCCCGATCACCGCCGAGGACGTCAAGTGGTCGTTCGACCGCGCGGTGAGCCTGGGCGGCTTCCCCACGGTGCAGATGAAGGCCGGCTCCATGTCCGAACCCGAGCAGTTCGTGGTGGTGGACGAGAAGACCTTCCGCATCGACGTGCCGCAATTCTCCAAGCTCACCCTGCCCAACCTCGCGGTGCCGGTGCCCTTCATCATCAATTCCAAGGTCGCCAAGGCGCACGCCACCGCCGCCGACCCGTGGGCCACCGAATACCTGCACACCACGCCGGCGGGTTCGGGCCCGTTCAAGGTCGCGCGCTGGGATCCGGGCCAGCAGTTCGTCTACGAGCGCAACGAGGACTACATCCTCGGGCCCAAGCCGGCGCTGCGCCGGGTGATCGTGCGCGAGGTGCCGTCGGCGGCCACCCGCCGCGCGCTGATCGAACGCGGCGACGCCGACTTCTACATGAACGTCGCCGCCAAGGACGCCAAGGAACTGCTCGACGCGGGCCGCGTGGCGGTGTCTGGTGCGCCGGTGGACAACTGCCTGCATGTGCTCGGGTTCAACTCCAACTTCGCACCCTTCGACAACGTCAAGGTTCGCCAGGCCATCGCCTGGGCGCTGCCCTACGACGACATCGTCTCGGTTGCCGCCTATGGTCGCGGCAAGCCGATGCACGGTGCCGACAGCGCCAAGCCGACCGAGCCGGTGTGGCCGCAGCCGTTTCCGTATCGCACCGATCTCGACAAGGCCCGCGCACTGCTCGCCGAAGCCGGACTGGCCGACGGCTTCGAGACCACGCTGTCCTACAACCTCGGGCTGGCCGACTGGCAGGAGCCGACCGCGCTGCTGATCCAGGAGTCGCTCGGCAAGCTCGGCATCCGCGTCACCCTGGACAAGATTCCGGGCGCCAACTGGCGCACCGCGGCGCTGGTCGAGAAGCGCCTGCCGATGCATCTGGAAGACTTCGGCGGCTGGCTCAACTACCCGGACTACTACTTCTTCTGGGCATACAAGGAAGGCCACCTGTTCAACTCGTCCAACTACCGCAACGACGAGATGGAAGCCCTGGTCGATGCGACGCTGCACATGCCGGTCGACCATCCGGACTTCGTCGCCAACACCTTGCGCATGATCGAGATCGCCTTCGAGGACGTGCCGCGCATCCCGCTCTACCAGCCCAACCTCGACACCGCGCACGCCAAGTCGGTCGGCGGCTACGTGTCCTGGTTCCACCGCCAGCTCGACGCCAGCCTGCTCTCCAAGGCCTGACGCCTCCGCCCGGTGCCGGCCCGCCCGCCGGCACCGCGGCACCCAAGCGGAGCCAGACATGTCCAGCAAAGCCCTCCAGGTCGCCCGTCGCCTCGCCCAGTCCCTGCCGTCGATCTTCGGCGTGGTGTTGATCTCCTTCGTGCTCACCCGCGCCCTGCCGGGTGATCCGGCGGTGTACTTCGCCGGCATGATGGCCGACGCCGAATCCATCGAGCAGACCCGCCGCGCGCTCGGTCTCGACCGCAGCTGGCCGACGCAGTTCTTTCTGTACATCGAACGCCTGTTGCACGGCGATCTCGGCATGTCGCTGAACACCGGCCGGCCGGTTATCGAAGAACTGCTGACCCGCCTGCCGGCTTCGCTGGAACTGACCTTTCTCGGGCTCGGCGTGGCGGTGGCCATTGCCGTGCCGCTCGGCGTGCTCGCCGCCACCCGCCCGGGCTCGTGGGTGGATCACCTGTGCCGCGTGCTGGTCACCGCCGGCGTGTCGCTGCCGACCTTCTTCACCGGCCTGTTCCTGATCTACGTCTTCTACTACCTGCTGGGCTGGGCGCCGTCGCCGCTCGGGCGGCTGGACATCTTTTATCTGGCGCCGCCGCACGTTACCGGCTTCTACCTCGTCGACAGCCTAATCGCCGGCGACACCGAGCTGTTCTGGGCCAGCCTGCGCCAGCTGATGCTGCCCGCGATCACCCTCGGCATCTTCGCCCTCGCCCCGATCGCGCGCATGACTCGCGCGGCCATGCTCAACGCCCTGGCCAGCGACTACGTGCGCACCGCGCGCGCCGGTGGCCTGCGGCGGGCCACGGTGCTCGGCACCTACGCCTTGCGCAACGCCTCGCTGCCGGTGCTCACCACGCTGGGCATGGTGTTCTCGTTTCTGCTCGGTGCCAACGTGCTGGTCGAGAAGGTGTTCTCGTGGCCCGGCATCGGCTCCTTCGCCATCGAGGCGCTGGTGGCCTCGGATTACGCCGCGGTCCAGGGCTTCGTGCTGACCATGGCGCTGCTGTTCGTCGTCGTGAACCTGCTCATCGACGTGGTGCTGACCCTGATCGACCCGCGGGTCGCACTGGAGTCCTGAGATGAAACCGATCCCGATCGAAGCGACCGTCCTCCTGCCCCGGCCCGATGCGCCGTGGAAGCGCTTCGCGCGTCACTTCCTCTATGTCATGAGCGAGAACCCGGTCACCGCCGGCGCCTTTCTGCTCTTCTTCCTGATCGTGCTGCTCGCGATCTTCGGCCCGGCCATCGCGCCCTACGACCCGCTCGCCACCAATGCCGCCAACGCGCTTCAGCCACCGAGCCGGGCGCACCCCTTCGGCACCGACCAGCTCGGACGCGACATCCTCAGCCGGGTCATCGTCGCCACCCGGCTCGACCTCGGTATCGCGCTGTCGGCAGTGGCGATCTCCTTTGTCATCGGCAGCATGATGGGCTGCGCCGCCGGCTACTGGGGCGGCTGGACCGACCGCATCGTCGGCCGGGTCACCGACACCATCATGGCCTTCCCCCTGTTCGTGCTCGCCATGGGCGTGGTCGCCGCGCTGGGCAACTCGGTGGAGAACATCATCTACGCCACCGCGATCATCAACCTCCCGTTCTACGCCCGGGTGGCGCGCGCCGAGACCAGCATCCGCCGCAACGCCGGCTACGTGCAGGCGGCCCGGCTCGCCGGCTGCGGCGACGTGCGCATTCTCGGCACCCACATCTTCCCCAACATCCTGCCGCCGATGATGGTGCAGATCTCGCTCAACATGGGCTGGGCCATCCTCAACGCCGCCGGGCTGTCCTTCATCGGCCTCGGCGTCAGGCCGCCGGACGCGGAGTGGGGAATCATGGTCGCCGAGGGCGCCACCTACATCGTCTCCGGCGAGTGGTGGATGGCGCTGTTCCCCGGCGCGGCCCTGATGCTCGCGGTGTTTTGCTTCAACCTGCTGGGCGACGGACTGCGCGACCTGGTCGACCCTGCGCGCCGGACCTGAGGAGACCGCCATGCACACCGCCCCACACGAACACCCGCTGCTGTCGGTCGACGAGTTGTCGGTCGAGTTCCGCACCCGCCATGGCGTGGTCACCGCGCTGCACGACGTGTCGCTGCAGGTCGCCAAGGGCGAAGTCCTCGGCGTGGTCGGCGAAAGCGGCTCAGGCAAGTCGGTGACCGCCTACACCGTGCTCGGCCTGCTCGATGCCGCCGGCCGAGCCGCCGGCGGAAAGGCACGCTTCGACGGCATGAGCCTGCTCGGCGCGCCCGAAGCGGACCTGCGCGAGCTGCGCGGGCGCGAGATCTCGATGATCTTCCAGAACCCGCGCGCCGCCCTCAACCCGATCCGCACGGTCGGCCACCAGATCGAGGACGTGTTGCGCCGTCACGCCCAGGCCACCCGCCAGACCGCCAGGGCCAAGGCCATCGAGATGCTCGCCAAGGTGCGCATCGTCGACCCCGAGTCGCGCTATCACGCCTACCCCTTCGAACTGTCGGGCGGCATGTGCCAGCGCGTGATGATCGCGATGGCGCTGGCGTGCAACCCGCGCCTGCTGATCGCCGACGAACCCACCACCGGGCTCGACGTGACCACCCAGAAGGCGACCATGGACCTGATCGCCGAGCTCACCCGCGAGCGCCACATGGCGGTGATCCTGATCACCCACGACCTCGGCCTGGCCGCCGCCTACTGCGACCGCATCACCGTGATGCAAAAGGGCAGGGTGGTCGAGTCGGCGCCGGTCGAGCAGCTCTTCTCGCGCCCGACCCACCCCTACTCCCGCAAGCTGATTCTGGCCTCCCCCGGCCCGGACACCGAGCTCGCCGACCTCACCGCCGTACCCGACGAGCTGATCGCGGCAGCGCCCGCCGACGCCCAGCCCGTCCCGGTCGCACCCGCTCCTCGCCCGCAGGCCGTCACTCGAACCACCGCGGGCAACGCAGCGCCGAACGACGTCCTGCTTGAGGTCCGCAACCTGGTCAAGGTGTTTCCGCGCCGGGGCGGCGGCCTGCGCTGGCCGTGGCGGCGCGAAGCCCCCGTGGATGAAGGGTTTCGTGCGGTCGACGATGTCTCCTTCGTGCTCCACCGGGGCGAAAGCCTGGGGCTGGTGGGCGAATCCGGTTGCGGCAAATCGACCACCTCGAGCATCGTCACCCGCCTGCTCGATGCCACCGCCGGCGAGGTCATACTCGACGGCGAGAACATCGGCCGGTACGGCGCGGCGCACTTCGCCCGCCTGCCCCAGCGCTGCAAGATCCAGATGGTGTTCCAGGACGCCCACGACAGCCTGGACCCGCGCTACAGGGCCCGCGACGCGATCGCCGAGCCCCTGAGCCGGCTTAAGAACATGCGCGACGCCCGGGAGATCGACGCACGCGTCGACAGCCTCGCCGACATGGTCGGCCTGCCGTGCGAGCTGTTGAGCCGCTTCCCGCATCAGCTCTCGGGCGGGCAGAAAGCCCGCGTCGGCATCGCCCGCGCGATTGCCCCGGAACCGCTGCTGCTGGTGCTCGACGAGCCCACCTCGGCGCTCGACGTCTCGGTGCAGGCGGTGGTGCTGCAACTGCTCGACCGCCTCAAGCGCGAACTGGGCATGAGCTACATCTTCGTCTCGCACGATCTCAACGTGGTGCGGCTGTTGTGCGAGCGGGTGATCGTGATGAACCGCGGCAAGATCGTCGAGACCGGCGACGCCACCGAGGTGCTGCGCGCCCCCAAGGCCGAGTACACCCGCAGCCTGATCGAGGCGATCCCGCATTTCCGGCCGGCCGGCGCATGAAGCGCACCCGCCGGGGGCATCCTGAACTTGAATACGGCTAACTGCAGCCCTCGGGAGCACTCCCATGCCCGAGAGCCAGCGCAGACTTCAGCCGTGCAGGGTGTTGAGCTGGCGCGCGATGATGTCGTGGTTGAGCCACAGCACCGGGCCGCTGGGCGCGGACGACTCGCCGATGATGAGGCGGCCGGTGGCTTCCAGCACCAGGTTGCTGAGGTGGTCGGTAATCAGCGCCTTCTTGTCCTTGTGCAGGGCGACGATGTCTTCCGAGGTGCCGATGGTCAGTTCGGCCTGGTCGGCGCTGTTGGGCATCGGCCAGGCGTCGAAGTCGCGGAAGCGCCGCATCACCTCGCTGCCCTGGAAGTCGGCAACCTTCTGCAGCACGCTCTCAAGCGTCACCCCTTCGGCGAGCAGGTCGCGGCAGATCTGCCACTGGGCTTCGGCCCAGGCGCCGCCGCCTTCGTGCTTGAGTGCCTCGAGCAGCGAGATCAGCGGCAGCTCGACACCGGCGAACACGTCGGTCGAGTTGGTGCGGATCTCGGGGCAGTTGTATACGGTTGCCTTGACGCCCGCATCCCAGGCCACGCGGGCGATGCGCTCGAGGCGCATCTTGGCGTAGCCCTGGGTGTAGTTGGTGTAGGACTGCCAGTGATACTGGCCATCAACCAGGATTTCGGTGCCATGGTAGCCGTAGGCCGAGTAGCGAACCTGACCCCCCTCGGCCTCGATGCGCTGGCGGATCGCCGCACTGCCTTCGATGAGATGGCCGAAGGTGTTGGCCGACACCTCGTCGAAGTTCTGCAGGATGAGCTTGCCCAGATCGCTGTCGAGCAGGTTCTGCGACGACATGAAGCGCTCACCGCGGCCCTTGTAGATGCGGTTGGCGATGACCATGAACACCTTGGCGCGCGGAATGCCACCGGCCATCGTATGGGCGAAGAACACGTTGCGCCCGCTGCCGATCATGCCGTCGAGCTGCGCCATGACCTCGGCCACCGCGGCACGGAAACGCTTGGTACCGGCCTCGCGGCACTTCTCGATGTGCGCCCAGTCGAGAGTGTCGGTCTCCCAGCTCTTGAGCGTCATCTTGTTGAGCAGTTCGGTGGGCGTGGGTTCGCCGGCCGGCGCGTCGAGGTCGAAGCCAGCCATCAGCGGCACGTTGATGATGCGCCCGCCCAGATTGGCCTCGGCCGTCGCGAGCTCTTCGTCGGTCAGCGGTCGCAGCGCGTTGTTCTCGTCCCGCCGCCCGACGGTGATGCCGACGATCTGCATGCCGGCGGCCCGCGCCTGCTCGACCAGACCGGTCGCATAGCCCCGCCCGAAGAGTTCGCCGAAGAGCACGAACACGTCGTCCGGACGAAAGATGTTGGATTGCGGCAAACGGTTGAGGGAAGTCAGCATGGTCATGTCGATTCGAGTGGTTCGGCTTGAAAGTGTTGCGATTCTACAGAGTCGGGCACGCCTACCCAACGCCGCGCGCTTCGGTGGCCACAGCCGTGCCAGTGTAAGAAATGCGGGCTAGGGCACGCGGTTGAGATTCACGCCGTTCTCGCCCTTGATGACGAACTCGCCGGGCTTGAGCGTACGGCACGGCGCGAGGCGCCGGCCATCCACTTGCAGCACACGCCGGCCGGCCGGATCCTCGATGGTGAGGTCGCCCTGGAAGTTGTAGTGGAAGTCGCCGCCGAACACGTCATGCCGACGCCACTCGCCGCGCTCGCCACGACAGGCGTCTTCCACCTTCCAGCGGTCGTTGTCCCTGCGCCAGGCCTGGGTGCCGCAGGCCACTCCCGGCTCGGCTTCGACCTGGGCGAGCACATCGTCTGCCCCCTGCGCAACGCAGATGTGGAAGTTGCGCTCGGGATGCGCCGCCCCCGGGGTGGTGACGACGATCTCCCACAGGCCGGGCATGCGTTCGGGTGCGTCGCCGGCCACTACGACCGACGTCGGCAGCGCGAGCGACATGGCAAGGACAAGCCCAAGGCGGAGGGGAGCAGCTGCGGGGATGCGGGGAGCAGTGGGCATGATGGGCCTCGTGCGGTGGCGGTGGCGGCGGGCACACCGGCGCCCGCAACCGCGAAATTCGACCACAACCCGGGCGGGGCAAAAATGCCCTGGATCAAGCCGTCCAGCAACCTGTCGGACTTGAGGCGGATCTGCTGCGCCTGCGGGAGAGGCGGTCCATATCCGCCCGTTTTTTCGTTGCATCGAACCACTATGCGCCTCAAAAACGAACGAATCTGGCCTCGCGCTCCCACTCGGCTCGCGGCGATCGCTCAAGTCCTACAGGCTGCTAGGCCAGGCGCCGCTGCACCGTCACGCGCACGCACCCGGGCCCGGGCTCGATGTTCACCTCGACCGGGAGAAAACGCGAAATCACCTCCGCGTTGGTCCGGAGATGGGCCGACGCCTCCGGTGTGGTGAAACGGCCACCGCCGGCCAGCGCCATCGGCAACAGCAACTGGTCGGCCAGATAGGGGCCGACGCTCGCACCACTGTGCAGGTAGTGGCGAGCACCCTTGGCGGCGCGGTCGGCCACCGCTTCGGCCGGCAGACCACGCTCACCGAAGGCACAGAAGACTTCGGTCACGTGTTCATGCACCACGTCCAGCAACACCACGTTGCCCGGCCCCTCGCGCGCCGGCAGTTCTCTCACCTTCCCTTCCAGATCGTCGAAATGGCCGCGCAGGCGTTCGATCTCGCGCGCCGCCACGGCGCCGGGAATGCCAGCCACACGGGCTTCGGCAAACAGACCGCGGCCCTCGCCACGCTCGCTGAGATCCAGCCTCGACCAGGCCGCGACCGGCGCGACACGGGCGCACACCGTGCCCCCGCCAGCCGGGTAGAAGCCGTGGCGCACCAGCTCCAACTGCACCGGCGCCCCCATGCGCGCCATCAATGGCGCCCACGCACGCATCAGGAAGTCTGCCGGCGGCGCTGACGGATTATGGGTGCCGCCGCTGACTTCGATCTCGCTCGGTCCGTCGGCAAACCACAGCGCCGGCACCACGGTCTGCAGCACCAGCGTGCAACTGCCCGCCGTGCCGATGGCAAAGCGATGCGAACCGCCGCGGATCGGGCCGGGTTCGAAGCTCAGGTTGTGCGATCCCGCCACCGCATCCGCCACCCGCGCACCGCAGATCGCCTGCGCCGCCTGCACCGCGGTGAGGTGCTGGCGCAGCAGGCCGGGCTTGCTGCGCCGCGCGCGAATGCGCTGAATGCGAAACGGTGTGCCGGTAATCATGGACAAGGTGAGCGCGGAGCGCAGCACCTGCCCGCCCCCTTCGCCGTGGGCACCGTCGAGGTCGACGATGCGCCGTGTCGTGTCTTCCAACTGCATCGGACAATTCCTTCAATCTCGGTGCGTGGCACAGGCCGCATCTGACCGCGGCTGCGCCATCGCCACATCCCACAACAGGCAATCCAGTACGTCGCTGTCGCCGTCCGGCTGTCTAAACCCCTGCGGCGGCGCTTCGCGCGCAAGCGCCTCCTCGATGAACGCATGGATGCGTGGAAAGCGTCGCCCTTCGCCTGCTTCGCCGGTGCGCATCTTCAACTCGAGCAAGACGTTGATCTCGTCCGCCAGGGCGTCATCGCGCACGGTTCGCTCGGCCAGGTCGGCAAAGCGCATCGGCGGCATGCCATGGCCGGCATCCAGCCAGCACACGGCCAGCAGCGGCCGCAGCACGTAGAGGTATTTCTTGAGACGAATGGTGTCGCCCTGCAGGTGCTCGCGGAAGTTCTTGCGTGCCATGGCGAGGTAGTGCCAACGCCCTTTCAGCCCGGAGTAGAAAGCCGGCGCGTGCGCGCGCAGGCGGGCCGCCACGGCCGCGTCCTGGCGGTAGACGACGGGCGAATCCAGCCATTCGAACAAGGTCGGATTGGAGCGGCGCATCAGCCGCAAGGCCTTGCGCAGTTCCCAGCCGCTGACGTCGAGCTCGTCGCTGATCGGCAACTCGATCACGTCGCGCTGCGCCTCCACTCGCAGATACCACTGCGGCTCGTGCACGTACACAAAGCGCACATCGTAGTCGCTGTCGGGCGAGGCGAAACCCCAGCCGCGACTGCCCGACTCACAGGCGAACAGTACGCGGACGCGGTGCGTCACCTCGATGTCGGCCAGCGCCTCGAGCACACGCGCACGCACCGCGCCGTCGATCGGATGGTCGTAACGGAATCTCACTTCACTCCCCTTCCAGGTTGTGGCGGGGCGGTGGGCCACCACCCACCATCCCGCCGCTTCATCCCTTCACACACACGACCTGGCGCAGGGTATGCACCACTTCCACCAGGTCCGACTGCGCAGCCATCACCGCGTCGATGTCCTTGTAGGCCATCGGGATCTCGTCGATCACGTCGGCGTCCTTTCGGCACTCCACGTGGGCGGTCGCGCGCACCTGGTCATCCACGGTGAAGCGCTTCTTCGCCTGGGTGCGGCTCATGGTACGGCCCGCACCGTGGCTGCAAGAGCAGAAGGCTTCCTCGTTACCCAGGCCACGCACGATGTAGCTCTTCGCCCCCATCGATCCGGGGATGATGCCGAGCTGACCCTTGTGCGCCGCCACCGCCCCCTTGCGGGTCACCAGCACCTCGCGGCCGAAGTGGGTTTCCTTCTGCACGTAGTTGTGATGGCAGTTCACCGCCTCGACGTCGGCCGCAAAGGGCTTGGCGATCACCTTGCGCGCCGCGGCGATGACGTTGTGCATCATCACCGCGCGGTTGCGTCGCGCGAAGTCCTGCGCCCAGCCAACCGCCTCGACGTAGTCGTCGTAGTGCGCGCAGCCTTCCTCGAAGTACGCCAGGTCGCGGTGCGGCAGGTTGGCGATGTGGGTACGCATATCGGCCTGCGCCAGTTCGATGAACAGGTTGCCGATGGCGTTACCCACGCCGCGCGAACCCGAGTGCAGCATGAACCACACCCGCTGGCTCTCGTCCAGGCACACCTCGATGAAGTGATTGCCGGTTCCGAGCGTTCCGAGGTGCTTGTAGTTATTGGTGTTGTTCAGCCTCGGATACTTGTCGGTGATGCGCTTGAAGCCATCGACCAGCTCACCCCACATCGCGTCCACCTCGGCCGGCGGGTTTTCCCAGGATCCCCGGTCGCGTCGACCCGGCGTACGCCCGTGCGGCACCGCCGCCTCGATCGCCGAACGCAGGCCCGACAGGTTGTCCGGCAGGTCGGCCGCGCTCAGCGTGGTACGCGCGGCCATCATGCCGCAACCGATGTCCACGCCCACCGCCGCCGGGATGATCGCCCCCACGGTTGGGATCACGCTGCCGATGGTCGATCCCTTACCCAGGTGCACATCCGGCATTACCGCCAGGTGCTTGTAGATGAAGGGCATGCGCGCGGTCTTCAGCAACTGCTCGCGGGCCTCGTTCTCCACCGGCACACCGCGGGTCCACATCTTGATCGGGGCGGCGCCCTGCGCCGCGAGGGTTTCGTACTGCGTCATCTTCTTCTCTTCCATTTTCTACTTCTCGCTACCGCGAAAGGGGCGGGCGACGAGGGCGTGACGAAACATGCATTGCTCTACCAGCTGAGCTAAGGCGCCTTGCGGTGCCTGCGGGAATCGAACCCGCGACAGATGGATTTCCGTCTGCATTCGCCCGTTTGATCGGGGCCGACGACAAGGGTTGGCGAAACGTATTTTCGTGCTCTATCCATTGAGCTACGGCCCCCCTGCATGGGGCCGACGGGATTCGAACCCGCAACCACGACCGTCATAGGGTGTAGTTCCGCCTGCATTCGTCGGGTACTGCACAAACCAGTCTTCATGCTCCTTCTATTCGTATCGACTCGATCGCCTCTACCCAGTGGCCGGCACCGAAGCCGCCGGCCGCAAACTGGGCGATGACATCGAACACCGCGTCACCAAAGCCACCCACGTTCAGGATGTCCGACTGTTCGTTCGCCTGCGTGGTCCCGTAGGGCTGCAGGTCGATGCACACCAGCCGCGCACCCGGATTGCGGCGCTTGATTCGCACCCATTCGCGCATCGTCGCGGTGGCACCATTGCGCTGTCCATCCACCCAGGACTCGTTGTCCGAGACCATGATCACCACATCAACCCGCGCCGCCTCGTCGGCCAGCAATGCCAGCGGCGCCGAGCAGTTGGTGCCACCACCACCCACCGCAGCCAGCTTTTCGGCATTGGTCAGCACCGAATCGCGTGGATTGAGCCTCACGTTCACCACTTTCTGCTCGAACGGCAGCACCCGCGCCGTTGGATGCGTACGCAACAGCGCCGCAGCGATCAGCCCCGCCACATCGACGCAGCGCACCCGCGTGGTCGCCCCCGCACGATACCCGGTCACGGGCGAACGCATGGAACCGGATACATCCGGGCACACCACCACTTCGCCGTCGAGCACCGGGACGTTGGCCAGGGCCGCATCCAGCGCATCCTGCAAGCCCTGGCGCACGACTTCCGGCACTGCGGCATCGACCGACCGGTATGCGGCAAGCAGCTGGTACGGGTAGGCCCGTGCGGTTCTGACCGCAGCCGTATCCGCCAGACGACGCGCAACCTTATCGGCCATGTCCGGCCGCTCGAATACGCCGTGGCGCGCCAAGGTGTTCAGGTTCATGCGCAGCGCCTGCCAACCCATCCGCTCGGCCAGTCGCGCCCACTGTGCGGTCGCCAGCGGCCGGTCGGTAAGCATCAGAAACGGCACATCCGGCACGTCGACCCCATGCGCCAGGTCGCTGACACCCTCTGCCATCGCCCGCCAGTCGAGCAAAGCCCGGACCTCGGCCGGCAGTTGAGCGCGATCGAACGGCTTGCCGATCAACCAGGCAAACAGCGCTTCACGCCAGGGCTCGGCCGGCTTCGGGTGCACCATTTTCACCACATCAGCGAGCGACGGCGCGTTGCCGATTGCAGCATGCAGCAGTTGGCGCACACTGGCTTCGTTCAGCCAGCGCTGCACGAGTTTCTTCGGCCGGGTACCAAGCGAACGCCGCCCCACCGCTCCGCTGCGCAGGATCTGCACGAAGTTGCGCAGCATTCGTCCGTTGTCGACCACCCGGCCAAAAGCCACCGGCAGCAAGTCGCTACCACGTGCTGCAAGGATGGCCAGCAACAACGCCGGCATGTCCTTCATCATTCCCTTTTCGCGGGCATAGATCGCGCTACGGGCAATTTAGGCGTCGTCCAGATCGGCACACAGCGCGAGCACGGTGTCGAGATGCATTTGCGCGTCTGCGTAGTAGGTCTGGGTCAGGCACCCGGTTGCCGCAAGTTGCGCCAGCCGATGCTTCGGCTGCAGCGCGTAGGCACCCGCGCCGTGGTGATTGCGCGCATTGATCGGCGCAAGTCGTGCAGCACGGGAATCGAACAACTGGGTATTTGCCATTTTGGGACCTCATCTCGCTTCGGCTTCGTTGCTTGAAGCATTGCAGTATGCGTGCCAGCTATTGACCAGAACCTCCCGGAAAAACGTCAGGTATCTGTTTTTAAGCAACTATTTCCATTCTTGCGATCACGGCCGAGTCTACCGACCGACGACGAATCATCGTCTTTCTGATAATCTAATCTCGTAACGTATCTCATCGGATAATTCATGACGAAGCATACCGTCGCTATCGGCTTCCTCGGCACCGTGCTCGACTATGGCGGACGCGACACCCAGCGCTGGAGCAAGTGGCGTCCATCTGTAGGCTTGTGTCAGCAGGAAGACCTGGTGATCGACCGTCTGGAACTGCTGCACGACGCGCGCAGCCGCCGGCTGTTCGAACGAGTTCGGGACGACATCGCATCGGTGTCGCCAGAAACCGAGGTACACAGCGTGGAAGTGAGCCTGCGCGACCCATGGGACTTCGAGGAGGTGTATGCGACCCTTCACGACTTCGCCCGTGGCTATGCCTTCGATACCGACGCCGAGGACTACCTGATCCACATCACCACCGGCACCCACGTGGCGCAGATCTGCTGGTTTCTGCTCGCCGAGGCGCGCTACCTGCCGGCACGACTGGTGCAGACCTCGCCGCCGCGCAAGACCGCGCCCAACGACACCGTCGGCAGCTACACCCTTATCGATCTCGATTTGTCGCGCTACAGCCGCATCGCCAGCCGCTTTGCGGATGAACGCGACACCGCCGTGTCCCACCTGAAGTCGGGCATCGCCACGCGCAACCCACGCTTCAACCGGATGATCGAACACATCGAACAGGTCGCATTGCGCTCGCGCGCGCCGCTATTACTGTGCGGCCCGACGGGCGCGGGAAAATCGTTTCTCGCGCGCCGGGTCTACGAGATCCGCAGGACGCGGCACCAACTCGACGGGCGCTTCGTGGAAGTCAATTGCGCCACGCTGCGCGGCGAAAGTGCGATGTCGGCACTGTTCGGCCACGTCAAGGGCGCCTTCACCGGGGCGCAGACTGAGCGCGCCGGCCTGCTGCGTGCCGCCCACGGCGGTTTGCTGTTCCTGGATGAAATCGGCGAGCTGGGGCTGGACGAGCAGGCCATGCTGCTCAAGGCGATCGAGGAGAAGCGCTTTTTCCCGTTCGGCGGCGACCGTGAGGTGGAAAGCGACTTCCAGCTCATCTCGGGCACGGTGCGCGACCTGCGCCAATGGGTCGCCGAGGGGCGCTTCCGCGAGGATCTCTACGCCCGCATCAACCTCTGGCGATTCGAACTGCCAGGCCTGGCCGAACGCAGCGAGGACGTCGAGCCCAACCTCGACTTCGAACTCGAACGCTTCGCCCGCGAACACGGCCACCGCGTCCGCTTCCACACCGAGGCGCGACGCGCCTACCTGCGCTTTGCCACCTCACCGGACGCGCGCTGGCCGGGCAACTTCCGCGAACTGTCGGCCAGCGTCACGCGCATGGCCACCCTCGCCAACGCCGGCCGCATCACCGAGGACGGCGTCGCCGACGAAATCGACCGCCTGCGCGACGCCTGGCTCCCCGCAAGCGCTCAACGCGACACGCTGACGACCCTGTTGGGCGACGCCGCCGACCGCCTCGACCTCTTCGATCGCATCCAGCTCGAAGGCGTCATCGCCGTCTGTCGCCGCGCCCGCAGCCTGTCCGAAGCCGGCCGCCAGCTGTTCGCCGCCTCGCGCGAGGAAAGGGCCAGCCGCAACGACGCCGACCGCTTGCGCAAGTACCTTGCACGCTTCGGCCTGGAGTGGGGGGCGCTGAGGGAGGGGAAGGACGCGGGATCAAGCTGAAGCGAGGATTGGCGCCCTCTCGTTCGAGCAGGATGCGGCACCCAAGGGAAATGCTGAAGAAGGCGAGACATCAGTCCGTTTGCATTTTTATTTTTAGAAATGTAGACTCCGGAAGCTGTCGAGCATATCCCTAGTCACTATACCAAGCCGAATTCATGGAGTGCGCATGTCGTCACATCAGGACTTCTTCGTCAAAATTCAGGGCATACAGGGTGAATCCAAGGACGCCAAGCATCGTGGCTGGATTGATGTACTGTCCTGGGCCTATGGCGTCTCCCAGAGTGCCTCGACAGAAGTAGGCGGAGGCGGAGGCGTCGGGCGCGCGCATTTTTCCGCGTTGACCTTCATCCACGAAGTAGATCGATCTTCGCCAAACCTGATGCAATACTGCGCAGCTGGAAAGCACATCGATATCGTCGAGCTCGTGTGCTGCAAGGCCGGTGATGGCCCTCAGGAGTACATACACCTATACCTTGAAGATTGCCTCATCACTCGGGTCACTCCGTTCGGAAAGCCCGATTCAGCTCGGGTACTGGAGGGTGTCGCAATCTCGTTTGCCAAGATCAGGATCGAAACCCGAGAGCAGCGCGCAAATGGTTCGATGACCGCAGCCATTACCGGCACGTGGGACATAAAGCGCAATGTTGCGTAGTCAAGCATTGATGTCACAGGACCGTGCGCATTCGGTAACTGTTGACGTCACCCCCTGCGACAACACGGCTGCGATCGGCCCAACGCAGGCCATCTGCTTGGCATGCGTCAACATAGCCGCGGCACTCTGGGTCTTCTGGTTCGCATATGCACTGGCATGGTTAGGCGTCCCCGGCCGGGAACGCTTCAGTGATCCAGGCATCTATCTTGGCGCCGTATCAGCCAAAGCAACTCTGCTGTCTGCGCTACTAGCGGCACTCTGCGGGGCTGTGACATACGCGGTCGCTCGCCCGCTTGCCCCTTCGCGAAACCTTTGGCTTGCCTTCTCGACGACAACGACGCTGCTTACTCTCCTGGCAGCGTTCATTGGGTGGACGCCAGCCTGGGCAGCGATCTGCTTTCTACTGGGCATCATGCTTGTGACGGAAGTCGGCGGACGCCTCTCGGTCTGGCGCGGACGGCCAGCCCCTTACACACCAGCACAGCATCGGCTTTATAAGGAACCGCTGTCTCTTGCACTTATGGCCTCAGCGACGGCCGTCATGGTTTTCTATAACCCGGTACTCAAGAACTACACGATGTTTCGTCTTATGCCGGTCTACATTCTCCGACATGAGTACTCATGGGCACTACCTCTTTACGAGGCACTGACAATTTATGTCACACCGATGCTTCTGGCTATCGTCATGGTCATTGCCCTGCGCTTACTTACGCGTACCGCTATACCGTTAAGCACGTTCGCTATCACTCTGACAATTCTCGTCTCCAGCCTAACCTACGCCAACGCTCAACGGTGGTTCATGCGCGAAGACCTTTGGTCGCCGCTCTTCGCAGTCACCGCTGTATGCACTATTGGCTCCCTATTCATGATCAACCGGAAAAATCGGAGATAACATGAGCGCCAGCCACTACGACATCGAAGGCACACTGAACTACCAAATTCCCACGGACCTACCAGGTCGTATCCGAAAACTTTGCGAGTTGATGCGCCTACCCTACGAGCGATTCGCGCAGTTGCCCGAGGAGCAGGCGGTGGAGTTGCTGGCAGGGGTGATTCTGTTCCACCACCTCCCCGAGAACGGCCCTGAGAGAAGGGCCGTCTGGGAAGCAGTTCTGGCAGCGCCGGGACCACTTATACCCCTACTTTCGAATAAAATATTGGATCCAAAGGTCAATCCCCAGTGGGGGATATGGGCAATGGATACTCAAGAGTTGTTCGAACTGCTAGATACGACATCCGCCATCAGTGAGATTGGATCCGCACTTGGCATGACAGCATCGATACCGACCCTATGGACAATCCTGGAGAACTTGGGAAACTCGAAGCCCCCGAAGGCACAGGCCCGTGCAAGAGCAGGTGTGGTGTTAACGTTGCTAATTTGGGGTTTCTTCGTACAGAACAGTCACAGCCATGGCGCTACTCAAGAGGAGCTTTTTCGACGTGGCGCCCGCAGATAGTCAAACCGTGTGTTGCGTCTCGATCTCACAGCGCGCAGAGGCTGTCTATCGATCGCGATGGTATGCCGTACTGGTTCGGACGGCTTGGCTTCAGTGGGTGCTGATTGCCTTTGCCCTCATTGCATCCGGCCTGAGGTTAAGTTGGACCTTGAACGAATTCGTCATTATCCATGCCGCTATGGCCGTCTTTTTTGGATTGATTCTTGCCCTTCCCAAGGCGCTTTCGTTAGGGGACTCAGCGCAGCGTACGATCGCATCGATCGGCTCAGACAGCTCCCTGTTGCTCGACTTGGAGGAGCGCTACATCGTGCCCATGTCGGAGTTACAAGGCATCACAATCGAGTCCTGCGCATTGTTCTCGAGTTCCGCACGAATCACACTCCTGACCACGGCTGGTGCGCGGGAGATCACGACGGCCATCACGCCCCGGAAGTTGTATCGCTTCATCTACGGGATCCAGAAGCAGATCGGCCCTGCGCTAGCCGATACCTGAGCGCTCGTGGGTTAATCTACTCAACGATCCGATGGCTGCAGATGTTTGATCCTTGGCAACAGTGCGCGCCCTCGCCTGTTTGCTGTACATGGCTCGATCGCTGTGCGCCGCGTCGTTCGACTTGCCGATTCATGGCCCGGCTTCGGCGGCATAAAGCATCGATTCGTGCCGCCGCCCACGTCCATTTCCGACCGCGCGCTACCATTTCTTCACAAGCACTGACAAAGCCGGCGCTCGGTACCCCCCATCGGAGCACATGAGTACTCGCCCATCGGACAACGGCTCCGATACGTCCAGCAAGGGCTATAGACTCAACCTGCACCGTCACGACGCTCCATCGCCGCCGCCTCGGCCAGCAACCAAGTGCGGAAGGAAGCGATCTGGGGGTAGTCGGCGAAGGCGTCGGAGACCGTCAGGTAGTAGGCGTAGCGGCGCTTGATGGTGATGTCGAAGGGGGCGACCAGGCGGCCGGCGGCGATCTCGGCTTCGACCAGCGGCCGTGACAGCAAGGCCACGCCCAGGCCGTCGAGCACGGCCGAGATGGCAAGGCCGGAGTCGGCGAAGTGGTGCCCGGCCTGGGCGCGCACACCGGTGACGCCGGCGGCTTCCAGCCATTCCTTCCAGCTCGGGCGCTCGCGCGCTTCGGGAATGGTGTCGTCGTGGATGAGGTTGTGGCGGCGCAGGTCGGACGGCTGGCGCAGCGGGATTTTGCTGCGCAGCAACGATGCGCTGCAGACCGCGGTATATTCCGGTGCAAACAGTTTGTCCACGCGGAATCCGGGGTAGTCGCCGCTACCGTAGCGTATCCAGACCTCCGGGGCGTCCCCCCGGCCGACGTGCTCCGGCGCATAGCCGGCAACCGTGTCGCCCCCGCCAATGGCACGGGTGGAGCTGGCGAGGTGAAGCTCGACCTCGGGCTCGCGCTCGGAAAAGCCGTGCAGGCGCGGTACCAGCCAACGTGAGGCGAAGGATGGCGGCGCCACCACCACCAGCCGGCTACCGGCCTGCCGGGCGCGCGCATGGCCCACCGCCTCGGCGAAACACTCCAACCCCTCGCGCACCTTGGGAAGCATGGCCTCGCCCTCGGGGGTGAGTTCGATCGCACGGGTCAGGCGCCTGAACAACTCAACCCCCAGCTCCTCCTCCAGACCGCGAATCTGGTGGCTGACCGCGGTCGGCGTCACCGCCAGTTCGTCCGCGGCGCGCTTGAAGCTCAGGTGGCGCGCCGCCGCTTCGAACACGCGGAGGGCGTTGAGGGACGGAAGACGCAGGCTCATGTGGGGATTATGGATGAGTTTTTCTTGTTCGTCAGATGACAATTCATCGTTTGCTGCGTCGCAACATGCCGACTACAGTAGCACCGTACCCACACGATGGGAACGATCCCAAGGACGATTGCCATGAACTACGACTCCCACGAGATTGCCGCCCGGACGCGCCAGGCCGAAGAGATCGTCGACGCTTTTGCGTCCCTCTGGCAGGCCTGCGCCTTCGTCGCCCATGCCTGCACCCGACTCGCCAAGGCGACGGTGTCCGGCCTTGCACAGCGGCTGCGCCACCCCTGATCCCGGAATTCCCTGTACCCAACCCGCTAGACCCGCGACGCCACAAGCGACGCCCGGTGCCACCGCACGACACCATCGCGCGCCATCGCCGGTTACCAAGGAGCAATACCATGTACCACGAGTACGAAACTGTCGACGTCACCGCCATCACCCGTGAAGCCAACCGCATGCGCCAGCAGGCGGTGGCCGAGATGTTCTCGCGCATGGGCCAGGCCCTCCGCCAGGTGCTGCGCGCCGTGGCGAACACCGGTACCGAGTTCGGCCGCAATGTGATCGCCCGCGGCGCACAACCTCGCTCGCACTGAGCACCGCGCTCAACCGCCCGGCAAGAAGGCCCTGACGCCCCGCTTCCGAACAGGAAGTGGAGCGCCAGGGCCTTCTTGCGTCTCACCGTGGCAGAGTTCGGCTGCGCCGCGTTGCGGCGACTGCCCGCAGATCAGCGACCGTCGATACGCACCCCATGCATCAGCAGCACGCGATGCTTGTGCTGCTCGCCAAGGCTTCCATTCATCAAGGCTCAATCCGCCGCCCGCAGGTCGCCGCGACCGAAACGTCGCAGGCGTTGCAGGTGACGGTAGTGCCGATACAGCGGCAAGGCGATGGACAGTAGCGCCAGCGCGAGAAAGCAGGCGCTGATCGGACGGGTGAGGAACACCGTCCAGTCGCCATCATGCATGGTCATTCCGCGGCGGAAGTTGGACTCCACCATGTACCCCAGGATCATTCCGAGCACCACCGGCGCAACGCTGAACCCGTGACGGTTGAGAAAATAGCCGAACACACCGAAGAACAGCAAAATCCATGCAGAGCTCAAGGATCCGCTGACCGCGTAGCCTCCCAGAACGCACATCACCAGGATGAAGGGCATCAGGAAGGAGCGTGGAATCTGCAACACCCTCACGAACAGCTTTATGCCGAAGGACTGAAAGGCAAACATGAACAGATTCGCCAGCAGAAACGCGACGATGATGCCATAGGCGATCTGCGCATGATCCTGAAATAGCATGGGGCCCGGCTGGAGGCCGTGGATGAGCAACCCCCCCATCAGGATTGCCGCAGCCGCATCGCCAGGAATGCCCAACGTCATCATTGGGATCAGTGCGCCACCGGTCATGCCGTTGTTGGCTGATTCGGTGGCGATCACGCCTTCGTCATGCCCTTGACGGAACTTCTCCGGCGTTTTGGAGATGCGCTTGGCGGTGTCGTACGCAAGAAAGGAGGCGATGCTGCCGCCCGCCCCGGGAATTGCCCCCACCAGCGCTCCGATCAACGAACTGCTCGACCAGATCTTCCACTTGGCAAGCGTTTCGCGGATGCGCGGATAGGCGTTGTTGACGCGCACTCGGGTATTGGCACCCCCCAAAGGGTCGCGGCTGGTCATGTCGGCGATGATCTGCGACAGGGCGAACAGTCCGATCAAGGCGGGCATGAACTCCACGCCGCCGATCAGTTCGGGAATACCTGCGGTCAATCGCACCACGCCGGTGAGCGAGTCGATTCCGATCAGCGAGATCAGAATGCCGATGAGGCCGGCAATCAATCCCTTTACGAACCCATCGGAAACCGATGCGATGATGGTGAGCCCGAACAGCCCCAGTGCGAAGTACTCGACGGCGCTGAACCTGAGTGCGACATCGGCGATCAGCGGCGCCATGGAGGCGAGTATCGCCACGCTGATCAACCCACCGATCAGCGACGCGACGACGCACAAGCCCAACGCCCTGCCAGGTTCGCCGTTTCGTGCCATCGGATAGGCATCCAGGGTAGTCGCGACCGATGAGGGCGTACCCGGGATGTTGAGCAAGGTCGCGGGAATCGCCCCCGCGGAAATGGCACCGCAATAGACGCCAAGCAGCATGCCCATGCCGGCCACGGGGTCCATGCCGAAGGTGAGGGGCAGCAACAGCGCAATGCCCATGGTCGCGGTCAACCCGGGCAGGGCGCCAAAGACCAGCCCGAGCACGGTACCAAAGGCGATCGCGGCAACGATGGCGGGGTCAAGCAACACCCCGGCTGCATCGACGAAGTGAGTCAGCATTTCTAGGGTTCTCCGGGTTCAGGGCAGCGAGAGCTTGAACAGCACCGCGAACACCAGGTAGACGAAGCCGGTCGCCCCCACGGCGAACAGCGCCGAAGCGATCATCGACCGTGGTGTGGGACGCGCGTCACGCCCCAGCCAGTCGGACACCTGGCGGAATGCAAACAAGAAGGCCACCGTGCTGGGCAGGAAGCCGATCAGCGACAACAACAACAGGTAGGCGACGATCGCACCAACCGTGGCCGCAAGCGCCGTCCATTCACGCCGCCCCAGACGCGACCGGGATCCCGCATCGGCCTGGTTGCCGTCGTCGCTTCGGGCGATCACCGTCTCGGTGATGAGTTGATAGCCCAACAGCACGATGATGGTCAGACTGACCCAGAACGGCAGAAAGCCGGCGCCTGGATCACCCGGCACGCCCATGCCCGATGGGATGCTGTCCGCCATGTGCAGGAAATAGCCTGCCGCGGCCATCAGCAATAGATAGAAGACCTGCTTCTCGGATACCCTGATCATGTCGCCACCTTGCGCGGACGATGCCGGCCCCGCGGGCGGAGCCGGCATGTCTTCATTGCCGTAGTTTCTGAGCGGTTTCGATGAACGACTCGGCCAGCCCGTGCATGCGCTCATCCAGGGTGGCGCCGGCGGGGACGAAATCCACCCGCGCACCCTGGGTGGCAACGAACTTACGGAACTCCGGATCGCTGGTGGCCGCCTCCAGAGCGCGCGTCCAGGCCGCCTTGACCTCGTCGCCGACCCCGGCAGGTGCGGCGATCCCGCGCCAGTTGGTCAACACCAGCTCGTGGCCGACCTCCTTGAGAGTCGGAACCTCCGGAAAGTCATCGAGGCGCGTCTCGCCCAGCGTCGCGAGCAGACGCAGCTTGCCCGACTGCACCCCAGAGGCGACGTCGGCCAGGTTCAGCATGAGTGCATCGATGTGCCCGCCCATGGCGGCGAGCACCGCCGGCGCGGATCCGTCGTGCGGCACCTGACGCACCTGGTAGCCGACCACATCCGCCAACAAGGCGCTGGCGACATGCGTCGAGCCGCCAAACCCCGAGAAGCCAAAACTCACCTTGCCCGGATGGGCCTTCATGTCGCTTTCCAGTTCCGCCCAAGACTGCCACGGTCCATCGGCACGGACCGCCACGACGTAGTCCTCGGTCATGAGGTTGCCGAGGTAGTCGAAGCCCTTGTACTTGTATGTCGCGTTCCCCATGCCCTCAGTCGCAAAGATGACATTGTTGGGAATGGTCACGGTGTAGCCGTCCGCACGCACATTGGCCACCCGGGTGAAGCCCAGAATGCCGCCGCCACCCGGCATGTTGGTGACCACGATGGGCTGACCGAGCGACTTCTCCAGCGCGGGCTGCAGCGCGCGCGCCAGTACGTCGGTACCGCCGCCGGCTGCGTAGGGGATCAACATGGTGATGGGCTTGCTCGGATAATCGGCCGCAAACGCGCTACCCACGCCTCCACAGACCGCCGCCGCCAAGACGACTGTTCCAATTAACTTGTTCATCTGCGCTCCTCCTGTTATCGAATGAATGTGACTTCGTGCCGGCCCGGTGACGAACCGGACTTGCCGGATCGAACCGCTAGTAGGGTCCCGCCCCATGGGCATGCGGGCGAGCGCGCTCACCCAACCCGAACTCCGCAGCGCGGCTGCGCAAGGCCTGCATCATCAGCGTGACGTCCAGCCCTACCGCAACGAAGCGCGCCCCCAACCCGAGGTAGTGACGCGCCTGCGCGGGATCACCGGTGAGCGTGCCAGCCGCCTTGCCCGATGCCACGATGCGACGGATGGCATCATCGATGGCGGCCTGGACGTCGGGATGGGCGGGGTTCCCCAGATGCCCCATGGACGCGGCGAGGTCGGCCGGTCCGATGAACACGCCGTCGACGCCGTCGACGGCGCAGATTCCTTCTAGGTGCTTCAACGCGGTCGCCGTTTCGGCCTGAACCAGCAGGCAGATCTCCTGGTTGGCGCCGGCGACGTAGTCGGGTCGGCTGTTCCATCGCGATGCGCGCGCCACCGCTGCGCCAACGCCGCGCGTGCCGTGCGGGGGGTAGCGGGTAGCGGCGACGGCGGCAGCGGCCTGCTCGGGCGTGTCGATCATTGGCAGCAGCAGGGTTTGCACGCCGATGTCCAGAAGCTGCTTGATCAGCGCGGGATCGGCCTGCACCGCGCGTACCACCGGGTGTGCGGGGTAGGCTGCCACCGCCTGCAGTTGGGCAAGGATGCTGCGAACGTCGTTGGGGGCATGTTCCCCGTCGATCAGCAGCCAGTCAAAGCCGGCGGTGGCACACATCTCGGCGGCGTACGCACTCGTCATGGAAAGCCACAGCCCCAGGCGCGCATGGCCCGAAGCGAGCGCGTGCTTGAAGGCGTTGCCCGGCTGCATACCGCTCGTGTCGGCCGCACTCATGCCACGGCTCCACGGCTTCGACGGGTCATGGCCACACTGCCCGCCCGCCATCCACCGGCGATGCTGGCCCAAGGCGTCGTTCGCTGCGAGCACGGCAGCGCCCGCATGGCGGCACTGAGGCCAGGCGATTCGACAGAAATGCGAAGCTCCACGTTCATCTCCAATCCTCCATTGCATTTGCCACGACGCCCGATACGTTGCCGGGCGCGTCCGCCGCGAGGCGGTCAGGCGAGGTTGCCCTGGCAGACGTACTTCATCTGCAGGTAGTCGTCCAGACCGTGACGCGATCCCTCGCGTCCGTAGCCAGATTCCTTGACCCCACCAAAAGGCGCGGCCTCCGATGCCAGCGCCCCTTCGTTGGCGCCGACTATGCCGGTCTGCAAGGCGTCGGCGACGCGCCAGGTCCGGCGCACGTTCTCCGAATAGAAGTAGCCGGCCAGCCCGAAGGGCGTGTCGTTGGCGAGTCGAACGACCTCTTCCTCGTCGTGAAAGCGGAACAGCGGCACGACCGGGCCAAAGGTTTCCTCGCCACAAAGCAGGGCGTCGTGGGCAAGGTCCGCAAGCACCGTTGGGGCAACGTAGTTGGGGCCTGCGTCACGGCGCACGCGCTCGCCACCCACAAGAACCCTTGCGCCTCGGGAGACGGCATCCTCGATATGCGCCAGGATCTTTTCGACCGCTCGGGCATTGATCATCGGGCCGATCAGCGCGTCGGCCTCTGTGGCCGGTCCGACCTTGAGCGCCGCGACACGCTCGACTACCCGCGCGGCGAACGCGTCGAACACGGCGTCGTGCACGTAGACGCGGTTTGGACACACACAGGTCTGCCCGCCGTTTCGGAACTTGGCAGCCATCAGGCCTTCGACGGCGGCATCCAGATCGGCGTCCTCGAACACGATGAAGGGCGCGTTGCCGCCAAGCTCGAGCGAGAGCTTCTTCAGCGTCGCAGCGGAGGCTCGGGCAAGGTGCTTGCCCACCGGCGTCGAACCGGTGAAGCTGATCTTGCGCACCCTTGGATCGGCCATCCAGGCGTCGACGACGTCCGGCGTATGCTCGCGCGACGCACACACCACGTTGATCACACCCGGGGGCACGCCTGCTTCCTCGGCCAGCCTGGCCAGCGCCAGCGAGGTGAGTGGCGTATCCTCCGCCGGCTTGGCCAGCACCGTGCAACCGGCGGCAAGCGCCGGCGCGATCTTGCGCGCGATCATC
This sequence comes from Rhodocyclaceae bacterium, assembly GCA_046295975.1. Taxonomy (GTDB): domain Bacteria; phylum Pseudomonadota; class Gammaproteobacteria; order Burkholderiales; family Rhodocyclaceae; genus UBA2357. The sequence goes on from JBKBMG010000013.1 coordinate 69,564, forward strand.
GCCGCCGGGAAGTTCCAAGGCGTGATCACAGCGACCACGCCCACCGGCTCCTTGAGGGCCAGCATGCGACGCCCGTCGACTGGCGGCGCGATCACGTCACCGGTGATGCGCGTGGCCTCCTCCGCGAACCACTCCACATAGCTTGCGGCGTAGCTCACCTCGGCACGGCCTTCGGCCAGCGGCTTGCCCTGCTCGAGCGAGATCAACCGGCCCAGATCGTCCTGATGCGCCAGGATCGAAGCGTGCCAGCGCTTCAGGACTTGAGCCCGTTGCTTGGCCGGCGTTGCCCGCCAGGCGGCAAAGGCGCCATGCGCAGCTTCGAGCGCGGCTTGGGCGTCGCGCGCAGTGCTGTCCGGCACGCTCGCGACCATGGTGCCGTCGGCGGGGTTGCTCACCGCCAGCGTCTCGGCTTGGGCGGCATCGCACCAGATACCGCCGATGAAATTGCGCGACAGGATAAGGTCATCGCGTTCGAGCTTGAGGATACTCACACTTGCGCTCCAGGTTCTGCTTCAACTGACGATGCCGAGATGCCAGGGCACGAATTCGTGATCGCCCAGCCCCAATCGTTCGCTACAGGTTGGTTCGCCCGAGGCCACCTGCAGGATGTGTTCGAAGATCCGTTCCCCCATCTGCTCGATGTCCAACTCGCCGTCGATGACCTGGCCGCAGTTGATATCCATGTCCTCGCGAAGACGTTCGAACATCGGTGTGTTGGAGGCGAGCTTGATGGTCGGCGCCGGCTTGGAGCCGAACATCGACCCGCGGCCAGTGGTGAAACAGATAATGTTGGCGCCGCTGGCGATCTGGCCGGTCGACGCGACGGGGTCGTAGCCCGGGGAGTCCATGAAGACGAAGCCGGGGGTTTCAATGGGTTCCGCATATTCGTACACCGCCTGCAACGGTGTCGTACCCCCCTTCATCGCCGAACCCAGCGATTTTTCGAAGATGTTGGCCAGCCCCCCGGCCTGGTTGCCCGGTCCAACGACACCGTTGAACTGACCGTTGTGGCCGCGGGTATAGCTTTCCCACCACGCGAGTCGATCAAGCAGCTTGCGCCCCACCTCCGGCGTGACCGCGCGACGCGTGAGCATGTACTCGACGCCGTGGATCTCGGGTGTTTCCGACAGGATCGCCGTTCCGCCATGGCGCACCAGGATGTCCATTGCCGCCCCCAGAGCCGGGTTGGCACTAATGCCCGAGAAGCCGTCGGAACCGCCGCACTCCAGACCGATCTTCAGGTGCGCGGCACTCACCGGCTGGCGCGTCACCGCGTTGGCAGCGGGCAGCATCGCTTCGATGGCGGCAATGCCCGCCTCGATGGTCGCCCGCGTACCGCCGACCTCCTGCATGACCAAGGTGCGAACGTTGCCGCCCAGGGCCAAGCCCTGTGAGGCAACCAGGTCGGCAACCTGGTTGCGTTCGCATCCCAGGCCGACAATGAGCACCCCCGCGAGATTGGGATGACGCGCGTAGCCAGCCAGCGTACGCCGCAGCACGTCGAAGTGCTCGCTCGGCGATGACATCCCACAGCCGCTGCTCTGGGCGAATGCGGCCACACCATCCACGTTCGGAAAGGCTGCCAGGCGCTCCGGCGTGAAGTGCGCGGCGATGCGCTTGATCACCGTCGCCGAGCAGTTCACCGACGACAGAATGCCGACGAAGTTGCGGGTCGCGACGCGCCCGTCGGGGCGCACGATGCCCATGAAGGTCGCACGCCCGGCCTCGGGCACATAGTCGATCGGCCGCACGTCCTCGCAGAAACCCGGATCGCGGTCGAAATCTATCAGCGCGAGATTGTGCGAATGCACGTGCTCGCCGGCCGCAATGTCGCGCGCCGCCACGCCAATCACTACGTCATACTTTCGGACAGCCTCGCCGGCCGCCACTGCGCGCGCTGCGACCTTGTGCCCCGGCGGTACCTGTGCCCGCATCCGCACGCCGAGTTCAGGCACCCACGCTCCGAGCGCAATCTCCTGGCGAGCCACCCAGACATTGTCGTTGGGGTGTAGTCGGAGCAACAACGGAAGCGGTGACTGAATCGGCATGGGCGTTCCCAGGTGACCCGCTGAACGGGACTCGGTTATTTTTGGGCTGCCCGAAGTATCGGCGCACCGATCATTGCAATCCAATGAAGAATTGGCCTATCTTCATAGCGTTTAAGTTATGAACGGGTGTGTCTATGAGCGATATCGACCGGGTTATACGTTCCAACCTCAAACTCAGGCACCTCCAGCTATTGGTCGCGCTGGACGAGTTCCGTCATCTCGGACGGGCATCGGAGTTCCTGTCGCTGACCCAGCCCGCCGTTTCCAAGACCCTTGCGGAGATCGAGCGCATGTTCGGACTGCAGTTGTTCGTGCGCTCCACCCGGGGTACCGAGCCGACCGCCTACGGTCATAGCGTCGTTCGCTTCGCGCGCTCCGTGCTGGCCGACTACGGGCGTACTCGCGACGAAATCGCCGCGGTGGCCAGCGGCGCTGCGGGGCGCGTCAGCGTCGGCGCAATGGTCGTCGCCACGCCCGTGCTGCTGGTCCAGGCGGTCGCCCGACTCAAGCGCTTGTCATCACATGCGACGGTGCTGGTCGAGGAAGGCGATCTGACGCGCCTCTTGCCGCGGCTGCGTGTGAATGAGTTGGATCTGATCATAGGCCGGCTTGAGCCGGGCTATGCCTCGCCCGACCTGGAAACCGAAGCACTTCATGAGGAGTCGATGTGCATCGTCGCCCACCCCGAACACAGGCTGGCGGCACGAGACGCGCTCGAATGGAAGGATCTGGCGTCGGAGTCCTGGGTGGTTCCACCACCATGGGCTTCGTCACGCATCAAACTCAACCAGATGTTCTACCAACACGGACTGAACCCACCGGCCGACCTGATCGAGACGGCGTCCTACCTTGCGACGCTCAGCTTCGTCCGTGAGCGCCACGCGCTGGGCTTTCTCGCCCGCAACGTGGCGCGGCATTGCCAGCGCGAAGGACTGCTCAGCGTGCTGGACATCGAGGTGCCGATCGAACTACCTCCGGTCGGCTTGATCACGCTGCGCGGACGCACCCGCACACCGACCTGTACGCAGTTGATCGAATGCCTGCGCGCCTGTGCGACACAGCCGGCCACTTTCTGACCAGGTTCAACGGCAGAGCATCCAGTCGGGACGATGAGCACGACCGGAGGAGATCGCAGCCAATGGCTACCGACCAAGCGCGTAGAACTCCGCGTTGGGGCGCATGCTCGTGACGTTGGCGAGACGGTTGGACATGCCGAAGAAGGCCGCGATGCCGGCAATATCCCATATGTCATCATCGATGAAGCCGTGCGCGTGCAGAGCCTCGAAATCGGCCTCGCTCACCCCATGCGACGCTTGCGAGACCTTCATCGCAAAATCCAGCATCGCCTTCTGCCGCTCGCTGAGATCGGCCTTGCGGTAGTTGACCGCCACCTGGTCGGCGATGAGCGGATTCTTGGCGCGGATGCGCAGGATGGCGCCGTGGGCGATGACGCAATACTGGCACTGGTTGGCGTTGCTGGTCGCCACCACGATCATCTCGCGCTCGGCCTTGCTCAGGTTGCCGGGCTTTTCCATCAAGGCGTCGTGGTAGGCGAAGAAGGCGCGGAACTCGTCGGGCCGGTGGGCGAGCGCCAGAAAGACGTTGGGGATGAACCCCGATTTCTCCTGCACGGCTTCGATCCTGGCCCGGATGTCCTCGGACATGTCCTTCAGTTCCGGGACCGGGAATCGGCTCACGGCGGCCTGCTGTGTCTGGGTCATGCTGTCCTCCTTGATATGACAAAACGAATGCCGATGTAGTAGCTGGCCTGCGGTCAACGATTGACGTCCACGACGATGCGGCCGCGCACTTCGCCCTTCAGCAGGCTGTCGGCGAGCGGAATGGCCTCGGCCAGCCCCACCTCGCGGCTGATCTGACCGAACTTGGTCACGTCCAGATCGCTTGCCAGGCGCTGCCAGGCCACCAGCCGTTCGGCTCGTGGGCACATCACGCTGTCTATGCCCACCAGGGTCACGCCACGCAGGATGAAGGGCGCGACGGTCGCGGGGAAATCCATACCCGCCGCCAGCCCGCAGGCGGCGACCACACCGCGGTACTTGGTCGTGGCGCAGACATTGGCCAGCACATGGCTGCCAACCACATCGACGGCGCCGGCCCAGCGTTCCTTGCCCAGCGGCTTGCCGGGGGACGAGAACAGCGCGCGGTCGATGACCTCCTCAGCCCCGAGCGACTTCAGGTAATCGGCATCGTGTGCGCGCCCCGTCGCCGCAACAACCGTGTAGCCAAGTCTCGCAAGGATCGCGATGGCAACGCTGCCGACGCCACCGGCGGCGCCGGTGACGAGTACCTCACCATGCTCGGGCTTGACCCCGTGCCGCTCCAGCGCCAACACACACTGCATGGCGGTATAGCCCGCGGTACCGATCGCCATTGCCTGTTGCGGAGTGAAGGCCGCAGGCAGAGGTACCAGCCAGTCGCCATTCAGACACGCCTTCTGCGCCAGGCCGCCCCAATGCACCTCGCCCACCCCCCAGCCGTTGAGCACCACCGCGTCCCCCGGCTCGTAGTCTGGATGCGTGCTGTGCTCGACCGTGCCCACCAGGTCGATGCCCGGGACCATGGGAAACTTGCGCACCACCGGCCCCTTGCCGGTGATGGCCAGGCCGTCCTTGTAGTTGAGGGTAGAGTGACTGACACGCACCGTCACGTTGCCTTCAGGCAACTGTGCTTCGTCGAGCGCCTTCACGCTGGCGCGGTAGTCCGCCTCGTCCTTTTCGATCAATATGGCATTGAACATGTCACCCCTCCGAATTTAGACTGATCGTCTAGAAAAACGCGTAAGAATCAGGCCTTGGCCAGGCCGGCGAAGAAGAACCCGGCAAACGCCTCGAGCGGCCGCGCGCTGCGCTCGAGCTTGGCACGCAGTACCGCACCTTCCCAGCCAATCCAGAAAACAGCAGCGAGTTGGGCGGTGTCCGCCTCCGGGGCCAAGGCCCCGGCTTGCTGCGCCTCGCCCAGGCAGGCCGCAAAACGGGTCTGCCAATCCTCGAAGGTCTCCTTGAGTCGTACGCGAAAGCTCTCGGGCAGCGCCCCCATCTCCTGCCCGAGATTGCCGATCAGGCAACCGCGCCGGAACTCGTGGCGGACCATGCCGTCAGCCGCATCGACGACGAAGGCCCGCAGGCGCTCCAGCGGGGGGCGCGCCGGATTGAGCAAATGGCGGTCCAGCTTGCGGGCAAAGAACACCCCATAGCGCTCGATCACTTCAAGCCCGTAGGCTTCCTTGCTGTCGAAGTAGTGGTAGAAGGAGCCCTTGGGCACACCGACACGGCCGAGTATTTCGTCGATGCCGGTGGCTGAGAAACCCTTCTCGGTGAGCGCCTCCAAGCCCGCACGCAACAGCAGCTCGCGCGTCTCCATCAGTTCTTCGCGCTGCTTGGGCGGCCTGCCGCGCCGACGGGGGGTGTGCTGGTCCTGCTCCATTTTCAGATATTAGACTGATCGTCTCAATAAATACAGCGAGGCCCAGTGCTTCACCACGGCGAAGATCGGAATGTCCACGACAGCGTCGGACGGCCCACACCACGCCGAGCCGCCTCGCCGGGCGGTTCCACACTTCAACGACCTCTTGCCAGGCCGTTGAAGTGTCAGAAACGTGCGCGCAGCGTCAGCACCACGTTGCGTTCTGTGCCGGGCAACTCCTGCAGCGACGCCCGGTAGCGCTTGTCCAGCAAGTTGTTGAAATGCAGGTTGGCCTGAAGCGCATCATCGCGGCCGAAGGTGCCGCCGATGGCAAGATTCAGGGTGCCCCAGCCAGACAGGCTGCTGGTGGTGGCGCCTCCCGCTATGGGGGTGGTTTCCTTGAGCTTCGAGGCGGCCCTCAGGTAGAGGTCCGCCCACACAGGATGACCGGCGAAGATCGCGTCCTGACGCACGCCCAAGCGCCCCGACAGCGCTGGCGTACCACTGTCGTAGGTGGACAGTCCGGAGAACTGCAACTGGCGGCGTATCCACGTGGCGGAGCCGTAAGGGGTAGTGCGCGTGCCGGGCAGCCGGTACTCAGCGGCCAGTTCGATGCCGTGCGCCCGAGCACGATCCACGTTGGCGTGGGTGAACTCCGTGCTGGTGGCCCGTTGGGGGCAATGCTCGGCAGCGGCGCAGGAAACGCTGGCAATGTAGTCCCTGGACCGGCTAATGAAGGCCGCGGCATCGAGCACTATGCCAGCAGCGTTGTAGCGTGTGCCGATCTCGAAGTTGCGCGAGGTTTCGGGTGACAGATTGGGATTACCGTAGGTATTGGTGCCTCGCCCGGCCGAGGTGTCGGTGTAGAGTTGCAACAGCGTGGGAGTAATGTAGCCCTCCGAGTACAGGGCGCGCAGAGTGGTGGACGGCAGGCCGGCATAGCTGAGGCCGAGCGACGTGACCGCGCGTCCGTCGCTGTGGGCGCCGTAGCCGGCACGGGCCGGATCGGTGGTGGACGCCAGTTCGGTCCGCACATGGTAGTAGCGCAGGCCCGCATTCAGGGTGAAATGGGGGGCGAAGGACCAAGCGTCCTGCACGAAGGCGGAGCGTGTTTCGATGGATGCCCGGTCGCGGGAGGTCGACGCGACGACGATGGGGGCGCGCGCGCCGATGACCGTGCTCTGGGTGCTGGTCTTGGCGGTGTCGAGATCGTCCATCAGGTAGTGCAGCCCGACGATGGTGTAGTGGTCAGGATGCAGGGCCAGATCAAATTGAGCCGTACCACCATAGTTGCGGGTGCGATCATCCGAGGTGGAGGCCACGCCGACCGTGGTCTGCTCGGTCGGACGCATCACGACGTCGTTGGAGAAGAGGCGGTCGACGGTCTGGTAATAAAGGTCGGCATGGACTTTCCGCAGCACCGGGCCCAGGTCCTTGCCGTCGTAGAACAACCCGATCTTGCGACGCTCCCGCTCGGGTAGCGCGATGCGGAAGTCTACGACGGGATAGACCAGACTGTCAGGGTCGGTCCAGCTCTCGGTATCCAGCGAGTTACGCTCCGCCTTCAACGCCAGGTAGTGGTTCCGGGCTGCGCCAAAGGCATAGCCCAGGTGCAGGGCGGCGTTGCCGTCGTGGTAGGACGTGCCTTCCAGCTTGCCGTCGGGCGCGTAGTGGCCGGCGGGCACGCTGCGATCCCGATGACGACTGGCATCGACGGAAACTCGGTAGTCGACGTCACCCAGGGTGCCGGACACCGCCGCCCAGCCCTGCCGACCCTGTGAGCCGGAGTAATAGGCCGCACCAACATCGAGCTGAACCGGCCGGTCAGCGCCGCGCTTGGTGATGATGTTGATGACGCCACCGATGGCTTTGGCCCCGTAGAGCACCGAGGATGGACCGCGCAGGACTTCGATGCGCTCGATGTTGGCAGGGTCGACCAGCACCGGAGTGCCGAAGGTGCTGTGATCGGTGATCTCCTGCCCGTCGATCAGGATGGTGACGCGCCGCGAGGACTCGCCACGAATGCTGATGCGCTTCATACCCGAAGCGTTCGAGTCGACGACTTCCACACCAGGTACGTCGCGCAGCATCTCGGCAACGCTCTCCGGTGCCTGACGCACGATCTGATCCTGGTCGACCACCGACACCGAGGCCGGATTGTCCTGAACCGACACTTCGGTCCGGGTGCCAACGACGGCGATGGTGTCCAGCCAGGTACCGGCTGCGTCGCCGGACGACTGTGCCCAGATGGCCGGCGACGGCATGCCCAACAGGGCCAGCGCCATGAGGGGAATGCGGGGATGCCGGGGCCGCGCGCCGTCCGCACGGGAGAGTGCATGCATGATGAGTTTCCCTTGGTTGTTGGGCATGTCGAAGCCCCACGCAACGCAACCGTCCGGTCGCACAGTTGGTGTTTCGAGGCGCCCTATTGAAGACAGGCGGTCTCGTCGGGCGTCATGGCTGTGTGGCCAGGGGAGTCTGGGTGGAGGTCGCGCAATAGCGAGTGAGCGCCGCCGGGGACGCCTCGGACGGCACGGCGCAGGCCTGCCCGGGCAAGAGCTTGGTGACGATGGCCCACTCTGGGGATAGCTCGATGAAGTACCGCGTGCGCGCCGTATCGGGTGACTGTTCATGCGAGAACGGGGAGAAATGCGCCTCGGATGACAGGCACGCAATCTGGATGAGCGGCGTACCCGCAGCCTCCAGAATCGCACGCACGGCCCTGGCACGTTGCTCACATTCGTCCAGCGAGGCGGTGTTCACGAAGGCGGCCGAATGCTGACCGCCTGCGGTGAGAGTGACGATGATCATGAGGATGTTGAGCGACACGTCGGGACTCCAAACGATATGAGGACGCAAGTGCTGCAGGTACCAGGCGGAAGTCGGCGGCTCGACGGCTGTCCGACCTCAGTCGCCAAGCGAAACCGGCTCCAACGGATTAACGCAGTGCGCCAGTTCTGCATCCACGGCGGCGAAGCAGCCACCTGCGGTACGCGCATCCCTGAGCACACGACAGATCAGCGTCGCAACATCGGCGCGGTGAATGAAGCCGTGCATCTGCGGATCGCGGGTGAGCACGCCTCGCCCCGTGGGTGGATCGGACTTCAACCCGCCCGGCCGCAGAATGGTGGCCGACGGCAGGAGCCGGCGGAGATGCAGCTCGGCGCGGGTCTTGGCATCGACAGCCGCACCAAACGCCGCAATCGCCCGTTCCGAACGGTACGGGGCCATGTCACCGCACCCAATGGAGGTCACCAGCACCATGCGACGTACGCTGCAGGCGGTGGCCTGGTCGGCGACATTGAAATTGCCTTCGTCGTCGGCCATGCGCTCGCCCTCGCGCCCGCCCAGTGTGGACACCACGTCACAGCCGCCGCCGGCCTCGGCAAACGCCCGGGCAACGTCGCCCTGCGCCAGTGCGTTGCCGGGCACCACACGCACCCCCTGACTCAACAAGGCGTCGGCGTCGGAACCAGGGCGCAGCATCGCGACCACCGGTACCCCCCGCGCGCGCAGTTGCCCGGTCAGCAGCAAGCCCACCCCTCGGCTGGCGCCGAACACCAGCACGGTCGTCGGTTCAGTCGTCATCTCGGATCAACCTCGCCTCGAGCGCATCGAAGCGCGCGACTTGACCAGCCTTGAGCCGACGCTGCGGATCGCGGCCGACGAAGACCTTGAACATGGCCTCGCCTTCGGTATTCAGGAACTGCACCGACAAGGTGTGCGTGCCCATGAACGGGCGGCGCACGAAAGCGATCGCGCCGCAGCGATCGGCGCGCAGATGGCCGGACAGGCCGCCATCCCCTTGCAGGTTGTAGAAACCCCGGCCGGTGCTGCCGGCGGGTATCGCGCCCTCGAACTCCATGATCACGTCGCGGGTATGCACCACGGTGGTCACTTCGCCCCAGTCGGCGATGTCCTGCAACGCGTCGATGAAGCATGTGCCCGGCACGATCCGCCACATTTCCGTCGGCAGGCAAGTGATGGCGGCCTGCAACGTCACACCGTGGGTGACGGCGGTCATCTCGAGAATGCCACCCGGGTTGACGGCCAGTTCGGCGCGCAATGCGTCGCAGACATCGCGACCGGAGGGCGAGGTCGTCGCCGCAACGGAGGTGATGAGGGGAGCAGTGGTGCTGTAGGGTGTGGTGGAGGTGTTGTCGTTCGTCATGGCACAAGCTGTCATCGCGTGAAATGAAGGAGTTCGGCGGAGAGCAACGGGTTCATTTGCCTCCCACCTCGGTGCAGGGAGCATCAGCCAACACGTCGTCGAAGGCGAAGATCAGGTTGCTGTACCAGAACCGACCAGCGGTACTCAAGGTCGCGACACTGCCGTCGTAGCGCAACAGCCCCGCCGACTGCCACTGCCGCAGCAAGGCGTCGCAGGCGTCGTGGCATCCGGCCGGCGCGAGTTCCCGAAAGCCGGCGACGTCGAGCGCTCCGACCTCGAAGCCGGCAGTCATCCAGTGGCGGGCGGACTGTAGTGCATCGGCAATCTGCATGCCGGACAACGGTTTGTCTCCACGCTCGACGGCTTCGGCATAGCGGCGCAGATCGCCCGTCACCATGTAACTGTGGCGCCCAAGCTGTCCACCAGCCCCGGAACCGTAGGCCAAGCAATCGCACCCCTGCTTGATCCGAAGGTTGTAGCGGCTGCGCTCGCGCGGCGTACGCCGCCAGTGGCTGTTGCTGATCTGCTCCCAGCCAGCCTCGTCAAACAGGCGCTTGCCGCTGCGGTACATGTCACCAAGATCGGGTAGCGACGAGGTCGCCGCAAACTTGCCGGCAGCTACCGACTTGTGCAGCGGTGTGCCCGGAATGACGTTCAGTCCGTACAAATCGACACCGTCAGGCCCCAGCGCCAGCGCGGTGAGCAGATCCTCACGCCAGACCGCGGGGGTCTGGCCGGGCAGCCCATATAGCAGGTCGATGACTACCACCACATCACCGCGCGCGCACATCGACTCGAGGAACCGGAGCACCTGCTCACGCGACGACTTGCGTCCCTGCCGCCGCCTGACGCGGGTGTCGAAGGTCTGAACGCCAATGGAGATGCGATTCACGCCCGCCTGCACGCACGCCTCAATCTTCTCCACATCGAAATGCGTGATCCGGCCTTCAAGCGTGACCTCACAATCGTCGGAGAGCGGCAACTCGCGACGCAGTGCCGCAAGCACCCGAGTCAGTTGGTCAGCGGACATTGCACTGGGTGTACCGCCCCCAAGATACAGCGCTTTCACCGGCGCGCTGGCGGTCACCGGCAATCGGCCATCCCTGGCAATCTCTTCAAGCAGCAACGCGGTATAGCGCTCAGCGGCGTCCACCGTATGCGCGTTGCGATAAAAGCCGCAGAACAGGCAGTGATTGGCGCAGAAGGGTACGTTCACATATGCCAGTCGCCCCGCCGCCGCCTCGCCGCCGCCCTCCGACAACGCCGCCCATACCTGAGGAACCTGCTCCGGCGCCAGCGACCGCTTGTGCCGCCACGGCAGCACCGCCCGCCGCGCCGCAAACGCATCGCGCACGGCATCACCGCCGCACATTGCGAAATGTGTTGCGAGATCCAAGTTCATCGTACCTTTCCCCGTTCCCCGCATGCCATGGCAAGGGGATCAGTCTAGGAGCGGTCAGATGTCTCGGCCTTGAGGAAGATCAATTACGTCTGCGAATCATTTGCATTTCTATTACTGAGTTTGGCGATACGCGGAGGTCTCATTCGACCCGGGCCGGCGTCCCGGCACCGGCCACCCTCACCGCCCTACCCGCGACACCTTCATCAACCTCGCGCCGCGGTCGATGAGCACGGTCAGCAGGATGATCATGATCAGGTAGGTGCCGGCGCGCTCGAAGCGGAACCATTCGAAGTTGAAGCTGAACTGGAAGCCCAGGCCGCCGACACCGATGAGGCCGAGGACGACGGCGGCGCGCACATTGCTTTCGAACTGGAAGAAGCTGTAGGTCATCCAGTCGCGCCACGCCAGGGGCACGGCAACGAGCCCGTAGGTGACCGGGCGGGAGGCGCCGCACGTGGGTTCGAAGCGGCGCAGGGGCTGGTTGTCCACCGCCTCGCCGAAGACGCGGGTGAGCACACCCAGGGTGTGCACCGCAATGGCGAGCGTGCCGGCGACCAGTCCGGGGCCGAAGAAGGCGATGAACAGAAAGGCCCACATGACTTCCGGCACGCCGCGCGACACCACCGCCGTGGCGCGCGCCGCGGCGAGCTGCGCCAGGCGCAGCAGACGCTGCCACAGTGACGGGCTTTCGCCGGTGAAGCGCTGCGGATGCAGCTGGAAACTGGCCGAATGCGGATAGGTGAGCAGGATCGCGGCGACAACGCCGAGCACGGTGCCGACGATGGCGATGGCGAGCGGCACCGCGGCGGATTCGATCACCCGCCAGACGAACCATTTCTGAAGCTCGGTTTTCCACGCGGCCCAGGCGGCCGGCCGCCAGAAATCGGCGGGTCGGTAGTCGGCGAAGAGGTTCACCGCCTTGCCCTCGGCGGCACGCGCGGCGGCCTTGGCCGGATCTCCCAGACCAATACCGGGCAGATCGAGTTCCGGGCTGAGCAGGCGTTCGAAGAAGCGCAGGTTGCCCCAGGCCTGCCCGGTCAGGAGTTCGGCGGCGGAGGCGAGGTGGTTGCGTGGCGCACCCTGGTCCCCCGCCTGGTTGCCCCAGCCCATGAACCACAGCGACCACGCCACCATCAGCGCAACGAAGCCGGCCGCCAGCCACGGGCGCAGCGGCGGGCGCGCCGGACCTTCGACACGGTGCGCTACGGCCGCCTCCTGCACGCCCGGGGAGGACACCGCCTCCCCGGGCGCTACCGGCACCACAGGGGTCGGGTGAGCGGACTGCGACGCCTGCGACGACTGAGCAACCGGGACGGGTGACACGCGCCCCGGGTCGGTGGCGCCGTCGGCGCTGACCGCACCGCAGGACACGCTCCCGCCTCCCCCCGCCCTGCCGGTCCGCGCAGCGTCGCCCCGCAACTGGCGGCGGATGGTGTTGCTCGCCAGGTCGGCCGCCAGGGTGAGCAAGAGTGTGAAGAGGATCAGGGTGCCGACCTTGTCCCAGGCGCCGAAGCGGATCTGGTACCAGATTTCCGAACCCAGTCCGCCACCGCCGACCGCGCCGATCACCGCGGCGTTACGTATGGCGCATTCGGCACGCATCAGGGTGAAGGACAGCACGTTGCGTGCGGCCAGCGGCCGGATGCCATAGAGAAAGGTGGCCAGCCGGCCACCGCCCAGGCTGCGCACCTGGGCGTAGCGGGACTCGTCCACGCCGTCCCATAGTTCGCTGTACACCTTGGCGAGGATGCCGGTGATGTTGAGCGCCAGCGCCAACGCGCCGGTGAGCGGTCCCAGGCCGATCATCGCAACGAGGATGATGGCCCAGACAAAGTCGGGCACGGCGCGCAGGATGTCCTGAATCAACCGGCAGGCGGCGCACAGCAGCGCGGACGGCGAACGCAGCGGAAAGTGGCGCCAGAACGCGCCCCGGCCGGCGCCGCGCTCCTCCCCCACGCACACCGCGCGGCTGGCGCCCATGGCCAGCGGCCACGCCAGCACCACCGCCACGGCAGTGCCGAGGATGGCGGCGGACAGGGTTTGCAGGGTCAGGTCCCAGGCATGGCGCACGAAGGCCGCCGAGAGGTCGGGGTTGGCAAAGGCGGCAAGCCAGGCCCCCATGCGCGCAGCCGCCTGGGCGCGGCGCCCGGCATCGAACAGGGCGGCCCAGTCCCACTCCGCGGCGGCAAACGCGGCCAGCAGCGCAAGCAACACTGCAAGCAGGGCGAAGAAGTGGCCGAGCGGACGCTTGTCGTAGCGCGGCGCGAGCGACAGCGTGGTGGTGTTCATGCGCGCGGCCCGACCATGAATGCGTCGCCGTCGCCCGCCCGGTGGACATCGACGGCCTTTCGCGGCGCGGGGGCGCGTCGGCGCTGCGTACACCTCATGCGGGCAACCCGATTTCGTCCAGATGCAGCGCGCGGTATTCGGCGCCGTAGAGTTCGTGCAGCAAGCCCTGGCTGAGCTGCTCAGGCGTACCTTGCCAGAACAGTTGCCCGGCGCGCAGCGCCACCACCCGGTCGAAGTGTCCTTGCAGCAGGTCCAGGGTGTGCAGATTCACCACCAGGGTGGCGCCATCGCGCCCCGCGAGGTCGCACAACAGGCCGATGATCTCGCGGCCGAGGCGCAGGTCGAGCGCGCTCACCGGCTCGTCGGCGAGCACCAGGCGTGGCTGCTGCACCACCAGCCGGGCAACGGCCACACGCTGTTGCTGCCCGCCGGACAGTTCGTCCGGCAGTGCCCACAACTTGCTGCCCAGCTCCACCCGTTCGAGCGCCGCGCGGGCGCGATCAATCTCCTGTGGCCACAGCAGGGACAACAGCGCACGGGCCAGCCACCAATGCCCGAGCCGACCCATGAGGACGTTGTGCACCACCCGCAACTGCGGAATGAGGTTGTCCTGCTGATGCAGAAAGCCGACCTCGCGACGCAGCCGCGCAAGCCGCCGGCCGTTCAACCGTCGGGTGTCCTGACCGAGGGTGTGCACCGTCCCGTCGACAGGTTTGACCAGGCCGGCGATGAGGCGGAACAAGGTGGTCTTGCCCGCGCCGGACGGGCCGATCACCGCCACCCGTTCGCCCGGGGCGATGGCCAGCGAGAGCTCTTCGAGCACGCGCTGGCCGCCATAGGCGACGGCGGCGCGGTCGAGGTGGACCGCGGGCGGAGACGCCGGGTAGTCGGGATGAGACATCGCGATCGTGTTCCTGATGGTATTGCGTTTCGGCAACAAGTCAGCCTGGGACATCGTGCTGAGGGGCCGGGGGGTAACCCTCGGCTCCAACTGCCGCTCGCGCTGCCGCTGTAAGCCGTGCTTCGCTGCGATCCCTGAACTCGCGCTGCGCGCTCAAACAGCAGGGATCGCTGCCGCTCCACACGGCAACAGCGGCATGCGCTCGGGCAGAGTCGCCTCAGGTTGCCCTCCGGCCCCTCAGCACGAGCGGGTGCCGACTCGCCTCACGGACATCCGCCGACATCGGTACGCTGGATCGGCTGGGGTTCGGCGCGACTTTGCTTACCCGCCGATGTCGATCCCCGATTCGAGCAGATCGACGTAACCCTGCCATTCGGAAATGTCGGCCTCGATGAACTTGCCCGCCTTCAGGTACTTGAGCACCGCCGCGCCCTCCGGCGTGCCGGCGTCGAGGGTCAGCAGGGCGTCGCGTAACTGGCCGAGCAACTCCGGCCCCAGATCGGCCCGCGCGGTGAGCGCGTAGTTGGTGTATTGGGGCGTCTTGTAAACAATCGGCGCACGCGCCTTGAGATCGTCGTCGGCCTTGTCCCAGGAGGCGTAGTTGAGCGCGCCGATCTGGTGGGTGCCGTCGGCCACCATCTGCATCACCACGTCGTGGCTGCCGGAGTAGGCGACGCTGCGGAACACCTTTTCCGGCGCGGTGCCGGCTTCGTCCAGGAAGTACTTGCGCGGCATCATGTGGCCGGAGGTGCTGCTCTTGCTGCCAAAGGTGAAGGTCCAGCCCTTGCCCTCGGCAGCGGTGGCGAGTTCCGCCAGGCTGGACACCGGGGTGAGACCGGTCGAGGGATGGGCGATGAAGTAGCTGACGAAGCCCTTGTCGATGTCGCGGCAACCGAGGATGGTGATGCCGTCACCCATCTGCATGCGCGCCTGGGCGGTGGTGACCGCCCCCAGCCAGGCAATATGTGCACGCCCGGTGGCCAACGCCGTCACCGAGGCTGCGTAGTTCTCGACATGCATGTACTCGACCGGAATGCCGACCTTGTCACCCAGGTGGCGGGCCAGCGCGCCGAAGTGCTCGCGCATGCGATCGGCGTCGCCATCGTCAGGGATGGCGGTAATCACCAGTTTGGCGGGACGTTGCTGGGCGAGCGCCGACCCCGCCGGAAAGGCCAGGCACAGCGCGAGCGCGGTGGCGGACAGCAGAAAGCCTCTGCGCGAGGCAGACTTCGAAGAGTGCATCACGATCTCCCGATTCGGGTCCGCACCCAAGCGGACACCAGCCACCCCGGGGCGGGATGCGCCGGGGCTTAAACATCCGGCGCCAGCGCCGGACGACACACGGGCGGTGCACAGACCGCCGAATGCGGGATTATCGCCGATGTCGGGCCAACTCGCTGCAGACAGCCGGCGGGCGATGGGTGAAGCACGCCGACCGACGCCTGTCGACGCCCGCTCGAAGGCTTTGCCAAGGGAAACACTTGTTGGATCCCTGGGCCCTGAGCCCGTCGGCCGCGCTCAGGGCGAGCGGTGTCGCCTGTTCCATGGCTGGGCTATCAGCTAATGGCCGGCAGCGCCGCCCACTCCTCGTCCGTGTACAGGCGCGATCGGGTGAGGAAGCGCAAGCCCTCGGGCCCTTCCAGCGAGAACATGCCGCCGCGCCCGGGCACCACGTCGATGATCAGGTGGGTGTGCTCCCAGTAGGCGAACTGGGCGCGGTTCATGTAAAAGGGCTGGCCGCCGATCTCGCCAAGCAGCACGTCCGAATCACCGATGAGGAATTCGCCGCGCGGAAAGCACATTGGCGCACTGCCGTCGCAGCAGCCGCCCGACTGGTGGAAGAGCAAGAGTCCGTGCCGGGCGACCAGCCGCGCGATGAGGGCCAGCGCCTCGGGCGTCGCCGACACGCGTGCAATGATGTGGTCCATGTCCGCCTCCATAGGCCGCCTCCATAGGCAATGGGCCGGCAGAGCCGGCCCAGTCGTGCGTGGGGTAGGTCATGCGGGCCGGCGCAGGCCGGCCCTGCGCCGGGCTTAGAAAAAGCCGAGCGCGTTGGGCGAGTAGGAAACCAACAGGTTCTTGGTCTGCTGGTAGTGATCCAGCATCATCTTGTGGTTCTCGCGCCCGATGCCCGACTGCTTGTAGCCACCGAAGGCGGCGTGCGCCGGATAGTGGTGATAGCAGTTGGTCCATACCCGACCGGCCTGGATGCCGCGGCCCATGCGGAAGGCGCGCGAAGCATCACGGGTCCACACACCGGCGCCGAGACCGTACAGCGTGTCATTGGCGATCGCCAGCGCGTCATCCTCGTTCTTGAAGGTCGTCACCGACACCACCGGCCCGAAGATCTCCTCCTGGAAGATGCGCATCTTGTTGTGACCCTTGAACACCGTGGGCTTGACGAAGAAGCCGTTGGCGAGGTCGCCCGGCAGCAGGTTGCGCTCACCGCCGATCAGGCACTCCGCCCCTTCCTGACGCCCGATGTCGAGATAGGCGAGGATCTTCTCGAGCTGCTCGCTGGAAGCCTGCGCGCCGATCATGGTCGAGGCGTCCAGCGGATTGCCTTGCCTGACCTTGGACACGCGATCGACGGCACGCTTGATGAAGGCCTCGTAGATCGATTCCTGTACCAGCACACGCGACGGGCAGGTGCACACTTCGCCCTGGTTGAGCGCGAACATCGCGAAACCTTCCAGGCACTTGTCGAAGTAGGCATCGTCGGCGCTCATCACATCCTCGAAGAAGATGTTGGGGCTCTTGCCACCCAGCTCCAGCGTGACCGGAATGAGGTTCTGCGCCGCATACTGCATGATCAGCCGGCCGGTGGTGGTCTCGCCGGTGAAGGCGATCTTGGCAATGCGGCTGCTCGAGGCAAGCGGCTTGCCGGCTTCCAGGCCGAAACCATTGACCACGTTCACCACGCCCGGGGGCAGCAGATCGGCGATGAGCTCCAGCAGCACCAGGATGGACGCGGGGGTCTGCTCGGCCGGCTTGAGCACCACGCAGTTGCCCGCTGCCAGCGCCGGCGCGAGCTTCCACACGGCCATCAGAATGGGGAAGTTCCACGGGATGATCTGCCCCACCACGCCCAGCGGCTCCTTGAAATGGTAGGCATAGGTTTCATGGTCGATCTCGCTGATGCCCCCTTCCTCGGCACGGATGCAACCTGCGAAGTAACGGAAGTGGTCGATCGCCAGCGGAATGTCGGCGGCCATGGTCTCGCGGATGGGTTTGCCGTTGTCCAGCGTCTCGGCGGTGGCGATGAGCTTGAGGTTGGCCTCCATGCGGTCGGCGATGCGGTTCAGCACGTTGGCGCGTTCGGCCGGAGAAGTCTTGCCCCACTTGGTCTTGGCGGTGTGGGCGGCATCCAGCGCGGCCTCGATGTCCTTCTCGTTGGAACGCGGCACCGCGCACAGCACGCGGTCGGTGATCGGCGTGCGGTTCTCGAAGTACTGGCCATCGATCGGCGGCACCCACTCGCCGTTAATGAAGTTGCCGTACTGCGGCTTGAACGGGGAATCGATGGTGATGTCGTTGATGCTGAGGCTCATGCCTGTCTCCTGCACAATGTCTTGATCGGTGTGTGGCTCACCCGGGGCGATCGCCATCGGGCGCGGAGGACCACTGGCAGGCTTCGTGCCAGACTGCGCGCTCATTGCAGCGCAACATTCGCACATCCTGACCTGGCAGCGCACCAAGCCCCCCGTCATTGCGGCGCACCACGCGCGGAGTCGACCGGGCTTGCGCAGCGCGGTGTCGAATGGCCTAATGAACCGATAAAAATCAGCAATTTGTCGCAGATTGCGACAGATCAAGGCGAAGCACGCGACAGCGCGCGACGATCGCCCTTCGCCATGCGTCCGCGGCAACCGCAGGACGGCAGGAGACACGCGATGGAACTCAGACTCGACGCCACCACCGGGCTCGCACCCCGCCCGGCCCTCAGCCAGGAAGATGTCGCGCGGGCGCGACAAGCCTTCTTCGAATGCGGCACGCTGCCGAGCGTACCGGTGCACAAGCGCATCCTGGCCTCATGGCAGCGCTGCCTGCGCCAAGGCATGCGCATCGACCGCCTCGACGCGCCCATGCCTCTGGCGCGCAGCGCGCTCGACGAAGCTTTCTGCCGCAGCGAGGCGCTGCGGCTGCTGGCCGAACCCGAGCTGGAATTCCTGACCGAGACCCTGGCCGACACCGCCAGCCAGGTCATCCTGTCCGACGCCAAAGGCCTCATCCTCGACACCCGCGGCGACGCTCGCGCGATGAACCGCGCCACCCGCGAGGCGCTGCTGCCCGGCATCAGCTGGTCCGAGCGCGACATGGGTACCAACGCCATCGGCACCGCACTGGCCGAGAACCACTTGATCGAAATCTGGGGCGCAGAGCACTTCCACGACCAACACCGCCGCATCTGCTGCACCGCTGCGCCCATTCTCGACCACACCGGTGGCATCGTCGGTCTATTGGACGTATCCGGCGACGCCCGCCTGCCGCGCGGCTATGCGCGCAGCCTGGTGAAGCGGGCGGTGCGCGAGATCGAACACCGCTGGCTGCTCAACGCACCCGAGCGCTTCACACGACTGCGCTTCCACCCCAATCGCGCCTGCGTCGGCTCCTATCAGGAAGGCGTGCTGCTGATCGACGACGATCGCGTCGTCGGCGCCAACCGTAGCGCACTGCGCTGGCTCGGCAACGACTGGACACTGATCGGCCGTTCCCTGCGCGAGGTGTTCGAACTCGAGCATGCACCGGCCGACCTGGCGCGGCTGCGCACCCGCAACGGCGAGTATCTGTACGGCCAGTTGCACCACCGGCCACAGGCGACAAGGGTGGGCGCCGCCTCCCCGTCCGGATCGGCCGCACTCGCAATCCCGGTCTCCGATACACTCACAGACCGCCCCTCGGCCCGGCCCACAAGCCACGGCGGCGACCCGGGCGCGTGGCTGTCGGCACAGCACCGGCACGCCCTCGAGCGCACCCGCCGCGCCATCGATGCCGGTCTGTCGACCGTGGTACTGGGCGAAACCGGCTGCGGCAAGGAGGTGTTCGCGCGGCTCGCGCACGCCCACTCGGGCCGCGCCGACGGCCCCTTCGTCGCAATCAACTGCGCAGCGCTGCCGGAGACGCTGATCGAAGCCGAGCTGTTCGGCTACAGCGAAGGCGCGTTCACCGGTGCGCGGCGCAAGGGTACGCCCGGACGCATCCTGGAGGCCGACGGCGGCATCCTGTTCCTGGACGAGATCGGCGACATGCCGCTGACACTGCAGGCGCGCCTGCTGCGCGTGCTGCAGGAGCGCCAGGTCGTGCCGCTGGGCGGTGGCGCCGCCCGCGCGGTCGATTGCGTGGTGATGTGCGCGACCCACCGCGACCTCGAAGCGCTGGTCGCCGCGGGTGATTTCCGCGCCGATCTGTTCTACCGCCTGCACGACCACCAGGTAAGCCTGCCCGCCTGGCGCACCCTGCCCCGGGCGCAACGCGGCGAGGCACTGGCGCGGATGTGGGAACAGGCGGGCGGCCCGGCACGCCGGCTGACGCTTGCCGACGACGCCCGCGAATGCCTGCTCGACCACGACTGGCCCGGCAACTTCCGCCAACTCGCCAGCACCCTGCGCGCCCTGACGGCCCTCGCCGACGACGGCGAGCGGATAGCCGTCGCCGCCCTGCCGCCCCATTTGCGCCGCGACCAGGACCCGGCCCCGCCCCCCTCGCTGGCCGAACTCGGCGATGCGGCCATTCGCGACGCCCTCGCCCGCCACCACGGCAAGGTGGCCGCCGCGGCCCGGGCGCTGGGCATCCACCGCGCCACGCTGTACCGCCGCCTGCGGCAGATGGAGGCGGAGCCGGTGGCAACCCCCGGTTCGCCCCACGCGCCCCGCGCGGGCGCCGACCGTCGATAGCTCCCACGCCTCTGCGCCATCACCCGCCCACCATGCCGCCTGCACCCGACTCCGCGCCGCTCGACTCCGAGACGCTCGACGAATCCCATATCCGCGACCTGCTGCGTCAGGTCATCGACCCGGAGGTCGGGGTGAACATCGTCGATCTCGGCCTCATCTACGCCATCGAGGTCTCGCCCGAGGGGTTGCGCATATGCATGACCATGACCTCGCCCGCCTGCCCCATGGGCGAGATGATCATGGACGACATCGACCGCGTGCTCGACGCGGCGCTGCCGCCGGAGGTCCGTATCGACGTCGAGCTGGTGTGGGAGCCGCCATGGTCGCCGGAGCGCATGGACCCGGCCGCACGCCACCATTTCGGTTGGAAACCCAATGGCTAAAGCCCGTCCGCGGGCCGACAGCGACACCGCTCTGGCCACACCTGCCGGCGGCTTTGGCCAGCGCCCGGTGACACGCCTGCCCTTGCTGGTGATGGGCATGCTGGCCCTGGTGTTCGGCGTGCTTGCCGGACTGGCGCGGCTCGGCGTGGCGGTGCCGGACGCCGGGGCACGCCTGGCCGGGCTGCACGGCGCGCTGCTGGTGTGCGGCTTCTTCGGCACCGTCATCAGCCTGGAACGCGCGGTCGCACTGGGTCGACCATGGGCTTACCTGGCGCCGGCCACCGCCGGTGCGGGCGGCATCGCGCTGCTGCTCGGCTTGCCCACCGTGACCGCCCAAGCCTTGTTCACCGCGGCCGCGGCACTGCTGCTGTTCGCCAGCGCACGCATTGTCGCCCGTCAGGCGGCGTTGTTCACCGTCATGCTCGCGCTCGGCGCCCTGGCCTGGCTGATCGGCTGCCTGACCTGGATCGCCAGCGGCACGCTGAACGCGGCGTTGGGCATGTGGCTGTGCTTTCTGGTGCTGACCATTGCCGGCGAACGACTCGAGTTGACCCGCCTGCTGCCGGTGCGGCCGGCCGCGCGCCCGCTGTTCATCGTCATCACGGCAGCCATGCTCGTTGGCGCGGTGGTCGCGCCTTTCGCACCGCGAGCCGGGTTTGCACTGCTGGGCGGGGGGCTGGCCACGCTCGCGGCGTGGCTGGTTGTCTACGACATCGCTCGCCGCAACGTTCGCCTGGACGGGTTGGCGCGCTTCATCGCGTGGTGCCTGCTGGGCGGCTATCTGTGGCTGGGCCTGGGCGGTGCACTCGCCCTGGCGGGCGGGCTGGCACCCGGCGACGGACTGCGCGACTCGGCGATCCACGCCGTGATGCTGGGATTCGTGTTCGCGATGGTGTTCGGCCACGCGCCCATCATCTTCCCCGCGATCATGCACGTGCGCATCCCCTACCTGGCCGCCTTCTACCTGCCCTTGATCGCGCTCCACCTGTCACTGCTCGCGCGTCTTGCGGGTGGGCTGGGCGGCGGGTTCGCACTGCAGCAGTGGGGGGCATTGGCCAACGCCTGGGTGCTGGTGCTGTTCGTGGCCACCCTGCTCAGCAGCGTCGCCCTGGGCAGACGCCCGCCGCCGGGGCGCCGCCGCCAGGGGTGAGGCCGCCCGGGATCACGCAGTCTTCGGGCGTGCAGTCATCGGAGGTACAGGTGGCGGGAAAGCCGCCACGGTACAAGCCCCCGCTGGCGAGACAGCCACGACGCGGCCTGCCGATCGCGGGGCCTACAGGAACAGCGCGCTGCAGATCACCACGGCGGCGATCACCGCCACCACGTCGGCAGTCAGCGCCGCCGCCAGGGTGTGGCGGATGCGTCGGATCTGGACCGCCCCGAAATACACTGCGAGCACGTAGAAGGTGGTCTCGGTGGAGCCCTGCAAAGTCGTGACCAGCATGCCCACGTAGCTGTCCGGGCCGATGTTGGGGTCGTTGATGATGGAGGCCATCACACCGTAGGCGCCGGAACCCGACAGCGGGCGTAGCAAGGCCATCGGCAGGGCTTCGGGCGGCAGATTGAAACGGGCGGTGAGGCCACCCAGGACGCTCACCATCGCATCCATGGCGCCGCTGGCGCGGAACATGCCGACGGCGACGAGGATCGCGACCAGGTAGGGAACGATGCGCAGCGCGACCTGGAAACCTTCCTTGGCGCCATCGACGAACACCTCGTAGATGCGCACGCCGCGAACCGCACCGAACACCAGAAAGCCCACCATCAAACCCGGCACGATCCACGGCGAGATCACCCGCCCCCAGACGATGGTCGCCGGAATCAGCGCCGCCACCCCGAGCAGCGCCACCACCGACACCCACAGCGGGTAGGCGCCGCTGTCCGGCACCGCTTCGCGCGTGCCCTCTTCCACCCACGGACGCGGCATGGCCGCGGCCACGGGGTCGACCGGTCCCAGCGGAAACAGCCGGCGCAACAGGAAGGCCATGGTGATGGCGGCAATCGTGGCGCAGGCGGTGGCGAACAAAGTGGTCGGCAAGATGGCAGCGGGTTCGAGCGAGCCCGCCGCGGCGCGGATCGCGATCACGCCGGTAGGCAGCAGGGTGATGCCCGAAGTGTTGATGGCCAGGAACAAGGCCATCGAATTGGTGGCGGTGCCGGGGCGGGGGTTGAGCTTGTCCAGCTCCTGCATCGCACGAATGCCGAAGGGCGTGGCGGCGTTGCCCAGGCCCAGCGCATTGGCCGACAGGTTGAGGATCATTGCCCCCATGGCGGGGTGGTCGGGCGGCACCTCGGGGAACAGCCGCGTCATCAGCGGGCGGATCAGCTTGGCGATGATCACCAGCAAGCCGCCGGCTTCGGCCACCTTCATCAGCCCGAGGAACAGCGTCATCACCCCGACCAGGCCGAGCGCCAGCTCCACCGCGCCCCCTGCGGCGGAGATCATTCCCGCGGACAAGGCTTCCATCGGTGACTGCATGCCCTCGGCCGGCACGTGGCCAAGTTCCCGCCAGGCTGCGGCAAAAAACGCGATGAGGACGATGGCGAGAAATATTCCGTTCATGGGCCGGCATCGTCGCCGAAGCCGGGCACGGCGGCAAGCCCTGCATGCCGCCGTGCCCGGCCTGAGGCCGCCCCCCTGCCGCGCACGCCATCACGATCAAACTGGCAATGAACACCCGCAACACTGCTTGCCATGCGCGAAGCTCCCGCTACGGGTATGGCGAGCTGAGCTACCGAAACAGCCGCTACTGCGCTCCCCCAGCGCTTTTCCGCGCCGCTGCTTCGACATTGCCCGCTTCGATCTCGCCCACCTCAACATCGCCTTCCAGCAGGCGCGGTCCCGGGCCTTGCGCGGCCAGTTCGTCCCAGGGATTGCGCAGCGGGCAGTCGTCCATCGACAGGCAGCCGCAGCCGATGCAGCCGGTAAGCAGAACGCGCAGCCGCGTCAACCGCGCGATGCGGGCATCGAGATCGGCGTGCCACTGGGCGGACAAGCGGCGCCAATCCTCGGCGGTTGGGGTGCGCTCGTCGGGTAGGGTCTGCAGCGCAGCGCGGATCGTCTCCAGCGAAATGCCGGTCTTCTGCGCCACCTTGATGATGCCGATGCGACGCAGCACGTCGCGCGCATACCGACGCTGATTGCCGGTGCTGCGAACGCTGCGGATCAGGCCCTTGCGCTCGTAGAAGTGGATGGCTGATACCGCCAGCCCGCTGCGCTCGGCCACTTCGCCGACGCTCAGCCGCATCTTGTAGGACTCGGCACTCGAGCACGCCGCGGCCATGGTACTGCGCTCTTTCACGCCCAGCTCCTGTTGACCTCAATCTTGGTTGAGCTTTTAGCATGCCGCTCGGTTTGCTTCAACGCCGCAGCGGGGAGCGACGCCGGGTGTGTCGAATCGCCGGCGGCCGGATCGTCAACCCGCGGAGGTGGCGCCAGAGCGGCGGATACCGTCGGAATTGCGACCGCCCGGCATGAAAGGCATCATGGCGAGCGCACCTTGGGCGCGACCGGCACGCACAACCGTGCCGCCGGTCGTCGTTTCGAACATTCACGTCCGCCACCCGCGGACAAGGGAGTCGATGTGCAGTCCATTATCGAAGTGAGGCAACTCGGCAAGGTCTACGCGAGCGGCTTCGAGGCGCTGAAGGGCGTCGATCTGGAAATCCGCCGCGGCGAGATCTTTGCCCTGCTGGGCCCCAACGGCGCAGGCAAGACGACGCTGATCAGCATCATCTGCGGCATCGTCACACCCAGTTCCGGGCAGGTGCTGGCCGGCGGCTTCGACGTGGTGCTGCAGTTCCGCCAGGCGCGCGAACTGATCGGGCTGGTGCCGCAGGAATTGTCGGTGAGCATGTTCGAAACGGTGTGGAACACCGTGAGCTTCAGCCGCGGACTGTTCGGCAAGCGCCCCGACCCGGCGTATCTCGAGCAGTTGCTGAAGGACTTGTCGCTGTGGGACAAACGCGACAGCCGCATCATGGCCTTGTCGGGCGGCATGAAGCGACGGGTGCTGATCGCCAAGGCACTCGCCCACCAGCCACGCATCCTGTTCCTGGACGAGCCCACCGCCGGGGTGGACGTGGAACTGCGCCGCGACATGTGGCAGATGATCCGCCGGCTGCGCGACAGCGGCGTGACCATCATCCTGACCACCCACTACATCGAGGAAGCGGAGGAAATGGCCGACCGCATCGGCGTGATCCTGAGGGGCGAGATCGTGCTGGTGGAGGAAACCCGCAGCCTCATGCACAAGCTCGGCAGCAAGCAGCTCACCCTGCACCTGCCCACGCCGCTTGACGCCGTGCCCGAGGCGCTGGCCGACTACGACCTGCAACTGGCCGCCGGCAACAGCCAGTTGATCTACAGCTACGACAGCCAGCAAGGGCAGGCGGTCATCGCCAGTCTGCTGCGCAAGCTCAACGAACTGGGTATCGAGTTCTCGGACCTGCACACCACCCAGACCTCGCTGGAAGACATCTTCGTGAGCCTGGTGGAGGCGCGCGCATGAACACGCAGGCGATCAAGTCCATTTACCTGTTCGAACTGGCGCGCACCTGGCGCACGCTGATGCAGAGCATTGCCTCGCCGGTGCTGTCGACCTCGCTGTACTTCATCGTCTTCGGCTCGGCCATCGGTTCGCGCATGGTCGAAATCGACGGCATCGGCTACGGCGCCTTCATCGTGCCCGGCCTGGTCATGCTCACCGTGCTCACCGAGAGCACCTCCAATGCCTCCTTCGGCATCTACCTGCCCAAGTTCACCGGCACGATCTACGAGATCCTGTCAGCACCGGTGTCTGCGGTGGAGATCATCATCGGCTACGTCGGCGCGGCCGCCACCAAGTCCATCGTGCTGGGGCTGATCATCCTGCTCACCGCACGGCTGTTCGTGAGCTACTCCATCGCCCACCCGCTTTGGATGCTGGCCTTTCTGGTGCTCACGGCCGTCACCTTCAGCCTGCTCGGCTTCATCATCGGCGTGGTGGCCAACAGCTTCGAGCAACTGCAGGTCGTGCCGCTGATGGTGATCACGCCGCTGGCTTTCCTGGGCGGCAGCTTCTACTCCATCAGCATGCTGCCGCCGTTCTGGCAGACGGTCACCCTGTTCAATCCGGTGGTGTATCTCATCAGCGGGTTTCGCTGGAGCTTCTACGGCGTGTCGGACGTCAACGTCGGCCTGAGCCTGGCAATGATCGCCCTGTTCATGGCGGTGTGCGTGGGCGTCATCACCTGGATCTTCAAGACCGGGTACAAGGTCAAGATGTAAGGGCGCCGGAGGCCGCCATCACCCGTCCCTGCGCCAGCCGCAGCACGCGCTGGAAGCCATACGCCTCGTCGCGGTGGCTGATCCAGAGCAGGCTGCGGCCGGTCAGACGGACGCGCAGCCGGGAAGCGAGCGCCTCGGCCGCCGGCGTCTCCAGCCCCTCGCTGGGCTCGTCGAACACGTAGATCCGCGCGTCGCGCAACAAGGCGCGCGCAATCGCCAGGCGACGGCGCTGGCCGCCGGACAGGCTGGCACCCCCCTCGGCCAAACGGGTATGCAGGCGCGCCGGCCAGGCGGCGACCTCGGCGGCCAGCCCCACCGTCTCCAGCGCCGACCAGAGCTGCGCATCGGTAGCGTGCGGGCAAGCCATGCGCAAGGCCTCGCCCAAGGTGCCGGAAGGCAGCCACGGCACCTGGGTCACGCACGCCAGATGGGCTCGCAGCGCGGGCTCCGGCCAAGTCTCGAGGTCTGCGCCAGCCAGCTCGATACGGCCCCGGTCGGGCGCTTCCAATCCGGCCAACAAAGCCGCCAGCGTCGACTTGCCACCGCCGCTGGGTCCCACCAGGGCCACATGCTCGCCAGCGCGCAACACCAGTTCGA
Source organism: Rhodocyclaceae bacterium (assembly GCA_046295975.1). Lineage (GTDB taxonomy): Bacteria > Pseudomonadota > Gammaproteobacteria > Burkholderiales > Rhodocyclaceae > UBA2357. The sequence continues at coordinate 95,941 of JBKBMG010000013.1, forward strand.
CATCCTCAAGCACCGGCAGACGCGCGCCATCGTCGCAGGGGTAAGCAAAGCACAGCCCACGCACGCTCAGGCCCGCTTCCGACGCCGGCGGCCAGGGTTTAGCGTCGCCACTGGCGTCTTGCTTCATCCGCCGCGTATCCTCCGGTCCGTCCCGCCCCCCACCTTCACCCTGTGCCACCACCGCGTTCAGCCGCTGTGCGGTGGCGAGCGTGCCTGGCAGCTCCACCCAGGCGCCCGGCAGGGCCGCCAGCATTTCGGCGCTCCCCAGCAACACCAGCACGATCGCCGCGAGCCACGGCCCAGCCGGCGGCGATGCGTCGCCCAACGCCAGTCCCGATGTCAGTCCCGTCGTCATCAGCCCCAATCCGGCCCAGGCCGCAATTCCAGCCAGTCCGGTCCAGGCCGCGCGCAATGCCGCGGCGCGTCGCTGCAGCCGCGCCTGGGCCTCAGCCCAGGCGCCGGCATGCGCGTGCACCCGCTGGCACTGTGCCTGCCACGCCGGCCGGTGCAGCGCGAAATCCTCCAGCCCTTCGACCGCATCGAGTAGCGTCCGGCGCAGCCTGGCACGCAGTTCGAAGGCCGCAGTGGCGGGCGTACGCCCCAATCGCCACCCCAGCCAGGGGGTGGCAAGAACGGTGATCGCCAGCATCACCACCACCGGCCCGAGCGGCGCCCCCAGGCCGGCCAGCAGCCATGCGCCAAGCACCGCCAGCACCACCACGGCAGCGCCCATGGGCAACAGCAGGCGCTGGTACAAGGTGTCCAGCGCATCGATGTCGCGGGTGAGGTTGCCAAGCAGGTCGGCGCCGTGATGGCGCCCGAGCTGGCGCGGCGACAAGGGCAGCAGCGCGCGATACAACGATGCCCGCAGCCGCGCGAGCAGGCGCAGGGTGGCCTCATGGCTGGCGACCCGTTCGCCCCAGCGGCTGGCGGTGCGGGCAATCGCGAAAAAGCGCACACCAGCCGCCGGGTGGAAGAAGTTGAAGGCGATCGCAGTCGCCGGCGTCAGCCCGGCCACTGCGGTGGCCGCGAGGAATCCACCCGACAATCCGAGCAGCCCCAGGCCGGCCAGCAGGGTCGTCAGCGTCAGCAGCAGACCGATGCCGGCCCAGGCTCGCTCGGCCACCAACAGGCGCAGATAGGGTGTCAGTGACCCGGCGCTTGAAAATGCTGATTCCGCGCGCCCTGAGCTTGTCCAAGGGCACTGCTGAGACTGTGCTTCGACAGGCTCAGCCCGAACGGTAGTCGGTGACTTCATGGCCCGGGCTAATGGTGACCCGGCAATCGAGCAGGCGGCGCCGTTCGCCCTGTGTCCGTCGAAGGGCGTTGTCGGCATAGGCTTCGCGCGGGTGTCGACCGGCTCAGCCCGAACGATGTTTGATTGTCTGCTTGATTGCGCGTCCACACCGGTGCCGGCGGGGCGGGCCACCGGCGACGACCCATCCGCGGTTGCGGGCCGGGCGTTCATCGCAATGCCTCCACCGGCCGTTCCGGCATCCGCCCGGGGTTGGCTGCGGCGCTCGGGCCCGGAGTCGGCGCCGGGTTCGGAGCCTGAGAGGCCAAGGGCTCCTGGGCAAACGTCGCCACGACAGTCGGCGAACGGCCAGCGCCATCCGGCGGAGGCGGGTGCCCCAGCAGGCGCCCATGCGCCAGATACAGCACCCGCTGCGCCAGGCGCAGTGGCGCCTCGCGGTGACTCAGCAGAATGACGCTGCGCCCCCGGCAGAGCGCCGCCAGGCGTGCTATCACCAGCGCCTCGGTGTCGCTGTCCAGGCTCGCGGTCGGCTCATCCAGCAGCAGCACCGACGCCTGACGCAGGCGCAGCCTGGCCAGCGCGAGGCGACGCAACTGCCCGCCAGACAGCCGCCGACCACCTTCGCCCAATGGCGTCGCCAGGCCCTTTGGCAGGGTCGCGAACCAGTCGTCTAGGCCGGCAAAGTGCAGGGCTGCGCGCAAGGCATCGTCATCGGCGTCGTGTCGCGCCACGCGCAGGTTGTCGGCCAGGCTCGCGGCCATCAACCGGGGATGCTGGCTCATCCATCCCAGCCGTTCCCGCCAGTCGCGTTGACACAGTGCGTCGAGCGGCTGGCCATCGATGCGCAGCGCACCTCCCGACGGCCGCAGCTCCCCCTGGATGAGTCGCAGCAAGGTGGTCTTGCCCGCGCCACTGGCGCCGACGATGGCCACGATTTCGCCCGCCGCCACATGCAGGTTGGCGCCGTCGAGCACCGGCACGCCGGGAAGGTGGGAGAACACCACCGAATCCAGCACGATCTCGGGCGCCTGCAAGGGTGCGGCGCGCGAGCCAGCGGTGGCCACAGGGGCATCCTCCAGCGTCGGCATCAACAGCGCGGCGGCAGCCAGCGCCTCGGCGCGCGCATGATAGTGGGTGCCCAGTTCGCGCAAGGGCAGGTAGAACTCGGGCGCAAGCATCAGCACAAAGAAGCCGACCGGCGCACCGTAGCCGCCGAAGTCGAGCACCCCGAGCAGACTGAAGCCGAAGTACACCGCCACCAGCGCGATCGCCAGCGACGCAAAGAACTCCAGCACCGTGCCGGACAGAAAGGCGAGGCGCAGCACGCTCATGGTACGCCGACGAAAGTGGTCGGCGGTACGCGCCACCTCGTCGGCGTGGCGCCGGTGGGCATCGAGCAGGCGCAGGGTAGGCAGACCACGCACGGCTTCCAGGAACTGCCCGCTCATCTCGGCGAGTGCCTGCAGTTGCGCCTGCTGGCGCGCACGCGCGGCATGGCCGACCAGCGCCATGAACGCCGGAATCAGCGGCGCGGTGCCGAGCAGAATGGCACCCGCCGCCCAGTTGAAGGGAAACACCGCGCACAGGATCACCATCGGCACCCACACCGCCAGGATCCGCTGGGGGCGGTAGCGGGCGACGTAGCCATCGAGCGCGTCCACCTGTTCAAGCAGTTGCGATACCAGCGCGCCCCCCTGGCGGCGCGACGCCCAGGCCGGACCGAGCGCGTAGAGCTGTGCCAGCAGGCGCTGCCGGAGCGTCTCACGCACTTCGCGGGATGCGCGTACACCGGCGCTGTCGCGCACATAACCGGCCAGCGCGCGCAGCCCGATCGGCAACGGCAGCCACCAGAACACGGCACTCAAGTCATGCCAGTCCAACCCACCGACGATGGCGCCCTCCAGCAGCCACGCAAACATCGCCGCCTGGGCGACGGTGGCCAGCGCCTGCAGCGCACCTGCCGCCATCGCCAGCCTGCTCCAACGGCTTGCGCAACGCGCTTGGTCGTTCAGCCAGCGCAGGGCGGCATCCGGCGCGACCGCAGACCTTGCCTCAGCTGCGACGAGGACGGCGTCGCCTCCGGATTCCATCTTCACTTCAGCCGGGCGCCCGCACGCAGTGGTCGAGGCCGCCCGTGCCGCGACTATTTCTGCGGCATCGTCGTTCATCGCCACGCTGCGCGTCATGTCATGCCCTCGCCTGTCGTCGGCCTTGCGTCTAGTCGGGCACGCAGATCTGGCCGCGCACCGCCGCCAGTACGGTACGGAACACCAGCACCGCTACGACCACGGTGAGCACCGCCAGCAGCACCAGCGCCAGCCCCTGGAAGAACACCAGGCCGGTGCGGGCGGCCATGGCGAAGGTGGCGATGGTCATCGCTGCCAGCGGAAACGAGTAGGCCCAGGCCGAGATGAAGAACGGCAGGCGGAAGAATCGCAGGGCGTTGGCGGCCAGCACCAGGGCCAGGAACAGGGCGGTGTAGTAGAGGATGCGGGCAAAGGCATCGAGCTCGTCGGTGAGCGCAAGGTAGGAGATGAAGCCCACTGATGGCGGCGCCAGCAGGATGAACAGCGTCGGGGTGAGCCTGGCCACCAGCGGCTCGTGGAAGAACAGCCGATACATCACGATAGTCATCAGCACCAGCCAGAACACCACGCCAATGCTGAAGAAGAACCAGCTCACCTCGGCCGGGGCGAAGCGCACACCGGCGATCGGCACCAGGATGTTGCCCACCACCGGAATGAACCAGGCCGGATTGATGTGTTTCACGTCGTAGTGGGTGTGATGGATCCAGCTGCTCATCGCCGACACGGTGAACACCAGGTGCAGCACGGCCCCCGCCATCCACAGCCCGCGCGCGACGGTACCCGTGCCGGCCTCGGCCCACGCCGTGCCCAGCAGTACCAGGCCAATGGAGATCGCCGGAAAGAAGTTGAGCCGTACCGGGTGACGCCAGTCCGCCGCCAGCGTGGCCGGATGGCGCACCGCCTTGGCGACGAACAGCGCCGCCAGCGCCACGTAGGTCAAGGTGGCCAGCCAGCGCACCGCCACCCCGATCTCCACCGGCGCGCCAGCCAGGTGGTGCGCCTTGAACCAGGCCAGCGCCAGGCCGGCCAAGCCCATGACGCTGGAGAACAAGGCAATGGGGAAGTGGGCGAGCTTTCCGGTATGAGTCGCAGATGACGCCGCAGATGTGGCCGTGACGTTCGATGAAACGGTGTCGGGGGGTGGGTTCATGTCGGTCATCTCGGGGTCGAAAGTTGAACGGTGCTACGCGGTGCCGCCGCTAGACGCCCCGAGGGCGTCTCGTCCAGCGGGGCAAACAGGGTTCCGGCGACATCCCTGCTTATCGTCTCGGAATTTAAATTAGCATTCGATTATATTCTGTGATACGGTCTTGCCGATGCCCCCGGGCTCAAGGCGAACGCGCCGCCTGTTCCAGTGCCCGGTGCATTGCCGTGCAACTAGCGAGCTCCGTGCCAGCTAAAGTCGAACGGACACCCGCACGCCACCACGCAGCCACCGGGCGACCTGCACACCATCGGCCGGACGCGCCGGACGTGGTTTCCGGCCTCATGGAGCACGGAAGCTACCGCCACCGGCAACCACGGAGCGCAAGAGGCACATGCCGGCGCGGCAGCGACATGGCAGTGCCGCGGCAGCGCCAGATGGCACCCGTGGCAGCACGTTGGCAGCGTCCATCGATCCGCGGCACCGAATGCTTTCTCAACCAAGTCAGGAGTCACCATGAAGAAGACCATCGCAACCCTCGCCCTCGCCGCCAGCTGCACCGCCGCCCTTGCCGACGCTCAGCCGGTCACCGTGATCCTGAACTCCGGCAGCACCATGACCCAGGGCGTGGCACTGGTGCTGGCCAACCAGATGCAGGCGCAGGGCGGACAGGTACACATCCTGCTGTGCGATCAGGCCGGCGACCTCGCCCTGCAGGGTGCCACCGGTGACGCCCTCAAGCCGCAGAACGTCACCCCGGTACAACTGCTTGGCGCAGCATTGGAAAAGGGTGCCACCGCCTCCGTGTGCGCGCTCTACCTGCCCAATACCGGCCATGCCGCCGAGCGCCTGCGCGATGGCGTGACCGCCGCCCGTCCGGACGCCATGGGCGCGGCACTGCTGGAAGCCAATCGCAAGGTAATGGTGTTCTGATTTTCGTCGGGGCCGCCTCCCTGGCGGCCCCGTGTTGCGCCTGCCGGCCACCCCACCACGCCACCCCTATCCTCTGCGCCATTCTCTTTGCATCAAGACCGTCGCTGTACTACAGTGACAATGCCTTCGCCATCTGAATTGGCGCAAACCTGAATAGGTCAGCGGTGCGCGCGCAGGGGCTTCTGCAGCGCTTCGAGGCGCACACCAACCGGCCGCCCCAAACAGGGAGCATCCGCATGTCACGCCTGTCGCTACGCCTGTTGCTCGTCCTGTCCGCGTTGCTCGTGAGCGGCTGCGCCGTCAATCCAAGTGGGCTCGGCCAGCGCTACCTCGTTTCGTGGGACGTGGTGCCGCTCTACTTCTGCGCCGGCGATACCGTGCGCGCCAGTTGGGACATGACCCGCATCCCGCGCAGCCCGGAACTGTGCCGAGGCAACTTCGGCGGCTACCCAACACTCACCCGCTGCGAGGTCTCGCCCGACTGCGGCGACGGCAGTTGCATTGACGGCGTGTGCTGCCGGGTCGGCAGCGGCGCCCCCTGTCCCACCGTGGCGGGGTGCACCGGCATGTACGAGGTCACGATTACGGCCGACACGCTGGAGTTGGAGCCCCCGGTGCGCGGGCTGAGCGGCTATCTGGTCGGCTGGCGCGACACCACCCCTGAAGGCAACACCACATACAGCATCAGCGGCATGTTTGGCCCGCCGTGGACTTCGTTCTCCGAGTCGCGCACCGCCACCCTGGTCACCCCGCAGCCGCCCACAGACCACACGATGCGCTTTCCCTTCGCCTGCGCCGGCAGCCGCAGCACCTGGCTGCCGGTGGACCTCGACACCCACCCCATCGCCTCCGCCAACGTCCGCATCATCGGCGTGCGCAACACCAGTGGCCATCCGATCCGGTTGGCGGGCGGCGAACCTGGCCGCGGGCCGGTGGATTTGCGCCGGGGCGAAACCACCGAGTTGTTCAACGGCCCCCTGGCCGGCCGCTGGAGCGCCGCGCTGTCGCCACTGGACGCCCGCTTCAGCGGCCTGCAACGCTGTGAGCCCACCGAACTCGACAGCCATCTGGCCGATCTGCAGATCGAAATTCTGCTCGACTGCGAGGTGGACGACTGACCGCGGCCCGCCCGCAGCACCCTCGCGCCAAGCGGCGCAACTCCCCCGCGCAACGCGATTTGTTGCCCCCTCGGCGCTACCGTATAGTTCCGCGTCGGCACCCCGTCAGTTCCGTTCGCGCTGCTGCCGCCTGATCTTCCCGATACGCGCCACGCACGCGGCACTGGACGCCTTGTCCAGCTGCACCCCCGGCGGGCTGACAACCCGGCCAGGCGTCGGCGCGGCCAGGCGGCGAGAATGCTTGCGCACGGACCTCTGGCAATGCGCCGCACGCGGCTTGCCGGCCCCGATCGATTTCACCCCTGCCGGATGCCCCTCCGGCGACAACACCCTCGGAATCCCCCGCATGCGACGTTTCGAATTCATTGACGGCAAGTCGAGCAAGTTCTGGGAAGTGCAAGTCCAGGACGCCGATCTCACGGTCACCTACGGCCGTATCGGCACCCAGGGGCAGAGCAAGACCAAGTCCTTCGCGAGCGAAGCGGCAGCACTGGCGGAAGAAGCCAAACTGATCCGCGAAAAGACCGGCAAGGGCTATGGCGAGGTCGACGCCGGTGCCGGTGCCGGTGCCGGTGCCGGTGCCGGTGCCGCGCAGAATGGTGCTCGCACCCCGCCGCCCCAATCCGCCCCCTCTACCCTTACCGCCACGCCACACGAGCAGGGGGCAGGCCCGCTCACCGCACCGGCCACGGCAACCGCCCTCGAGCCGGTCTGCGCGTCAGCGACCGCGGAAGCCGCGGAGACCGCAGCCGCTGCAGGCCAAGACGCCCCCCACGACACGGCTGATGGCCTCGCCTGGCCGTCTGCCGGCTTCGTGTGGAGTGACGAACTGCGCGCCCAGCTGCCAATCGTGCGCGGCGTCCGGGCCGAGTCCGTATCGACCGACCCGGTCGACCTCGGCGACCTCGGTGACCTGCCCTTCGACGGCGACCCGCGCACCTGCACCGACCTGGCGGTGTGGCTGCGGGCCAGCGCGGGCGGCGATCACCTGGGGCGCGGCCTGCGCAAGCTGATCAAGGCGGCAGCCGCCTTTCACGGCGCCGCTTTCGCGGTCGAGTTGATGTTGCAGGTCGCCGCTGACTGGCATACCGCTGCGCCGCTCAAGTTCAGCTTCGGACTAAGCAGCCCCGCGCGCTGGCTGCGCAAGTGCGTCGCGGCCTGCAGCGATGCCGAGCATGCGGCCTGCGTCGCGATTGCCGAACGTTTCCGGGGCACGGGTGTGCAGGGCGACAGCCTCATCTGCCACCTTTTCCCGGAACAGAGCGCTTGGGCAGAAGCCTGCGCCGCCCACCCCGACGCCCAGGACGACGTCGATATCCTGTCCAACCTCTACGACACCGCCCTGAGCCCCGACAGCCTGCTGCGGCTGCTGCGCGGCCGCTACGGCGAAGCCTTCGGCTGGGACGGCACGCAACGGTCGCCGGCGATCGCGCTGCTACAGGTACACCTTTACGGCGCCGCGGCGCTGCCTCTGTTCGAGGCCGGCATCAAACAGTACGCACGACACCTTTCCTACTTTCAGCCCGCGCTGGATCACCTGCTCAAACTGCTTGAACGCCTGGAGACGCCCGAGGTGTTTCCGATGCTGTTCCGCCATGTGGCGCTCGCCGCCGTGCGCGACCTGCTGCAACGGCTGGCGTCGCGCTGGCCTGCGGCGCTGTTCAAGACCGCCATGCTCACGCCGCGCCGCAGCGACGCCCTGGAGGACTGGGCAGTCCGGCTTGCCACCGATCAACCGGCCGTCATCGATGCGGCGCTTGCCGCGAGCACGCCCGCCGAGCGCGCACGCCTGGAAGCGGTCATCCACAACCGCCTGCGCCCCACCGAGGCCGCGCTGGCGTCGCTGCCCCCGGCGCTGAGCCAGGTGCCGCCGGACCTGCCACAGCCCAAGGGCCGCAAGCCGGCGCTGCCGGAGTTCTTCGATGCCCGTACGCTGCGCCGCCCGCAACTGCGCAGCGAAGGCGGCGGCGGTGCCCTCCCGCTGGCGGCAATGGAATTGCTGGGACGGTTGCTCGCCGCCAGCACGCTTGAGGCGCCGCGCCCGGAACTCATGGAAGTGCGCGCCGCCTGCACCCCCGATTCCCTCGCCGACTTCGCCTGGAGTCTGTTCTGCGCCTGGCAGATCGGCGGCTCCCCGAGCAAACAGTCGTGGGCCTTCACCGCACTCGGCCTGCTTGGCAACGACGGCGTCGCGTACCGGCTTGCACCGCTCGTCCGCGACTGGCCCGGACAGTCGGCGCACGCCCGCGCCACGCTGGGGCTGGATATCCTGGCGGCGCTCGGAAGCGATGCCGCGCTGATGCAACTCAACGCCATCGCGGAAAAGGTCAAGCACGCCGGACTGCAGTCGCGCGCGCGCCAACGCATAGACCATATCGCCACGGCACGCGGACTGACCCCGACGGAACTGGCCGACCGGCTGGTGCCCGACCTGGGGCTGGACGAGCACGGTCGCGTCTGGCTCGATTTCGGCCCCCGCCAGTTCCGGGTTCAGCTGGACGAGGCGCTCAAGCCGCGACTCAGCGACAGCGCCGGCAAGCCCCTCAAGGACTTGCCCAAGGCCGGGCGCGGGGACGATGCGGAAATGGCCGAAGCCGCCATGGCCCAGTTCAAGGCGCTCAAGAAGGAATCCAAGGCCGTCGCCAGTCTGCACATCCCGCGCCAGGAGCGCGCCATGTGCACGCGACGGCGGTGGAAGCCGGAGGTGTTCCGGATGCTCTTCGTCACCCATCCACTGATGCGCCAGCTCGCGCGCCGCCTGCTGTGGGGCGTCTATCGCGACGGCATCGCCATCGACGCCTTCCGTGTCGCCGAGGATGGCACGCTGGCCGACCGTAACGACGACGACTATGCCTTGCCCGCCCCGGACAGCGGCGTCGATATCGGCATCGTCCACGTGCTGGAACTGCCAACCGAACTGGTCGGCGCATTCGCCCAGTGCTTCGCCGACTACGAGATCCTGCAACCCTTCCCCCAACTCGGCCGCGAAACCCATGCGGTCGACGACGCCGACCGCCAGGCAGGCGAACTGCTGCGTTTCAAGGACCGGAAAGCGCACGCCGGCGCCTTGATGGGCCTGGCCGCACTGGACTGGGAGGCGGACACCTCGAGCTACGCCATCCGCCACTTCACCAAGCTGCTACCAGGTGGCGGACAGGTGAGTGTGGAACTCGAACCGGGCATCCTGCTGGGCGACCTTCAGAGCGAACCCGAGCAGTGGCTGGTCAGGGTCGACCTGCCGCCAGACGGCACCGATCCGATTCAGGTCAGCGAACTGATGCGGGATCTGGAACGGGTCGCGCCGGGCTGAGGCCACCGCCGTAGCGCTCGCCAACCCAGGCCACCGCTTCGGCAAGATTGCCGCACACCGCGCTGGCGCGGCTGAAGTCGTGGCGCGCCGACATCGCGTTGGGGACGGCCACGCAGGCAATGCCGGCAGCGGTGGCGGCATGCACGCCGTGCTCGGTGTCCTCGATGGCAACGCATTCGCCGGCGCTCAGGTTCAGCCGCGCCAGGGCCAGCAGATAGGCGTCCGGCGCGGGCTTGCTGTGGGGTACTTCGTCACCGCAGACGACGGTTTCGAACACCCCGTTCAGCGCATGTTCGCGCAGGGTTGCACGCACCCCGGTAGGCCCCGCACCGGTCACGATTCCGAAGCGCAGCCCGGCGGCGCGAAAGCGCGCCAGCGCCTCCAGCACCCCCGGCATCAGCGGAAACGCCGAATGCGACAGAAACGCGTCGGTTACCTGCGCCTTCTGCCGCGCGAGGGTCTCGTGCGCCTCCGCGATCGCAAAGCGGGCGACCAGGTCGATCGCGTTATTGACGGTGGAGACGCCGGCATACCACCGCTTGTAGGTCTCGTCGTCGAGGTGCACGCCGTAGTCGGCGAGCACGCCCTGCCACATCGCATGGTGGATCGGTTCGGAATCGACCAACGTACCGTCATGGTCGAACAGGATGGCGCGCAGCGCGGTCATGGCGTCCCCGTGAGAGCGTGTGAAGGTGTCGTCGCGAACAGTCGCGACGTGCGCAGGATGATAACCACTCAAGCGCCGCGCGGCCATCGCATCTGCCCACGCTTCGTTGCTCATCCTTCACATTCGAAAAAACACCTAAACGCTCGATTAATAACGCGAAAGTGTGCGGAACTTTTTTGCACTCTCGTGCCTCCGGTGCTACGGTTGACCCCTTTCCTGCAACTGGAGCGCATCATGAAGAAGACTGTTTTCGCACTTGCCCTGGCCTCGGCCGCCACCTTCGCCCACGCCGACCCTGGCGTGATGATCGGCGTGAACTACAGCCTCTCCGCCGGTCTCGGCTTTTCCGTAAAGGTCTTGTCGTCGGACCGCGAAAACCGCACGGTCGCCACCCTGGGCACAAGCTACTACCCACGCAGCAACAACTTCGGCGTGGACGTCGGCGTCGGCCGCACCTTCGAGAACGGCGTTGCAACGGTGGGCTGGGACGTCATCAACAGCGAGCCGCAGTTCAGCCTGGGCTACGTCGACACCGTGCGCTGAGAGCTTGTGAAGAAATCGTCGCGAGCAGAGCCGAGTGCAAGGCGCGAGCGAGCGAACGACGAGACATAT
>JBKBMG010000014.1:0-48573 GCA_046295975.1 Rhodocyclaceae bacterium
TGATGTCCTGTCGTTACTCCCGGCGCATCACCGGGCCTGACCTCCGACGGTCAGCAACTGGGGGATTTTGAAGTGGCCATCACTGGGGGATTTTGGGTGGCCGCCGGGGGACACGTTTACCGATAACGACGAATTGGACTACCTATGCGGACGTTCGATCTTTGACGGGAAACAATGGAACGAGGTTCAGTTAGATTTTCTTTATAGCCACTACGTTCAATTCAATCCGCTTACTGATGCTGGAAAAATATACTATTTACCCACATTTCTAGAGTATTTTTATGACACAAGACGAACCAATATCGAATGGTATTACCACTTTATGGATGATCTTGTGAACGCATTCGTTCGACGCAATTCTCCATACGCTAGGCTCAATGAGTTGAATCCCAATCAAGCCAAACTCATCGCCTTGTTTTTGGCAAATATTGCAAACCTACTTCCGGCTGATCGCCACGATGCCAATCAGGCTCAAGCCGCTTTAACCAGCTACTGGGGCAACTTCCTCCTGTTTTGAAAGACATCAATCGAAGCTCAACCGCCACGGTCACTGCCAGCGTCGCTTTGCATGGCACAACCACATCATGATCGGCCACAACGCATGGCGACACGCGCGGGCGGACCGCGCGATCCTGGCTGCACGCCATCAGACGTATCTCGTGGCCCGCGAAGGTAATGCCGCGCGCTACGACCTCGTGCGCGAGCACGAATTTCCTGAAGGGCTCTCCCATCGCCGCGTGATGCGCTCGCCGACGTCATGTCATCCGAATGCAGCTTCCCTGCTGTTCGAGGCCCACGGGTTGTCGCGACATCTGCGGATGTGTAGGCAGTGAAAAAGAATGGTCTGTATGTTCTTACGGCAATGTCGATCCTTGCCTCTCTATATTTTTATATTCATGTATACAATCACGTAACTCACTGCATTAAATCGAAATTGTTCTGCGTATCCGTCAAAGGGTCTTGGATCTCTCCTGACCTAATGCGAGGAGAGCAGAGCATCGTCTTGATACGGAGAGATGGGCTATTCCGGGTAACGGAATCAAGCGTTCAAATGGATTTTCTGTTTTTCTTTGAATCACCATTGATTCTAGATACGACTGACCTCGAGTTTGTGGATTACTCTTTTGGACGCGGGTTTCTGATTGACAAATCAACCCGTCCGCCCGAAATCGACGAGTCGTCGGCATCACTGTTCTTCAGAGTTTTCCACGAAGCGGTCTATTTTCCTGAACACAAATCCCTGGTTCGATGCAGAAACGGTAGTTGCATCGAGTTCATCAGCAATATCAGCAGCGATAAGCAACTCACGGAAGGTCGTTAGCCTGAAGGCACGACGGGTCAAATTGGCGGGCGCTCAGGATTCATCGACAGACTCGATTTCGGTACCTACGGTCAGACAACGCATCGAGGTTTTCCCATGCTGACAACGATTCCTGAGGCCTTCGCGCTCGCTGAATGGTATGAGCAGTTTGTCTTACTGCTGGCGGCTGCGGTGTTCATTATCTGGATGTGGCGCGAGATTCGGTGGAACCCGCTACCGTCTGGCCCGGTGGCGCTTGGGCGGGGATTCGCACTGTTGATCGGTGGGCCAGTGGTGGCAATGGTGGCCGCGTCCGCGGCGTATTTCCTGATCGAGTTCGTTACTGCCTTACCCACATACCCGCTCACCCATCTCATTCAACTTGCGGCAATTCTTGGCTACGCGGGCTGGAGCGCATGCCGCAGCCGCGAGCCGGTCGGGGGCTTCGTGTTCATGCTGCTTGCGGGCTTTTCGTTCATCCCCTATGCACTTCTGGTGCTCACCGCGTTCGCGGGGGTTTCGTGGCGTTTCGATCTGATCGCATTGGGAATGTATGCACCGCTGATCGCTCTCGGTGCCAGCCTCGCGCGGCGTGCGGAGGGGCGAGAGCGCCTGGGCGTGCGCTTGACGGAATCGGCTACCGACGGAACGGATGGCGGTCGGTCGGCGTAGCTTGGTTGGTGTGGGGTCTGGGTCGCGATGCTCGGCTGTGTGCGATCTGGCACAATGCGGCGGCACATCCTGCTCGCCGGGAGGGACTTTTCCCGGCACAGCCCGACACGGAGCGTGACGTCATGCAGTGGCTGTTCCTTGGTATCGCGATCGTAGCGGAAGTGATCGCCACGTCGGCCCTCAAGGCGGCGGACGGATTTTCGCGGGTGGGGCCTTCGGTGGTGGTGGTGATCGGCTACGCGATCGCCTTTCTGTTTCTGTCGCTGACGCTGCGCACCATCCCGGTGGGGGTGGCGTATGCGATCTGGTCCGGCGCGGGGGTGGCGCTGATCACGCTGGTGGCGTGGCTGCTCTACGGGCAGCGCCTTGACGGACCAGCCCTGGTGGGACTGGGCTTGATTGTGGCGGGAGTGGTGGTGCTGAACGTGTTCTCGAAGTCGGTGACGCATTGACGGGGCCGCTTGGCAACGGTGGGGCGTGGCCCGGTCAATGCGCACGGCGCCCGCAGAGCGGTTCGGACGCTCACGCGGGGACCTCCCGCTTGCCTCGTTGCTGGTAGATGACCGCGCACACGATCATTATCAGGCCCACCCAGGTCGCGGGCGCAATGCCCTCGCCTAGCAGGCGGTTGATGAAGAACAGGGACAGGAAGGGCGACAGGAAGATCAGGTTGCCGATGCGGGCGACATTGTCCGCGTAGCGCAGGGCGGTGAGCCACAGCATGAAGGTGACGCCCATTTCGAACAGGCCCACGTAGACCGCACCGGCGAATCCCTGCAGGCCGGGCAGCATCCATTCGCCCTGCAGCAGCATCACCAGCCACACCAGGGGCGTGCCGAAGGCGAAGCACAGGAATAAGGTAATGGTCGCCGGTGCGGTGGCTCGCGTGTTGAGCACCCAGTACAGCGCCCAGATCACGGTGCTGCCTAGTGCCAGCGCCACACCCAGAGGGTTGTCGAATTCCAGTGCCAGCACGTTGCCGCGGGTGGCGATGACCACCGCGCCGAGATAGCCGACCAGCAGGGCGGCGGCGTCCCGCTTGCCGAGCTTCTGCTTGAGCAGTGGCACGGCAAGCAGCGACAGCGTAAGCGCCCAGGTGTAGTTCAGCGTCTGCGCCTGCTGGGCAGGGAGCAGGTCGTAAGCGGTCAGCACAATCAGGTAATAGGCGCAGGGGTTGAGCGCCCCCATGCAGGCGTAATAGAGCGGACGCTCGCCAAGGGCCTGAGCCACCGCACGCCACTCGCCGCGCCAGCTCACCGCCACGGCCAGCACGCCCGTCGACACCAGCCCGGCCCAGGCCAGCAGCTGGGTGGGAGTCATGACCTGTAGCGACAGCTTGAACGCGGTTGCGGCGGTGGACCACAACACCACGGCCGCGATGGCGAAGTACATGGCACGACGTTGATTGGTTTGACGCATGGCAGGGCGCTCGGGGCTCGATCGGAAATGCCGACGGGCATCTTAGCGGATTGCCACGTCGGCGCCTGCGCTGTGCCGATTTCGTCAGGCCACATGCGCAGCTGCGACAAGAATTCCTGGCCACGGCAGGCATAGTAGGACGCTTCTCACCCCAGGAGGCCACAGCCATGACGATACGACTGTCTCTCGACCAGGCGCACGAACTCGCCTGCCGCATTCTGCGCCACCACGGTTTTGCCGAAGCCCATGTCGCGGCTGTGGCCGATACGGTGGTAGCCGGTCAGCGCGATGAATGCGCGTCGCACGGGTTGTACCGCCTCATCGGCTGCATTGCGACCCTACGAGCGGGCAAGGTATCTCCCAATGCCGAGCCGTTGGTGCTGGACCATGCGCCGGGCATCGTCCGGGTAGACGCCCGCGGCGGCTTCTCGCCCCTGGCATTTGTCGCGGGTCTGCCGGCCCTGGCCGACAAGGCCCGTCACAACGGTATTGCCGCCATGGCGATCAACCAGTGTGTGCATTTCTCGGCACTCTGGGTGGAACTGGAGCGCATCGCCGAACTCGGGCTGGTGGGCCTGGCGTGCACGCCCAGCCACGCCTGGGTAGCACCCGCTGGCGGGCGCAAGCCGGTATTCGGTACCAACCCGATTGCCTTCGCCTGGCCACGCAAAGGCCAGCCGCCTTTCGTGTTCGATTTCGCGACCAGTGCCATCGCCCGCGGTGACATCGAGTTGCACCGTCGGGCGGGCCGCCCGATCCCGCCTGGGTGGGGCGTGGATGAGCATGGCAAGCCGTGCGAAGATCCCGCTGAAGTGCTGGATCACGGCGCCATGCTCACTTTCGGCGGGCACAAGGGCTCGGCTCTGGCCGCCATGGTCGAACTCATCGCCGGCCCGCTGATCGGGGACCTGACCAGCCAGGAGTCGCTGGAGTTCGATGCCGGCTGCAAGGTATCGCCGTTTCATGGCGAGCTCATCCTCGCCCTCGACCCCGAGCGCTTCCTCGGCACGCAGGCACACACCCATCTCGCCCGCGCCGAACGCGTATTCGCCGGCATGCAGCAGGAAGGGGCACGCCTGCCCTCGCAGCGACGTTTCGAGGCGCGTGCGCGCAGCATCGCCCAGGGCGTGGAACTGCCAAGCGCCCTGCATGCCGATCTACTGGCCCTGCTCGAGGCCCCGCCCGCAACAGGGGCGGCATAGACGCTACGCACCCTCGGCCACAACCGGGCCGGGGCAAAGTACTTTGACATCATCGCTGCATGACTTTGTAATTTTCGTGACATAATCGCGGCTTTCGTAATCGGGTGGGACCGCCTTGACCATCCCCGGAGAAGCCGATGGAAGCCCTCGCTGCGATCGTGTTCCAGTTCATCATCATCTCCCTCGCGCCGGTCTGGGCGGTGACGACGGTGGTGGTCAGCGCTCTTTTCGAACTCGCCCTCTTCGTCGCGAACAAGCTGTTTCGCGCCATCGGCCTGAGCGCGCACAAGGCGCCTCCCCTGTCACGTTCGCCAACGAGCACCACCCCTGCACAGGCGACGATGCGGGCCGGCCCCGCCGCTTCGTCATCGTCCGTCTCACCCTTGTCGCGCCTCGCCCGCAAGGTGCTTCGCGTCGTGTTGGTGGTTGGCGTCCTTGCCGGCGCCATGATCGTGGTGATCGACGCCTTCTACTTCGCCCCCGCATTGCGCTGGGCCTTCGGTCAGCTCGAACAGCGCAGCGGCTATGCACTGCGCTTCTCCGACGCCCAGGGTTCGATCATCCGCGGCCGCTTGTCGGTGACCGACGCCAGCGTAAAGCGCTATACCGGTGACGGGATCGCCGTCGATTTGACGATCGGGCAGCTCGACCTCGACCTGCGAATGACGAGCCTGCTGACCGGCCCATTCCGTGAATTCCACCTCAACAGCCTGTCGCTGTCCGAGGTCCGCGGCGAGCTACGCCTTCCTACCACCACGCCCCCCGCGAGCCACGCACCCGGCAAACCCACCGGAACGGCTGACCGACGGCGCTTCACGACCGGCGATGCCCACCTGGAAGGCATAGACATCCGCGTGCTGCGTGCGGGAAAAGCGCCCATCGAACTGGTCATCGAGCACGCCCACGTCGCACCTTTCGACAGCCGCAGCGCGCTTTTCCACCTGTTCTTCCGTTCCAATCTGGAAGCGCGGGTGAACACGGCGCGGCTCAATGTCACGACCAAGGCCACCTCGCCGACCGGACGCCACACCCAATGGGCCCTGATAGACCTGCCGATCGACGTGCTGGCGCAGGCACAGGCAAGCCCCCCCTTCACCTGGTTCAGCGGCGGCACGCTGTCCGCCACCGTGGAGGACCGCTGGGAACTGGACGACCTCGCCATCGAGATGGACTGGCGACTCGCATTGCGCGACATCACCCTGCTGCCGGCCAATGCCGTAGCAGCCACTGAGCGTCCGCTCCTCATCCCGCTCGCGCGCTACGTCGACGCCCAGCAAGGTCGCGCTGACCTGGCATTCACCCTGCAACTCGACCGCCAGGCGATCGAGGGCGAAGGCTCGGACGACCTCCGGGCGCTACTGCGAGCGCTGGCAGACGCGGTGCTCAGCAACGTTGTTACTCGGCCACCAGCCGAAACAGGCACCGCCTCCCGTTCGGAGCGGCCGAGCCTGAACCTGCGACGCCTTAGGGAGCAAACGCCAGACCGCTGAGGCCGGCGGCCGCCAATTGCTTCAATCCGCACGGACTCAGGACATACGACGATCGAGTTGGCGGCAGGGATGACCGAAAACGCCCGAAGAGATGTGGATGTCGTGTCGGAATTACTTACACATTGCCTTGAATGACTTTCGCAAATCGGTTTTCAGCTTCATTCAAGACATTGTAATTTTTTAAGAATCTATATCACCTATGCGATATGGCAAGAATATTGCATGAGGCGTCGCTTAGACGGACCATATTGCATCACATCCGATGGCGCCCACCCAAATTCCGATCCAACGAGTACTCACTATGCGTTCCACCTTGCAGCTTTCCAAACTCGTAGCTCCCGCCTTGAGCACCATTCTGCTCACCATGCTGTCCACGACCACGTTCGCTCAAACGAGTGTCAGCTCCATGGTCTGGTCTGGTTCTCCACCCTCCGCGCTCGTCGGCCACAGTCTCGAAGCCCGCGCGGAGGCCGGCGTCTTCAATACCGACACACCGGACGTTGATGGCCCCCGAACGCTTGCTCCAGGCGCAACGAATACGGGGGCGCTCGCCAGACAAAGTGACGAATCGGCCAGTGGTCAAGAGTCCTACACCACGAGTCACGCCTCGGGCTCTATACTCAGCGAATTGATCGCAGTACACGCCAGCGGCCATGGTGTGTTTGATGCCTCGGCACAATTGACTCGCTCGTGGATCATCACGAACCTAAGCGAGACTCCCTATTACTTCGACATCAGCTTCATCGTTTTCGGGGGCAGCATGGAGGCCAATAACTGGCTGGCTGGCGGCGCCGGCTATGCCGAGTACTCTATCGATCTGCTCTACGATAGCTCGACGGTTTGGAGCAGTTATGCGCGCATCGATAGCGACGGCGTGCTCGTCAATCAAGGGAGCATACTTGAGGGAGCGTCGCAGTCCGGATCCTTCTTCGAGTGGGATGCAACCGTAGCGAGCTTTGGCCTGGGGGTGGTCATTCCCGGCGCAACAGTTAACCTGACCTACAACATGGTCGCACGTGCGGTTGGCGACTATGGAATCTTCGACAGCAGTCTATGGGAAGGTGACTGGCAGGATATCGAACTGTTTTGTCCAAGCCGTCAAGGTAGTGCGGAGAACCTCTTTACCGTTTGCGGATCGTCCTTCGTGACCATTGGCGATCCGGGTGAACTCACCTCCACCCCACTTCTGACAGTTGTCACTCGCCCGTTCGACGGCGAAAGTACCGGTACCAACCCCGTGCCCGTGCCAGGTACGCTCGCGTTGCTTGCACTTGGTCTGCTGGCTGGCGCCGGCGTGCGTCGGCGACATCACTGACTCGGTTCGATGTATCACAAACAACGGGCGCCGAGCGCCCGTTGTGCTTTCTGAAACACATCAACGGATGACGTCTATCGCCCCCTCGCACCACACCCCATCCACCAGCCTTGCAATGCCTAACGGATTGGCGTCCTGCAGGGCCTCGGGCAACAAGGTGTCGGGGTAGTTCTGGAAGCATACCGGGCGCAGAAAGCGGTCGATTGCCAGGCTTCCGACCGAAGTGCCGCGGGCGTCCGAGGTGGCTGGCCAGGGGCCGCCGTGGACGATGGCGTCGCTCACCTCGACACCGGTGGGGTAGCCGTTCACCAGCAGGCGGCCGGCCTTGTGTTCCAGGGTCGCGACCAGATCGGCATGGCGCGAAAGATCTGCCGGCTCGGCGATCAGCGTGGCGGTAAGCTGCCCGTGGAGGACGGCAAGCGCGCGACGCAGGGTGGTTTCGTCGGCGGCTTCCAGCACCAGTCCGCAGGGCCCGAACACTTCTTCCTGCAGCAAGGGGTCGCCGTCGATCAGGGCCTGGGCGTCGGCGGCGAACAACTGTGCGCACGCCTGTCGGTCGGCCTCGGCGCCGTGCGCGACAAGGCGGACGCCAGGATGGCTCGCGAGACGCGCGGTGGCGGCGCGATAGTTGTCCAGGATGGCGGGCGTGAGCATGGTCTGCGCCGGCTGGGCGGCGATCGCGTCGCGATAGGCGGCGACGAAGCCATCAAAGGCCGGCGCACGCATGCCGATGACCAGTCCCGGGTTGGTGCAGAACTGGCCGCAGCCAAGTACCAGCGAGGCGGCCAGCTCCCTGGCGATCTGCTCGCCGCGACAGTGCAGGGCTTCGGGCAGGAGCACCATCGGGTTGATGCTGGACATCTCGGCGAACACCGGAATGGGTTGAGGCCGGGCGGCGGCCAGGTCGCACAAGGCGCGTCCGCCGCGCAGCGAGCCGGTGAAACCGACGGCGCGGATCTCGGGATGCGTCACCAGCCATTCGCCGATGCGATCGCCGTACACCATGTTGAACACCCCGGGCGGCATCGCGGTGCGTTCGGCTGCACGCAGCACGGCCTCGGCCACGCGTTCGGCGGTGGCCATGTGGGCGGAATGGGCCTTGACCACCACCGGGCAACCCGCCGCAAGCGCCGCGGCGCTGTCGCCGCCGGCGGTAGAGAAGGCAAGCGGGAAGTTGCTGGCACCGAACACTGCCACCGGGCCCACGCCGATGCGGTACTGGCGCAGATCGGGCCGCGGCAGCGGCGCGCGTTCCGGCTGGGCGCGGTCGATGCGGGCGCCCAGGAAGTCACCACGGCGCAGCACCCGCGCGAACATACGCATCTGGTTGGCGGTACGGGCGCGCTCGCCCTCGATGCGCGCGGCGGGCAAGGCTGTCTCGCGGTTCACCAGGGCAACGAAATCGTCACCTTCGCGGCAGCCAAGTGCATCGATTTCATTGGCGATGGCCTCCAGAAACTCGGCCCGTCGCGCCGGCGCCAGACGGCGGAAGACGGGGTAGGCGTCGGCCGCGGCCAGCGCCGCCGCATCGACGTCCGCGCGGGTAGCTTCGAAGAATTGGTAAGGCAGGGCTTCGCCGGTTACGGCGTCGTGGCTGGCGAGCCGACGCTCCCCCGCGGCCCGGCGTGTGCCTGCGATGAAGTGCATGCCAAGTATCTCGATCATGAGAGGTCTTCCTGATAATGAGTCCGTGCGGCCGGCGATCGATTCGGCAGGCCTGCGGCTCGACGCTGTTCGGGTTGAGCGAAGTCGGCGCGCGGGCAGATGCCGGGACCGCTATCGAGGACGCGCCGGGTCGCCCACTGTGTTCTGGGCAACCCGGGCGCGAGCAGCCGCTGCTCGTTCAGAGCCCCACGTCGGGCAGCATCGGGCGCTTGGCCAGGGCCTTGGCCATGATGTCTTCCACGTAGCGACGATCGCTTTCGGGCAGGGCCAGGCGCGGCGGGCGGGTAAGCGCGGAACCACGACCCATGATCTCCTCGCACAGCTTGATGCACTGGACAAGGTCGGGGCGGGCATCCAGGTGCAGCAAGGGCATGAACCATTCATAGATGGCCATGGCCTCGGCGAAGCGCCCGGCCTTGGCGAGGCGGAACAGGGTTTCGCCTTCCTTCGGGAACGCGTTGGACATACCGGAGATCCAGCCCACAGCGCCGACTGCGACGCTCTCCAGCACCACGTCGTCAAGGCCGGCGAACAGCACGAAGCGATCGCCCACTTCGTTGCGTACGTCGATGAAGCGCCGGGTGTCGCCCGACGAATCCTTGAAGCACACGATGTTGTCGCAGTCAGCAAGCGATACCAGGATGTCCGGCGTGACGTCGTTTTTATAGATCGGCGGGTTGTTGTAGACCATCACCGGCAGATCCACCGCCGAGGCCACGCTGCGAAAGTGCGCGGCGGTTTCGAACGGCTTGGAGGAATAGACCAGCGCCGGCATGAGCATGATGCCGTCCGCTCCCACACGCTGAACCTCGCGGGCGACGGCGATGGCATTGGCACTGGTGAACTCCGCCACGCCGGAGATCACTGGCACCTTGCCTCCGGCAGCATCACGCGCGACTTCGACCAGGCTGACCTTCTCCTGGGTGCTGAGCGACGTGTTCTCGCCCACTGTGCCGCACACCACCAGGCCGGACACGCCATCCCGAACCAGGTTTTGCATGACCTTGTGAGTGGCCTCGAGGTTGACCGAAAAGTCGCTGTTGAACTGAGTGGTGACGGCGGGGAAGACGCCGCTCCAATTGACCGATTTGCTCATGTTGAAAGACCTCCTTCGGAAAATAGTATTTCGTATACGATATATTGTTACATGAAACGCCGCGCCCCGTACGCCCGGGGTTTGGAAACAGAATACTCAGGGCAAGGGTGACGCACCGACGTCGGTGCGACCACCCGCCGCCTTGCGGGCGGCGCTCACCGAGTGCATGACCGGGTGGGCGCACATATCAGCCTCAAGTCCGACAGACCGCTATAGAACGGACTTCAGAAATTCGGCCGTTTCCGGCCGTTGCGGATTGCCGATGACTTCGTCGGGCGTGCCGATCTCGTGCACCACGCCGTTGCGGAAGAAGGCCACCCGGTCAGATACGTCGCGCGCGAAGCGGATTTCGTGTGTCACCAGCACCATGGTCATGCCTTCTTCGGAGAGCATGCGCATGGTGTCGAGTACCTCGCCTACCAGTTGCGGGTCCAAGGCTGACGTGGCCTCATCGAACAACATGTAGTCGGGCGACATCGCCAGCGCCCGCGCAATCGCCATGCGCTGCTGCTGACCACCCGACAATCGGCCGGGAAACACCGCGAGTTTCTCGCCCAGGCCCACGTGCCTGAGCTGGCGTGCCGCAATCTCCTCGGCCTCGGCCCTGCTCTTGCCGAGCACCTTACGCGGCGCGAGCATCACGTTCTCCAGTACGGTCAGGTGGGGGAATGCGTTCCATTGCTGGAACACGATGCCGATCTTGCGCCGCAGGCGGTTCAGATCGGTGCCACGACGATGCACCTCCACACCATCCACGTGGATGCTGCCCCGCTGAATCACCTCCAGCCCGTTGATGCACATCAGCAGGGTGGACTTGCCCGAGCCCGAACCGCCGATGATGGACACCACCTCGCCCTTGTCAACCGTCAGGCTCACGCCCTTGATCACCTCCAGCTCGCCGAAGGATTTATGCACATCACGAATCTCGATCATGGTTGCTGCCACCTCTTTTCCAGCCGGGCACCGGCCTGCGACACCACCCAGCTCATGACGTAATAGATCAGCCCGGCGATGCACAGCACCAGCAAGGGCTCCTGGATGCGCGTGACGATGGTCTGCGAGGCGCGCAGCAACTCGATCAGACCGATCCACATCACCAGCGCGGTGTCCTTCATCACCCCCAGCTTGAGATTGAGCCAGCCTGGGAAGGCCACCCGCAGCGCCAGCGGCATCACCACGTAGCGCAAATCCTGCAGATAGCTCCTGCCCAGCGAGCGGCTGGCGCGGCGCAATTCCGCAGGCACCGCCAGCACCCCGCCGCGCACGATCTCGGTACAGTAGGCGGCCGCGTACACACCCAGCACCGCGCAGGCCACCTGGAACACGCTCCATTCCAGCCCGACCATGCTCTTGAAGGCGTTGAACAGTACAAACTGGATCAGCAAAGGTACGCTGCGGAAGACATCCAGCACCCACGCCAGTGGCAGGCTGGCACGCGGAGAGATCGCGCGCAGCAGTCCGCACACCACACCCCCCAGGGTGCCGATGCACATCGCCACCAGGGTGAGCAGGACCGTCACCCATGCGCCCTGCAACATGTACTGAAGGTCATGCCAGCCGAAGTTGGTATCGATCATGCCCACCCCTTCAGTATCGGAACAAGCGCCAGGCCATCAGCCGCGCACCGAGCACGATGGTCTTGGCGATCAGGTAGTACAGCACTGCGGCAAGCGCGAAATACTCGAAAGTGCGGAAGGTCTTGACGTTGTAGGACTGGGTGACGCCGGTCAGATCGGTATTCATGCCCACCACCACGCCCAGCGACGTCATCAGCACCGCCCACACCATCTGGTTGGTGATCGGATAGAACACCACCCGCAACAACTGCGGTACCACGATCAAGCGGTAGGCTTGCAACGCACCCATGCCCAGCGATCGCGCCGCACGCACCTGGGTGTCGGGCACCGCCTTGAGTCCGCCGCGGAAGTTTTCCGCCAGATAGCCGGCGTTGTTGAAGGTGATGCCGGCCAGCAGCGCCAGCCACGAATTCACGTGCACCCCCAGTGAGCCAAGGCCGAAGTAGATGATGTACACCTGAAACAAGGCCGGCGTGTTGCGCGCGATCGACACCCACGCAGTGGCCGGCGCACGCAGCCACCCGTTGGGGTGCTGGCGCAACAAGGTCAGCACCAGCGCGATGACAATGCCCAGCAGCATGGACAGCGCAGCGATCTGCAACGTCACCCAGGCGCCCTGCAGCATGTCGGGCAGCGCGCGCAAAGCCGGCCGCCAGTGGAACGTGTAGTCGAACAAATTTGGTCTCCTTCCTGGCCAATGCCCGAACCACGGCCAGTCGGGCCGACGCGCGGCCGCTGCTTGCCGCTTCCACGCACTCGGACGACGCGGAAGCGGTCATGGTCAAGGCAGCGGACACTCGGCGACCGGGCCGCAGGCGGCCACGATCAGTAGTACGCCCCGGGGATCATCAGCGACGGCAACTCACCCCCGACCCATTTCTCGAACAGCGCCTGGTAGCGGCCGGACCGCACCTGGTGGTTGATGAACAGGTTGAGATAGTTGATCAGGCCGTACTCTGTACGGCGGGCCGCCAGCGACACGTAGTCGATCACGTAGGGGGCGTTGCCGGCCATCTTCAAGCCCTTGTAGCGGCCGGACTTGATCGCGTCGGCGGCAACGGTCGAGGTCACCACCGTCGCGTCTATGTGCCCCTGGCTGACGGCGAGCAAGGTATCGGCCTGGCTCTGGTAGGCGCGGAAGCTGCCGGAGGCGTCATTCCATTTCTTCACGTCCGCCTCGAGCGCAATCGCCTCGTAGGTGCCGGTGGTATTGCCCACCTTGCGGCCCTTGAGATCGTCGTAGCCGTCGATGCCTGTATCTTCTCGGGTAAGCACCACCATCTGGAACGCGAAGTACGGGATCGTCATGCCGACGGTCTTGGCCCGCTCCAGCGTGTCCGAGGTGGAGGCGACGATGATGTCGGCGCGGCCCGATACCAGTGCCGGAATACGGTCGGGAAAGGGCGTCTCGACGATCTCCGCCTTCACACCCAGGGTGTTGGCGAGGTCGTTGCAGTAGTCGACGTCGAAGCCCGCCGGCTGGTTGCGGTCGTCACGAAAACCCATGGGCGGAAAGTCCAGCGTCACCGCGCAACGCAGCTTGCCGGAACTGATGATGTCGTCGAGCTTGTCGGCCTGGGCGTTGCCGCCGAGCAGCAGCCCGGCAGCCAGTCCAATTGCGGCGAGCGTCTTGAGTGCCTTCATGTTGGTCTTGCCTCCACTTCGATTGCTTCGGTTGATTGAGCGCCCCGTAGCCAGAGGTCCGGCCCGGAACGCGGTACGAAAAACCACCGTGCCCGTTGCTTTGCTGTCACGTTCTTGTTGTGTTGTCATTGTTATATCGTAGATCGTATACGTTCTATCTCATACGTCGGACGATCCCGTACCGCTCGGGTCGAGCCCGTCGAGGCCCGATCGAAAGCACGCCCGAAGACCCCCTTCGACAGACAGGCCTGTCGAGGGGCTCGAGACAAACGACGTACCCCTCTCCTGCGTTCGCTGTACCGCGTCAGAGCAGCGCTGGCGCCACTCAAAAGCCTACGATCTTGCCCGGCAACCAGGTCGCCAGCACCGGGAAGACGATCACCAGCCCGAGCGTCAGAAACTGCACCAGGATGAAGGGCACCACACCCTTGCACATCTGCCAGTACGTCATGTCGGGCGGGGCGATCGATCGCAGATAGAAGATCGCCGAGGCCATGGGCGGCGTGAGGTAGCTGGTCTGGATGACGATGATCACCAGCGTTGCAAACCAGATCGGGTCGATGCCGGCGGCACGGATGAAAGGCGTGAACAAGGGCACGCAGATCAGCACGTTGGCCGTCCAGTCGAGCACGAATCCAAGGAGAAAGACGATCGCCAGAAACAGCACGATCAAGCCCGTGGGTCCGAGGCCCAGGCTGTTGGTCACCTCCTGAACCAGGCGCGGGCCGCCATTGGCGGCGAAGATGCTCATGAACATGGTGCCCGCCGCGACGATCAGCAAAATCATCGACGAGATCCGCACCGTGGTCGCGAGCGCCTCACGCAGCATCCCGAACGAAAAGCGGCGGTACGCAATACACAGCAGGGTGGCGCCCGCCGCACCCACTGCTGCCGCTTCCGTCGGCGAAGCAATACCGGCCAGCAGCGAGCCCAAGACCGCAAAAACCAGCGCCAGCGTGGGCAACAGAGACGCGGCGGTGGCAATGAGTTTCTCGCGCAGGGGCACGTCCAGCTCGCTGCCAGCGGCGGGCGGACCGTCCTGCGGGCGGATCATGCAGCGCAGCAGGATGTAGGCGATGAACAGGCCCACCATGATGAAGCCGGGCAGCAGCATTGCGGCGAGCACTTCGCCGATGGACAACTGCGCAAGTGCGGCATACATCACTGCAATCACCGACGGGGGGATCATCGTCCCGAGCGAGCCGCCCGCACAGATGGTGCCCGCGATCAGCGAATTGTCATAACGGTAGCGCTGCATTGCGGGAATCGCCATCAACCCGATCATGATTTCGACGGCGCCGACCACGCCAGCTGCTGCCGCGAACAGGGCGCCCATCGCGATCGTCGCCACCGCCAGCCCGCCCGGCAGCCGGCCCATCCACAACTGCATGGTGTGATACAGCCGCAGCGCGATGCCCGAGCGCTCAAGAATCGCCCCCATCAGCACGAACATCGGGATTGCGGAGAGAATGAAGTTGGTCGCCGCCGAATAGATGCCGCCGTACAGCTGGTCGAACACCATCGGCCCGAAGGCGAAAACCCCGCCCGCCACCGCGACCAGCGTCAGCGCAAAGGCAATTGGAATGCCCGCAAGAATCAGGGCGAAGAGCGCCGGGAACATCAGGCCCGCGATCAGGGGATTCATGCCTTGACCCCTTCCGTGACCTTCTCCGGCACCCGGCGACCCGCCAATGCACGCAATCCTTCGGCCAGCAATTGCAGGGCGAGCAGCGCCAGCCCCAGCGCCAGAATCGAGTAGAACGGCCACATCAGCGGTGCCCACGGGCTCACCATCTCGACCTCCTGCCTGACCCAGGCCTCCCAGGCGCGTCCGATCGCCGTCCACGCGAAGGCACCGAACACCGGCGCAAGCAGGAACAGGAACACCACGCCATCCACCGCCTGCGCAAGACGCGGCGGCATGCGGGCGCTGAACAGGTCAACCCGCACGTGCGCATCCTGGCGCAGCGTCCATGCGCCGCCGAGCACGAAGATCGCACCGGTGCTCATGTAGGCGATGTCGAAGGCCCACTGGGTGGGCGCATTGAAGACGTAGCGCGCGACCACCTCGTACACCATGCTGAGGATGAGTATCACGACCACCCACTCGGCCAGCCGCGCCGACAGCCACGACAAGCGGTCGATGAATTCGAGCAGGATCCGCATCGCGCGCACTCCGTCCCCGTCGCCGATCAATCGCGGATCAGGTAGTCGGCCTCGGCATCCCACTGCGCCTTGAAGGCGTTGTAGTCCGCCAGGGTCTCGGCCAGGCGGGCGTTACCCTTGCCGTTCTGCTCCTCGGCCTTCTTCGCAATCCAGTCGCGCCCGGCGTTGGCGAGCTGCTTGATGAAGTCCGGCTCCAGCGTGATGACCTCGTTGCGGCCGGCGCGGTATTGCGCCATCGCCTTCATGTCCTCGGCGAGAAAATGCGACAAGCCCTGATAGGTCGTGAGTTGGGCGGCCATCTCGAGCTTGGCCTTGAGATCATCCGGGACTGCGTTCCAGGTTTCCTGCTTCACCACCACTTCCCACAGGAAGGTGGGCTGATGCACGCCGGGCACGACGATGTAGCGCGCGGCCTGGTGAAATCCCTCGGGCTGGTTGGACGATGGCGTCGCCCACTCGATCGCATCCACCCCTTTGCGCTGCAGCAAGGTGTAGATCTCGCCCGGCGGCACCACCGTGGGCACGGCGCCGAAGTAGTCGCGCATCACTTCCGCCCAGGCGCCCGAAGTGCGGTACTTGAGGCCTTTCAAATCGTCGGCGTTGCGGATGGGCTTGTTGGCGTGCGCCATGATCTCGGTCGATCCGATGCCGACGATCAGTGTCTTGAAGCCTTCCTCGGCACGCAGTGCCTCGAGACGCTGCCGGCCACCACCCTCGTAGATCCAGGTGATATAGGCTTCCGGCCCCATGCCACCGGGAAAGCCGGCGAACACCGCGTTGATCGGATCGCGGTTGACCAGGTAGCTTGGGGTGGAATGGCCCGCTTCGACCACACCCTTCTCGACGGATGCATAGACTTCCAGCGCCGGCACGATCACCCCGGCGCCGAAGGGTTGCAGTTCGATGCGGCCGTCGCTGAGGCTGCGGGCGTTATCGACGAAGCGCTTCAGGAAGTTGTTGTAGAAGGGCGACCCTTCCGGCACCGAAGTCGGCACCCGCCAGGTGATGTCGGCGGCAAAGGCGCCGGTGGCAAGCAACAGCGATGTGCTGGCAATCAGGCTGCGAATCACGGGCATGACGGTTTTCATCTTCGAACACTCCATCGGGACAGTGGGGCCGGAAACAGACCGTGCGCGTCGGGTGACGAGAGGGCGGTCCATTGCCTTCTTCGTATTGTTTCTAACCGTATAACGTATACGATAATCCATCCGACAGCCTGAGCCTGTCAACCGCCAATTCCCTGATTTTCTTGCCTGTCTGCGACATCGTAGGTGTGTCCGCGACATACGCCTTCCCCGGCTGTACTCCAACCGGCACCGGCGTTGTCACCGAGACCGATCAGGGACGGCTGCGACCCACCTCGGCGCCATTCTCCTGCGCGTGTGCCCTGCCCACCCCCTGCGCACGAAACGCCGATGGCGACAGGCCCGTCAGCGCACGGAACTGACGGCTGAAGGCACTGTGATCGGCATAGCCGCAGCGCAAGGCGATCTCGGTCACCGGCAGCGCGGTCGCCAGCAAGCGCGAGGCGGCGTCAAGGCGGGCCTTGTGGATCATCTGCCGCGGCGTGAGGCGGAAGATGCGCTTGCACAGGCGTTCCAGCTGGGCCACCGACAGGCCGGCAATCGCGGTGAGCTGCGCCAGGCTGATTGGCTCGGCGTAGTGCGCGCGGATGTGGGCATCGACCGCGGCGATGCGCTGAAACGCCGGATGGCGCAATTGCGGCGCCTGCAGATCGTGCGAGATGCCAGCCATGCCGATCACCCGGTCATCACGGTCGCGCAGCGCCAGCTTGTGGGTGAGGCACCATCCCGGTTCGCGCCCGGGGTAGAGATGGAGTTCGAGTTGGTCGCGAATCTCGCAGCCCTCGGCGAGCACCTTGCGGTCCTGGGCAGTGTATTGCGGCCCGAAGCGCGCCGGAAAGACCTCCTCCGCGGTACGGCCAAGCAATGGCGCCACCGACTTGAAACCGCAGCGGCGTGCCAGCGTCGCGTTGGCAAGCACATAGCGGGCAGCCTCGTCCTTCACCACGAACACCACCTCGGGCATGGCATCGAGCAGAGGCAGCAACTGCCGCAAACCGGCCAGCAGGCTGGCCAGATCGGCCGGGCGCTGTGCCACGTCCGGGGCCAGGCCGTTGGGTGTCAGCAAACTGCCGGGCAAGCCGATCATGCGCGATCGCCATCCGCTTGCGACGAAGAGGCCGATGCGCCATCGGCCATCCGCAACAAGGTCTCGGTCCGCACCGGAAACAACGGAGGACGCGGCGGCGGCGGCGTCCAGCCGAACAGGAAGGCCGCCGCGGCACCGCACACCCGCCCTTGGCAAGCCCCCATGCCGCAACGGCTGGAAAGCTTGGCCTCGGTCCAGTCGCGACAACCGGCCAGCGCGGCGTGGGGCACGTCCTCGCACCGACACACCAGGGTGTCGGGTGCCGGCAGCGAACGCAGCACCGGCGTCAGCACGAAAGCGCGCGCCAAGGCCCTGGCAAAGCGGCGCCAGTGTGCCCGCTCCGCCTCCAGGGCGGCGGCACGCACGGCCTCGCCGATGGCGGCCAGTCCGGCGATTCGGCCTTCGACCAGCGCCAGTTCGCTTCCGCCGAAGCCGGTGCACTCGCCGGCGGCATGGATATCCGGCACGCTGGTCGCCTGCGCGCCATCCACCCACAACGCACCGTCGGCAATCCGGCAACCCAGCAGTTCGCCAAGCTGGGTGTTCGGCACCAACCCGAAACCACAGGCCAGGCGGTCGCACGCCAGTTCGTTTATGCGATCGCCGCTGCGCACCCGCACCGCCTCAAGACGATCGTCGCCCAGCGCGGCAATCACGTGGCTGCCCGCGCGATAGACCGGCGTGAACAGACGCAGTGCCTGCACCACCTTGCGCGGCCAGCGCCACAAGCCGGTAGCGAACCTTGCCACTGCGGCATGGCTGGCCTGTTCTGCTACCCTCAGCACCCGCGCGCCGGCGGCACGCGCCGTGGCGGCGCTTGCCAGCAGCAAGGGTCCGCTGCCGGACACCACCAAGCGCTGGCCGGATACCGGCACCCCGCCCTTGATCAAGGCCTGTAGTCCGCCGGCGCCGGTGACGCCCGGTAGCGTCCAGCCAGGAAAGGGCAGGAACAGTTCGCGCGCGCCGGTGCATAGAATCAGCTTGCGCCAGCCGATCGAAACGCCACCATCGGCCGTCTCGACGATGAGGCTGTGCGGTGGACAGGCCGCCACCACGCGTGCGGAAGACAGCAATTCGACGTGCGCCAGGGCCTCTAGACGCTGGCGCAAGCGCCGCGCCGCCGCCGGCAGGCGCACACCGGGACCGTCGCGCCAGATCTGCCCACCGGGTCGGGGATTGTCGTCCAACACCAGCACGCGCGCGCCGCTTGTGGCCGCTTCTACCGCGGCGGCGAGCCCGGCCGGACCGGCGCCCACCACCAGCACCTCGCACTCGTATCGCAGCATCTGGCGCGCGCCGCCGTGCCCGAGTTGATGCAGGATCTCGGAGTTCATCGCCTGCCTCCGTTCATCACCCGCCCTTGCCGGACGGGCGCATGGGGACCAAGGGCGCCACGTCGGTCGTAGATGACGCCAGTAGCGGAACGACGATCCGCATGCCATCGCGCACCAGCGTCTGGCAGGCGAGTTGGCGGCGGCCGTCTATGCCCACCCGGCACTCCTGGCACACACCCATCCCGCACAACGGCGCCCGCGGCGCGCCGCGTTCCGACAGGCGGGTGTGGTGGTGTCCCAGGGTCGCCAGCGCGGCCGCCACGGTCACGCCCGCCGGCACGCGGGCGGCGGTGCCGTTTATGAGAAGTTCAACCATGATGGCCCTCAAGCGTGCGAATCTCACAAGCCTGCGTTTTCACGATTCCCCCATCCACCGGCCAAGCTGTTGCCGCGCCATGCGGCCAACGGGTTCATCGACCACCCCCGGAAAACGTTCTGGCGCATACGGCAGCGACGGGATCGGTGGCGGCTCGTCGAAGATCGCTGCCATCAACAATTCGGCGGTGGCCGGCGCGGCGGTCACGCCCAGCCCCTCATGCCCGACCGCCAGCCACAGGCCGTTGCGGCCGGGGTGGCGGCCGATCAGCGGCAAGCTGTCGGGGCTGGCGGCGCGCAGGCCGGTCCAGCAACGAATGATGTTGAGTTCGGCCAGCACCGGCAGAAAGCTGCTCGCGTGGGCAAGCATGCGGGCCAGTACCGGCCCGTCCACCGCCAGATCGCGGCTGCCGAACTGGCGCGACGTACCAATGAACAACTGGCCGGTGGGGCGCGGCTGGACGTTGAACGCCACCGAAGGCCCATCGCTTTGATGGACGCTGCTCAGATACCCGAGTTCGGTCACGGTATGGGTGAGCAGGCCGGGGTAACGGTCGGTGATCGCGAGGTGGCCTTTCTTGGGTTGAATCGGCAGTTCCGGACACAAGCTGGCCGCCTCGATGCCGTTTGCCAGCACGACGATGCCCGCAGCCAGGCGTTCGCCATCCGCCAGCACTACCCCGCGGCCGTCGATTTCGACCACCCGGGCAATCCGTTCGGTGAGCCGCCGCGGGTGGCGGCCCAGCAGCCAGCGCACTACGTTGGGGGGATACACGATGCCGTCCCCGGACAAACTCAGCGCCCCCGCCAGGCCCGGCCGCAACGCCGGTTCGGCCTCCGCCAGTGCCCGCGCATCGAGCATCTCGGCGGCTTCGCCCAGGGCTTGCAGACGCGCACATTTGGCTTCGGCAGCGGCCAGTTCGGCGTCGTTCGCCGCGACCCACAAGGTGCCATTGCCACGAAAGGCGCAGTCGCCATCGAGCTCCGCGGACCACTCGCGCCAGCGCGCGATGGAATGACGGGTCAAGGCAAGCTCGGCGTCGTTGTCGTCTAGCGTCACCAGGTGCCCCATCCCGGCGGCGGTGGCACCGCCCAGCCGGGCGTCGAGCACCAGCACGGACAGCGCACGGCGGGCCAGGGCTTCGGCACATGCCGCGCCGACAATGCCGCCACCGACCACAATGGCGTCATAGCCGTGCGCGCCGATCGTGGTCATGCCCCTATCCCCCAGGCGAAGGGGTCGTCGTCCTCGATCAGCAAGGTCGCCTCGGCGCTCACATGGGCACGTCCGCGCAGCGTCGGCACGATAGTTCCACCCGGGGCACCCAGCCAGCTATAGCTCGCCTGGAACTCGCTGCCGATCACGCTCGCCTGGCGCCAGATCGCACCGGGCGCAAGCTTGCCGTCGGCCGCCAGGCAGGCCAGCTTGGCACTGGTGCCGGTACCGCAGGGCGAACGGTCGTAAGCCTTGCCGGGGCATAGCACGAAGTTGCGGCTGTCAGCCCGCTCGTCGTCGGCGAACAGTTCGATATGGTCGATCTCGCCACCGTCCGCCCCCACGATGCCATGCTCGGACAACGCCCGGCGCACCGCCCATGCGTAGGCGGTCAGCGCATCGATGTTGTCCGCCGCCACGCGCTGCCCATGGTCGGAAATGAGGAAGAACCAGTTGCCGCCCCAGGCGACGTCGCCTTCCACCTCGCCAAACCCCGGCACCGCCACCCTCACCCCACTGCGATGCCGGTAGGCCGGTACATTGCGCACGCTCACCGAGCGGTCCTCGTGCAGCGTCGCCTCCACCGGCCCGACCGGCGTCTCGATCAGATGCACGCCCGCGCCGATCCGCCCGAGGTAGGCCAGCGACACCACCAGTCCGATCGTGCCGTGGCCACACATGCCCAGGTAGCCAGTGTTGTTGAAGAAGATCACACCGGCACAGGCACGGGGATCGACGGGTTCGCACAACAGGGCTCCCACCAGCACGTCGTTGCCCCGCGGCTCCAGCATGCAGGCCGTGCGCCAGGCGTCGTGCTCGCGTGCAAGCACCGCCCGGCGTGCCGCCATGTCCCCCCCGCCAAGCTCGGGGAAGCCCGACAGCACCAGGCGCGTGGGCTCACCGCCGGTATGGGAGTCAAGAATCCGGATCGTCTTCATCCACTACCCCAACATGTCCTGGATATCCTCCAGATTAGGGCAAAACCCCCCGCCGCGCTCGCCCGTAAAGCGTCCGCTGGATGACGAAATCGGCACAATCAAGCGCCAGGGGGAGCGGGGGAGCGGGCTGTGGAACAGGCGTTCCTGCCGCTGCAAGAACGCGGCGGGTGTGTTCCGGCGACTTTGGCAGGCTAGGCGGCCGCTCAGCCCGGTCCTGACTTGGGCAGGTGGGCGTAGAGCGACTGACACACGCCGTTGATGTGTTCCTCGATCAGGCGGGCAGCCAGGGCCACATCGCGCCTGCGACAGGCCTCGACAATGGCGCGATGCTCGCGGTCGGCGCGGGCCTTGCCTTCCGACAGGGTCAACTGCATGCGCAGATAGCGTTCCAGCTTGTCATGGATGGAGCGGATCAGGCCGAGCAGGAAGGGGCGTCGGGCGGCCTCGTAGAGACAGGCGTGCAAGGACCAGTTGAGTTCAGACCAGTGGCCGACATCGTCATCCACCAGAAAGGCGTCGCAGATGGCTTCCGCGCGCGCGAAATCGGCCTCTGTCATGTTGGGTACCGCCAGCGAAATCGCCTTGACCTCCAGCAGCACCCGGACTTCGAACATCTGCGCCAACTCCGGCTCGGAAATGCGCGTGACCACCGCCCCCTTGTTGCGCTTGAATTCCACCAGACCCTCGGCCTCCAGGCGCTTCAAGGCCTCGCGCACCGGGATCTTGCTGACGTTGAACAACTTTGCCACATCGTCCTGGCGGACCGGCTCGCCCTCGGCAAGGGCGCCGGAAATGATGGCGCTGCGCAGTTGTTTGGCGATGACCTCGGAGGCGGCCGGCACGATGCCCAGATCGGGCGGCTCCAATTTTGACAGTGGCATGAATTCGACCTTGGGTGGCACTTATTGCGACGATACGTCGTGGCAGGCAGTTTATACGCACGCCATCCGGAATCGTATATGGTCAGCTGCAAAAACCACTGTCAGCGATCGACGCGCGAACCGGGCGACACCCCGGCAGCGGAACATATCAGCGGACCGACCACTGCCGTTGGCCTACGGACAATGGGCACCTTCAACCGATCCGGTTCGCGACGGTCCGCACCCAACGCTGCCGACCTCAACGTCCCACCGGCAGGCGCTTCAGCAGACGCCCGGTGCTCTTGAGCTGACGCCACAGCAGCGACCAATCCTGCTCGCGCCGCCTGGCCTCCAGGCAGCGCAACAGGCGCGCGCGGCGCGCGCCGTCCTCGGCCGCGAGCATGGCCGCCCACAAGGTGTCGGACACGTTGTAGTCACGGCCTTCGGCAAGACACACCGGCACCACCGCCGCCACGTCCACCGCCAGATCCCCGGCCAGCGCCTCAACCGCCGCACGGATGTTGCGCGCCTTGGGATCATCGCCGTGTGCCAGATCATAAGGCGGCGACCAGCTCGCCGCCGGGCGCAACTGGTCGATGTGGCTGGCCACCACCACCAGCGGCGCCGGCCGCCGGTCGGTCCGACTGGCCTGCCAGGTGCGCACTGCGTCGAGGGTGGCGCGCTCGTCGCTGCGGTCCGGCCGGTTCACCGCACTCACCCACAGCAGCAGATCCACCGAGGCCAGGGTTTTCAGCACGGCCTCGCGGTCGAAACCGGCCGAATCCAGCCCGGGCGTGTCGAGCACCAACGCGCGCGTGAAGCCATCGCGTTCCAGCACATGGGCGGTGACCTCGCGAGTGGAGTGCAAGACATCGGTGGCCGCCGTCAGACGGCCGAACAAGGCGTTGATGAGACTGGACTTGCCGGCGTTGGTCCGTCCCATCACCGCGATACGCAACGGCTCCTCGCTCGCCGCTGCGACATCCTGCGCCTCCGCCTGCGATAGATCCGCGCGTGAATCGCGGGTCAGCGCCTCGGCCGGGGCATCTTCATCCAGGGGCAGGCGGCCGCTGTAGAGTTCGATCGCATAGCGGCCGACGCGGCGCACGTAGGCGCGCAGCAGCCAACGCTGCAATTCCTCGCGGGCAAGACCGAAGCTGCGGCCAACAAGGTGGCGCTTGACCTCTCCGATCACCGCATCCAGCGGGTTGATCACCACCCGACCGGCGCGATAGACGTCGAACACCCGCTCGGCACTGTCCTTCCAGCGCTGGGCGCGGGTCAGATCGCCGACCGTCAGGCGGTGGCTGAACGGCACGTGGTCCACGATGTCGGCACGCAAGTCGCGCGCCGCACGCTCCACGATCATCAAGGTGTGCGGCAGGGTGAGTTCGAGCAAGGGCTGCGAGACCTCCGGGTGGTAGCGCCGGGCGACCGTCTCCAGCGTGCGCCGCCCCAGCCGGATCGCGCTGTCCGGCTCGGTAAGCGGCCAGGCATCGGGGTCGAGCTCGTCCACCATTGCTTCCACATCGGCCCACGCAGCCTCCGCACTCGGCGGCCAGTCGGGATCGGGCGCAGCATCGCTGTCGGCAAGCAGCGGTCGGCGGCGGCGCTTGAGCAGGAGTTGCAGGCCGAAGCCCGCCAACGCCGCGATGCCCAGTCCGGCCAGCCACACGAAGCGCTGCTCGGCCTGCCACAACCACAGCACGCCGAGCGCGAATACCGCCACCATCGGCGTTGCGAGCAGGCCGAGCGCGAGCAGGTGCAGCTTGTCCAGCCCGCGCAGTCCCTGCTTCACCATGGCGTTCCGCCGTCCTTGTTCCCGCCGGGGGCAGCCGGCGGTTGGGTCGGATGGTCACGGCCGTCGCCACCACGCCGCGGCTCCGCCGCCGATGAACCTGCCTGCGTCGCGAGCAGGCGGCGGCCGGCGCCCAAGGCCTCGGCATAGATTTCACGTACCTTCTCGCCATCGACCTCCGCACCGCTGTGCCGCGCGCCGAGGAAATACACCGCGGCCTTGCCCAGTGCGTAAGTGGCGGCGCCGCTGGTGCTCGCCCCCCACACCGCGCCAACGGTCTGGCCCCAGCCAGGTATCAGTTTTGCCACAGACCGACCAAGCATGCGGCCGACCAGCCCGGTGGCCACGCCGGCCCCGAGCAGACCGACAAATTCACTGACCATGCGGCCGTCCCAGCGCTGCCCGTGCAGGCGGGCGATGGCATGCAGAAGCTTGGCCTGCACCGCCGACACCGCCACCAGGTCGATCACGGGCAGCGCACCCAAGCCGGCTGCCGCAAGGGTGTGACCGACGATGTGGGGATGGGCGGCGCGGGCATAGACGTCGCGTACTCGCGCATCGTCCAGCAACTGGCGCCGCAGATCGAGCGAGGAGGCCACCTCGATCGCCTGCCACAAGGCGTCGCGACCATAGTCGTCCGGCACATAACCGTCTTCTGGCAGGGTGAGATCCACCGCCACCCAACGCACCGGCGCGGCGCCGGGCAATCGGCCCACCAGGTCGCGCTGTGCCAACAACGCCCTGGCCAGATCGGCCGGAAGACCGATTGCATCGCCGTGCTCATCAAAGGGGTAGGGCTGCACATGCCCGGCCCCGGGCGGATAGCGTTCGTGCAGACCGGTCTGGGCGATCACCAGCGGCCAGTCGGGGTGGCGCTCGCGCACCGTGCGCAGCAAGCCGGCGACCGCCTCCTGACGCGGATCGGCGACCTTCATCACGGCCAGCAACAAATGCGCGCGGGCTTCGCAGTAGGCGATGTCCTCACCCGGATCGTAGTCGACCTCGCCCAGGCCGCGGGTGTCGAGAAAGCGTACTACCGGCATCTCCGCCGGGAAGTCGTACAACTGCGCACTACGCGTGCAGGGCTGGAAGCCATTGCCGATCTCGGCGCGCTCGCTGCCGGTCAGCGCGCGGATGATGGAGGTCTTGCCCGCCTGGGTCTTGCCAATCAGCCACACTACCGGCACCGGCATGCGGGCGCGCGCTTCGCGCAGCGACGCAGCCAGCGCAGCTTCGTCCACCTGCGGCCGCAACACGGCCTCGCGCAACCGTCGGTAATGATCCTGCCAGGCCTCCCAGTCGAGCCGGTTCAGGCCGGTCCGGCGCAGCCAGGTCTCGCGCCAGCCGGGCCCGGCCACCGTATCCTCCTGCGTCCCGCCATCACCCCCCGCCGCAGCTTGATCGGGTTTGCGTGGCAAGCCGTCCTGCAAGCGACGGGGATCGAGTGGATCGTCGTTCATTGCGCTTCAATCGTGGGAGTCGGTAGCGGCTCCGCACTGCGCTCGGCAGCGCCGGTCGCTGCAGACCGGACGGTATCCCCGCCGCTTGGCCGTAATGGCCGCTGCCAACGGCTGAGCACCGCGTGCAGTGCATCCTGCCGGACCGGCTTGGGCAGGAAGCCGTCCATACCCGCCTCCATGCATTCCTCACGGTCGCTGTCCATGGCGTTTGCCGTCACGCCGATGATCGGAATCCCCGCCCTGGCGCCGGTCAGCGCGCGAATCCGGCGGGTGGCCGCCAATCCGTCGAGTTCCGGCATCTGCACATCCATCAGCACCAGGTCGTGATCACCCGCCGCGACACGCTCGACCGCACGCGCCCCGTCCTCCACGACTTCGACGCGGTGGCCCAGGCGCTCCAGCAGTCCGGTGACCACCCGCTGGTTGATCGGGTTGTCCTCGGCGACCAGAATGTGCAGGGGCGCGCCAGGGGTGGCTTGCTGGGCGGCCACTCCGGGCATCTTCGCACCGCTGGAAGCGGGTCGGCCGCGGGCGTCGGCCAGCGGCAGCCGAACCTCGAACCAGAAGCGGCTGCCCTTGCCCACTTCGCTGTCGAATCCGATGCGCCCGTTCATGTGTTCTACGATGCGGCGGCAGATCGCCAGACCCAGGCCGGTACCGCCATAACGACGCGACATCGAGGCGTCGGCCTGTACAAAGGTGTTGAACAGTTTGGGGCGGGCTTCTTCCGGGATCCCGATGCCGGTGTCGATGACTTCGAAGCACAACCGCCGCGCCTGGTCGCGGATGGCGCCGGCGGCCCGTACGTGCACCTTCACGGAACCTTTCGGTGTGAACTTCACGGCGTTGCTGACGAGATTTAGCAACACCTGGCGCAAACGCCCGGCATCGCCGAGGTAGGCCCCCTCCACCTCGGGGTCCACCGACATGTGCAGTTGCACTTCGTCGCCACGCGTACCGGAGGCGAGCAAGGTCACCACCGCCTCCACCAACGGCCGCAACTCGAAACGCGCGTTGTCCAGTTCGAAGGCGCCCGACTCCAACTTGGCGATATCCAGTACGTCGTTGAGGATGACCAGCAAGGCGTCGGCCGAGTGGCGTATCGTGAGCGCGCGGGTGCGCTGGGCCTCGGACAATCCAGTCTCGAGCAACAGCTCGGTCATGCCCAGGATGCCGTTCATCGGCGTGCGGATCTCATGGCTCATGGTCGCGAGGAACTCCGACTTGGCACGGCTGGCCGATTCGGCACGGGTGAGCGCGAAGCGCAGCTCGCCAGCAAGCCGTTCCACCGATTGGCGGGCCCGTTTCTCTTCGCGAATACTGCGGTAGAGCAGGGCAAAGGTGAGTCCCATCGCGATCACCATCAAGGCGATCAATCCGCCCAGGCGGCTCAGCAATTCGACCGCCTGCTCGCGGTCGGTCAGACGCGCCGTCATGCGGAACTGCAATACGTCCAGGGCAAAGCGGCGGGACAGTTCCTGAAAACTGACGGCTTCGGTGAGCGCCGTGCTCACCGCTGCCCCGTCGCCCGGATCCAGCTCCACGAGCAGCGCATCCATGATCTCGATACCCGCTTCTATGCGATCAAGCTGCGCCCATAGCAACGGATCGGCACGATAGGCCTGGCTGAGCTGACCACGACGAGTGAGGATGACGCGGCTGTACAAGACCTCGAAACGCTCGTGGAGATCCTCCAGCGCCTCCGGACTGGGGCGTATCGCCAGCAGCTCCAGTGCCGCCGTCACCCTAAGGGCTTCGCGGTCAAGCTGGTTGGCGGTCCACAACACGTCTTCCTGGGCGCCGGCCGAAACTTCGCCGGCACGTTGCACCACCTGGTGGAACAAGGCAGTGGCAGCGGTGAGAAACACCAAGGAGAGCGCAAGCAACGCAGCCACCTTGCCACGATGGCTGCTCACTGCATCGGAAGAGCTGTCTCGCGCGTTCATAGGCTCGCCTGCGAAACCGCGACCCGGCTCAATCGACCCGGATCCGGCGGATCTGCCAGATCGAGCGGGTGTGGATCATTTCGTTGTTGAGGCGCGGGTAATCGTCGAAGGGATAGATCAAGAACAACGGCCCCTTGTCGCGGATGCGCAAGCGCTCACCCCCCTGGC
The DNA here is from genome assembly GCA_046295975.1 of Rhodocyclaceae bacterium. Lineage (GTDB taxonomy): Bacteria > Pseudomonadota > Gammaproteobacteria > Burkholderiales > Rhodocyclaceae > UBA2357. Next base: position 27,754 of record JBKBMG010000014.1, read on the forward strand.
GCATCGCCAGAATGACCTGGTACTGCTCCAGATCGGATACCGGCACCGTTACCGAATAGTCGTTGAGCGCGGTAATCACCAGTTGCCGGCCGTGTGCGCCTACGACCTCCAGCACCGCGGAGGCGAGCGGCCCTTCGAAGTGGGTCACGCCGTCGGTCCATGGGGTGGACGTGCTTATGCCGCGAGAAGGCAAGGCCTCCAGCATGGCGGAGTCGAAATCCGCGCGATCACCTGCATTGGTATGGCTGATCGCCCCTTCGACGCTCAGTATCACCCGCCCGCTCGGCGTCGGCAGCGGCTCGGCCCACGCCAATGTGCTTGCGATCGCGCACACCAGTCCGACGCAAGCTCGATGCAGCCGCATCCACCACCCGATACCCTGCGGCATGTGCGTCACATGGCGCACATCCATCGTCTCGCCCCATACCATGGTCTTCCTCCATCCATCCCACCCGGGTGCCAGCATCGCTTCGGCTCACCGCCGCTAGTCCCCATTCCTGGTTCCACTGCATGTGCATCTTCCCGCATCCGGCCGCGTCTATCCAGCACGGCCGTCGCCCCGCACGGACCCGACACGGCGGCGTGAAGCTTGCTTGTCAAGAAATGCCGGTCTCGCAATAGACCACGCGGCATCTGCCAAGGCCGCGCCGGCGCAATGAAGATGATGTGAAAAAACAAATAGATGGATACGCACATCGAAGAATGTGCGATCACCAGACCAGGGGAGACACCGGGAAATCCGCACCAATTCCGTACGGACGGAATCCATTTTGGTGCAGGTTTGCCCAGAAGGAGGAGACAAGCATGCTCAGCCTCACCGACTGCATGGATTTCATCGACCTGGATGGCGCCACGATAGACGTGATTGCCGAACACCAGCACATCCCCGCCATGCTTGCCGCCGAACTCGGAAGCCAGTTGCTCGGCAGTGCCCGCGGCATCCATCGCATCCACACGATGCACCGCGACCTGATCGCGCACGCGGCGGAAACCGGCCATCTCGGAAAGGAACGCAATCTGCGCAGGATTTACGCAGCATTCACACGCAAGTACCCCATGCCCCGGCATCTCTAGACGAAACGCCAGAGCGGCCAGGGCGTTCCGGCCGCTATTCGGCGTCGGTCGAGCCTTCGGCGATCTCGAGCGCGGACTCCGCAGGCGTATCCGCTTCGACGCCCGTATCGGCGTCGGCGCGACCCAGGGTCGCGTCGCGCACCGACTGTACCGCGCCGACGCCTGCGTCCTTGAGCTTGACCGCCGCATCGCGGATCTTGCGGGCCGCATCCTCGGCCGCCTCCTTGGCGTCGCGCACACCGTTGTCCGTGCCGGCGGAGCCCGCTTCCGTCTGCTCGACCGACACCACCTCGACAGAAGCGGTCGGAACGGCGTCCGAAACCTCCGTAGCGGACGAGGCATCGCTCGTCGGCGCACGCTCGACCGCGCCGGTCGATGTCTCGACCGAGCACCCCACCAACATCATCGCAGCGGCCAGACTGGCCACGACGGTTTTCATCTTGATTTCCCTTTTGTAGAAATGGGTCCACGCACTTTGAACGCTAAACCCCTGACAGGAAAAATCAAGGTGGAGTTTCAAAAATACAACACTGTGTTACATAAAGCCTACAGTTTGCAGGTATCTGCCTTGATGAGTTGTCACGACCCGGCGCAATCCGGCACTCGGCCCTTTCCGGCGCACAAATGAAAAACCCGTGCCAGGCACGGGTTTGCTGTCGCGGACCCGACCCGCAGGAAGCGGGTGGACACAGCGCGCAGATTACTTGACGCGGTTCTTGTACTCGTCGGTACGGGTGTCGATCTCGATCTTGTCACCAATCTCGACGAAGGCCGGCACCATGAGTTCGAAGCCGGTGCCGATCTTGGCCGGCTTCAGAACCTTGCCGGAGGTATCCCCCTTGACCGCGGGTTCGGTGTAGGTGACTTCACGCACCACCGAGTTCGGCAATTCCACCGAGATCGCCTTGCCGTTGTAGAACACCACTTCGCACTGCAGACCGTCTTCCAGATACTTCAGCGCGTCGGTCATGTTCTCGGCTTCGACTTCGTACTGCTCGTAGTCGGCATCCATGAACACGTACATCGGATCGGCGAAGTAGGAGTAGGTCACCTCCTTGCGGTCGAGCTGGACGACCTCGAACTTGTCATCGGCCTTGTACACCGACTCGGACGGCGCGCCGGTAAGCAGGTTCTTCAACTTCATCTTGACCACCGCAGCGTTGCGGCCAGACTTGTTGTATTCGGTCTTCTGGACTACCAGCGGGTCGCTGCCGACCATGATGACGTTGCCGGAGCGGAGTTCCTGAGCGGTTTTCATGCTGTTTCCTGGGTATGGCTGTCGCGGCACGATCGCCGCAAGGATTTGAAAAACTTCTTATTTTAGCACCGTACCGGAAAATTCCACCAGATTCGTGCACAAGTCGGTGTGCTCTGCCAACTGCTCGCACCACTGTCGCGCGTGTCTTGCCAACCGAGGTAGCGCAGCGTCCATGGCGGGCCAGCAAGCGGCGGGATCTCCGCGCCCGTTCCATGCGCGCCAGAACGCCGCCAGGGCTTCGCCGTCGCCCCCCTCCAGCTGCGCACCGTAGCGGGCGAGAAAAGCGTCGAGCTTGACCTGATGCGCGTCCTCCGCCTGCCGGTAGATCTGCCACACGCAGGGCCGGGCCGCCCATTGCGCGCGCACGAAGGAATCCTCGCCGCGCACAAAGTTCAGGTCGCAGCACCACAACAATCGGTCGTAGTCGTGTTGCGACAGAAACGGCAGTACCGCAACGTCGAGCGCGCCACGGACCAGGCGGTCGCCAGCCCGCAATGCGGACTGGCCGAGATGGCGGCCGAGGTCCCCGAGCACGCGCCCCTCGGGCACCAGCAGCAAGGTCGGCTGCGCCGCCGTCTCCCAGAGGGCGAGCAGATCGGGCAGGGCTGGCGTCTCGTAAGCGAACAACGACACCCGGCGCACATCCGCCTCTACCCCACTGACACCGGCGCAGGCCAGAAAACGCAAGGCGGCCGGCCGGTCGGCAAGAAACGCGTCGCGCGCCGCAAGCAGTTCCCGTTCGCGCAACAGCCCGCCGGTGCGTGCGTCAAAGCCGGGGAAGAAGAAGCGCTTGACCAGCGGCAGACGCGGATGGGGCGAGCTCAACCCATGGTAGTCGCCGACCCAGTCCTCAGCGGACAGATATTCCAGGTTTATCCACAGCGGCGGCGGGCTCGCCTGCGCCATCGCCGCCAGGGCCGCTTCGGGCAGGTCGCAGGCAAAAGCCTCGATCACCACGGCCGCATCGGCAACTTTCGCAAAGCCGGCGGCATCGCCCGGGCCATCCGGCCAGCGACGTACCTCTACCCCTTCAACCACCACCAATGCCGGTCCGCCATTGGTCCAGACGGCTTCATCCGTGAGCGCCGATGCCGCCTGCGGACAGATGCGCCGAAAAGCCGCCATGTGGTCCACCCACAGCCTGACCGGCAAGCCGAAACGCGCCCGCAGCTCGCGCGCCAGACGCCAGCACACGCCGATATCCCCGAAGTTATCAACAACCCTGCAGAAGATGTTCCAGGTACCGTCGCGCATCGCATCAAACCCGCCGGGCGGCGTGGGCAATCATGGTGGAAAGGCGTGAATCCATTGTGGACAAAGGCGTTTCAAGACCCGTCCCGACATTCCGGCCACAATTCGCACACAGCGAAAGCCGGGCTTATCTACCGGGTTGTCCGCCGGCAATCTGCAGGCAGCGCAAGCTGCGGACCGATTTATCCACAGAATCGGGGCGCACTTTATGTTTACCTTTGTTTAATTTCTTACTTCTATGTTTACAACCCCATGCAACTGGCCGCGACCGTCGCCGAACGGCCTTTATTCGTCGGCTTGATAGTCAGCAAGCTGCGCCAGGTCCGCGGTGTCCAGCCAGCGCCACTGCCCTTCCGGCAGATACGTGGGGAGCACCAGGCCCCCGACGCGAAAGCGATGCAGGCGGGAAACATGGTTGCCAACCGCCGCGATCATGCGCTTCACCTGGTGGTACTTGCCTTCGGTGATCACCAGCGTCAGCGAGCGTTCGCCGCTGCGGGTGCAACGACGCGCACTGATGGGCTGGGGTTCGTCGTGCAGGGTCACGCCGGTCAAGAGTTGCCGCAGTTGCTCGTCGGTCACCGGAGACGCGGTCTCGATCGCGTACTCCTTGGGGGTTTGCTTCTTGCCCGAACTCCACAGGTGAATGAACTGGCCGTCGTCGGACAGCAGCAACAGCCCGGTGGCGTCCTGGTCCAGGCGGCCTACCGGCTGGACGTCGCGGTTGGCGAACTGCGGCGGCAGCAAGGCGAAGATGGACGGGTGAAAAGTCGGCTTGCGCGAGCATTCGTAGCCGGCCGGCTTGTTCAGCACCACATAGGCTTGTTCGCGGTAGGTCCAGGGTTGGCCCTCCACTTCGAACACCAGTCCCTCCACCGGTATCTCGGCAAAGGGGTTGTCTACGGGGGTGCCGGCAATCGACAGCGCGCCGGCGCGGATCAGGGAGCGACATTCCTTGCGGCTGCCAAAACCCTGGGACTGGAGGATACGTTCGGTTTTCATTGCGCGATCTTACCCGCAGGGCGGCCTGTTACAAATTTCTTGTGGATGAATCGGGGTGTTTCGGTGGGAAAGACTGTGCACAGCCGGTACATCATATGTGCACAAGCGGCTGCTTCGGTGATGCGAGGAAAACCGACCATAATCTCCACACACCTACCGGACCCGGTTGTCGACTGCCTTGCCCACACCCTCATCGGCTTTCTGCCAAAGGGGTTTGAAGGTTTATCCACAGTTTTGTCCGGTACAACGTATACAGAGTTTTCTATATATAAAAGAATCAACAACATCCCCTCCCCACCGACTTGCATATGGCATTGGTCGGGGGCTTTACAGCGGCGCCATGCGCGTTAAACTGCCGCCTGTTTTCGAGGAGCGAGCGTCTTGAAGTTCGAGCACATCGTGGTGATCAACGAGCCGGCCAATCCGTTGGTCACGGACTTGACGCGGGAGGAGCTGTGGTTTGGTTTGTTGTGCCGGGCCGAAGATCCGCGACCTTTTCTGCCCGGACTTGAGGCCTGCACCATCGTTGAGCGCAGCGAAACCACGCTGTTGCGGGAACTACGTTTCGGCGCGGCGGTGATTCGCGACAAGGTCGAGATGGTGCCCATGGAGTCGATGACCTTCGAATCGTCGGCGACCGCTGAACATGCTGGCGGCACGCTTACGATCAGCATCGAGGAACCCGCTCCGGCGGAACTGGTATTGCGTTTCAGCTATCGCACGACCCTGCCGGACGCGGCCGGTGACCCGGACGGCAAGTACGCAGGGTTCGTGAAGTCCGCCTATCACAGTTCCGATCTGGACACGGTCAGGGTGATCCGGATGATCGCCGAGTCCGGACGCCTGCAATAGGCCCCTCAAGGCCGCCTCGAACAAGCGTCGCGCACGGCCGGGTGCAAGGCGGGCGCCGCAATCCGTTTCCGCAGTGGGTTGTTTGGCATGCCCGATCGGTGGATCCGGTCGTTTTTCCCACGGACAGGCGCCGATTCGCTTGTCCTTTTCGTTTTTTGGAAGACAAGACAATGTGGTTCAAGAATCTTCAGGTTTACCGCCTTCCCGCAGCGTGGCAGATGGATGCCGACACCTTGGAGTCGCAACTCGCACGGCGCCGCTTCCAGCCCTGCGGCAGCCAGGACCAGGAAACGCGTGGCTGGGTTTCGCCCACCGGCGACGAGGCGCTGGTGCACCGGGTCGGTACGCAGTGGTTGATTGCGCTGGGTTATGAACAACGTCTGCTGCCGTCTTCGGTAGTGCGGCAGGAGGCGGACGAACGGGCCGAGGAACTGGCCGCCCGCCAGGGCTACAAGCCAGGCCGCAAGCAGATGAAGGAGTTGCGCGAGCAGGTCATGCAGGAGTTTCTGCCGCGGGCGTTCACCCGGCGCAAGAAGGCTTTTGCCTGGATCGATCCGGTCAACGGCTGGCTGGGCATAGACGCGCCCAGCCAGGCTCGCGCTGAAGATGTGCTCGAGGCCTTGCGCCAGGCGCTGGACAGTCTGCCCTTGGCCTTGCTGCGTACCGAGCGCTCACCGGCCTCGGCGATGGCCGACTGGCTGGCGGGCGGCGAGGCGCCGGCCGGTTTCAGCATCGACCAGGATTGCGAGTTGCGCTCGGTGACCGAGGACAAGGCGGCAGTGCGCTATGTGCGCCACGCGCTTGAGGGTGAGGAAGTGCGCAATCACCTCGAGGCGGGCAAGTTGCCGACGCGGCTGGCGCTGACCTTCGACGACCGGGTGAGCTTCGTGCTGACCGAGAAGCTCGAAATCAAGCGGCTCGACTTCCTCGATGTGGTCAAGGAAAAGGTCGACGAGGTCGGTGCCGAAGACGCGCGCGCCTTGTTCGATGCCGGTTTCGTGCTGATGACGGGGGAACTGGCATTGTTGTTGCCGGCAGTGATCGAGGCGCTGGGCGGCGAGTTCAAGGCGGCGGAGCCTCTGGCCGCGTAAGTGTCGGCTTGCACGCAGGTGTGGCGCCCGGAGAATTGCGCAAGGCATGATTGCATGCGCAATAGATGTTCCTTTATGGGTAACAACAGGGCATAATCCGCGTTCCTGTTGTCAATACTCATGGAATCGAACATGAAATCCTCCATCTGGGTGGCATTGGCCGCCGCTTCCCTCGTCACACTCGCAGGCTGCAAGACGTCCGGCATGGATCTGGGCGGAATGGTCGGTGCGGGAGCCAACCTGGCCACCGCCGCCACGCTCAGCGATGAAGACATGCGCATTCTCGGCGATCGTACCTCCGAGCACGCCGACAAGCAGAACCGCGTCGCACCGCCGGCCAGCAAGTACGCCAAGCGTCTCGCCGCATTGACCAAGGATTGGCAGACGGTCGACGGTCTGAAACTCGACTACAAGGTGTACATGGTGTCGGACGTCAATGCCTTCGCCGTGCCCAATGGCGCCATCCGCATCTATGCTGGCCTGATGGACGCCTTCAACGACGACGAACTGCGCTACGTCATTGCGCACGAGATTGGTCACGTTGCCCTGGGCCACTCCAAGCGGGCTTTCCAGATGGCCTATGCGACGTCGGCCGCGCGTGAAGCGGCCGCCGCCAGCGGTAGCGCTGCGGTGTCAGCGGTGTCGGCGTCGGAACTGGGTGCGCTTGGTGAGGCACTGTTGAACGCGCAGTTCTCGCAGAAGCAGGAGAACGAGGCCGATGACTACGCGGTCGACTTTTTGCGCAAAAAAGGCCTGAGTACGGCCGGTTCGGTGACCGCGCTGCGCAAGCTCGAAGCCATGCATGGCAACTCCCGCAGCATGTTCTCCAGCCACCCGGCGCCGGGCGAGCGTGCCAAGCGCATGGAACAGCGGATCGCCGCCAAGTAAGTTCGCGTGGGCGACCGTGTAGGGGTACCCGATCGTCGGGTATGACTGCCCGCCGTTCCAGCTGGTATTGCAACGGGCGCCGTGAGGCGCCCGTTGTTGCATCCGGGGTCCGATCCAGTCCGTTTTTTTCACACCGGCACCCGTTGGCAGGGGCGGTGTGAGGAATGCGGGCCCGGTCTATATCACCCCGTGTTCGCGCAGTCGCGCCAGGGTTTCGGGCGCTTCCCCCAGCACGTCGGCCAGTACCGCGTCGGTATGTTCGCCAAGCAGCGGCGGGGCGTTGCGATACGCCACCGGTGTTTGCGAGAGGCGCATCGGGCTGGCCACGGACGGCACCGCACCCACCTGTGCATGTGGGATGTCGACCTTGAGTCCGCGCACCTGGACTTGTGGATCGGCGAAGACCTCCGCCAGGCTGTTGATCGGCCCGCAGGGCACCGCCAAGGATTCGAGCAGGGCGATCCAGTCGCTGGTGTCGCGTTGCACGGTCAGGCGATTAAGCGCTGGGATGAGTTCGGCACGGTTTTGAACGCGTGCCTTGTTGGTGGAATAACGCGGATCGCTGGCCAGTTGCGGGGCGCCAGCGGCTTCGCAAAAGCGGGCGAACTGGCCGTCGTTGCCAATGGCCAGAATCATGTAGCCGTCGCGCGTGGGGAAGTCCTGGTAGGGCACGATGTTGGGGTGGGCGTTGCCCAGCCGCCGGGGTGACGCACCGGTGGTGAGGTAGTTCATTGCCTGGTTGGCCAGGCAGGCTACCTGGACGTCGAGCAGCGCGAGGTCGATGTACTGTCCCTTGCCGCTGGTTTCGCGCCATAGCAGGGCAGCCTGGATGGCGTTGGCGGCGTACAGGCCGGTGAGGATGTCGGTGAGGGCGACGCCGACCTTCATTGGCCCGGCGCCGGGTTCGCCGTCCGTCCGTCCGGTCAGGCTCATCAGGCCGCCCAGACCCTGGATCAGGAAATCGTACCCGGCACGCGCTGCGTACGGCCCGGTCTGACCGAAGCCGGTGATGGAGCAATACACCAGGCGCGGATTGATTTCCGACAGGCTGGCGTAGTCCAGCTTGTAGCGTGCCAGCCCACCTTGCTTGAAGTTCTCGATCACCACGTCGGATTCCGCCGCCAGGCGTTGCAACAGGGCCTGGCCTTCGGGATGGGCCATGTCCACCGTGATCGAACGCTTGTTGCGGTTGGCGCAGAGGTAGTAGGCGGCGACGTCGGTGTCCTCACCCTGGGCGTTCTTGAGAAACGGCGGGCCCCAGCTGCGGGTGTCGTCGCCGGCGCCGGGTTTTTCCACCTTGATCACGTCGGCCCCGAGGTCGGCCAGGATCTGGCTTGCCCACGGTCCGGCAAGAATTCGGGACAAGTCGAGAACGCGGATGTGGGAGAGTGCGCCGGCCATGGTGAATGCTCAGTTCGAGAAGGCGGGAATATCGGTGATGGCCCGGCCGAGGATGAGTGCATGGATGTCGTGGGTGCCCTCGTAGGTATTCACCACCTCCAGGTTCACCACGTGGCGGATGACCCCGAACTCGTCCGAGATGCCATTGCCGCCCAGCATGTCGCGCGCGACGCGGGCAATGTCCAGTGCCTTGCCGCAGGAGTTGCGTTTGACGATGGAGGTGATCTCGACCGGCGCGACGCCCTCGTCCTTCATCCGGCCGACCCGCAGGCAGCTTTGCAGGCCCAGGGTGATCTCGGTGAGCATGTCGGCGAGTTTCTTCTGGACGAGTTGGTTGGCGGCCAGCGGGCGGCCGAACTGCTTGCGGTCAAGCACGTACTGGCGGGCGGTTTCGTAGCAGAACTCGGCTGCACCCAGCGCGCCCCAGGCAATGCCGTAGCGGGCGGAGTTGAGGCAGGTGAACGGCCCCTTGAGGCCGGCAACTTCCAAGAACATGTTCTCTTCCGGCACGAACACCTCGTCCATCACGATCTCGCCGGTGATCGAGGCACGCAGCCCCACCTTGCCGTGGATGGCGGGTGCGGACAAACCCTTCCAGCCCTTTTCCAGGATGAAACCGCGGATCCTGCCGTCGTCGGTCTTGGCCCACACCACAAACACGTCGGCGATCGGGCTGTTGGTGATCCACATCTTGCTGCCGGAAAGGCTGTAGCCACCGTCCACCTTGCGCGCGCGGGTCACCATGCTGCCCGGGTCGGAGCCGTGGTTGGGCTCGGTCAGGCCGAAGCACCCCACCCATTCGCCGGTGGCCAGCTTGGGCAGGTACTTGCGCTTCTGCTCCTCGCTGCCGAATTCGTTGATCGGCACCATCACCAGCGAAGACTGCACGCTCATCATCGAGCGATAGCCGGAATCCACCCGCTCCACTTCACGCGCGATCAGGCCATAAGCCACGTAGTTGAGACCGGCGCCGCCGTATTGCTCGGGAATGGTTGGTCCGAGCAGGCCGAGTTCGCCCATTTCATTGAAGATCTCACGGTCGGTGTGCTCGTTGCGGAACGCATGCTGGATGCGCGGCATGAGCTTGTCCTGGCAGTAGGCGCGGGCGGTGTCGCGCACCATGCGCTCGGTTTCGGTGAGCTGGCCGTCCAGATGAAAGGGGTCGGCCCAGTCGAAGGTTGCGCGGGGGGATGCCATGGTGAATCTCCTGGATGCGGGGGATAGGATGTGGTCCGACTTTATCGAACGATCCCTACCGGAAACAAGCGATGTTTTTGAAGTATCTTGTGCAGAAAACGCACTTGTAAGCATTCACCGTGCTGCCGTCCAGGCTCCCAGGCCTTCTCTTCCCCGACTTCCGGAACCCTGCCATGCGTCGCAAGATTCCCAGCACCGCCGCCCTCGTGGCCTTTGAACTGGCCGCCCGCCACGAGAGCTTCACCCGCGCGGCCGAGGAGTTGTCGCTGACCCAGAGCGCGGTGTGCCGGCAGATTGCCGGTTTGGAGGACTTCCTGGGTTTGCGCCTGTTCGTGCGCACCCGACGCGGTGTGCGTTTGACGGAAGCCGGTCTCAACTATAGTCGCCAGATCGCCGCGCGGCTGGACGCGGTCGAACGTGACACCTTGTCGGTGATGGCGCATCACGGCGGCGGCGCCACCATCGAGCTCGCCGTGGTGCCCACCTTCGCCACGCGCTGGCTGATGCCGCGCCTCGGCGGCTTTCACGCAACCCATCCGGATGTGCGGGTGAATCTCACCACCCGTACGCGTCCCTTTCTGTTTGGCGAAACCGAGTTCGATGCGGCGCTCTACTACGGCGACGCCGGCTGGCCGGGTACGGAAGCGCACTATCTGATGCCCGAGCAATCGGTGCCGGTGTGCAGCCCGGCATTGCTCGCCGGCTGCGACGGACTGGACGCCGAAGACATTGCGCAACTGCCCTTGCTGCAGCAGACGACCCGGCCCTATGCCTGGCGGCAGTGGTTCGAATCGCTGGGCTTGCGCGTTGCCCGTGACATGACCGGCACTCGCCTCGAACTCTTCTCCATGCTCGCCCAGGCGGCCATGCAAGGCATGGGGATGGCGCTGATTCCGCCCTTCCTGATCCGCGAGGAACTCGACAGCGGCCGTCTCGCGATACCGCTGTACCATGCCTGCCCCAGCGACAAGGCCTATTACCTGATCATTCCCGAGCGCAAGGCCGAAAGTGCTGCGATGACCGGCTTTCGCGACTGGCTATGCGACGCGGCACGGGTGTATCGTGATGCTGATTGACTTTTTACATATTGCCGTATGAATGGACTGAAATATGCCGGCTTTGCGCTTGGGGGCAGCATTGCCATGTTCGTAGCGGGTTGGTGGGGCTACGAGCTGATGCTTCTCGCGCTGCTCGGTGGCATCGACGGGCTCAGCCCGAATCCGGTCGCCGACTCGTTGGAGCAGATGATTCTGCACAGACTGTCCGTTGCCGCGTCATTCTCCTTGCTCGGACTGGTTCTGGCGCTGGGAACGATTCACTGGCGGCGGTCGAAGCGGCGCACGCAGTGGCCGAGACGTATTGCATTCGCGCTGTCGGTGTCGATACTCGGGTCCGGCTGCTGGATGCTCTTCATGCGATTCAAGCTGTCGCGTATTGCGGCCCATGCACCTGAGGGAATAGCTACGTTCTCGTTGGGATTGTCCGGTCTTCACTTGTACGAGGTGGGGTTGTTCGCTTCGTTCCTGGTACTGCTTTACATCGCATATTGCGCGCTCATCGAGGAGAGAACCAGGAACGCGCAAGGCTGCGACTGAGTGCGAGAGCAGATATCAATTCATGTAGTGGGTTTGAGCAGCAGGGATCAGACGGCGCGGAGAAGCGGCGCGCAGCGACTACCCAAACTTCAATAGAACAACGCCCGGATGTCGATCGAGGAGGTCTTTCCCACGCTGTCATAGTGGGCGTCCAGCCACGCTTGGGCGCGGGCTCGACCCTGGTCGCTGAGCATTTCGATGAAGGGCAGGCTGATCGCGAGTTTGGTTTCGGCGGCAAGCTGGCTCATCAGTTCTTCGGCTTCGATCATGTGGAAATGGGTACCGAGCAGGCGGCGTTCCAGGCGACCGTGGGGGAAATGGCTGCGTGCGGCGAATTCGCTGGCGTGGGCGTACATGCGCATTTCGCGCAGGAAGGTGGCGTTGAAGCCGAGGTCCATGACGCGGTCGCGAATTGCGGTAGCGTCCTGCGGGGTGGTGCCGTGCAGTAGCGGGCTGAGCAGCACCAGGATGATGTCGGCGGCGGGGCTGTCGTAGAACAGCGGGAAGACCGCGGGGTTGGCGGAGTAGGCGCCGTCCCAGTAGGGTTCGCCGTCTATTTCCACGGCGCGGCTGATCGCCGGCAGACAGGCCGAGGCGAGCAAGGCTTCGGCGGTGAGCTCGTGGGTCTGGAAGATGCGCAGCTTGCCGGTGTTGACGTGGGTCGCGGCGATGAACAGCTTGACCGGGCTTTCGGCGCGCAGTCGCTCGAAGTCCACGTGATCGTCGAGGATGTCGCGCAGGGGGTTGATGTCGAAGGGGTTGAGCTGCTGCGGCGAGAAGTGGCGGGCCCACTGCAGCATCATGCGGGTGGCGGGCGACAGGGTGGTGAGATCGCCGTCCGGACCCGGTGCGGCGAGCTCGAACGGCGAGCTGCGCGCGACGCTTTCCCAGAAACGGCGCAGGGCGAAGATGGCGCCTTCACGTCCGCCGTCGAGCAAGCCATGGGCGAGCACCACGGCGTTCATGGCGCCGGCACTGGTGCCGCTGACGGCGTCGAAGTGCAGCCGGCCGTCGCGCAGCAGGGCGTCGAGTACGCCCCAGGTGAACGCGCCGTGAGTTCCGCCGCCTTGCAGGGCGAGATTTACCGGAGGTTTGCTGCGCTTGCCGAACAACATGGGTGCGCTCCCGAGTGATGGCCAAGAGTTGGGACGCAGTCGGATGCGACGCCGCGGATGTTGCAATGCAATATTTTAGTACGCAGCGTACCACTTGCTGCGCGATACCGGGTATCGGTGATCTTACCCATGCGCCCATCCGGTTCGGAGCGGACCCGCGGGCATGGTACGGAGCGCGATGTTGCGGCCCGGCGACCGCCGTCTTGCTGCCCAGGCGTTCGAGTATGGGCGCGCATCATCAATAGTGTGTGTCGCCGATGTGAAATTCGGTATCGTCAATGGCGACGGCTTGGCCCGCAGCCATGACCCGGGCGTAGAATCGCGCGACGGGCGTGGGGGCGGCGCAGGCATGGGGTCATGCGCTTGGCGGGCGCCTCGCACCGATCTGATCAACTGGCGCGGGAGAAAGGCATGGGCACTCAGGATGGGGCGAACTACCAGTGGCGTTTCTTTCGCTCTGGCGGATTTGACCAGGTGCGGATCGAGACCGCGGACGACTTGCGCCATCTGCATGCGCTGGACCAAAAGCTGTGGTCGGTGCTGGCCTGCCCCACTTCGGGACTGGAGTTCGACGCGCGCACCCTGCAGCTGCTTGACGCCGATGGTGATGGCCGCATCCGTGTGCCGGAGGTACTGGGCGCGGTGAGATGGGTATGCGCGGTGCTGCGTGACCCTGGGGTGCTGTTTTCCGGGGCGGACAGCGTGCCGCTCGCCGCGCTCGACGACACCGACCCGGAAGGGGCGAGGCTGCTGGCGAGTGCCAGACGCATTCTGGCCTATCTCGACAAGCCCGATGCCGACGCCATCGGAATTGCGGATGTGTCCGACACCACCCGTTTGTTCGCACCCGATCACTTCAACGGCGATGGCATCGTGCCGGCCGAACTGGCGGGCGACGATGCGCGCTTGGTGGCGGCGATCGGCCACATCATCGCTTGCCTGGGGGCGGAGACCGATCGCAGCGGTCAGCCAGGGGTGAGCAAGGCCGGCGTCGAACGCTTCTTCGAGCAGGCGCAGGCGCTGTCGGACTGGCTGGCGCGGGCCGAGGCGGAGCCTGATGCGGTGCTGCCGCTGGGCGAGGCCACGGCGGCGGCAGCGGCGGTGTTCGAGGCCGTGCGGGGCAAGGCGGAAGACTATTTCACCCGCTGCCGCCTCGCCGCCTTCGACGCGCGGGCCGAGACGGCGCTCAACCCGGCCGAAGCCACTTATGCCGGACTGGCCGGCGAAGCGCTGGATGCGGGCGCCGACGGGATTGCGGCACTTCCGCTGGCGCTGGTCGGGCCGGACCGGCCGCTGCCCTTGAGCACGGGCGTGAACCCCGCCTGGGCGGAACGCATCGCGCGCCTGCGCGATCTGGTGGTGACGCCGCTGCTGGGGCCGCGTGAAACCCTTTCCGCTGCCGACTGGGATGCGCTGGCGGCACGCTTTGCCCGCCATCGCACCTGGACGGCGGACCAGCCGGATTCGCCGGTGGCCGCCCTGGCACCCGAGACGGTGCGTGCCCTGCTTGCGGACGATTGTCGCGAAGCCCTGCTGGCCTTGATCGAACGTGACCGCGCGGCCGAAACCGCGGCCGAGCAGGTGGAGGCGGTGGAGCGGCTGGTGCGCTATCAGCGCGACCTGGTGACGCTGTTGCGCAACTTCGTCTGTCTGTCGGAATTCTATTCGGCGCGCGACAAGGCGATCTTCCAGGCCGGCACGCTCTACCTCGACCAGCGCAGTTGCGAACTGTGCCTGCGCGTGACCGACATGGACCGCCATGCCGCGCTCGCTCCGCTGTCGGGCAGCTATCTGGTGTATTGCCAGTGCGCGCGCCAGGGCGAAGCACCGATGACCATCGTCGCAGCGATGACTGGAGGCGATGCCGACGAGATGATGGTGCCCGGCCGCAACGGGGTGTTCTACGATCGCCAGGGGCGGGACTGGAACGCCAGCGTGGTAAAGGTGGTGGAAAACCCCATCAGCGTGCGCCAGGCCTTCTGGTCGCCCTACACGCGCATCGGGCGGATGATCGGCGAGCAGATCCAGAAGTTCGCCGCCTCGCGCGACAAGGCGGTGGAAGACAAGGCGGCAGCGGGTATTGCCGAGGCCGGCGCCAAGCCCGAGGCACCCACGCCGGCAGCCGCCCAGGCCTTTGACATCGCCAAGTTTGCCGGGATCTTCGCGGCCATCGGCCTGGCCCTGGGGGCGCTTGGCACGGCGCTGGCGGCGGTGGTCACCGGTTTTCTGTCACTGCCGGCGTGGCAGATGCCGCTGGTGGTGGCGGGCATCGTACTGCTGATATCCGGCCCCTCCATGTTGCTCGCCTGGCTCAAGCTGCGCCAGCGCAACCTAGGCCCGTTGCTCGACGCCAACGGCTGGGCGGTGAATACCCGAGCCCGCATCAACATTCCCTTCGGCGCGGCGCTCACCGCGGTGGCGGCGCTGCCGGAAGGCGCCGCCCGCACGCTTGCCGACCCGTACGCCGAAAAGCGCACACCGTGGAAGCGCTACGTGGTGTTGGTGGTGTTGCTGGTCGTGGCCTACCTGCTTTGGCAGGGCGGGGTGTTCCAGCCGAGTGGCGGCGGTGAAGCGCCCGTGCCGGCACCCAGCGCGGCCGAGGCACCGCCTGCCACGCCAGCGGAATGAACGCGCGAGTCGGGTTCCCCCACCCGGGTCGCCAGGATTGCTTGCTTCGACCGCCTCCGCGGCGTTCAAGTCTCGCCCCACATCCTGATCAGATTGTGGTAGTGGCTGGTGAGGGCGACGGTCTCGGGGCTGTCGCCGATGCGCTGGCGCAAGGCCTGGATGCTCATGTCCAGGTCGTAGAGCATGTGGCGCTGCCAGTCGTCGCGGACCAGGCTCTGGGTCCACAGGAATGCGGCCAGGCGCGCGCCACGGCTGACCGGCTCGACACGGTGCAGGCTGGTGGCGGGGTAGACGATGAGATCGCCGGCATCGAGTTTGACGCGGTGGGTGCCGTAGGTGTCCACCACCACCAGTTCGCCGCCGTCGTATTCGTCGGGCGCACTCAGGAACAGGGTGGACGACACATCAGTGCGGACCCGCCGGCCGGTGCCGGGGTCCAGCCGCAGGGCATTGTCCACATGGTTGCCGAAGTGTCCCCCGCCTTCGTAGCGGTTGAAGTAGGGGTGCATGATGTGGGCGGGCAGTGCCGCGGAAATGAACTGTGGGTGGCGCGCCAGGGTGCGCACCACCACCGCGCCGAGTTCGCGCGCCGTCGGGCTGGATTCCGGCAATTGCAGGTTGTGCTTGCAGCGCGCGGCCTGCTCGCCGGAGGTGAGCGCGCCGTCCACCCAGTCCGCACGTGCGAGCACGGCGCGGAATTCGGCGACCTGACTGGCGTTCAGGACGCCGGGGATGTGGAGCATCATGGCAGTGGGTTCCTGGTGTGCCGGGCGGCGGCTGCCGCCCGGGTGAGGCGGGCGACCGCCGTCAGAACTGCAGGTTGGCGGACAACACCGCGGTGCGCGGCGTGCCGGGCACGTAGCGATGGCCGTTGTTGTTCATTGACGCGACATAGTCTTTGTCGAACAGGTTGTACACGTTGAGCTGCAAGCTCAGGTTCTGGTTGATCGCGTACGCGGCCATGGCGTCGAACACCCAGTAGTCATCGATGCGCGGCATCTGGGTGGTGTCGGTCAGCGTGCCTGAGGTGCGCAGCATCGAATCGACGTAGCGCGCACCACCACCCACGGTAAGGCCGGAGGGCAGTCGGTAGCTGGTCCAGGTGGTGAAACTGAGCTTGGGCGACCAGTTGATTGCGTTGCCCTGCTGGGCGTCGGTGCCGCGCTTGATCTCGGTATCCATGTGGGCGAGGCCGGCCGAAACCTGCCACTGCGGCGTGATCGCGCCCACTACTCCAAGCTCCACGCCACGCACCACCTTGCGGCCGTATTGGGTGATTTCGCCGGTGGCGGCGTCGGTCTGCACCAGGTCGTTCTTGTTCACGCTGCGATACACCGCAGCGGTGAGTGCCAGCCGTTGATCGAGCACGTCCCACTTGGTGCCCAACTCGATGTTGGTGGCGGTCTGCGGGTCCATGTTGGGGTGGTTGATGTTGGTCGCGGTGGCGTTGAGGGTGAAGTTCGACCCGCCGGGTGGTTGTTTGGAGGTGGACAGTGCCGCATACACGCTGCCATTCGGGGCGGGTTTGTAGAGCGCTCCCAGCTTCCAGCTGAGCAGGGTGTCACTGCTCTTGAGGTTTTGCGGCACCAGGGTACCCACCGGCAGTTCGGGATGGCTGGTAGCGGTGGACAGCACGATGTTGGATGCCTCGGTGCGATAGCGGTCGCCGCGCAGGCCGGCGGAGAACTGCCAGCGCTCACCGAGCTTCACGGTGTCGAACAGGTAGGCGCCAATGGTCAGGGTTTCGCCCTCGGCGCGCGCGCCGGTGAAGCTCAGGTCGCGGCCGGTGATCGGGTCGTGGCGGTTGGGCCGGTAGAGATTGGCGGGATCCATGCTGCCCGCGCCGGTGAGTGTGCGGGTGAGTTGGCGTTCATGGGTGAACTCCAGGCCGGTGCTCAGTTCGTGGCGCAGTCCGCCAGTGTTGAAGGCGGTGGTGAGATTGGTCTGGTTGGTCAGCAACTCGTTTTCCTGCCACTTGGTGTGGCGGCCGCGCAGCACCGTCCAGCCGGCCGGGTCGGTGGCGGCGTCTATGCCTTCGGGGTTGGTGGCGCTGGTGACGGCATTGCCCGGTGCGGTCAGCAGCAACTGGTGGCGGGCCTTGCCGTAGCGCGCCGTGTTGCGCAAGGTCGTGTCGGCAGACAGGTCGTGCTCGATGCGGGCGGTGAACATGTCCAGCCTGACGTCTTCAAAGTCGCTGCTGCTGCCGTAGAAGTTCTCGCTGTCGACGGGTGCGGCGCGCTGACCGGCGCCCGCCAGCGAAGCGTTGTAGTAGCCGGGCAGGCCGACGGTGGGCACGCCACCGTCGGGGAGGTTGTCCTGTTCGATGTGCAGGAAGGACAGCGTCGTGCGGGTGGGCGTGCCCAGACCGAAGGCGAGCGAGGGTGCGATGCCCCAGCGCTTGCTTTCCACCGTGTCGCGGCCGGCCACGCCGCCGTCCTGGGTCATGAGGTTGAGGCGCCACGCGGCGGTGTCACCGAGGCGGCGGTTGATGTCGGCGGTGGCGCGCAGGTTGTCGGCGTCGCTGTAGCTCAGGCTGGCGTTGGCGGCGTCACCGGAGAACGGAGTCTTGGTGGCGAGGTTCACATAACCGGACGGCGCGCCGCGGCCGTTGTCCGCGCCCACCGGGCCCTTGGATATCTCGATCTGCTCGATGTTGAAGGTGTCGCGGGCGAAGTTGCCGAGATCCCGGACACCGTCCATGTAGATGCTCCCGGAGGTGTCGAAACCGCGCATGAAGATGTTGTCCTTGGTGTTGCTGTTGCCGCCTTCGCCGAGCAGCAGGGTCACGCCCGGGGTATTGCGCAAGGCTTCGGTGAGGGAGGTGGCCTGTTGTTCGCGCAGGACTTCCTTGCCGATGACGGTGATGGTCTGAGGGGTATCGACCAGCGGCTGGGTGAATTTCGGCGAGCTCACCGCCTCGATCTTGTAGCGCTCTTCGCTGTTGGCGCGGACGTTGACCTCGGGCAGGGTCGAGGAGGCTGCGGTCTGGGCCGCGACGGCGCCTGGCAGGGCCAGCGCGGCGAAGGCAAGCGCGGCTGTCTGGACATTAGGGAAAGGCTTGGTGGACGGGTGCTTCTGGCTCTCGATGGTGGCCATGGGGTTCTCCGGTCAGGGGTGAGCGATGTCACTGGCTGGCTGCCTGACCGGATTCGAAGCGGCTGGGTGGCTGGCTGTTATTAATTGAGAATGATAACCGTTAAATCATGTAAATCTCAATCGGCATTGCCGGTCGCTGTGTAGCGGCGACCGGCCACAGCCTGACGGCACAGTCGTGCCACGGCGGTAGCGGCACATGCGCCGGGGGGCTGTTATGCTCGCGGCTATACGTACAACGAAAGGGAGACGCCGTATGGCGAAATCGATGCCGAAGTGGCTGCCGCGCGTGGCCTTCGTCGCGCTGCACGTGGTTCAGTATCTGGTGTCGTCGAGTGCCGACCTGATCCTGTCGAGCACTATTGCGGCACTGATGGTGGGCGCCCAGCTGATGCCGCGCGAGCATTTTGCGAAGGTGTTCCGCACTCGCCCGAATCTGGTCAGCCAACTCGGCAGCATTGCCTGGCTGTTCGTATCGTTCGTGGAGATGAGCGCCCGCGGGGGTTTGTAGGTTGTTGACCAGGCCTGCCAACATTGGCGCACGGGCGGGGTTGTAGGGCGGAAAAGCGCCGCGCGTTCCGCCGAATGATGACGGTCGGCGTTTTTCACGGCGCCGCACGCGGCGGATTTCACCTGAGGAAGCACTGATTGAATCCGTTCGCCCTTAGTCTTTCGGCTGCGTTCAGGACAGGCTTGTCGAAGCCCGACTCCCGGCACTAGCGAAGTCGCCCTTCGACAGGCTCAGGGCGAGCGGAGGTGCCTGTTTCAAAGCTTCGCTTTGCCAAGCCCACGCGGGGCTTGCTTCGCTCGGCCCGAACGATGGGGAATAAGAGTGCTTCCCTGAGAAACGCGGTCGCGGCTTACAGATCGAGCACCAAGCGCGCGCTTTTCGCGCGCGAGCAACACGGTGTGAACTGGTCTCCTTTCGCCTGCTCCGCGGGGGTGAGGAAAACGTCCCGATGATCGGGTGTGCCTTCCAGCACGCGCGTCAAGCAGGTGCCGCACACGCCTTGCTCGCATGACACGGGCACCTCGATGCCGTGCATGGCGAGCGCGGTGACCACCGCTTGATCGGCCGCCACGCGGATAACGGCACCGGTAGAGGCGATCTGGACTTCGAAGCTTCCGTCGTGGCTGGTATCGACCGCTGCTGCCGCGAAGTATTCGCGGTGCAGTCTCGCCTCGGGCCAGCCGGCTTGGTGCGCAGCGCCCAGCATCGCGTCCATGAAGCCCGTCGGCCCACACACGTAGAGGTCCGTCCCGGCGGTCGGCTTGGCGCGCAGCGAGCCGAGATGGAATTTCTGCCCGGCGGGGTCGTCGTCGAAGTGGAAATGCACCTTGGCGGCGAAGACCGAGCCCCGGATGCGGTCGTAGAATGCGGTGCGCTCACGCGACCGCGTGCAGTAATGCAACTCGAACGACGCGCCGATGTTTGCGAGGCGCTCGGCCATGCAAAGGATAGGCGTGATGCCGATTCCACCGGCGAGCAGCACGCTGTGCCGCCCGTCGTGCACCAGCGGGAAGTGGTTCTTCGGGTCGCTGATTTGCAGTATCTGCCCAACTTCGAGCGCGTGCATCGCGACCGAGCCGCCTCGCGATTGAGCGTCGCGCAACACCGCGATCAGATAGCGGTGGCTCTCGCGCGGGTCGTTGCACAAGGAGTATTGGCGCACCATACCGCCGGGCAGGTGCACGTCGATATGGGAGCCGGCCGAAAACGGGGGCAGCGCCTCGCCCGCGGGGTCGACCAGTTCGAAGCTGCAGATATCGAGGGCCTCGACGGTTTTGCGCGCGATGCGCACGCTGCGTATGGCGGGGGTCGTCATGCTGAGGCTCCGTAGGTTTCGACTTCCAGCACCGTCTGCGGCACCGACCGCGCCATTACCGGCGAGCAGTGGCTAGGGAAGCGCTGGTTTATTCCACGCTGTTCGGGCTGAGCCTGTCGAAGCCCTTCTTTTCCCGAGGAATGCCCTTCGAGAAGCCTGTCCTGAGCGCAGCCGAAGGGCTCAGGGCGAACGGATTCAAGTGTTTCCCTAGCGGGATAGTCGCGCTGAATCGGGCCGCCGAGGGAGTCGAAAAGGCGGATCGAATAGCCGCCGGATGCCTGATTGAAGTTGCTCAAGGGTTTTCCTTCTCGATCATGATCGATCGACATGAGTGGCGCCGCGTTAGCGGCGTAGCAGAACATTTCCGAGCGCCCTGGCGGATGAGAACGCACGCTCATGACATCGTCTCCATGTCGGCGGCGGGCCGGCCCCCCGCCGGCTGCGGCGCCACACCGGGCCAGAACGGGCCCCGCGATGAAAAAAGGCCCCGCCAAGGGCGGGGCCTTTCCATGTCGAAAGCGACCGATTACTCGGCGGTTTCTTCTTTTT
>JBKBMG010000014.1:48583-99337 GCA_046295975.1 Rhodocyclaceae bacterium
CTGGCGCCCCGTCATTATCAGCGGATACCCTCGCCCGCCATTGCGTCGGGTGTGAAAATGCTATCCGGATAAATTGGCATCAGCCGGTAGTGTGTGGACTTGCTGTTGAAGAGGTTGGCAATGAAGGCCGAGCCCGACAGGAGATCGTTGAGGCCGAAGGCGCCGATGATCAGTCCGGGCGCATCGGGCGCAACGAAGGTCTGCGACCACAGCGTCTTCCACAGCTGACCATTGGCATCCCAACGATCGGCCAGCACGCAGTTCCAGGAGTCCTCGTCGCAGTAGTAGCGGCTCCTGGGCGCCTGGTGGCGATGACCCTGACGCACCGTGGCCTCGACCACCCACACCCGGTGCAGCTCCCAGCGCACGTGGTCCGGATTGAGGTGGTGCTTGGCCATCACCTCCGCGTCCGTGGCGGGTTGCAGCAGCTTGCTGCCGTTGTAGGGAATGTACATTTCCTGCTTGCCCACGAGCTTCCAGTCGAAGCGGTCCATTCGCCCGTTGAAGGTTTCAAGCTCGTCGAAGCTCAACACCCCGGCGGTGGCCGGTGTCGGTGTGTCACAGCACGGGTTGGGTAGTTTCCTCACCCTGCGCTGGCCGGTGAGGTACACCCACGTCTGGGTCTTGCTCCCGTCGATTTGCTCTCGGCCGACGATGGCTTCCCCGGCGCGTATCGGTGGTCCCTGATTGATGAGCCGGATGAGCCAGAACTCGTTCTTCTTGGCGAACTCCTCGGGCGAGCCGTCGGGTATGTAGTAGGGCATCTGCTGGTCAAAAAAGCCGTCGGTCGCCAACACGGCTTTGCCGTCAGACGTGAGCTGGTACTGGGTACTCTGGAACTGCCAGGCCGTACCCCGCCAGCGCAGCAAGTGATTCCACACCACCTCGGCGCCGGTCTTGGGAATCGGGAACGGGATGCCTCCGTAAGCCCCCTCCACGAGGTCACCGTTCATCGTCGCTCGGGTGGCGTTGGCGAAAGTGTTGACATAGACCCACTGAGGCGCCGCGGCAGTGCGGTGGGTCTTGTAGACGTCCACCCGGTACGTGTCCGGATACTTCTTCAGCATCGCCTGGGTGCCGTCGGTGAGCTTGTCGGCATACTGGTCCATGTTTTGCGCGGTGATCGAGAAGAGCGGCGTCTCGTCCTTGAAGGGGTCGCCCCGCCGCCCACCCGGGGTGTCGCCGGCAATCGGCGTGGTGTAGCCGCCCGTCCAGGGCGGAATCGTGCCGTCTGCGTTGCCGGCCTTCTCGCCGCCCAGCGGGGTGAGCTCGGTCTTGAGCTTCGCCGCCTCGTCGGCGGTCACCGCCGCGCTGGCATCGCCTGCCGCGAATGCGGCGAGTACCGCCGCTGTGAGGAGCAAATGTCGGGTCATGGGGTGTCTCCGTTGGTTTTGTTGGGGTCAGAACGTCCGCCGAAGGTACAGGGCGATGTTGTTGCGATCAGCCAGCGCATTGCCGTCGCTGAACTTCGGCCGGCCGCCGGTCAAGGCAGGCGAGGAGTCCACGAAGGGCTTGGCCTTGCCGATGTAGTGGCTGTAGGTGAGGCCGAACTGCCACACGCCCAGGTAGTTGCCTTCCAACCCGAGGGTGGCGGTGCCGTTGCCGCGCGCACTCCATGGCGTGATGGCGGAGTGTCCGTCCAAGGTATAGCGCAGCCCGACCGGCACGTTGAGATCCAGGCCCGGCAGCGCCTGCCGGTAGGTGGGGGTATAGATGAACTGGATGGCCGTGGCGCTGCGGGTCACGCCATCGTCGAGCTCGTGGTCGGGGTCATTCACCTTCATCACCCGGTTCCAGGCGATCTCGCCGACGAAGCTCGACTCGTTGGCGAGGAAGTTCGGCCCGAGGGAGGCGAGCCAGGAGAGATTCACGTGGGCGGTCTTGCCGGTAGCGAATTGCGGACGCCCGGTGAAGGCTGAGGGGTAGAGCATGTTGGTGCTTCTGAGCGGCATGTCGTCGCGCACCGAGGCTTCCAAGGCGACGTTCACTTCGCCGAAGGTGCGCGAGGCGCTTACCCCGGCGGTCTTGATCGCCTCGGGGAAGACGTAGAACCAGCGCCCGTCGGCCGGGTTGAAGACATCGAGGGCGCCGTAGAGCTGGCCGCCCTTGTCGTGGTAACGGGCGAAGTAGAAGCCGAGGTCGGTCTCGGCGATCCGCCACTTCACCTGCAGACCGAACTGGCCGTAGTCGCTGGGCTCGTCGTCGTGCCCCCGGTTCAGCACGTGGTTGCCGGCAAGCTCTCCGCTGGGGATGCCGACGAACTCGGGCTGGCTCGCGCCCCAGGGGATGTTGCTGGTGGAGAAGTAGCTGCCCGAAGGCGGCAGGCGGTCGGCCTCCCAGCCGAGCTGGACGTAGCCGCCGATGGACAGGTCCGAGGTGAGCTGCAACTGCGCCGAGATCTGGGGCACCGGACGGATGATCTCCTTGAACTGGGCGTTGGGCGAGGAGAGCAGCTTGTTGATGTCGATGGGGCCCTGGGCGCGGGCGATGCCGTTGTCGCCGAAGAAGAGGCTCTCGCCGTACTGCAGGGCGTGGCGGCCGAAGCGTGCGCTGAGCCGCCGGCCGTCCCCCAGGTCCCAGCGGCCGAAGGCGAAGGCGTCGAGCACTTCGGCATCCTCGCCGGCGATCCGCTTCGTGCGGTCGGGGAAGCGGTCGAAGGGCGTCTGGCCGTTGGTGGGTTCGCGGGCGTCGGTCGAGTGGTGGTAGGCGTCGTCGTACCAGGCTGCGGCGGAGATGCGGAAGCCGAAGCTCCGCTGATAGACCACGTCGAGCTCGGAGAGGAGATCCACCCGTGCCGAGACAATGCCCTTCTTGCGGAAGTTGTCGTTGCCGGCGTTGAAGTTTTGCGCCTGGGGGAAGGCCGAGGCGGGCACACCCGGCACCAGCAGCCTGAAGGAATCCACGAGATTCGAGTTTGCGTTCTCCACGCGGTAGATGGAGCTCGCCTTGACCGTGTTGTCGAAACGCACGGTCAGGTCCGGGTTGCCGGTGTCGATGTTGAAGGCGTGGGCAGCGGTTCCGGCCAGCAGCCCGCCGAAGCTCGTTGCGAGCGCTCGCACGAGTGCGCGTTCGCGCTTCGTGCGGCGCTGACACGGCTGGGCCTTGAAAACCAAAGTTTCCGTCGGGGTTTTTTTCATGTCTGTCTCCTCCCTCTTTCTGGCCGATTGGCCAATGTGGGGTTAGGGTGTTCCGTGTTGGGGCTTGGTGAGCCCGGATGTCTTCGCTGGTCGTGGCCTCCTGTGTCTATGCGGGTTGAGAGACGGCGAGCGCCTGGCGTCGCACCATCGCCTGAATGTCGGCGGCCGGATCGGGCCGCAGCTCCCAGTGCGCCACCTGTAGCGAAGCCTCGTAAACGTTGCGGCAACGCTCGTAGCGTCGCCGCATGAACTCGCTGAACATGGCATCCAGTGCGGGGCTATTCCGTAGCAAGGAGCCCAGCACCGTGGCATCCTCGATGCATTGGGCAGTTGCCTGACCGAGCTGCGGGGGAATGACATGGGCCGCCTCACCCACCAGCAGCACGCGACCGCGGTGCCAGCGGTCGGGCACCAGGCCGGCACGCACCGGCTGCACCAGCACCGGTTCGCTGCCGCCGAGTTGCTCGCGCATTTCGGCAATGACACCGCTGCAAGGCTTGAGCCGGTCGCGGATCCACCCCGCGCGACACGCCGGCGGAACCTCGGGCGCCGCCCCTTGCATCTCGATCAACAATAGCGACGCCCGATCCTTGCTCACCGGAACGGCCGCCGCGCGAAAGCCATGGAAGCCGCCGACGAGGATTGTGGGTGTGTCGAGCGTGCGCGGCCGGCGCAACTGGACCTGCCACCACACCTGCCCGACCTCCCGTGGTACCCCGTCCACATCGAAGCGATGCGCGCGCAACTGGGATTGGGCCCCGTCAGCACCGACCACCAGGTCGTAGCTTCGGCGATCGCCATCCTCGAAACACACCGACACCTCGTCTCCGGCCTCCTCGATCCGATCCAGGCATGCCGCGGGGCGGACAATCGCGCCGGCGCCCTGTGCCGCTTCCCATAGCAGCCCGCACAGGGCGTGGTGGGTCATGCCGAGAGCCGACGGGCCGGCAGTGCCGGTCAGCGGCGTCACCGCGTCGCGGAAATATTCGCCTCCTCGAAGATCCACATGCCTCGTCTCCACGTAGGGGAACCCGGTATGCAAGCAGGCCTCCGCCACACCGAGGTCCATCAGGCCGCGCAACATGTTGGGTGCGACGTTGACATGCGTCTGTCCCAGCCGTCCGGTCGCCGGCTTGCCCGCGATTTCGACCTCGATGCCGGCCCGGGCCGTAGCCAGCGCTGCCGCAAGACCTGCGACGCCGGAGCCGACAACGAGGACGCGCTTTACTGGGGACATATCGTCTCAGCCGGGGGAGAAGCCCTGTTCAACGGGGCACCGCTGGAGGCGGCGCACCCAGCGGCGACGCATGAAAGGCCACCTGGCGCCAATTGCCGTCGGATTCGCGCTGCCACACCTGGGTCACCGTCGCCTCGACCACCACCGTTTCCATATGGCCGCGGCGTCGAGCCCGGTTGATCTGCTTGCCGTGCATCATGGCCACGTCGGGGCCGAGCGGAATGACTTTGATCCCCTCGCGCCGCAACTCCAGGGATTCGATGACGCTCCCGATGTAGACGAGATAGCTGTCGATGTCGTCGACGTTGCCTCGCGTATGGGTGTGGATGAGCGCAGGCGACAGCAGCGTGCGCAAGCGTGCATAGTCCTGTTCCACGATGCAGCGGCAGCGCTCTTCCTCAAGGGAGATGAGGGTCTCGGCAATTCCGGACATTTAAGTACCTCTCCTACTCGGTTACCCAACTTGCGGCCAAGTTGCGCCCGTCGCGCGGTTCGGCGACGGTGTACGGGCCCGCAACACCGCCGCCACCCTTGCAACTGCATTGATGAGCGGGCTCCCGAACTCACACCGACCAACCGATCAAGGCCGCAGCGTTGCCTCCCAGAATGGCAGCGCGCTCGCCATCGCTCAGTCCGGGGGTCGCCGCCACCAGGCCGTGTACATCGTAATAACCCATGTCAAAAGGATAGTCGGAGCCGACGACCACCTGCGAGGCGCCGACCCGGTCCACCAGATGGCGCAAGGCCATGGGGTCGTAGAGCACGGTGTCGAACCAGATGCGCTTGAGGTGCTCGCTTGGAGTCCTGATCGTCTGCGTGGCCGCCTCGGGGCGGACCTTGAATGCATGGTCGGAGCGCCCGATGTAGGTCGGCAAGTAGCCGCCG
The DNA here is from genome assembly GCA_046295975.1 of Rhodocyclaceae bacterium. Classification (GTDB taxonomy): domain Bacteria; phylum Pseudomonadota; class Gammaproteobacteria; order Burkholderiales; family Rhodocyclaceae; genus UBA2357. The sequence continues at coordinate 53,843 of JBKBMG010000014.1, forward strand.
CCATGTGCCGCGACGATCTTCAGTCCCGGATGTGCATCGAGGACCCCGTGGAAGATGAGATGCGACAGCGCGATGGTGGTCTCCAGCGGCTGCCCGATGGTATTGACCAGATAGTGGGTGCTGGTGCGCTCACCGAGGCTGGTGCCGAAAGGATGGATGAACACCACTGCACCCAGTTCCTCAGCCTTGGCCCAGAAGGGCCTGAGCGCCGGATCCGACAATTCGCGGCCGTTTACGGTGGTGGAGATCTCCACGCCTTTCAGGCCTAGCCCCTTTATTGCATGCTCCAACTGCTCGCAGGCAAGTTGCGGATGCTGCAGCGCCACCGTGCCGAGGCCGGCAACTAGCTTCGGATAGGCCTCGCACAGCGCCGCGATGTGCTCGTTCTGCAGTCGCACGATTTCCCGCGCGAGCTCCGGTTCGGCCCAGTAGTAGTACTGGGTCGGCGACGGGCTGAGTACCTGTACGTCCACGCCCATCGCCGCCATGTCAGCAAGACGAAGATCGATGCGCGTGAGCTTGGGTCCCACGGCAGGCAGCATCACCGCGTTGTTGTGCGCCACCGAGGCCTCGCCCATGGTTCGGAGCATGATGCCGGGCTCGGCGGCCTTCTCTGGCCGGTTGGCCACCAGCGCCTCCACGGCGGGCACCATGACGTGGCAGTGGAGGTCGACGGTCAGATGCCGGTGCCGTGCGGGCGATGCCGCGCCGACGGCGCCGGAAGGCGTCTCTGCGGGGCAGCAGGCCGGATGGCCGCAGGTATGGATCCACATGGTCGTTCAATGGGACGCGGTTACTGCAGCATCGGTACCGGGGTGCGCTTCCGCTTCCCAGGGATCGACGGCGCGCGCGAGATCGGCCAGCTGTGGGTCGAGTACCGGCGTATAGCCCTGCACATAGTCCCACTCCCACGGCGCCGCATCCAATGCGAACACGGGAAGGTTGGTGATGAAGCTGAAGAAGCCGAAGGCGGCGTTCCAAACCCGCGGCACCCAGCTGTCGTCCAGATGGTCGGAATCCGCGCCGTACTCGGCCTGGCCACCTGTGGGGCAAGGCAGGTACATGAAGAGCGAGGAGGCGATGCGGTGTCGCCCCAGCCCCCATGTCGACTTCGGCCAACCCTGGCGCTCCATGTGGTTGGTACCCACCATGATTTCATCCAGATCCTCGACCCCATAGTTGACGTGGTCGAACCGCAGCTTGCCGTCCATCCCGGGGAAGGGCAGCTTGGAATTGAGGAAGTAGATGTTGTGGTGGTCGTTGGCGCCGTCGGCGCGGCCGAAGATGCCAAAACCCTTCTGGATGTCGCTGAGCTTGAAACCCAGCCGGTCACGATAGAAGGACCAGGACTTGTCCGGGTCAGGCGCCTGGAAGACCACGTGTTGGATGGTCTTGGGTCGCGCCTTCGCCTTCCACTTGCGCTGCGTGTTGATGCGGTTGATGTTGCCCGGCGAGTTGACCGGGTCGGGGGCCGAGTACACCGGATTCTTGCAGAACACGCGGAATCCGATGGCCAGGCCGTCGTCAGCGAGACAGTGCGCCGTGCCGTCTGCGTCTATCCGGACCTCCCGGTCGACCGCCAGTGACCGGACCAGCCGATCCAGGCTATCCTGCCGATCGACGCCCCAGATCACTTCGCACACCCCGGTCCCCGCCAGCGCCGACTTCGGTATCGCCGGATCCGAGATGTGGCGGAGGATCACATTGCTGCCTTCGTCCAGCCGGAAGTGCGCATGGCTGTCACTCTTCTCCAGCAGCGGCAATCCGAAGTCAATGAAATAGCGCGTACATTCCGCGACGTCGTCTACGCCATAAAGTACGGTTTCGATGCCGTTGATGGCCATGTCTCAAGTCCTCTCTGTGATGACTGGGGTGCGCTGGACACCGAGTCCGGAAATGGTGGCGTCGATGACGTCTCCCGGCCGGAGAAAGCGGTTGTAGTGGGTACCATTGCCGGCGGGCGAGCCGGTACAAATGAGATCGCCTGGGAGTAGCTGCACCACGCCCGAAAGATGCTCGATCAGCCGCGCGACGCCGAAGATCATGTCCGACGTGCTCTCGTTCTGCATGGTTTCGCCATTGAGCTTGAGCTCTATGCGCAGATCATGGGGATCGGCCACCTGCGCTGCCGGCACGATGTATGGCCCGACTGGCAGATAGGTTGGGCTGCACTTGGACGAAATCCAATCGGTGCCCATTGCCTTTGTGTCCTTCGTCGCCCAGACTCGACCGCGGTCGGTGATGTCATTGGCAATGGTGTAGCCGGCGACATGCTTGAGCGCATTCTCGCGACTCACGCGGCGTGCCGGAGCCCCGATCACCACGACGAGTTCCAATTCCCAGTCCGGCTGCACCGCATCGACGGGAATGACAATCGAATCATAGGCGCCGCTGAGCACGGACACCGGCTTGCTGAGGATGTAAGGGGTTCCCGCACGCCGACGCTCTCGCATCATTTCTTCGGCGTAGGCGCGCAGTTGGACGGAATCCATTCCTTCCGTACCGGGTGTCTTCCCCGGACCGAGGTCAACGATGATGTCCACTACGTGCTTGAAGTAGTTGGCACCGCTCATGAAGATCTGGCGCGACGCTACCGGGGGGTGAACCTTGAGGAAAGCCATTGGGACGAGAGAGGCCGCCAAGGCTCGCGCCGCTTCGCTCGTGCCCGCGGCAATGGCGTCGGCGGCCATCTGCAAGGCCGGGTAGTTGTGCTGCCAGTGTTCGAGCAAGCCAAGCGTTGACGCGGCATCGAGCAGCACACGGCCGGACTGGGCGCACAAGGGCCGCAATGCGTCGACGGCGATCACGCGATCGTTGTCGACAACCAGACCGGCAAATGGGGCGCTACCAGCACAGGAAAAGGTTCCCAGCGCGAACGCAGCCGAGGGTGGCACAGCAGCCATCAGGTGTCTCCTTTATTCTTTTAGTCGTTCTCGGGGTGCGTTTCACAGCGCTTACCCGAGGTCGGATTTGATCTTAGGTGGGCCTTGGGATCTGCGTAAAATGGGTTGTTCTGATTATTTCAATCGATGGCGTGGATGTGTTTGCGCTCTTGCTTTCCTCGTCACGCTCGAGCGCGCACGACGACGCCTCGCCCGCTTGTTCACGGCGACGCGCCGACATCTCTGGTAGGGAGCAGAGTGGGAGGGGACTACTCGGGGGTGATGGCTGGGCCCATGCTGGCGGCCGCCCGGACCATCAACTGGCGCAACCAGACGAGTCCCGGGTCCGCCGTGCGGTATTTGTGCCACTGCATCGACAACGCCAGCGGAGACAGACGCAGTGGATCTCTAAGGACGGTGATGGGAATCAAGTGCCGAACGCTGTCCGCCAGACGGGAATGGACCGTGGCCAGATATTCGGTACCGACGACCAGATACGGCAGCGCGAGAAAACTGTAGGTCGTCGCGACAATGCGCCGCGAGATTCCGTAGCGTTGCACGAACCAACTCTCGAAGGGGGCTAGCTCGCTACCATGTGGCCGCATGACGACATGCTCGGCACCGACGTAACGTTCGAACGAAAGCGGTTCCTGGGCGATCCTGCTCGCGTTCCAGGCGACGCACACGTACCGCTCCTCGAACAAAATCTCGTTCGGATGTTCCGGCGAGCAATACACGTCTGGAATGAGAAGCAGGTCGGCCTCGCCGCGCTCAAGCGCGCGAGCGGGATTGCCTGACTGGGGCAGCAACTGAAAACGAACGGTACTGCCCTGCTCTTTCGCAAGCGCAAAAACCTGCGGCATCAGCGCCGTCGTCGTGTAGTCGGAAACCAGAACGGTGAATTGTCGATCAGACCCCGCGGGATCGAATTGGGGCTGCATGGCGATCGAGCTTTCGACGCGCATCAGCACATCCCGCACCGCGTCCTGGAGTACTTGGGCGCGGGGCGTGAGTTCCATCTTGCGACCGACCTGGACAAGCAGTTGGTCGTCAAAATACTCGCGCAACTTCGCCAGCGAGTTGCTCATGGCCGATTGGCTGAGGTGAAGCCTCTCCGCCGCGCGGCCGACACTGCACTCATCCATCAGTGCATCAAGGGCAACGAGCAGGTTCAGATCGAGCTTGTGGAATCGCATGTCGAAAGTCGAATGGCGCTTCGTGCCGAGGCAAGGCTTTGTATCCGTCGATCTTGCGCTGCAAGAATCCTACCGCCCAATGACGTGGTCGATAAGGGAAAACTCATTGGGGACCTCCTTTCCGGAATTGCAGGACGGTAACCTCAATCAGATTGGCATCAGAAGCTTGGCCATCGAGTCGCGCATCAACTGCTCATGCTCGGCTTTCGGCGCACCCGTGCGTTCCAGGTTGCCCAGCGTGAGGGAGTTTTCCACCACCATCCGGCAGCGTTCGAAGCGGCGAGCCGTGAAGGCCTGCAGCGCCTCCTCCAAGCTCACCATCCGCGCCAGTTCCTGAGCCAGAACAATGGCGTCCTCGACGCCAATGCCGGCGCCGGAGGCGAGGTGGGGCGTGGTGGAGTGCGCAGCATCGCCTATCAACACCACCTTGCCGCGGTGCCACGGAGGTGGAACCAGCAAGGCAAAGAACGGGCGGTAGACGATGCAAGCGCTTTCATCGAGGCCGTCGCGGATCGCGCTGACAAGGGCGCTGCCGTCAAAGGGCGTGAGCAGGTCGCGCAGCGTCTCCGCCCAGCGTGACTCCTCGATATGCTCCGGCGTAGGCCGCGGCTCGGTGACGAAGAGGTACATCTCGTCCTTGGACACGGGGTTCACGCCGGCCTTGATGTCCGCGCCCATGAAAAAGACAGGGCGCGTGACCGCTGCCGGGCGCGGCACCACGGCGCGCCATGAGCTCTGGCCAGTGTAGCTCGGCTTGGGCGCGTCGGGAAACAGCGTGCCGCGAAGCTGCGATTGCAGGCCATCGGCAGCGATGATCAGCTCATAGCGCGATTCGCGTTTGTCGGTGAAGGACACCTGCACGGCATCGCCGTCCGCCTCGAGGCTGAGAACGGTGGTGCCACAGCGTACCGAGGCGCCCGACGCCAGGGTGGCGTTGCGCAGGATGCCGGCAAGCACCGGTCGCAGGATGCCGCCACCGCCGGGGACGTCTGGCCGACCGATGCGTGGCGTCGGCAACTCGGCGATCTTGCGGCCGTCGGCGAGACATATGTCCACGCCGTCGGCACACCAGCCTTGCTCCATGATGGCGTCAATTACCCCGATTTCGTGAAAGGCGCGCAGCGTCGGGCCGCTCAGGGTAATGCCTGCTCCGTAGACGCGCCAGTTGGGGTCGATCTCGACGAGGTCGACGTGCACGCCCAGCTTCCGCAGCTGAATGGCGGCGCACATGCCGGCGATGCCTCCGCCGACGATGAGTGCTTTTCCGATTGCTGCCATCCTGGTCTCCTCAGGTTTGTTCTTGTATGGATGTCAGGCAGGTCGATCGGGCTGCCCGCATTGCCGCCGAGCCGGCGGCGCGCCGCCCATGGGTATGGGGCCGCCGGCTACGCGTCGGACGGGTTGAACCGCGCTAGGCCAGACCGATGGTGCAGACTATGTGGAGGCGACGCTTCCTAAAAATGGTTTGTGTGGATCATATGAATCGATGCGACCCATACCTGGGGTAATCCCACGGGACAGCTCTGTCATACAGACTGCGCGGCGCGGTGCATCAGCCCGCGCAGCCATTGCATGGCCGGATCGGTGTCATGCATGGGTTTCCAATGCAACAGCTCGACCAAGGGCGGCAAGGGCGCGGGGACGTCCATGACCTGCAAGGGCAGCCGCGCTGCCATTACGCGCGCCAGTCGCGACGGCAGCGTGGCCACACAGTCGGTGACGGCAACCACCTCGCCCAGCATGGCGAAGCGATCGACGACCGGGCCGATGCGGCGCTCGAGGCCGGCCTGCTCCAACGCCTCCGACTCCAGCCAACTGACACGTCCGTCGTCGAACTCGCCAACCACATGCGTAGCCGCACAGAACTGCTCGGCGCTGAGCTGGCCTCGCACGCTCGGGTGGTCGCACCGCGCAATACAGCTGTAGCCATCCTCCAGCAGCACTTCGGAGGGATGTCGTTCCGAGTGGGCGCCCAGCGGCGAAATGGCGAAGTCGTGCTGCCGCCGGTCCAGCGACTCGCTGACCGGCTGTGTTTCGAGTCCTGAACTCATCGGTACTTCGCGCAACGACAGTTGCACCAGCGGTGCCTCGCGCGCGAGCAGGCCGATGGCCCGCGGCATCAATACCGTTGTCGTGTAGTCGGATGCCGCAACGGAGAAACGCCGCGGACTCGCCGCAGGGTCGAAGGTCGCGCGCGCGCGCGCCACACGCTCGGCCTGCTCGAGCAGCTCACGCACGGGGACGGCAAGACTCATTGCCAACGCAGTCGGCACCATCTTCTTGCCCGATTTCACGAACATCGGATCGTCGAAATGCGCACGCAGCCGCGCCAGAGCTGCGCTCAGTGCCGGCTGCCCCACGTTCAGCTTTCGTGCCGCGTGGCTGACGTTTCCCTCCTCAAGCAGCGCATTCAGAACGAGCAGCAGATTCAGATCAAGTCGGTGGAAACGCATATGGGTTCATCAACAGCGTTAATAGTGAAAAGCATTTAATTCGATTTGCGGCTAGTTGCGCAATACCCAAGAATGCGCCGAGAGGGGGGAAACATCCCACGACCTACCTATGACAGGAGACAAGACATGATTATCGATGGCATCAATATGCTGCCGGGCGCAGCGGAGTTTCCACTCGACCAGTGGTACGTGATCGCGTGGTCCCACGAGATCGAACCCGGCAAGATGCTCGCCCGCGACTGCTGTGGCGAGCCGCTGCTGCTCTATCGCTCCGAGGCGGGCGATGTGCGCGCCCTGTTCAATCGCTGTCCCCACCGTGGCATGCCCTTGAGCAGCGCGACGAGCTGCATCGAAGGCGACTCGGTGCGCTGCGGCTATCACGGCATCCGCTTCGACGCGAAAGGCTGTGGTGTGGAAGTGCCCTCCGGTGGCGCCATCCCGGTCAAGATGGCGGTACGCGCCTTTCCCGTGGTCGAGCGCTGGAAGTGGGTCTGGGTATGGATGGGCGACCCTGCCAAAGCCGACCCCTCGCTGTTGCCCGACCACGAGTACCTGGGCCTGGAAAACTCGCCCATGCATAGCGAGCCGGGCATCCACCTGGAGGTGAAAGCCAACTATCTCCTGCCGCTGGAGAACCTCGTCGATGCTACGCATATCACCTACCTGCACCACGGCCTGATCGATTCCGGCAACGTCGCAGCCCACCCGTATTCACTGGAGGTCGAAGGCAGAAAGGTCAGCGTCATCCGCGAGTTCGAGAACGACAAGCTGCCCCCGATGCTGACGGCGTCGATGGGCCTGAAGGGCGACCGGGTGAACCGCACGCTCACGCTCACCGCCTTCTCCAACCATCTTTGCGAAATTCGCCAGGACTTTGTCGAGGTCGGCGTCGCCGACGGCAATGCGGGGCGCCTCAACCTGATTGTCTCCGTCACGCCAGCCTTACGCGCGCTCACCCATCACTTCGCACTGTTCTCCACGTCGTTCGAGAACACGCACCCCGGCCGCTTCGACGATCTGCGCCGCCTGCTGATGGAAGATGTGGTGGTGATCGAGGAGATCCAGCTGTTGTTCGATCGACTCGGGCAGGCGAATGCCCCGGAGGTCAGCGTGAGGTCGGACGAAGGCAATATCCGGACCCGCCGCATCCTGGCCGACATGATCCGCACCGAACGTCGGGCCAAGGCCGGTGCCAGCAGCATGGCCGAGGCATGAAGATGGCAGAGGCTCACACCATACTCGTGAGCGGTGGCGGCATTTCCGGCCTCACCCTCGCCTGCGCTCTGCGCGCATCGGACATCGACGTCGAAGTGGTCGAATCCAAGCCGACGCTCTCTGACGACGGCGGCGTCGGCCTCACCCTGGTCGGCAACGCACTGCGTGCCCTGGACACTATCGGCTTGGCACGACCGATCATCGAACGCGGGGTTCCGGCCAACAGCATCCGACTGTGCATGTCAGACGGGACGCTGCTGCGGGAGCAACCGACTGCGGGTCCATGGGGCGAAGGCATCCCTGGTCACTGCAGCATCTCGCGCAAGAATCTGCACGCGGTGCTGGCCCAGACCGCCATCGATCGCGGCGTCCGGATCCGCACCGGCGTGCACATCACCGCCTCCGTGCCCTCGCCGGACGGGCTCGACGTCACCTTCTCCGACGGCAGCCGCGGCCGCTACCGCATTTGCGCGGCCGCCGAAGGCCTGTTTTCCGATGCCAGGGCGCGCCTGTTTCCGGGCGTGATGCCTGCGCATTCGGGCCAGGCGTCGTGGCGGGCGCTTGTCCGCAGGCCGGAGGGATTGGGGACGTCCGAGATCTACCTTGGCGGCAAGTATGGGGTGGTCGGCGTCTGCCCGATCACTCCCACCGACGCGTACCTGTACATCGTGGAGGCGGCGCCCGAGCATCACCGCGAGGACGACGAACGCCTGCACGTCACGATGCGGGAACGGTTGCAGGGCGCCTACGGTGGCCGGATTCCCGCTCTCCTCGATCAGCTCACCGACCCGGCAGTGGTCAGCTATCGGCCGCTGCCCGCGCTGATCGCGCCGGCCCCATGGTACCGGGAGCACACCGTGCTGATCGGCGATGCGGCCCACGCGAACCCGCCCGTACTGGCGCAAGGCGCTGCGATGGGGATTGAGGACGCGGTGGTACTCGCCGACGAGCTGCGCAATCATGCTCGTGACATCGACCAGATCCTGGAGCGTTTCATGGCGCGACGCTACGAGCGCGCCCGCAGCGTGGTCGATAGCTCGGTGCAATTGGCGCGCTGGGAAGTCGAACACACTGAGAACGTGGACGTCCCAGGCGTGCTGGCTCAGGTTTCCAGGATGCTCGCAGAGCCGATCTGAAACCCATGCTTCGCCGCATCATCTCGTCCGCCACAGCGCGATAGACGCTGAATCCTCGCGCTGCGGCGCTTCGGACCAAAACAACGATACCAGGAGACATCCATTATGTATCCCTTCCCAGATACCCCGCCCTTCGTTCGCAACCAGTGGTACGTCGCAGCCCAGGGCGACGAGATCAGCCGTACCCTCATGGAGCGCACACTCCTGGGCGAGCCGGTGGTTTTGTATCGCACCGAGGCCGGCGAACCGGTAGCCATGCACGGCATCTGTCCGCACCGCATGCTACCGCTGATCCAAGGCAAGCTCGTAGGCGACACGGTCGAGTGCGGCTACCACGGCTTTGCCTTCGATTGCGACGGTAAGTGCGTGAGGATACCCACGCAATCAAAGGTGCCCGCCAGCTTCCGCACCCGGACCTACCCGATGGTCGAGCGCGGGCCATGGGTGTGGATCTGGATGGGCGATCCCGATAGCGCCGATCCGAGTCTGGTGCCGGACACCGAGTCGATCGGCATCGCGGCAGACGGCTGGACGGCCTGCAGCCTCGCCCACGTTCACCTGAAAGCGCGCGCGCAGTTGCTCATCGACAACCTGCTCGACCTGACCCATATCGGGTGGGTGCACGCAGCCTCGATCGGGCAGACGGACATGGTGTTCAGCGAGCCTGACATCGAGGACTGCGACGGTCGTTACATCGTCCGCCGGGTTCAGCGGAACGTCGAGCTCGACGGTTTTCACCGCTACCTGTTTCCTCACATCCAGGAGCGCATCGACACAGCGCTATACACCGAGGTGATGAACCTGGGCCTGTACAACGCCTGCGGTCCCGACGTCTACCTGGCTGCGACTGGTGAGCCGGTTGGCCGAGTCAACTTCGTCCACGCTGCCACGCCCGAAACCGCGTACAGCACTCATTACTTCGGCGTCGTCACGCGCAATTTCCGCCTCGAAGACACGGCACTGTCGGATGCCTTGGCCGCACAGGACCAGCGCGTGCGCAGCGAGGACAAGGCGACCCTGGAAGCCATCGAGCCGATCGCCGACCGTTACGGCGATCCGCGCCACGAGTTGTCGGCCCTGGCGGACGGCGGCGCGCTGCGCTTGCGCCGCCGGATTTTCGAGTTGCTCGAAGCCGAGCGCCCGCGCAGTTGACCGAGCTTGTGCCTGGCTGATCAGCCACGCACGGGCCGCATGAGCAGCCCGTGCGTGATACCCGGGGGCGGCAGGCTTCAGGCCTTGGCGGCGGCTGCCGCAATGGCGGCGGCGAGGATGTCCAGGCCTTCGTCGAGCACGTTCTGCTCGATGGTCAGCGGCACCATCAGGCGCAGCACGTTGCCGTAGCTGCCGCAAGACAGCAGCAGCAGGCCGCGCGACATCGCTTCGGCGATGACGGCCTTGGTGAGCTCCGGTGCGGGACGGTGGGGGTTACCGTCGTGGAACAGTTCCACTGCCACCATCGCGCCCAGGCCGCGCACGTCGCCAATGCATTGCTGGCTCTTCGCCACTTCGCGCAGGCGTGCCTGCATGTGGGCACCGATTTCGGCGGCGCGTTCGCAGAGTTTTTCCTCGGCGATGACGTCGAGCACCGCCAGCGCGGCTTCGCAGGCGAGCGGGCTACCGGCGTAGGTGCTGCCCAGACCGCCGGGGTTGAGCGCGTCCATGACGTCGGCGCGGCCCACCACCGCGGCGATCGGGAAGCCCCCGCCCAGGCCCTTGGCCAGGGTGATGATGTCGGGAATCACGCCGCTGTGCTCGATGCCGAACATCTTGCCGGTGCGCGCGGCGCCGGTCTGGACTTCGTCGGCGATCAGCAGAATGCCGTGCTTGTCGGCCAGCGCGCGCAGCCCCTTCAGGAACTCGGCCGGCGCCGGGTAGTAGCCGCCCTCGCCCTGCACGGGTTCGACGATGAAGGCGGCCACGCGCTTGGGCTCGATGTCGTTCTTGAACAGCAGTTCGATGCCGTGCAGCGCGTCCTCCACGCCAATACCATGCACTTCGCTGGGGAACGGGGCGTGGAAGATCTCGCCCGGGAAAGGGCCGACGCCGAGCTTGTAGGGGTCGATCTTGCCGGTCAGGCCCAGCGCCAGCAGGGTACGGCCGTGGAAACCGCCGTTGAAAGCGATCACGCCCGGGCGGCCGGTGAAGGCACGGGCGATCTTGATCGCGTTTTCCACCGCTTCGGCGCCGGTGTTGATCAGCATGGTCTTCTTGGGGGCGTCGCCCGGGGCGAGCGCGTTGAGGCGTTCGCACAGGCTCACATAGCTGTCGTAGGCGACAACCTGGAAGCAGGTGTGGCTGAACTCGGGGATCTGGCGCTGCGCGGCGGCGACCACCTTGGGATGGCAGTGGCCGGTGTTCACCACCGCAATGCCGGCGACGAAATCGATGTAGCGCTTGCCTTCGATATCCCAGATCTCGGCGTTCCTGGCACGTGCCGCGAACAGCGGGTGGGCCTGGCCGACGCCGCGCGGCAGGGCTGCGGCGCGTCTAGCCATGTTGCCGGCGTTGGTGAGGTTGGATTGGGTGTTGGCGTTCATGCGGTTCTCCACGAGAAGGACGGGCCGGTGTGCGTCACTGCACGCCGCCCATGCACAGGTATTTGATTTCGAGGTAGTCCTCGATGCCGTACTTCGACCCTTCGCGGCCCAGGCCGGAGGCCTTCATGCCGCCAAAGGGGGCGACTTCGGTCGAGATGATGCCGGTGTTGATGCCGACGATGCCGTATTCCAACGCCTCGGACACGCGCCACACGCGGTTCATGGCACCGGCGTAGAAATAGGCGGCCAGGCCGAACTCGGTGTCGTTGGCCATGTGGATGGCTTCGGCCTCGTCCTTGAAGCGGAACAAGGGGGCGACCGGGCCGAAGGTCTCCTCGCGTGCGACCAGCATCGCCGGGGTGACGTCGGCGAGGATGGTGGGCTCGAAGAAGCTGCGACCGAGGGCGTGGCGCTTGCCGCCGGCGACCACGCGCGCACCCTTGGCCACGGCGTCGGCGATGTGTTCCTCGACCTTTTCCACCGCGTTCATGTCGATCAGCGGGCCCTGGCTGGTGCCGGCTTCCAGACCGTTGCCGACCTTGAGCTTGGCGACCGCCGCGGCGAGTTTGTCGGCGAAGGCGTCATAGACCGAGTCCTGCACCAGCAGGCGGTTGGCGCACACGCAGGTCTGGCCGGTGTTGCGGTACTTGGAGGCGAGCGCGCCTTCCACTGCGGCGTCCAGGTCGGCGTCGTCGAACACGATGAAGGGGGCGTTGCCGCCCAGTTCCAGCGATAGCTTCTTGAGTGTGGGCGCGCACTGCGCGGCGAGCTTGATGCCGATTTCGGTGGAGCCGGTGAAGGTGAGCTTGCGCACGATGGGGTTGGCGGTGAGTTCGCCGCCGATCTCACCGGCCGAACCGGTGACCACGCTGAACACCCCGGCCGGCACCCCCGCCTGCTGGGCAAGCGCGGCGAGCGCCAGCGCCGAGTATGGAGTCTGGCTGGCGGGCTTGAGCACCATGGTGCAACCGGCGGCGAGCGCCGGACCGGCCTTGCGCGTGATCATGGCCAGCGGGAAGTTCCACGGCGTGATTGCGGCGCACACGCCGATCGGCTCCTTGGTGACGACGATGCGCTTGTCCGGCTGATGGCCGGGAATGGTGTCGCCGTAGATGCGCTTGCCCTCCTCGGCAAACCATTCGACGAAGGACGCGGCATACAGTACTTCGCCGCGCGCTTCGGTCAGCGGCTTGCCCTGTTCGGTGGTCATCAGCACCGCCAGGTCTTCCTGGTTGGCGACGATCAGGTCGAACCACCGGCGCAACACCTTGGCGCGCGCGCCGGCGGTGAGCGCCCGCCAGGCGGGCAGAGCGGCGTTGGCGGCTTCGATCGCGCGGCGGGTCTCGGCCGCACCCATTTTCGGCACCGTGCCGATGGTGTCGCCGGTGGCGGGGTTGTGGATTTCCAGGGTCGCGCCGCTGTCGGCATTCGTCCATTCGCCGTTGATCAGGCAGTGGCTGCGGAAAAGGTCCGGGTTGTCGAGCTTCAACGTCATCTGCAGTTCTCCGTCGTTCCGGTGTGTCCGGGTGTTCTGGTTGGTGTTCCGGTTGTGTCGCGTGTGCGTGCGTGGCGGCCAGCCGCGACAGCCATACCCATTGACCGGGCAAGGCGCGGCAATACCGTTCGCCCGCAGCGAAGCGCGCCCTGCCCTGGCCGGGTCAACACGTACTTCATCACGCCGGCTTGACCCCGCGCAGCCGTTCGTTGCGTCGTCGCAGCCACTCCAGGGTCAATAGCATCAGCGTAGACAAAATGATCAGGATCGTCGCCACCGCCGCGATCGCCGGGCTGATGTTCTCGCGTATGCCGGAGAACATCTGGCGCGGCAGCGTGACCTGCTCGGGGCTGGCGAGGAACAGCGTGACCACGACTTCGTCGAAGGAAATCGCGAACGCGAACAGGCCACCCGAGATGACCCCCGGCGCGACCTGCGGCAGGGTGACCTTGAAGAAGGTCACGATCGGGTTGGCGCCGAGACTGCTCGCCGCCCGCACCAGGTTGAAGTCGAAGCCCTGCAGCGTGGCGGTGACGGTGGTGACGACGAAGGGCACACCCAGCACCGCGTGCGCGAGTACCAGCCCGGTGTAGCTGCCGGTCAGCCCGAGCGGGGCAAAGGCGATGTACATGGCCACCGCGACGATGACCACCGGCACCACCATCGGCGAGATCAGCACCGCCACCAGCAGTGCCTTGCCGCGGAAGTTGGCGCGCACCAGGCCGATGGCGGCGAGGGTGCCGAGCACCATCGCGAGCAGGGTGGCCAGCGGCGAGATGATCAGGCTGTTGGTGATCGCGCGCTGCCAGGCCGGGTTGCTGAATATTTCCTCGTACCAGCGCAGCGACCAGCCGGTCATCGGGTACATCAGGAAGGAGTCCGCATTGAACGACAGCGGAATGATGACCAGGATGGGCAGCACCAGGAACATCAGCACCAGCGCCACCAGGGCGCGCAGGCCGAAGTACCACAGGCGTTCGATGGGGGTGGCGTAGGGTTGCAGCATGGCCGTGGCCTCCTCAGCGGGTCTTGGTGGCGGTATTGCCGCCGAGGTAGCGCGAATACACCGCATACAGCACCAGCGTGGCCGCCAGCAGCACCGCCGACAAGGCGGCGGCCATGCCCCAGTTGACCGCCTGGTTGGTGTAGAACGCAATGAAGTAGCTGATCATCTGGTCGCCCGGCCCGCCCAGCAGCGCGGGGGTGATGTAGTAGCCCATGCAGACGATGAACACCAGCAGACAGCCGGCACCGATGCCGGGCAGGGTGAGCGGGAAGTACACCGCCCAGAAGCTGCGGAAGGGTCGGCAGCCGAGCGACAGCGCGGCGCGCATGTAGGCGGGCGAGATGCCCTTCATCACCGAGTAGAGCGGCAGCACCATGAAGGGCAGCAGGATGTGCACCATCGCCACGTAGACGCCGAAGCGGTTGAACAGCAGCCGCAGTGGCGAGTCGATGAGGCCGGACCACAGCAGGAACTGGTTCACCAGCCCCTCGTTCTGCAGGATCACGATCCAGGCCGCGACGCGCACCAGCACCGAGGTCCAGAACGGCAGCAGTACCAGGATCATGAGGATGTTCGACTGGCGCAGCGGCAGTGTCGCCATCAGGTAGGCGAGCGGAAAGCCGAGCAGCAGGCAGGCGACGGTGACGACCAGGCTCATCGCGAAGGTGCGGCCGAGCACGTCGAGGTAGATCGCCTCTTCGGGCGGCAGCGTCATCACCTGGCCGCCTTCGCCCAGCGTGCGATCCACTGCGCCGAGCAGGTAGAAGCTGGTGAAGCGCCCGCCGGCGCGGTCTATGGTGCGCCATATGTCGGCCTCGCCCCAGCGCGCGTCGAGCGCGATCAGGCCATCGCGGGCGCTCGTGCCTTCGGCCAGCGGCAGACCGCGCGAGGTGCGCATGATCAGCGTGCGCAGGCCGGACTGTTCGCGGTTGAGGCGTTTGGCGATGTCGGCGATTGCCGGGCTGCCGCGGGCGGCGAGCAGTTCGCGGGCGAGCGCCTCGAACACCACGTCGTCGGGCAGGCCCTCGCCCGACCAGTCGTCGAGCAGGGCCAGGGTGTCGGGCAGGTTGTCGTGAACCTCGGGGTTGTCGACGCTACGCCCCAGCAGCGATGCGATAGGCAGGATGAAGGTCGTCAGCACGAACACCGCAAGCGGCAGGATCAGGCCCATGAAGAGCAGGTTCTTGCGGCGCTCGGCACGGCGGAGCTGCTTCTTGAGCGGTCGCGGGCTGGGACTGCCCGCGGCGGCATCGAAGGTGTTGCTGGCGGTGGTCATGTGATTGATTCCTGGGGACTGGGCGGTCATGCCGGGGAACGCGGCTGCGGTGTATCAAAACCGCGGCACCGTTGTCGCAAGGCGTGGTCCGGGCAGCCCCCTTGGAGCGACCCGGCCCGCCTTACCGAAATGCGCTCAGCGCGAAGCCCAGGCGTTGAAGCGCTGTTCGAGCTCTTCACCGAAGTCCACCCAGAACTCGGTATTGGTGGCGAATGCGCCCTCCATGTTCTGCGGTGCAGTGGGCAGTTCCGCCGCGATCTCGGGCGCCAGCGTACCGACCGCCTGCAGGTGGGTGGGCCCGTAGGGCACCTCGATCGCCATCTTGGCCTGGGGTTCGGGTTGGCTGGCGTAGGCGATGAACTTGTAGGCATCGTCCAGGTTGGGCGAGCCTTTCGGGATGGCCCAGTAGTCGAAGTCGTAGATGCTGCCGTTCCACACGATCTGCAGGTTGCGGCCTTCCTTGCGGGCGGCGGCGATGCGGCCGTTGTACACCGAGCTCATCACCAGGTCGCCGGAGGCGAGCAGTTGCGGCGGCTGGGCGCCGGCCTCCCACCACAGGATGTGTTCCTTGATCTCGTCGAGCTTGGCAAAGGCGCGGGCGATGCCTTCTTCGGTCTCGAGCACTTCATAGATCTTGTCCGGTGTCACGCCGTCGGCGAGCAAGGCGAACTCCAGCGTGTACTTGGCGCCTTTGCGCAGGCCGCGCTTTCCCGGGAATTTCTCGACGTTCCAGAAATCCGCCCAGGAGGTGGGCGCTTCGGTCAGGCGGTCGCCGTTATAGGCCAGTACCGTTGACCAGACGAAGGTGCCGATCCCGCACTCGGTCACCGCTTCGGGCACGAAGTCGGCCTTGTTGCCGATCTTGGCGTAGTCGAGTTTTTCGAACAGGCCTTCCTCGCAGCCGCGCACCAGCTCGGGCGATTCGACTTCCACCACGTCCCAGGTCACGTTGCCGGCCTGCACCATGGCGGTGATGCGGGCCATTTCGCCGTTGTACTCGCCGGGGATGACCTTGATGCCGGTTTCGGCGCTGAAGGGTTGGTAATAGGCCTTGGCCTGGCCGGCCTGGGTGGCGCCGCCGAAGGAGATCACGGTGACGTCGGCATGGGCGAAACCGGCGGCGGCCAGGCCGGCGATCAGGGTGGCGATGAGACGGGTCTTCATGGTGTGGTGGTCCTCCGGGTGGTTTGCGGACAGTCGTGCTGCAAGCGATGAAAGCGATGAAAGCGGTGATGCTGTGCCGCTGCTATGCCAGAAAACGCCGGCTGGGCGTGGTGTGCGCCTAGCCCTCCGGCCTGGTTCTGGAACGCTTCGGTTCCCTGCGGTGGCAGCGGCGTCGGCTGCCGGGTTCGGTTGGCCTCTCCTGGCCTCAGCCGGTTTCAACTGGCTTCGGGTGGCGCAAGTGCGAGTACGTGGTCGGGCGACAACTCGATATCGACCCGCTCGCCCGCGCCGGGGAAGCGGTCGACCTTGGAAATCGGCGCCTTCATGGTGAAGTTGTCGCAGCCGGCGACCTGCATGCGCAGACGCACGTGGTCGCCAAGGTAAATCTGCTCCAGTACCTGGGCGCTGAGGCGGTTGGCCGGTGGTGTGTCGGGTCGTGCCAGGCGCACTCGTTCGGGGCGGATGGAGATCACCGCCGCGCTGCCCGGCCCGCCGGCGTCGCCGACGCGGGCGGCCAGCGCGCTGCCGTCGTCGAGTACGACGGTGGACACGCCGTTGGCCAGTTCGGCGACGCGGCCCGGCAGGGCGTTGTTCTCGCCGATGAAGTTGGCGACGAAGGCATTGGCAGGGTTTTCGTACAGTGCCGCCGGGGTGTCGATCTGCTGGATCACGCCGTGGTTGAACACCGCGATGCGGTCGGACATGGTCAGCGCTTCGCCCTGGTCGTGGGTCACGAACACGAAGGTGACACCCAGTGACTGGTGAATGTGCTTGATCTCGAGCTGCATGTGTTCGCGCAGCTGCTTGTCCAACGCCCCCAGCGGTTCGTCCATGAGCACCAGTTGCGGCTCGAACACCAGCGCCCGGGCCAGCGCCACACGCTGTTGCTGGCCGCCGGAGAGTTGCTGCGGATAGCGGTTCTCGAAGCCCGACAACTGCACCATGCCGAGCGCGCGCTTGACCTTGGCATCGATCTCGGCAGCCGGATGCTTGCGTACCGCGAGGGGAAAGCGCAGGTTCTCCTGCACCGTCATGTGCGGGAACAGGGCGTAGTTCTGGAACACCATGCCGATGTCGCGCTTGTACGGCGGCAGCTTGTTGATCACCTGGCCGTTGAGGCGGATCTCGCCGGAGGTGGGTACTTCGAAACCCGCCAGCATCATCAGGCAGGTGGTCTTGCCCGAGCCGGATGGGCCCAGCAGGGTCAGGAATTCGCCGCGGCGGATGTCGAGATTGAGATCCTTGACGATGAGTGTGTCGCCGTCATAGGTCTTCTGCACGTGCCGGAAGGTGACGTGCGCTTCGCGCGCAACGTCCGACTGCATTGCTGCCATGCCCTGTCTCCTGGGTGGGTGTTCTGTCCTCGAAGCATCCGCCGGAGGGGTGGGTTGCGGGCGCCGGCAATCGGGCTGACCAAAACCGCAGCGGGTGTCAACGAAGTGCAATAAATCCTAGGCTTTAAATCGGACTAAAGCTGAACCAATTTTGCTAAAGTTTGTGGGACCAATTTTTGCGTTCGCAGCAAATCAGCCACCGATGTCCGCCCAACTTGCCCGCGAAGTCATCGTCCACGCCTTTCGCAACCAGGCAGATGGCACCAGCCAGCGCTTACGTCTGTACTTGTGCGTGCGCCAGGCCATTCTCGAACAGCGCCTGGAACCCGGCACTGCGTTGCCGCCCACCCGGGTGTTGGCAGTCGAACTGAGCCTCGGACGCAACACCGTGGTACGCGCCTACGACCAGTTGCTGGCCGAGGGCTATCTGGAAAGCCGTGTCGGTTCCGGTACCTTCGTGTCGGACAAGGTGCATAGTGCCAAGCGTCAGCCGCGCCCCAACCGCATGGTGGGTGCGCGCAGCGAGGGCCTGTCGCGGCGCGGCAACCGCATCGCCGCCAATGCCTTGTCCAGCCGGGTGCAGACCGGCGCCTTCATGCCCGGCTTTCCGGACGTGCAGCATTTCCCCTTTCCTACCTGGCGACGGCTGTTGGCCAAGCACATGCGCTTCGAGCAGCGCCATCTCGCGCAGTACGGTTACGGCGGCTACGGCCCGCTCAAGGCGGCGCTGGCGGACTACCTGCGGGTCACGCGCATGATGTCGTGTGCGCCGCAGCAAATCCTCATTCTCAACGGCTCGCACCAGGCGCTGGACTTGTGCACCCGTATGCTCGGCGATGCCGGCGACGGCGTCTGGATGGAGGACCCCGGCTACTGGGGGGCACGCAACGTGCTGGATGCCGCCGACCTGGAAGTGGTGCCGATCCGCGTGGACGGCGACGGGCTCGCGCCCACCGAGGCGGACTGGAACGGGCCGCCGCCGCGGATGATCTTCGTCTCGCCCTCCAGCCAGTACCCCACCGGTGCGCAGATGCCGCTGGAGCGCCGGATCAGGCTGCTGGAATATGCCGAGAAGAACCGCATCTGGATCGTCGAGGACGACTACGACAACGAGATCTGCAGCTATTCGCGGCCGGTGGCGTCGTTGTTCGGCCTGTCGACCGCGCAGCGCGTGGTGTATATCGGCACCTTCAGCAAGGTCATGTACCCCGGACTGCGCCTGGCCTACATCGTGGTGCCGGAAGACTTGGTGGCGGCTTTCACCATCGGCAACGCCGAGCTCTACCGCGAGGGGCGGATGCTGGAACAGGCGGCGTTGGCCGAATTCATCGAGGCCGGTCACTTCACTGCCCACATCCGGCGCATGCGCTCCATCTATCAGGAACGGCGCGACTACCTCAAGACCTACATCGACTCCCGGCTGGGCGGCCTCACCGCCACGCCCGACCGCATGACCGGGCTACACCTGCCGGTACGCTTCGCCCAGCCGCTGGACGACGTGCATCTGGCTGCCCAGGCCTTGTCCGAGGGGGTGGTGTTCCGGCCGCTGTCAGTGTATTCGATCGCTCCGGCCAACCGTCAGCCGGGCATGAACCTGGGATTTGCCGCCGTGCCGGTGAAAAAAATGGACGCTCCCGCCAGCACCCTGGTACGCCTGATTGAGGCGACCGTGCGCGACACCGCCCGCAAGGGCAAGGCAGATCGAATCCAGTCGTCCTGAACCGGGTCCGGCCCAAGCGCAGTGGCGTACCCCATCGGTGCTTCCCCGAGGGTGGGTAGCGGACCGACGCGTCCGGCCGAGGATCGAGCGGCTGCATCATCCTAGTAACCTCAGTTGCCCGCTCTCCATGATCTTGAGTGCCTTACAAAGCGTGGGCTACACAGCTTCGACTACGGTCACCCAATGGGTGAGTCCGCTACGGGCCCGCTTGCACGCCTGGTGCGCCGCCTGGCTGCGTTGCGCCTCCTTGCAGGGAACAACCATGCCGCGTCGTCGCGCCTTGCCAGACGACGCCCCAGACGCACACTCGGACACGTCCAACTGAGGTTTCTAGGATCATGCTCGTTCGCTCGGCCTTTCATCTTGTGTTCATCTTCAGGTCATCCGCTGTTCATCGGTACGGCGTGTGTGCGTCACCTCCCGGGCCATACACTCTGCATGGTCCGGACACGCCCGGATCCGGGATTTCGCAACTCAAACACAGGAGTGACCAATGCTTAACAAGATGATCAAGTCCCTGGGTATTGCCCTTGCCGTCGGCTTCGTTTCGACGCACGCCCTGGCCTCACCGGTTCAGAACAACAACATTTCGGAAGATGAGGTCCGTGCCGCACAGGAGGCGTGGGGTGCCGCCCTGATCCAGATCAGCGACGACTATGCCGCCGGTGGCATGGAACGCGCCCGCGCCACTGCCGAGGCGACGCTCGACGCCGCCTACGGCTATGCGCGTGGCCCGGTGCTGTTCAAGCCCACCCTGGCCAGCGGCGATACCACCTTCCGCGTGACCCGCGACGGCGCGCTGTCGTACTTCGTCGGCGGTGACACGACCTACGGCGACAGCGGTTTCGCGCTCAAGGGCTGGAAGACGTACGAGTTCAAGAATGCCGCGGTGTACATCAACGGCGACATGGCGCTGACCATGGGCCACGTGATGCTGACCGACGGCAGCGGCCAGGTCACCACCGTAGACAAGACCTGGGGCTTCAGAAAGGACGATGACGGCAAGGTTCGCATCGTGCTGCATCACTCGTCCCTGCCCTACGCGAAGTAAGCCTGATGAGGCGCGCGGCCGGCAGCACGGGTCGATCCGGCGAAGGTCAAGCCGGCGAGGGTCGATCCGGCTGTTGGGCCGCGCTGTCGTCGATCAGTACATAGCCCAGACCACGCCGCGTGCGGATGAGCTTGACCTCGTGGCCGTCGTCGATCTTGCGGCGGATGCGTGCCATGTAGACGTCGACGACATTGGTGAGGGGGTCTTCGCTCATACCCCACACGTTGTTCAGGATGCGTTCGCGGCTCAGCACGCGATGCGGGTTGCGCATCAGCAGTTCGATGATCTTCAGCTCCTTGGCGGTAAACGTGGCCTTCTTCCCCGCTCGCTGCACCTCCAGGGTGTCCAGGTTCAGCGTGAGATCGGCGTACCGCAGGGTCGCCCCTTCATCGTGGCGGTGGTCCCGATTGCCTATGGCCTGGATCCGCGCGAGCAATTCCTCGAAATGGAAGGGCTTGCCAAGGTAATCGTCCGCCCCCAGTCGCAGACCGCGGACCCGCTCCTCCACCTCCGACAGGGCCGACAGGATCAGGATCTTGCTCGGCAGCTTGAGGCTGCGGACCTCCCGGCAGATCTGCAAACCGTCGTGACCGGGCAACATCCGGTCGAGGATGATCAGATCGGGCTGGAGCTTGCGGATTACCGACAGCGCCTCCTCCCCGCTTTCCAGCAAGGTGGTCGCATAGCCCTCGGCGCTCAGCCCGCGGCGCAGGAAGTCGCCCAACTTCTTGTCGTCTTCGATGATGAGTACGTTCACGCCTCGTTCTCCAGATCGAACAGCGGCAGGCGTACGATCACCGCGGCGCCGTTCGGCCGGTTGTGCTCAATGGCAATGGTTCCGTCATGAGCTTCGACCAGTGTGCGGGCGATCGAAAGTCCGATGCCGAGGCCATCCGGCCGAATGCGGGCGGCCTCGGCGCCGCGGAAGTGGCGATCGAAGAGTGCGTCGATTTCCTCTGCCCGCAGTCCGATACCGCAATCCCTGAGCGTCACGCGGAATTCGTCCTGATCGATCTCGCACGAAAGCCAGATCGCGTCCGTGCCGTTTCGGTACTGCAAGGCGTTCTCGGTGATGATTCTGAACACCAGTTGCAGCTTCTCGCAGTCCACCAGCAGGCGCAGCCCCGTTTCATGTGAGCGGGTGAGCCAGGTCATCGAATCGGTGATCAGTTCGACACCGTGGTGGCCGGCTTGTGTCCGGATCTGCCGCTCGAGGTCGGCATGGACCGCGTCTGCCGCGCGAACCTCGAGATTCACCGCGACCAGCGCGTGACGGCCTTTGCTCAACATCAGCAAGTCGTCGATCCGCGAGGTCAGTACGCTGCAGCACTCGACGATCTTGCGGAAACTCTGCGCGTGCGCGGCGGAGACGGCTGCGTCGCGCAAGGCGAGTTCGGCCTCGCCCATGACGATGGTGGTCGGCGTCCGCAGTTCGTGGGAGACGTCCACCAGAAAGCGCTGCTGACGCGCTTCCGCATCGTGCAGTTGATTCACCACTTGTTGCAGCTGCGCGGTGCGTTCCTGCACCCTATCCTCGGTGGCATCCTGCAACTGGCGCTGACGAAGGTCGGCCGCCTGCAGGTTCCCCGACATCAGGTTGAAGCTGCGTGCGAGGTTGGCAAACTCACCCGGACCGGCTTCGGGAATCTTGTGACTGAAGTCGCCCCGCGCGAGCCGGTCCGTCCCTTCCAGCAAGCGGCCCAAGGGCGTGTTGAAGTGGCGCGTCAGCGACATGCTCAGCAGACAGAACAGAATCACGCCGCCCGCGGCCATTCCCCCCAGCAGCCAGTAGGCCTGCGTCAAGGTCGTGCGCGCCGCCTGCTCCGCCTGCTCGGCGCGCGCCTTCTGAACCTCGACCGACTTCGCCACGAGCTCGGACAAGTCCGTCCCCTCGAACTTGTCGAACAAGGTCATCAGTGTTTGCCAGCGTTCCGCGTCATTCTCGAGGCGGTTGATCTCGCGCGTCTGCAAAGCGTGTTGCAGGCTTTCGAGGTTGGTGCGCAGGAAGGCCACATGCTGCTCGGGCTGTAGCGCGAGGTCGCGCGCCAGGTGGTCCAACTGCAAGTCCCCCACCGCCCGGGATCCATGGTCCAGGCGATCGAGCTGCTCGAACATGCGTTCGAACAACTGGTTTCTGCGCTCGATGTCGCGCTTGTCGGCAATGATGTACTCCGCCAGCCAGACCTTCAGCCGCTTCGCGTCGGCCCGGAAATGCACGATGTCGGTCAGCATCTGCTGGGCCAGCCGGGTCCGTTCCAGGTTGGTGGCGACCGCGCCAAACGCCCAGAAGGTCGCCAGCGATTGCCCGATGATGATTGCCAGCAAGAGGCTGAGAGACAGAACCAGACGATGACGATACACAATGGAACCTGTGGTGAAGACGGGTTGTGGCGCGCCGGGGATCGGACAGGCAGGCCATGTCATGGTCCGCACGGTCCATCGGAAGCACGTGCTCACGCGCCGCTGCGCAAGCGGTACAGGATCATCCGCTTCCTGAGCTCACCGCGTTCGCTGCCCCGGGCGTCGAATTCTTGACTTCCTACGAGTGCGAGGAGTGCTGCGAGTTCATCTTCGAACAGGCTGCCGAGGGGGTTTGTGGAAAATGCGTTCCTAAGGAATCCGCCCCCAAATATTTGATTTGACTTTCCCGCCGAGAACTTTGGAGACCGGTTCCTGGTCGTCGCCGAATGCGGTGCTACTTTCCGGGATAGTTCATGCGGACAAGTGGTAGATTTCCGCGCCGTACGGGTCTCAATGTGTACCGAATAGTTCGGCTATTCGTTCTATCGCCCGTCTTGTACTCGGAATGGTACTCGGATAACGCGCCATCTATGAAAACCAGGTACTCTTTCGCCTCACTGTCTTCACTCAACACGAGCCTGTGGTCATCTATCCTGATCGATACATCATCACGTATAAGATGAGATGTGTACTGAAGTTCAGGATCTATTTCCGGATCGCCGCTCCAAAACACATAGGCTATCTGATCATCATCAATGCCTACGAACTGTCCTTTTACGATCTCAAAAAAGAGTACGCGCTTGCAGAAATCAAGATCGCCTTCTGCCATGTCGCACGCCGAACGGACTACCTCATACAATCCAATGTGGCGCTCTACATCAATGGTCGTTTTGTCACCTGCAAATGCATTTACGGTGATGGAGGCCAAGAAATATAGAAGAATCGTTTTTACGGTTTTCTTATTAAAAGCCCTGGGGAAAATGTTCATAGCAAAACTCAATTACCATGTATTGCTTGCGAGCGTGTCTTGGCCAACAAGTCGTTTCGCATGGCGTTCAAGGATGTTCTGAGACACAACGATACCTGTTTCCCAGTTCAAGCGTAGCGTTCCTCTTGGCGTTCGATGTATGGGCTCCGCGACGTCACCTCATCCTGCGCTCGCGCCCGTCTCCTTGTCGTTGCCCCGGCGTTTCTGGCGCCATGCTACCCAGGCGATCAAGGCGAGTGCTGGCAGGAACATCCATTCCTCGCGTGGGCGGTTGCTGCGCACCTGTACGGATGTGACTTGCAGACCGGGTTCGAAGCCCAGCCGGGCGGCGTGGCTGCCGAAGCGTACGCCGGTGACCAGCATGCTGTCGGACGCGGTGGTGACGGTGATGCCCAGACTGGCGAGGCGTTGCAACGGGTCGGCCTGCGAAACGCCCAGCGGCAGCACCACGCTGCGGGTGACGTCGCGCCCGCCCAGGGTGGTGCCTTGCAGCACCATGCGCAGCGGCGCGGCGTCGGGTGCGCGTTGTACCGCTTCCAGGGCGGCCGGGCCGCTGAGATCGATATAGGCCGGGGCGAAACGGTTCATGACCATGCCCGGATGGAGCAGCACCAGGGTGGCGATGAGCAGCAGCAGGCGTTCGTGAGGCCGGTTGCGGGTGAGCAGCCAGTTCTGATTCACGGCGATGAAGACCAGGCCGGCGAGGGTGGCGCTGGTGAGGATGAGCAGGGTGTGGGCGGGGCCGTGTACGCCGATCAGCAACAGTTGCGGGTTGAGCACGAACATGAAGGGCAACAGTGTCATGCGCAGGGTGTAGCGGAAGGCGACGACGCCGGTACGCAGCGGGTTGGCGCCGGCGATGCTGGCGGCGGCGTAGGTGGCCAGGCCGATCGGCGGCAGCACATCGGCGAGCAGGCCGAAGTAGAACACGAACAAGTGGGCGGCGATGAGCGGGATGGGGACGCCGTTGTGTGCGCCAACGGTGACGATGACCGGCGCCATCAACGACGAGACCACGATGTAGTTGGCGGTGGTGGGCAGGCCCATGCCGAGTACCAGGCAGATCATGGCGACCAGCACCAACATGATCAGCACGTTGCCGCCCGAGAGGTGTTCCACCACGTCGGCCATGACCAGGCCGATGCCGGTGAGGGTGACGGTGCCAACCACGATGCCGGCGGTGGCGGTGACCACGGCGACTGCCACCATCATGCGCGCGCCGCTGATCAGGCCGTCGACGAGTTCGGCCAGCCCCTGGCGCGCGGCGGCGGCGAGGGCGCCCCGCTGCCCTTGGTGCTCGCCGCGCAGCCAAACCAGCAGCGGGCGTTGCGTGGCGACCATGAGCATCAGCAGCAAGGTGGCCCAGAATGCCGCGCGCGTGGGCGAAAGCCGCTCGACCACCAGGTTCCATACCAGCAGGCCGATGGGTAGCAGGAAATGCAGCCCGGACCGGAGCGTGGGGCCGGGCAGCGGGATGCGGGTGAGTGGGGCGTCGGCGTCGCCGGCATCAGGCTGATGCGGTGCGGCCACGCGCAGCAATGCCAGGTAGGCGAGCAGCAGCAGTGCGGCGACGATGCCCAGCGCGCCGGATGGCAACCATTGGCGCAGCCCGCCGGTCAGCGTCGATACCGCGGCCATGATGGCCATGCTGATCGCAAAGCCCGCGATGAAACGGATGAGCGTGCGTTGCCAGCGCCGTGGCTGGATGCGCGGAAGCCCGCGCAGGCCGGCCTTCACCGATTCCAGATGCACGATGTAGAGCAGGCCGAGGTAGGAGATCAGGGCGGAGATCAGGGCGTGGCGCAGGACCTCGATGTAGGCGATCCCGACATACTCGACCATGAGAAAGGCCGCCGCGCCCATGACCGGTGGCATGACCTGGCCATTGACCGACGACGCCACTTCCACCGCGGCGGCCTTCTCCGCCGGAAAGCCGACCCGCTTGATCAGCGGAATCGTCATCGGCCCGGTGGTGACGACGTTGGTGATGGACGACCCGGATACCAGCCCGGTGGCCGCCGACACACCCACCGCGGCCTTGGCCGGCCCGCCGCGCATGTGGCCCACCAGCGACACCGCGGCCCTTACCAGCCAGGTGGCACCGCCGGCTCGTTCCAGCAGCGCGCCGAAGAGTACGAACAGGAAGATGAAGCCGGCCGACACGCCCAGCGCGACGCCGAACACCCCACCGGTGGACAGCCACAGGTGGCTCATTGCCTTGCCCAGGGTGGCGCCCTTGTGGGCGATGAGATCGGGGGCGTAGGGGCCGAGGAAGGTGTACGCGAGCAGGGCCAGGACCAGCACCACCATCGGCAGGCCGAGCAGGCGACGGGTGGCCTCCAGCAGCAGCACTAGCCCGGTAACAGCCGCTGCGAGATCGGCGACACCGGGTTCGCCCGGGTGGGCGGCGAGGTGGCGGTAGAAAAGGAACAGGTAGCCGGCGCAGGCGGCTGCCACCGCGCCGGTGGCGACGCCCGTCCAACCCGGTTGGGCGTCGCGCGCCGCGCGCGCCGGATAGAGCATGAAGGCGAGCAGTAGCGCGAAGGCCAGGTGAAGCGAACGGAGGCGGGTTTCACCGATGACGAGAAAGCCGGTCTCGATCGGCAGTGGTGATGCGACCCAGAGCTGGAACAGCGACCACGCCAGTGCAATCGCCCCCACCGCGCCCAGCTGCTTGCGCGGTGGTGAGGGGGGCGGCGCACTGGCGGCGGAATCGTTCATCGGAGGCGGGCGATGCAAGCGGCGGTCGGGCCAGTGTAGCCCAGAGGCCAGTGCGCCGGCGTGTGATGCAGTGCTTCGCCGCCGTCGCGCCGCCGCCACTGGTCACGGGGTGGTCGGCGGGGCGGGTGGGCCGAGGCGCTTCAGGAGTGGCCGCTTGCCACGATTTCTTCACGAGTGCTCAGGTCGGCCAAAACCGCTGCGCTTCAACCAGTCGAAGATCGAGTCCACCGTAATGGTGTCGATGCGGCCGCTCATGCGACGGTCGAAGGGATGGTCGTCGAAGCGGATGTGGGCGCTGCCGACGTTGGCACCCAGGCGCTGGTGGCTGCGGATGCGCAGGGTGGTGGGGCGGTAGTCGCGCAGGCGCAGCCAGGCCTGGGCGCGTTCGCGGCTGTCGGCGCCGGGTTCGAGCAACAGCGCCAGGGTTTCCAGTGCCCATTGGTTGCTTTGCTGGTAGTGGCTGGCCCAGGGGTAGGCAAGCATGTTGTAGCGCGGCTCATGGAGCTGGGCGAGCAGACGGTCGTCGGCGAGCGATGCGGCTTGAATCGTGGCGGGCAACAGCACGATGCCCGCTTCCCAGCGATGCAGCCCGTCGCTGAAGAACTCGGCCAGGCCGTGGCGGTAGACGCTGGCGCGGTCGCTGCCGCAGTGGTTGAGTTTGTGCACCACCCGCCAGGCGCCGCGTCCATCCAGCGCGGCGTGGTCGCGATAGGCGATGCCCAGGTGCGAGTAGCTCAGTCCGTAGGCGGACAAGTCCTGCCCGGCGCGCGCCAGCATCACCACCTCGGCACCGCTTGCGTCCAGGCGGCGGGCGGTGTCGGCGGCCAACTCGAGGTTGCGGCGGAGCTCGTCGACGCTGGGTTGGCGCGGTTCGCAACGCTGGCCGGCAAAGGCCGAACCGCCCGGACAGGAGAACGCGGCCACTGCCGCGAAGGCCGCCACCACCAGGGCGCGGCACAGGCTGCGGGCGGTATTCATGAGGTGATCCGTTCGTTGTAAAGCAGTGTTTCGCCGAGGGCGTTAGGCACGAAGCACAGGGCCTCGCCGGCGGCGGACAGAATCCAGCCGGCTGACAGCGCGGTGACGCTGAGCACCGTGCCCACCGTCATGGCCGACACGGAGATGGTTTCGGCACTGAAGGCGATCGAGGCGGTGACGCCGTCGACACCGCGCTCCAGTACCCAGACGATGCCGGTGGCGGAGACCTCCACGCTGGTCACCACCAGGGTCGCGCCGGCCGCCAAAATCATCGCCGGCGCGGCAACCGATACCGCGACCGGAAGTGACAAGGCCAGGCTGGATGCAGTGCTGGCGTTGGTGCGTCGGTTCTGCGCGTGGGCGCTGCGCGACGGCAGCAGCGCTGCGGTCAGCACGGTCGTCAGGGGGGTGGCGAGCAGTGCGAAGCAAACCCGGCGTCGCGCAAGGCGGGGGGTGTGGATCGCGTCGCGGTCGTCTTTCATCGGGTATTCCATGTGGTACTCCTGGCAGCGTTTGAACGCGGCGCCATGTTGGGCGGAAGGGTTCAAAAAGAACAGCTGAAAGGTGCCGGGTTGAATGAAATGGCGCTCGAGGTATCGAATAGCGATACGATATGACGTTCGCTGGTCAGCACGGGGTGCCGCGCGTAGGCTTCGCTCCCATCGCTGCCTGCCCTGTCCAACTTCATTCCGAGATGCCTGCATGAGCACCACCGCCGACCTGATCGCCCTACTCAAGTCCGAACTCAAGGCCGCCCGCATGACCTACGCGATGCTCGCCGAGCGCCTGGGCATGGCCGAATCCAGCGTCAAGCGCATGTTCTCGCGCGGCGGCGACCTGCCGCTGTCGCGGGTGGACGAGATCTGCCGCGCCCTGGGCATGGATTTCGCCGAACTCGCCCGGCGTGTCGCCGATGCCCAGCCGTTGCTGGTGGAGCTCACGCTGGAACAAGAGCAGGCGGTAGTGGCGGACAAGCGTCTGCTGCTGGTGGCCACGTGTTGCATGAGCCAGTGGCCGATGGAGCAGATCGTCGCCACCTACGATCTGGAGCCGGCCGAATGCGTGAAATACCTGCTGCGTCTTGACCGCCTGGGCATCATCGAGCTGCGCCCGCTCAACCGCTACCGCCTGCGCGTCGCCAAGGGCTTTCGCTGGCTTCCCAATGGCCCGGTGATGGCGTTTTTCCGCAGCGAGGTGCTGGACGACTATTTTTCCGGCAGCTTCGACGGCGATTCCGAGATGCTGATGATGGTGCATGGCCAGATCGGCCACGGGCTGGCCGACAGCTTTCGCGAGCGACTGGCGCGGGTCGGTCAGGACTTCGCCAACCAGCACGTTGCCGACCAGAAGTTGCCACCGTCGGCGCGACGGCCCTATACCCTGGTGATCGCAATGCGTTCGTGGCTGATGGC
Source organism: Rhodocyclaceae bacterium (assembly GCA_046295975.1). Lineage (GTDB taxonomy): Bacteria > Pseudomonadota > Gammaproteobacteria > Burkholderiales > Rhodocyclaceae > UBA2357. The sequence continues at coordinate 82,648 of JBKBMG010000014.1, forward strand.
CGCATTCAGCGACATGTTGCGCAGCGATGCGCTGTGGCCGCCCGGGGCGCCGCCGCGTCGCTGAGGTGACGATCGTATCCGTCCGCCACCGCCTCATTGTTTCGCCAGCTGTTTCATTTCAACCGAATCCCCGGAGCCCCCTATGTTCCGTTTCATGATCAAGCGCGTTCTCAAGGCGATCGCCGCGGTATTGTTCCGCGTGCGCATCGAAGGCCGCATGCCGGCAGCGCCCGAGCGCCTGCTGGTGATCGCCAACCATGAGTCCTTTCTCGACGGCCTGCTGCTGGGCCTGTTCCTGCCGCTCAACCCGGTGTTCGTGGTGCATACCGTGGTGTTGCGCAACCCGCTGTTCCGCCTGGTGCTGTCGCTGGTGGACTACGTGACGGTGGACCCAACCAGTCCGATGGCAATGAAGAAGGTGTTGCGGCTGGTGGAGTCCGGCCGGCCGGTGGTGATCTTCCCCGAGGGGCGCATCACCACCACCGGCAGCCTGATGAAGACCTACGACGGCCCCGCCTTCGTCGCCGCGCGCAGCGCCGCCACTTTGCTGCCGGTGCGCATCGACGGTGCCGCCCGCACTTATTTCTCGCGGGTGGGAGGGCGATTCCCGCGCCGGCTGCTGCCGCGCATCACCCTGCACATCCGCCCGACCACCCGCATCGTCATGCCCGAAGCGCCGACCGCCCGCGAGCGCCGCCGCAAGGCCGGCGAGGCAATGCGCCGGCTGATGCAGGAGATGATTTTCGCCAGCCGTCCCGAGCAGACCTTGTTCGAGGCCTTGCTCGACGCCGCCGCCATCCACGGTCGTTCGCGCCGGCTGGTGGAAGACCTCAAGCAGGAGGAGTACGCCTATCGCGACCTGATCAAGATGTCGCTCGCGCTGGGCCGGCTGGTGGCACGCGAAACCGGGGAGGACGAGCACGTCGGGGTGTTGCTGCCCAACCTCGCGCCCACGCTGGCGCTGGTATTTGGGCTGAGTGCGCAGCGCCGCGTGCCGGCCATGCTCAACTACACCGCCGGTGTCGAGGCCATGCAGGCGGCCTGCGACGCAGCCTGCATTCGCACCGTGCTCAGTTCGCGCGCCTTCATCGAACAGGCCCGCCTGGGTGACAAGCTTGCCGCCTTGCGCGGCCTGCGAGTGATCTACCTGGAAGATCTGCGAGCCGGCCTGGGGCTGCTGGACAAGCTGTGGCTGATGCTGTGGGCCCTGCCCTTCCCGCGTGTCGCCACCCGCATCGGCCGCGCAGAGGACGCCGCGGTGGTGTTGTTCACCTCCGGCTCGGAGGGCAAACCCAAGGGGGTGGTGCTGTCCCATCGCGCCCTGCTCGCCAACATCGCCCAGATCCGCGCGGTGGTGGATTTCTCGGTGGACGACAAGATCCTCAACGCCTTGCCGCTGTTCCATTCCTTCGGCCTCACCGCCGGCGGCCTGCTGCCGGTGCTGGCCGGCGCCAACGTCTTCCTCTATCCCAGCCCACTGCATTACCGGGTGATCCCGGAGCTGGCCTACGATCGCGGTTGCACCGTCCTGCTTGGCACCTCCACCTTTCTCGCCAACTACGCCAGGCACGCCCATCCCTACGACTTCTACCGCCTGCGCTATGTGATCGCCGGGGCCGAGAAACTCGCCGAGCCGGTGCGCGAGCTGTGGTTCGACAAGTTCGGCATTCGCATCTTCGAAGGCTACGGCGCCACCGAAACCGCGCCGGTGATGGCGGTCAACACCCCCATGGCCTATCGCCGCGGCACGGTCGGCCAAGCCCTGCCAGGGCTGGAGATGCGGTTGGTGGCGGTGCCGGGCATCGAGACCCGGGACGGGCGCCAGGGCATGCTGCACGTACGCGGCCCCAATCTGATGAGCGGCTACCTCAAGGCCGACCAGCCGGGCGTGCTGCAGCCACCTGCTTCGGAACTGGGCGAAGGCTGGTATGAAACCGGCGACGTGGTGGAGGTGGATGCCGACGGCTTCGTGCGCATCGTCGGCCGGGTGAAGCGTTTCGCCAAGATCGCCGGTGAGATGGTGAGCCTGGAGGTGGCGGAAAAGCTCGCCGCGAGTGCCTCGCCGGAGGCCCGCCATGCGGTGGTTGCGCAGGCCGATGCCGCCAAGGGCGAAGCCCTGTTGCTGTTCACCACCGACGCTAGCCTGTCGCGCGAGGCCCTGGTGGCCGCCGCGCGGGCACACGGCACGGCGGAACTCGCGGTCCCGCGCAGAATCGTGGTGGTGGACGCGTTGCCGGTGCTTGGTACCGGAAAGACCGACTACGTCACGCTCAAACACCTGGCGGAGGCCGCATGAACGGACCGGACATGAACGACAAGCGCTTTTCCCCCGGCCGTCGCCGCTGGCTGCGGCGCTCGCTGGCGCTGGGCGCACTCGCCGGAGCCGGCGGCATCGCGGCGGTGCTCGCCCAGCCGCGGGTGTTCAACCCCTGCCTGGCGGCGCTGCCGCCTGAACTGGCCGAGCACCCGCTGGTGCGCGCCGCATGGGACGGCGTGGACCCCGCGCAGGTGTGGGACTGCCATGCTCACCTTGCCGGCACGGGCGATTCCGGCCGTGGCATCGAGATGTCGCCGAGCATGCTCAGCCCGCTGCATCCGTTGCAGTTCATCCAGCGCCTGTTCTACCTCAATGCCGGGTGTGCCCACGACGCGCCGGGGCGGGTGGACGACAGCTATGTGGAGCGCCTGCACAACCTCATGGAAGGCATGCAGCCGGGCTTCAAGCTGATGTTGTTCGCCTTCGACCGGGCCCACGACGCGGACGGCACGCCGCGGCCCGACCGTTCGGCCTTCCACGTACCCGATGACTATGCGCGGGAAGTCGCCGCGGCCGCGCCGCAATGGTTCGAATGGGTGTGCTCGGTGCATCCGGCGCGTCGCGACGCGGTGTACGCGCTGGAGCAGGCGGCAGCCGGTGGCGCGCGGGCGGTGAAATGGTTGCCGCCGGCCATGGGCATGGACCCCGCCGATGCGGCGCATGATGCCTATTATCGGGCGCTGGCGCGGCTGGACCTGCCGCTCATCACCCATGTCGGCGAGGAGCAGGCGGTGGCCGGCGTGGGACGGCCGGAATGGGGCAACCCGTTGCGCCTGAGGCGCGCACTGGATCATGGTGTGCGCGTGGTGATGGCGCATTGTGCGAGCCATGGCGAGGACGTGGACACCGACCGCGGCGCGCACGGCCCGCGCGTGCCGAGCTTCGAGTTGTTCGCGCGGATGATGGGTGAGGCGCGCTACGAGGGTCTGCTTGCCGGCGACATCTCCGCGACCATCCTGCGCAATCGCGACCTGGCGGTGTTGCGCACCCTGCTCGAGCGCGAGGACTGGCATCCCCGCCTGTTGTTCGGCACCGACTATCCCCTGCCCGGCATCGTGCCGCTGATATCGCCCGCTGCCTTCGCCCGCGCCGGCATGCTGGCGGGCGATGCGGTGGCGGTGCTGGACGCCATCCGAAACCATAATCCGCTACTCTTCACCTTCGTGCTCAAGCGCCATCTTTCCAGCCGCGGCAGCCGCTTTGCGCCGGCGGTGTTCGAGACGCGGCGCTTTTTCGACCGGACCCCGACATGAGTTCCCAATTCAAGCTGCTCGAAGAACGCCGCTTCCTGCCCTTCTTCATCACGCAGTTCCTGGGCGCGTTCAACGACAATTTCTACAAGAACGCGCTGGTGGTGCTGATCACCTTCCAGGCGGCGCAGCTCACCACGCTGTCGCCGGGCGTGCTGGTGAATCTCGCCGCCGGCGTGTTCATCCTGCCCTTCTTCCTGTTTTCGGCGACCTCGGGCCAGCTAGCCGACAAGTACGAGAAGAGCCGGCTGATCCGCTTCACCAAGCTGTTGGAGATCGCCATCATGGTGCTGGCGGCGGTCGGCTTCGCGCTGATGTCGCTGTCCATGATGCTGGCGGTGCTGTTCCTGATGGGTACCCAGTCGGCGATCTTCGGCCCGGTGAAGTACGCGATCATTCCCCAGCAGTTGCGCGAGGAGGAACTGGTCGGCGGCAACGCGCTGGTGGAGGCCGGCACCTTTGTTGCGATCCTGGTGGGCACCATCGTCGGTGGACTGTTGATCGCGGTGCCCAGCGGGGCGACCTGGGTGTCGGCCGGGGTGATCGCGGTGGCGGTGGCGGGGTATTTCGCCAGTCGCGGCATTCCACAGGCGGCGGCGGCCGACCCCGGTTTGCGGGTGAACTGGAACCCGATCACCCAGACCTGGCACATGGTGCAGTTCACCCGCCGCAATCGCACCGTGTTTCTGTCCATCCTCGGGGTGTCGTGGTTCTGGTTCTACGGTGCGCTGTTCCTGTCGCAGTTTCCGGCTTTTGCCGCCGAGTACCTGGGTGGCGACGAACGCGCGGTGACGCTGCTGCTGGCGATGTTCTCGGTGGGCATCGGGGTGGGCTCACTCGGCTGCGAGAAGATGTCGGCGGGCAAGGTGGAACTCGGCCTGGTACCGTTTGGCGCGATCGGCCTGTCGCTGTTCGCACTCGACCTGTGGTGGGCCAGCCCGGCGCTGGGCGCCTATGGCAGCGGCCTGCCGGTGTCCGAGATGCTGGCGCGCCCGGGCACCTGGCGGGTGCTGTTCGATCTGGTGATGATCGGGGTGTTCGGCGGCTTCTTCATCGTGCCGCTGTACGCGCTGATCCAGAGCCGTTCCGAGCCTTCCCACCGCTCACGCATCATCGCCGGCAACAACATCCTCAATGCCTTGTTCATGGTGGTGGCCGCCGGCATGGGTGCCGGCCTGCTGGCCGCCGGGCTGAGCGTGCCGCAGCTGTTCCTGGTGACCGGCCTGCTCAACGTCGCGGTGGCGGTGTTCATCTTTACCCTGGTGCCGGAATTCCTGCTGCGCTTCATCGTGTGGATGCTGGTGCACACCGTCTATCGCCTGCGGGTGGAAGGCATGGAACACGTGCCCGAGCGCGGTCCGGCGCTGATCGTGGCCAACCACGTGAGCTTTGTCGACGCCCTCATCATCATGGCCGCATGCCGCCGGCCGATTCGCTTCGTCATGGACCACCGCATCTTCCGCTGGCCGGTGCTTTCCTTCGCCTTCCGCACCAGTCGGGCGATTCCGATCGCATCGGCGAAGGAAGATCCAGCGATGATGGAGCGCGCCTTCGAGGAAGTGGCCAAGGCACTGGAGGCGGGCGAACTGGTGGGCATCTTCCCCGAAGGGCGGATTACCGACACCGGCGATCTCTACCCTTTCCGCCCTGGCATCGCCCGCATCCTTGCGCGCACGCCGGTCCCGGTGGTGCCGATGGCCTTGCGCGGGCTGTGGGGCAGCTTCTTCAGTCGCAAGGGCGGTCCGGCGATGACGCGGCCGTTCCGCCGTGGCGCGTTCAACCGTGTGGAAGTCGTGGCGGCCGCGGCACTTGCGCCCGAGGCCGTCACGCCCGAAGGCTTGCAGGTTCAGGTGGCTGGTCTGCGTGGTGAATTGCGGTGAATACGCCATCCGGTCGGCGCCAGGCGCCCGACTGCAATCGTTGCGCCGGTTTCTACATCACCCACGAACCGGCCATGCCCTACGGCTGCCGTTTCATGGCCTTCCGCAGTCGACAACTGCCCTGTCGGGTGGTCGAGGCGGCCTCGGGCATGCCTTGCCTGCGCTTCCAGGCGCGCGACGGCGGGCGCGTCAAGCCAGGGGGGTGAGGACGATGTCGAAACGCCCCAGGTGCACCCCGCTGCCATCCGCTTCGAAGCGCACCCAGCGACAGTCTTCCGGGTCGCGGTCCACGCCGTCACGCCGCTCGCGCGCGCTGCCGCGCTCATCCGCCCAGTAGGACTGGGTGACCAGCGGTTGGTGGCCGTCGGCGACGATGCGCCAGTGGATGTGGCGGCGGCGGTTGCCGTAGTGGCCGGGCACGATGCTGTCGAAGTGGTAGTGCCCCTCGACGTTGGTGAGACTCATGCCACGCAGATTGATCTGTTGCGGATCGTAGCGCGATACGTCGCCACTGCCGTTGGGGTGGTAGTCGCCGTGGTCGTCGCAGTGCCAGATCTCCACCACCGCCCCCGCCAGTGGCTGGCGGCCGTCAGCCCCCCCGAATACCGTGCCTTCCACCCGCATCGGCGTCCCCGGTGCGCGGCGCGGGTTGATGTTGGCGAGCAAGTCGGTGTTGCGCACATAGAAGGGCCCGGCGGTGGCTGCGCCGGTCGGGCCGCAGTGACCGGCGGCAAACGCCGACGACAACCCGGCGGCCAGTGGCGACAGGCCCAGAACGGTGACGAGACGGCGGCGGTTGCGGGCGAGTGGGGTCATGAGGGGCTCCTGGTGCGGCGACGGACCGACGCCGGAGCGCCGCCGCAGGGCTGTTGGTCGGGGGATTTCGTCATCGCCGCGCGCGGCGGCGACACGTGTTGTGCCGGTAAGCGCTGCGACCGGATGCCGGGTCAAGCGTTCCCGCCCACCACTTCCGGGTATCGCGCGGCGGCAGCACGGACCCGGCGATTTCTGCGCGGTCGTACCGAGCCAGCGGATGTCCGCCTGAAGGCGTGCGCTCATGTGGGCGTTTGACGAGCAGGGCGATCGGTGTCGTCCGTCCCGTTGTGGTGCCGGCAAGCCGTGGGGCGGCTTTGCCGTTCGTCGGCTGGTGATCGCCAGGGGTCGACGGCGATGAACACCAAGGCATATAGTTTGCATTTTTCGCCAGCACGAAGGTATATGATGAAAGCGCAAACAATGCTCCTGGGCGCGATAGCGGCCGTGCTCACGGCCTGTGGTGGCGGCAGCGGAGGGTCGGTCGAACCGCCTGCGGCGCCGCTGCAGCCGGGTTCGCTGCGGGCGGCCCCGACCTTGGTCGCCACCCTCGATGCGGCCACGCTCAACCAGTTGATCGGCACCTACGGCGAGCAGGCCGGTGTCGGGCCGGCGCCGTGCGACGTGCGAGTGGTCGCCATCGACTACCACACCCCGGGTACCGACGGCACCCTGAGCAATGCCTCCGGTGTGGTGTTGCTGCCCAGTGGCGCCGATCCGGCCTGCGCCGGGCCGCGGCCGCTGCTCGGCTATGGTCGCGGCACCGAGCCGCGGCGCAACGTGACCCTGGCCAGCCCCGAGTCGCCCGAAACCCTGCTGCTCGCCGCGGTGTTCGCTGCACGCGGCTACGCGGTGGTGGCGTCCGACATGCTCGGTCATGCCCGTTCCGAGCATGGTTTCCACCCCTATCTTCACGTCGCCTCCCAGGGCACCAGCGTGCTCGATTCGTTGCGTGCGGCGCGCAGCGTGGCCGGCGACCTGGGCGTTGCGCTGTCCGGCCAGGTGCTGCTGGCCGGCTATTCCCAGGGCGGACATTCGGTGGCGTCGGCCCAACGGGCGATCGAGGCCTTGCCCGGGGGTGAGTTCCAGGTTGTGGCCGCGTCCTACATGGCTGCGCCCATCGATCTGGTCGCGGCGGTGCGCAATCCCGAGGCGGTGCAGAGCTACGAAGTGTTCGCCACCCTGCTGCTCACCGGCTACCAGCGCGTCTATGGCAACATCTACGCGAATCCGGCGGAGGCCTTCCGCAGCCCTTACGCCGAGGTCATCGAGAGTCTGCTGCCTGCGGATGATCTGGCCAGCGTGTTCGGCTCGGGCAAGCTGCCCGCCTCCGCCGATCCGCGCGAGAACATGGTGGCACTGATGCAGCCGGCCTTCCTCGAGGCGGTGCAGTCCGACGTCAACCATCCGTTGGTAGGCGCGGCCGCGCAGAACAGCTTCATGGATTGGGTGCCGGCGGTGCCGGCGCTGGTCTGCTACGGCCTGGAGGATCCGATGGTGCCTTCAGCGCTGCACAGCCTGCCCTACGTCCAGGGCCTTGCCGAGCGGGGCTTCAGCCACGTCGGCGCGCTCGACGTTGATCCGATGGTGCGCCAGGTGTTCGGCGAAAATGGCGCGGTCCCCACCCACCCCGAAGCCATTGCGGCCTATTACGCCCGTTATCACCTGGAGTATCTGCCGCCGCTGTGCATGCTGGCGACGCTGGGCTTCTTCCAGGCGGGCGCCGGCACGCCCTGAACCAGGCCTTGCGGCCACGGCGCAGGCGAGTGGCCGCGCCGCGGTGTCGTGGCGGAGCCCCGCACCCCGTGCATCAGTTTGGGGGGTCCGGCGGTGGAGGCGGGGGAGCCGGCTCCACCAGGGTGCGCGGCCGGCCGGCGACGAAGTGCTCGATGTTGTCGATGAGCTGGTCGGCGAGCGCTTGTTGGGCTTCGTGCGAGGCCCAGGCGACGTGTGGGGTAAGGATGAAGTTGTGACGGGAGGCGATCCGCATCAGCGGGTGGTCCGCGGGCGGGGGTTCGCCGTCGGTGACGTCGAAGCCGGCACCGCTGATCAGGCCCTCGTCCAGGGCGCGCACCAAGGCGTGTTCGTCCACCAGGCCGCCGCGGGCGGTGTTGATCAGCAGGGGCTTGCGCGCCATTGCGCGGAACTCCGGTAGCGCAATCAGGCCGCGGGTTTCGTCGCTGAGGGGACAGTGCAGGCTGATCACGTCGCTGGTGGCGAGCACTTCGTCCCAGGGGGTATAGCCGGGGCCGGCTGCGCCGTGCTTGCGCGCGGCGAATACCGGCTCCATGCGAAAGGCCCGCCCCAGTTCTGCCACCCGCTCGCCGAGCACGCCGCGCCCGATGATCCCCAGGCGGCGGCCCGCGAGGTCGCGCACCGGGTGGTTGAAGAAGCAGAACTGGCGGGACTGCTGCCATGCTCCGGCGATGACGTCGTCGCGGTAGGCCACGAGGTTGCGCTGCAGCGCCAGCATGAGGGCGAAGACGTGTTCCGGTACGGTGTCCACCGCGTAGCCGCGGATGTTGCACGCCGCGATGCCCCGCGCTGCGCAGGCGGCCTTGTCCACGCCATCCGTTCCGGTCGCGGCCACCGCGATCAGCTTCAGCTCGGGCAGTTGCGCGATTGTGCCGGCCTCGAGCCGGACCTTGTTGGTGACCGCGATGCTCGCGCCCGTCAGTCGCGCCACGACTTCGTCTGGCGCGGTATGGGGGTATTCGACGAACTCGTGGTCGAAGCCAGGCTTGCGTACGCGTACGGCCGGCGCGAGGGATTCGCGATCGAGGAAGACGATTCGGTGCATGGTGTGTGGTGTCGGGATCGGTGGGCGCGTCAGTCCGCCATCACGCAGCGCTCGGCGGCCCAGTTGCGCAGCGCACCGACCTTTTCGGCCATGATCACCGACAGTGGACGACTGCGTCCGATCTCGGCGAGCAGCATGGCCATGTCCGGGCTGCGATTGTCGGGCAGCGCCTCGTAGAGGGTGGAGACCACCGCCTGTTCGATTTCGGCGCCCGACATGCCTTCGCTGCGCAATGCCAGAGCGCGCAGGTCGAAGGTGGCGAGGTCGAGTTGATGGCGGGTGAGGTGGATGCGGAAGATGGTCTCGCGCGCCGGCGCATCGGGCAGGTCGACGAAGAACAGCTCGTCGAAGCGGCCTTTGCGGATCAGCTCGGGCGGCAGCAGTTGGACTTCGTTGGCCGTGGCGACGATGAAGATGCGCGCGCTGCGCTCGGCCATCCAGGTAAGCAGGGTGCCGAGCACGCGGCGTGACACGCCGCCGTCGTTGCCATCGGCGGACAAGCCCTTCTCGATCTCGTCTATCCACATCACCACTGGCTGCATGCCCTCCGCCGCGGCCAGCGCTTCGCGCAGCTTGCGTTCGGTCTCGCCATGAAACTTGTCGTAGAGCGAGGCGATGTCCAGGCGCAGCAGCGGCAGCCCCCAGTCTGCGGCGGTGGCCTTGGCGGCGAGGCTCTTGCCGGTGCCCTGCACGCCGGTGATGAGCACGCCTTTCGGTGCGGGCAGGCCCGGGCGGCTGACTTCGCCGAGGAAGATCGGCTTGCGCTGGGCGAGCCAGCGCCGCAGCCGGGTAAGGCCGCCGATCGACCCTGCGCCGTCTAGCGCGGCTTCCAGGGTGAGGCCGGGCATGGTCTTCTGCTTGTAGCTGGCGGCGCGCTGCAGGTCGTCGCGGGTAAGCGCGCCGTCGTTGCGGATGACCTGGCGCATCAACTGGCGCACGTCTTCCTCGCACAAACCCATGGCGTAACGCACCAGGGCGTCTTCCATGGCCGGGGTGCGTCTGACCGGGCGGTGGTTGCGTTCGTAGAGCTCGATTTCCTGCTTGAGCAGCGCCCGGATGCGCGCCTCGTCGGGCAGCGACAACTGCATCTGTGCGGAGTGGCGGGCGAGCTTGGGCGGCAGGTCGAGCTTGGGGCCGACCAGCACCAGGGTGCGGCCGTCGACCGCGTGGTCCAGCGCGATCTCGCGCAGCAGCCGCAGCACCACCGGGTCGTCGAAGTAGGGGTGGACGTCGTGCAGCACGTACAGTCCCTTCTGGCCGCGCTGGTCTATGTACTTGAGCGCGGAATGGATGGCGGCGGTGTCCTCGATGTCGCGATTGCGACTTTCCTGCGCGGCGGCGGCGGGACGGTAGTCGTCGGCCAGTTCGAGCGCATAGCCGGGCCGCCCGCCGGCCCCGTAGCGGAAGTTGAGATGCGACAGGCCGCTGGCGGCCGACCAGCGGAACAGCGGCAAGTCCTGCTCGCGGGCAAGGTCTTCGAGCAGCTTGAGCGCGCGCGCTTCCTCCATTGTCTCGATCACGATGATCGGGGTATGCGAGCGGATCAGGGCGGTGAGGTCGCGCAGGTCGTTCATGCCGTAGGTACGTGGATGAAATGTAGGTTTCGTATATTACCCGCATTTTTCGTGGCAATTTCGTCGCGCCGGGGTGGTGGCATCGTCCGTCATGACATCGGCGAAAAATCCGGTGAAATGGATTATACTGACACGTCATTTTTTCCGCTTTTCCCGCGGCGTGGCCGCGGGCGAGGCTTTCAGGGGATGGTGGGGACTACATGCTGATCAGCAATATGGAAATCGTGCCGGGGCGCACGATCATCAAACACCTTGGCCTGGTTCAGGGCAGCACGGTGCGGGCCAAGCACATAGGCCGTGATTTCATGGCCGGACTGAAGAACATCGTCGGCGGCGAGCTCAAGGGCTATACCGAACTGCTGGAAGACGCCCGGCGCGAGGCGACCGAGCGCATGCTGGTACAGGCCCAGGCGGTGGGTGCGAACGCGGTGTTGAACGTGCGCTTCTCGACCTCGTCGGTAGCCCAGGGGGCGGCAGAGCTGTTCGCCTACGGCACGGCGGTGGTGTTGGAATGAGCGCCGTGACGGGCCGCCCCGAGCGGCGCTCATCCTTCCTCGGGGAGGTGGTCGCGCAGCGATCGGAGGGTCGTCCCCTTCGCGCCGTGACGGGCCGCCCCGAGCGGCGCTCATCCTTCCCCGGGGAGGTGGTCGCGCAGCGACCGGAGGGTCGTCCCCTTCGCGCCGTGACGGGCCGCGCGCGGGAGAAGCTGCAATGATGCCCTTGTTCGAGATTCTGGTCGCACTGGTATCACTGGTGGTGGGTTTCGTGATCGGCCGGGTGGCGGAAAAGCGTCACTACCGGTCCATCATCGAGCGCGAACGCCAGTTCGCCAATCTGCTGGTGTTCGCCGAGCGCCTGCCGCCGCCGATTCATCCGGCGCCGGCGTCGCAACTGGTGTCCGGCTCAGTGGTGGTGTCGGTGGATTACTTCAAGCGCTTTGTGGCCGGTCTGCGCATGATGGTGGGTGGGCGCTTCGGCAGCTACGAGTCGCTGCTCGACCGTGCGCGGCGCGAGGCGGTGCTGCGCATGAAGCAGCAGGCGCGCGGCCTGGGCGCAAACAGCATCTTCAACGTCAAGTTCGAGACCACCTCGATCTCCAAGGGGGCGTCCAAGACCATTGGCTCGGTGGAAGTCTTCGTCTATGGCACGGCTTTGATTCCGCGCCCGCAGGTCCATGGAGAAACGCACTGATTCGCCGCCGGCCGGCCCGGAGCCCGCGCCGGTCGGTGATCCGCGCTACGCCAATCCGGACATTCCCGAAGGCATCAACGTCGTCGCCGAACATCCGCTGAAGGAGTTCGTGTGGCTGGGCAGCGGGGTGTTCGCGGTGGCGTTCGTGCTGGTGATGCTGTTCGGCTGGCTGGGCCACGTGGTCGGGGCGTTCGTGCCGTTCGAGACCGAGCAGCGCTGGGTGGCGGGAATTGCCGCGCATTTCGACGACGCCAAGGCCGGCGCCGACGAGCGGCGTGCTGGGGCCTACCTGCAGGAGTTGGCCGACCGTCTGGTGGCGGTCGATCCCCTGCCGGATGGCATGGCGATCACCATGCATTTGTCCGACAGCCGGGAGATCAATGCCTACGCAACCCTGGGCGGGCATGTGATCGTCACGCGCGGGCTGCTCGCCGCCATGCCCAGCGAGAACGCACTGGCGATGGTCGTTGCCCACGAGATCGCGCACATCCGCGAGCGCCACGTGATCCGCTCGCTCGGACGGGGCGTGCTGACCTCGCTGGCGCTGGCGGTGGTGACCGGTTCGTCGCAAGCCGACATCGGCGGCGCCCTGGTCGGGCAGGCCGGGGTGACAGCCGGGCTGAGCTTCAGCCGCGAGCAGGAGCGCGACGCCGATCGGTTCGCGCTGCGGGCGGTCCATGCGTTGTACGGCCATGTGGCGGGCGCGGCCACGCTGTTCGAGCAGGCGTTGTCGGAGGACCGCTACGCCCCGCCGGAGTGGTTGTCCACCCATCCCGACCATGCCCGGCGGATTGCTGCGCTGGCGCAGGAGGCAGGGCGCAACCGCTGGCCGCTCGAGGGCCCCCTGACGCCCTTGCCCGACCGCTTGCGGCAGGGCGAGTGAGCGGCAGCTGGGCCGTCCGGGGCGCTGCGGTTGCGCGCCTGAGCGGCCTGGCGCTCGCGCGTCAGTACGTTTGCTGGGATGATGGCGGTTTTTTGCGCACGCGGATGAAACGTCGTTTGTACCAGGGGCGCCGGGTCGAGCGCGCCGAGAGCATCATGGAATTGCGCGCCATGGCGGCGCGGCGCCTGCCCAGTTTCTGCCTTGAATACCTGGAAGGCGGGGCCGATGACGAGATCACCCTGGCGCGCAATCGCCAGGCCTACGACGATCTGACCTTCGTGCCGCGCAGCCTGGTGGACGTTTCCCAGCGCGACACGGCCTGCGAGCTGTTCGGCGAGGCGTCGGCCATGCCGCTGGTGATTGCGCCGACCGGCTTCAACGGCTTGCTCACGCATGCCGGTGACCGTGCGCTGGCCGAGGCGGCCCGTGATGCCGGCATTCCGTTCTGCCAGAGCATGGTGTCGACGATTCCGCTGGAGGACATCGCCGCGACCGGCGTGCGCCACTGGATGCAGCTCTACCCGTTCAAGGATCGCGAGTGCCTGGCGAGCGTGGTGGCGCGCGCCGAGCAGGCCGGTTGCGAGGCCATCGTGCTGACCACCGATACGGCGGCGTTCGGCAATCGCGAATGGGACCGGCGCAACTACCGCGCGCCGATGCAGCTCAACCTGCGCAATCTGCTTGATGTCGCCTGCCATCCACGCTGGGTGTTCGACGTGCTCGTACCCCACGGCATGCCGCGGTTCCGCAATCTCGGCATGGCTCTGCCGCCCGGGCAGGACAGTGCGCGCAACGCCGCGACCTTTCTCGCCGCCCAGATGGACGCCTCGCTGTCCTGGGGCGACATCGGCTGGCTGCGCGAGATGTGGCCGCGCCAGCTGATGCTCAAGGGCGTGCTGTCGGTCGACGACGCGCGGCGTGCCGAATCGTTGGGGGTAGACGGACTGGTGTTGTCCAACCACGGTGGCCGCCAACTCGATACCTGCGTTGCGCCCATCGAAGTGCTGGCCGAGATACGCCGTGCGGTTGGCCCGGAGATGACGCTGATTGTCGACAGCGGTCTGCGTCGCGGCAGCGACGTCGTCAAGGCCCGTGCTCTGGGCGCCGACGCCGGCATGTGCGGGCGTGCCGTGCTGTACGGGCTGGCGGCCGGGGGGCGGGCCGGTGCGGTGCGGGCGCTGGCCATTCTTCGCGCCGAGATCGAGCGTACGCTGGGCCTGCTGGGCACGCCGACCCTCGATGAAGTGGGGCCGGAGTGCTTGTTGCCGAGCGCGTTGAGCCGCTTTGGCGTTGGCCAGTTCGGCTGACCGGCGACGGGTTCGCGCGAGGCCGGCGGCGCGGCAAGAACCCCCCGGTCTTGGCGCAGGACGGCAAAGTCGGCCGGTTTTACCGGCCTAATCCGCGCTTGGGCTGCGGATGCGGCGTGTATGATCGTGAGCAGGTGGGGTGGCGCGTGCGTGCCGCCCCGGGCACACCATCCGACAGGATCGACATCGATGATCAAGCGTTGCATTCTGCTGCTGTTGTTCGCCAGCCTCGTGGTGGCCGGCTGCGGCGGCGCGCTCGAGCGGCGCAAGCAACAGGTTACGGTGGGCATCACGCCTAACCAGGAAGTCACGCTGGAGCCCGGCCAGCGCATCGGCCTCAGCGCCAGCGCCAAGGCGATAGACGAACCGCTGACCTCGATGCGCTGGACCATTGAGGCGGTGAGCACGCCGACGCAGGGTGCCCTGCCTACGATTGCCAACGCCAATTGCGCGACGGCGACGCTGACGATCAAGGACAAGGATGGCATTGGCCGCTGCAGTGCCGAACTGAGCGTGCCGGCCTCGGCCGAGCCGATGACATGGCGGATTGCGGTGCAGGTCGAGGCCCAGTCCAAGGGCTCGGCGTCGGCCGCCTTCGTGCTCAAGGTGGTCGCGCCTGCGCGCGATACCGGCAATTTCCGCGTCGAGGTGCCGGCGCTGGTGACCACCGATTCGGACGGCAATCTGCTTGTCAGCAACCAGCTGGTGTCGATCACCGCCAATGCCCTTTCGGACAAGACTGTGAGCGGTCTGAGCTACCAATGGACCCAGACCGGCGGGCCGAACGCGGTGCTGGCCGGTGCAACGTCCGCGCGGCTGCAGTTCGTGCCGCGCAGCGCCGGCGAGTACCAGTTCCGCGTGACCGCCAGCGGCAGCATAGACGGACGGACCGAGCAGGTGTCGGCCGAGGTGCTGGTGATCGTCGAGGACAGCGACCTTGTTGACGAGCTGGTGGTGTTCGCCGGCAACGCCCAGTCGGTGGCGAGCGGCGACCTGGTGTCGCTGACCGGCCAGGCCAGCTATTCGGGGTCGGCGGTGACGAACCCGACCTATGTGTGGACCCAGGTCGCCGGGCCCGCCGTGACGCTTGCCAACCCGACTTCGGCCACGCCGACCTTCTTCGCGCCGATCGTGGTCGATGACGTCGAACTGGTGTTCGAACTACAGGTGAACGCCCTGGTGAGCGGGCGCAACCTGAGCGGCAACTCGCGCACCGTGGTGCGGGTGGAACCCTGAATCCGCGCCGGGGCGGCCGACGTGGCCGCCCCGGGCATGCTGTCTGGTCAGGTGGGTGCCCGATCAGCCCACGCGGTCGAGCGCCGTGGCCAGATGGGTGATCGTGCGGTCGATGTCCGCCAGCTTGTCGAGACCGAACAGACCGAGGCGGAAGGTCTTGAAATCGGCGCCTTCGTCGCATTGCAGCGGCACACCGGCGGCAATCTGCAGGCCGGCGTCGAGGAACTTGCGGCCGTTTTGCACACCGTCATCGTCGGTATAGCTCACCACCACGCCGGGGGCCTCGAAACCGTTGGCGGCGACACTCTTGATGCCTTTGGCGGCGAGTAGCGCCCGGACCTTGCGGCCGAGGGTCTGCTGGCGTTCGCGCAGGGTGTCGAAGCCGATCGTCTCGGCCTCGCGCATCACGTCGCGCAGGCGCGCGAGCGCATCGGTGGGCATCGTGGCGTGGTAGGCAAAGCCGCCGTTTTCGTAAGCTTCCATGATCTGCAGCCACTTGCGCAGATCGCAGGCGAAACTGGTGCTGGTGGTGGCGTCGATGCGTTCGCGGGCACGCGCGCCGAGCATCACCAAGCCGCAACTCGGCGACCCGGACCAACCCTTCTGCGGGGCGCTGATCAGCACGTCCACCGCGCAGGCTTCCATGTCCACCCACACCGTGCCGGAGGCAATGCAGTCGAGCACGAACAGCCCGCCAATTTCGCGTACCGCCTCACCCACCGCGCGCAGGTAGGCGTCGGGCAGGATGATGCCCGACGAGGTCTCCACATGCGGGGCGAACACCACCTCCGGGCGGTGTTCGCGGATTGCCGCCACCACTTCGGCCAGTGGTGCCGGTGCGTAGGCGGGCTGACGGCCATCCTCGACCGGCCGCGCCTTGAGCACGATGGCCTCGGAGGGGATGCCGCCCATTTCGAAGATCTGCGTCCAGCGGAAGCTGAACCAGCCGTTTCGGATCACCAGGCATTTGCGGTGGGTGGCGAACTGGCGGGCCACCGCTTCCATCGCATAGGTGCCGCCGCCCGGGACGAGCGCGACGGCTTGCGCGTGGTAGACCTGCTTGAGCATGGCGGAGATGTCGCGCATCACCCCCTGGAAAGCCTGCGACATGTGATTGAGCGAGCGGTCGGTGAAAACCACCGAATACTCCAGAAGTCCGTCGGGATCGACATCGGGAAGCAAACCTGGCACGACTGTCTCCTTGTTGTGGGAATGGCTCCGGGGGCGCCGGCGTACGGCTGGCCGAGGTGCGGCGATTGGCCGTCATGTGATTCGCGGTCATTCTACCGGCGCTTGGCCGGTGACGGGGTTATGGCAGGGAAGGGCGGGCTCCAGAATGAAGTGCAACACCCTGAATTTGGTAGGGTGTGCGCATGGGAAAACACTACAACCAGTTGACGATGGACGAACGTAACGAGATTCATCGATGCAGCAACGAG
>JBKBMG010000015.1:0-98032 GCA_046295975.1 Rhodocyclaceae bacterium
CGGACCGATCGACGCCGAAGGCGTAGCTGACACTACGTCGAGGCGGCGCGAGGGAGTACGGCGTGCCACGGCGAGTGCATCGGCACCCGCAGCAGGGATGGTGTGAGAAATGCGGGCTAGGACAACCGCGCCGGGCCGCCGGCTTCCGCGCGCGAGGCGCAAGCCCCACCCAAACAGGGGCAGTCGCCACACCACCTCACGGGAGACACCCATGCCTTGCTACGAAATCGACGGCGTCCGGCCGGTCATCGACCCAAGCGCCTTCGTTCATCCGGATGCCGTCCTGATCGGCGACGTGATCGTCGGCCCGCGCTGCTACGTCGCGCCTTTGGCTTCCCTGCGCGGCGACTTCGGCCGCATCGTGCTGGAGGAAGGCAGCAACATTCAGGACACCTGCGTGATGCACGGCTTTCCCGGCATGGATACGGTGATCGAACGCGACGGCCACGTAGGCCATGGCGCGGTGCTGCACGGCTGCCGCGTGGGGCGCAACGCGCTGATCGGCATGAACGCGGTGATCATGGACGGCGCGGTGATCGGCGAATCCAGCATCATCGCCGCCTGCGCCTTCGTCAAGGCCGAGACCGAGATTCCGCCCGGCGTGCTGGCCGCCGGCACACCCGCGCGCATCCTCCGCCCGCTTGGCGACCAGGAACGCGAATGGAAGATCGCCGGCACCCGCTGCTACCACGACCTGGCCGCCCGCAGTCTGGCCACCCTGAAACCGTGTGCCCCGCTTGCCGAGATGGAGCCCGGACGCAAGCGCTTCGACATTCCCGGGGTGGTACCGCTCAATCAGGCACGCCGCAGCGGCGGGGACGGCCCCGGCTGAAAGCCTGGTCGGGAACATCCGCCCGCCGGACGACAGCGCACCGGCACGGCCACCCCGCCGTATCGACCGGAGCGCTTGCCTCCAGTGGCTTCAGTGCCCCGCTGTTTCGCCCGCCTGCGCCGGCACTGCCGCCGCAATATGGCGCTTCGATGCTTCCGGAGTGCGGAACACCAGCGGCACCTCCACCTTCCGCTCCGCCTCCGGTCGGTCGGCACGCGCCACGGCGTCGGCAACCACCGCATGGCGGGGTGACTTGTCGCAGACCGGATCGGTCGCAGCCGCATCGCCAGCAAGCATGAAGGCCTGGCAGCGACACCCGCCGAGATCCTGCTCGCGCTCCGGACAACTGCGGCAGGGCTCCTGCATCCAGCCGGTGCCGCGATAGCGGTTAAAGCCTTCCGAGTGGTACCAGATCGTGCTCACGTCGGCATCGCGCACATTGGGAAAGGCCAGCCCGGGCAACATGCGTGCGGTATGGCAGGGCAGCGCGGTGCCGTCGGGGGTGATGGTGAGGAACACGTTGCCCCAGCCGTTCATGCATTTCTTGGGACGCGTCTCGTGATAGTCCGGCACCACGAAGAAGATGCGGATGCGATCACCGTAGCGCGCCCGCCGCGCCTCGGTAATGCGCTCGGCGCGCTCGATCTGAGCACGCGAGGGCAGCAAATGATCCCGATTGAGCAAGGCCCAGGAGTAGTACTGGCTGTTCGCGAGCTCCAGATACTCGGCGCCCAGCGCCACCGCCATGTCGATGATCTCGCCGATGTAGTCGATGTTGAGCCGGTGGATCACGCAGTTCATCACCATCGGCCAGCCGTTGGCCTTGATCACCCCCGCCACGCGCTGCTTGAGGTCGAAGGTGCGGGTATGCGACAGGAAGTCGTTCAGTTCGCGGGTGGAGTCCTGGAAGGAAAGCTGGACGTGGTCCAGCCCAGCCGCCTTGAGCGCCGCCGCGCGCGCCTCGCTCAGCCCGACCCCCGACGTCAGCAGATTGGTGTAGAAGCCCAGCCGCCGCGCTTCCGCCACCAGTTCTTCGAGGTCGTCGCGCAACAGTGGCTCGCCGCCCGAGAAGCCGCACTGCACGCTGCCCGCGGCCCGCGCCTCAGCCAGCACCCTCAACCAGCCCGCCGTGTCGAGTTCGGCGGCAGCGGTGGTGGCGGCGAAGTCCACCGGGTTGTAGCAGAACACGCAGTGCAGCGGGCAGCGATAAGTCAGTTCGGCCAGCAACCAAAGGGGCGGACCAACGGCCGGCGCGGCGGCCCCCAGCGCATTGCCGACAACGCCGTTCATCGCGCCACCCACCCTTGCTGGCGCGCCATCTCGAGAAAGCGCTCGATCTCCGGCGCCAGCCCGGTCGCATCAAACGCCTGCTCGAGTTCGGCGACGAGGCACGCCAAGTCGCGCGTGCCGTCGCAACGCCGCAGAATCTCCGCCGCGCTGAGGTTGAGCCGCACCATGCCTTCCGGGTAGAGCAGCACCCACGCCTGCTGTGCTTCTTCCCATTGCAGGCGGAAGCGGGGAGACAGGCGTGGGGCATCGGCGATCGCGCCATCCGGCGACAATGCAGTCTGGCTCATGCTTTCGCTCCCTTGATCTCGATCTCGCACTGGCTGAGCATGATCGCGTCGGCCAGGGCCCACAGCACGTCGAGCTTGAACTGCAGGATCTCCAGCGCACGCTCCTGCAGCGCGCGGCTGCGGCTGAAGTAATCCAGCGTGAAGCGCAACCCATGGGCGACGTCGCGGCGCGCCTGAGTGAGGCGGTTGCGGAAGTAGCGCAGACCTTCGACATCCACCCAAGGGTAGTGGGTCGGCCAGGTGTCGATGCGCTGCTGGTGGATATGGGGCGCGAACAACTCGGTGAGGCTGGATGCCACCGCGTCCTGCCACGGCCGCTGGCGCGCGAAGTTGATATAGGCGTCGACTGCGAAGCGTGTCGCAGGCACCACATGACGCAGTGACACCACGTCGTCGCGACTCAGGCCGACCGCCTCGCCCAGGCGGATCCATGCTTCGATGCCACCGGGCTCGCCCTCGCCCCCTCCGCCCTCGCCGCCGCCGCCCGCGAACTGGCCGTCATGGTCGAGGATGCGCTGTATCCACTCGCGCCGGATCTCGCGGTCGGGGCAGTTGGCCATGATGGCCGCGTCCTTCACCGGGATGGCGATCTGGTAGTAGAAGCGGTTGGCGACCCAGCCCTGCAACTGGGCCGGGGTCAGCCGACCTTCGGCCATCATCACGTGGAACGGATGGTGGATGTGATAGCTCGTGCCCTTGTCGCGCAGCAAGGCTTCGAACTCCGCCCGGCTCCAGGGCGGACGGGCGTCATCGGCCTCCGCGGCAAGATGCTCGGTCGGCACACTCAAGGCAGGCTGAGAAGCGGTCACAGTACGATCTCCATGCCGTCGTAGGCGACCTCGATGCCGCGCGCGTCGAGTTCGGCACGCTCGGGGCTGTCTTCATCGAGGATGGGATTGGTGTTGTTGATGTGGATGAGAATCTTGCGCGTGCCGGCGGGCAACTCGTCCAGCCACTCGAGCATGCCGCCGGGCCCCGACTGGGGCAGGTGCCCCATCGCACGGGCGGTCTTGGAGGACGCCCCGAGGCGGATCATCTCGTCGTCGGTCCACATCGTGCCGTCGACCAGCACACAGTCGGCCGCACGCATCGCCTGCCAGGTGTCGGTGGCCATTTCACCCAGGCCGGGGGCGTAGAACACGCGCTTGCCGGACGCCGCGTCGACCAGGCTCACGCCGATGTTGTCGCCCGCGCGCGGACGGTCGCGGTGCGGGGAAAACGGCGGCGCATTGCTGCGCAGGGGCACGGCCTCGAAACGCAACCCGTCCACCCCGGGAATCTGGAACGCGCCGCTCAGCGGCACTTCGTGCCAGTCCACGCCGGCATAGTGCTCCAGCACTCTGAGGATGGGGTTGCCCTCGCTCAGGTCGCCACGCACCTCGGGCGTACACCACAGCGGCCAGCGCGCGCGATGCTCGCGCAACATGAACAAACCGGTGGTGTGATCGATTTGCGCGTCGATCAAGACGATGGCGGCAATCGCCGTATCGCGCAGCGTACGCGCCGGTTGCGCCTGCGGAAACGCATGCAGCTGCGCCAGAATATCGGGCGAGGTATTGAACAGGACCCAGGCCGCGCCCTCATCGCTCGCCTGCCCCGCCTCCGCTTCCCCCACCGTGCCGCTCACCGCGATCGAGGATTGGGTCCGCGCCCGTGCCCGCACACGCCCCTTGCGCACGCCGTCACAGTTCCGGCAGTTGCAGTTCCACTGCGGAAAACCGCCGCCCGCGGCGGCGCCCAGTACATGAATGCGCACCGTGTCTCCCCCACGTTCGCAACAATGAACAGGGGCGGCCATGGCCGCCCCGGGGACTCACATCACCGGTTGGCGATGTACATGGTGATTTCGAAACCAAAGCGAAAATCGCATGCTGCCGGGGTTTCCCATTTCATGGCTGTCTCCTGTCGGATTTCTGGGGTCGCGCAGCCGTTCGGATACCCGGACGCACCGCGCCAGAGCATGATGCGCCGGGCCATCCCCAACCACATCGCGACGACCGTGAAACAGGCCTAGCGATTTTCATGAGATCGGCGCATCGCTGCCCGCACAATCGCAGCGCGCGATTTCGGGATGTGTGCATTAATGCACTATCCAGACACACAATGAGCGCTCAACCGAGGAATCCAGGATGATCATCGTCATTCCGTGCTCGCAGTCGCCCACCGCCCGGATTCGGCCCGATTCCTCGGGCGCGCTTGCGCACACGCACTTCCCCTGGCCAACACCCACGATCCCATGAACGACGCCCTCCACCCCGCACTCGAACCCTACGCCCACGGTCTGCTCGAGGTCGGCGACGGACACCGCCTCTACTTCGAGCAATGCGGCAATCCGCAAGGCCTGCCGGTGGTCTTCCTGCACGGCGGCCCGGGCAGCGGCTGCAGCCCGGCCCATCGCCGCCTGATCGACCCGCAGCGCTTCCGCAGCATCCTGTTCGACCAGCGTGGCTGCGGTCGCAGCCAGCCGCGCGGGGAACTCACGGCCAACACCACCGCCCACCTGATCGCCGACATCGAAGCCCTGCGTCGCCATCTCGGCATACCACAATGGCTGGTGTTCGGCGGATCCTGGGGCGCAAGCCTGGCGCTGGCCTACTGCGCCGCCCACCGCCCGTCCTGCCTGGGCGCCATTCTGCGCGGCAGCTTTCTGACCGGGGAGGCCGATCTGGACTGGTTTCTCGGCGATGCCGCGGCGCTCCACCCGGACGCCTGGTCCCGACTCGCCGCCCACGCGCCGGCCGGCGTCCGGGTCCGCGACTGGCTGTTCGACACGGTCGCCGCCCCCGATGAAGCGCTTGCGCTGCGCGCGGTGGCGGCCTGGATGCAGTGGGAAGACACGCTCACCGCCGCCGGCGGCGAGCCGCCTGCGGCGCCACGGTTGACACCGGGCAGTGCCGACGCACACCGCCTGCTCGACAAATACCGCCTGCAGGCCGCCTACCTGCGCCAGCACTGCTTCCTGGGTGAAACCGCGCTGCTCGACTGCGCGCGCACCCTGGCCGGCCTGCCGACGGCCATCGTGCACGGCCGGCTGGACTTCATCTGCCGGCCGGTCAACGCCTGGGCGGTACACCAGGCGCTGACCGGCAGCCGCCTGCAACTGGTGGCGGGCGCCGGCCACAGCCCTTTCGACCCGCCCATGACGCGGGCGCTGCGCGGCGCCCTGGCGTGCTTCGCCGAGCACGGCGCGTTCGCGCACTGGGGCAGCCACCACCCAGACGCCCCGCCTCAAGATTTTCGCTAGGCCCATTCAAATGCGCTGACGATGCCAAGGGCGCCCGGCATGCGCCACAATCGATCCACCATCAGGAAAGAGACCGCAACATGCCACAACGCCCGCCGCGCCGTTCCGTGTCTGCCCGCATGTTTTACCTGGCCCCGCCGCTGCTCGCCTGTGCGATGGTTCACGCCCAGGGCGGCGGGACGGCCGACGCCTCCCCATCGCCCGTAACCCCGCCCGCGGTAGTGCTCAACCCGGTCGTGATCACCGGTAGCCAGGTCGAGGCGGACAGCTTCGACCTGCCCTATTCCATCGATTCGGTCGACATGCGCAGCGTGCAAACCGGCAACCTTGGCGTGAACGTGTCCGAAGCGCTGGGCGGGCTGCCCGGCCTGGTCATCCAGAACCGCCAGAACTATGCGCAAGACCTGCAGATCTCCATCCGCGGCTTCGGCGCACGCTCGGCCTTCGGCGTGCGCGGCGTCAAGCTCATCACCGACGGTATTCCGGCGAGCAACCCCGACGGCCAGGGCCAGGCGGCGACCTTCAATCTCGACACCGCCGAGCGCATCGAAGTGCTGCGCGGCCCTTTCTCCACGGTATACGGCAACCATGCCGGCGGCGTGATCCAGTTGTTCTCGCGCGATGGCGCCGGCGAACCGCGCGTCACCGGCGGCCTCACCGCCGGTTCATGGGGCACACGCCGCTACCGGCTGGGCGCCGAAGGCGAAACCGGCGGCATCGGCTTCGTGCTCGACGCCTCGCGCTTCGACACCGACGGCTATCGCGACCACAGCGATGCGCGGCGCGACCTGGGCTACGCCAAGATCACCCTCGCACCCGACGCCGACAGCAAGCTCACCCTGATCGCCAGCGGCCTGCGCCAGGACAACACGCTCGACCCACTTGGCATCACCTGGGAAACCTACCAGCGCGATCCACGCGCGGTCGAATCGGTGGCCACGCAATTCAACACGCGCAAGAGCATTGACCACCTTCAGGGCGGGGCCACCTACGAGCGCCGCTTCGGCACCGACCGCCTGCAGCTTTCCGCCTACGCCGGCCAGCGCAGCGTGGTGCAGTACCAGGCCATACCGGTCGCCCCGCAAGCGAGCCCGCGCCATGCCGGCGGCGTCATCGACTTCGACCGTGACTTCCACGGCCTGGGCCTGCGCTGGATCGCGGAGCGCGCGCTGGGCGGCGGCACCCTCACCACCACCGTGGGGCTGGACTACGACCGCTCGCGCGACGACCGCAAGGGCTACGAGAATTTCATCGGTGACCAGTTGGGGGTGAAGGGCCGCCTGCGACGCGATGAAGTCGATACCGTCACCAGCATCGACCCCTACGCCCAGGCGGTGCTGAAGCACGGCCCCTGGCAGTTTTCCGCCGGGCTGCGGCATTCGCGGGTGAAGTTCGACGTGCGCGACCGCTACATCGTGGGCGCCAACGGCGACGACAGTGGCAGCGTGAGCTACCGCCGCACCACCCCGGCGCTCGGCGTGGTCTATGCGGTCAGCCCCGTGCTCAACGTCTATGCCAGCCTGGGCACTGGCTTCGAGACCCCGACGCTCAACGAACTGTCCTACGCCACGCCCACCACCGGCTTCAACTTCGGCCTGTCACCGTCGCGCAGCCAGCAGGCGGAAGTGGGCCTCAAGGCCTTCGTCGGCGACACCACCCGGGTGAACGCCGCACTCTTTCAGATCCGGACGAAGAACGAGATCGTGGTCGCCGAATCGTTGGGCGGCCGCACCAGTTACGCCAACGCCGGCCAGACACTGCGTCGCGGCATCGAGTTGTCCATGGAATCCGAGGTCACCGCCGAGTTGGTCGCGCGCGCCTCGCTCACCTGGCTGGATGCCACCTACGACAAGGCCTTCGTCACCGTCATCGGCGGCACCCCCACCGTCATCCCCGCGGGCAACCGGCTGCCCGGTGTTCCCAGACTCGCGGCCTATGGCGAACTGGCATGGACGCCCATGACCGGCCTCACACTCGCCGCCGAAGCGGTTCACCGTGCCAAGCTGTATGTGAATGATTTGAACGACGCCCGTACGGCTCCCGCCCACACCCTGGTGAATCTCCGCCTGTCGGCCGAACAAGACCACGGCCCCTGGCGCTTCGGCCAGATGCTGCGGCTGGACAACGTGTTCGACCGCGAACACGTCGCCGCCGTGATCGTCGGCGCCGCCAACGGCCGCTACTACGAACCCGGTCCCACCCGCAGCTGGTACGCCGGCGCACGCGCGACCTATCGCTTCTGAAAACCCGGCGAACCCGGGCGTCACCGGAGAGCGGGCCTCCCCCTCTCCGGTTTTTTTTGCTCGACGCAGATCGCCGACGCGTCTCAGCGCAGCAACAGCGTCGGTATCGTAGCCGAGCGCAGCAGATCGGTCGTCCGACTGCCGAAGATCAGCGCCCGCAATGGCGAATGCGCATACGCCCCCATCAGCAACATATCCACGTCGCGCGCCTTGACCTCGCGGGCGATGACGGCTTCGGGGTCACCCGCCAAGAACGCAGCCTCAACGGCAAAGCCGGCGGCTTCCAGTGTCTGGCCGGCCCAATCGAGCTGTTTGCGCCCAACGTCGCTTTCCTCGCCCGCCATCACCACGTGGATGGGCAGCCCCTGGAACAAAGGGCTGCTCGCGATCATGTCGACGCCTTTGCGCGTTGCTGCCGTTCCATCGAAGGCGAGGAGCACCCGTTCGGGCATTCTGAACCCCTCGGTGACCGTGAGAATCGGCTTGCGCAGCGCCCGCACCATACGCTCTACGTTGCGGCCGAGGTCCCGCTGCGCGCTCTGCGCCGACGCACCGCGCCGCCCAAACACGAACAGCCGCACGCCCGCTTCCTGCTCGACCAGGGTCTCGTGCAACGCGCCATGGCGCTGGCGGGTATCGGGCTCGGGCACGCCCGCGGCCACCACCCTTTCGCGCAAGCGGTTGAGAAACACCCGGCCCTGTTCGCGCCGCGCGCGAGCGAACTCGGCATCGCGGTTGCTGAGACTGCTCAACAACTGCTCCTGGGCGTTGAATCCGATGGCGCCGCTATGGTCGTCCCCGTCCCCCTGCTCCAGGTGTCGGTCGATCACGTGCAGAAACTCCAGCGGCGCATCCATGCGCATGGCCGCCCATGCGGCATAGTCGGCAACCGTGTCGGCAAAGCGCGAGCGATCGACGCACGCGAGTACTTTCCTGTCATTCAAGTTCATATCGCGTGCCTCAATGGGCGATCAGTTTGTCGACTGCATCCGGCTTGTCGTGCACCCCGAAGCGATCGACCATGGTCGTGCTCGCTTCGTTGAGCCCGACGATTTCCACCTCGGTTCCCTCGCGACGGAATTTCACGACCACCTTGTCGAGCGCGCTCACCGCGGTGATGTCCCAGAAATGCGCGCGCGATACGTCGATCACCACCCGCTCGACGACCTCCTTGAAATCGAAGGATGCGATGAAACGGTCGGCGGACGCGAAGAACACCTGGCCGGTCACGGTGTAGCGACGCGCGCGGCCTTCGTCTTCCGATCTTGAGCCAATGTCGAGGATGCGCCCCACCTTGTGGGCGAAGAAGAAACCGGATGCCAGTACCCCCACCAGCACGCCCTGCGCGAGATCGTGGGTCAGCACCGTCACCACCACGGTCAAGACCATGACGATGCTGGAGCTCGGCGGGTGCGAGCGCAGATTGGTGATGGACGCCCAGTTGAACGTACCGATCGAGACCATGATCATGACCGCGACCAAGGCCGCCATCGGAATCCGGGCGACCCAGTCGCCGAGAAACACCACCATGATCAGCAGGAATACCCCGGCGGCAAGCGTGGATAGCCGCCCTCGTCCGCCCGACTTCACATTGATCACGGACTGCCCGATCATCGCGCAGCCGGCCATGCCCCCTACGAAACCGCAGGCGATGTTGGCCACGCCCTGGCCGACACACTCACGCTCCTTGTTGCTCGAGGTATCGGTCAGGTCATCGACGATGGTCGCCGTCATCAAGGACTCAAGCAAACCCACGACCATCAGCGTGAGCGAGTACGGAAGAATGATGGCCAACGTGTCGAGGTTGAGCGGGACGTCTGGCAACAGGAACACGGGCAGGCTGTCCGGCAACTGCCCCATGTCGCCCACGCTGCGGATGTCGAGATCGAGCACGATCGCAAGTCCGGTCAGCACCACGATGGTGACCAGCGGCGAGGGAATCGCGCGGGTCAGATAGGGAAACAGGTAGATGATCGCGAGCCCGGCAGCGGTCATCGCATACACATGCCAGGTAACACCGATCAACTCCGGCAGTTGGGCCATGAAGATCAGAATGGCCAGGGCATTGACGAAACCCGTGACCACGGAGCGCGACACGAAACGCATCAGCACGCTCAGACGCAGCAAACCGGCAATGATCTGCAGCACGCCGGTGAGCACCGTCGCCGCCAGCAGGTATTCAAGGCCGTGCTCCTTGACCAGCGTCACCATGACCAACGCCATCGCACCAGTTGCGGCCGAGATCATGCCGGGCCGCCCGCCGGTGAAAGCGATCACCGTGGCGATACAGAACGACGCGTAGAGGCCCACCTTGGGGTCGACCCCGGCAATGATGGAAAAGGCGATCGCCTCGGGAATCAGTGCCAGCGCGACCACGAGGCCGGCCAGCAAGTCATTGCGGACGTTGGAGAACCAGTCTTGTCGGAGAGATTTCATTTTTTATTGGAGTCCATTCGATAACTGCCCGTCGCGCAACGCTGCGGGCCACTCGGGCGGGACCGGGCATGGACGACGAAAGCGGATCGCCTGATTGCCCGATCGACAACGAACGTCGATCCGGATCGAGATGACGACACCTGAATGTGCAGGATGCAGACCAGCCTCGCGCGAGCGAAGAGTCGGGGAAACGTTTGCTCGCGGAATCGGTAGATCTACATGGGAAGAGGCGAAGAAACGGGAAGTCTGGAGATGGCGGTTCGGAAGCACCTACGCCCGCTGCGATGCCGGCGAGGTGTAACCGCGCGTAAGAGTATAACCCGCATGTTGCGACGCAACAAGGCAGTTCAGCTTGGGCGGGACAACCGACATACGACTTTCGCATTCAATCGTCCTGGCGTTCCCCGGCCATGAGCCCGGCGCCCGTCCTTGTCCTTGTCCTATACCATTCCCTCTCGCCATTCATGAAGAACGGCACGTGGAGAACTGAACGCGCGCAGCCGCAACGTCGAACAATGACAAGGAGACCAAGCATCGATGCTGAACCGGATTCTGGAACGTGCATGGCGGAATCTCGCCGGGCGGACAAGCTCCCGCCAGCCTGACCTGGAAATCACCCGGCTGCCCGACTGGCATGCCTATCTCGCCTACCGCAATGCCCACCCGGATCGCGCCGCCGAGCAGGCCCGGCTGGAACGCACGTTGATACCGCTAGAGGACGAGTTCGAACTGGACGGCCATTGCCACGTGTGCAACGCCGCCCGACGGCTGCAGGTGGACCTGAAGTACGGACACCTGCCATCGCGTACGCCCAACTGGCGCGAGCGGCTGGTGTGCGCGGGTTGCGGACTGAACAATCGCATGCGCGCCGCGGTGCATGTGTTCGAGCAGGTCTGCTCACCCCGGAATGACAGCGCAATCTATTTGAGCGAAGCGGTCACACCGCTCTACCAGACCCTGGCCGGACGATTCGCCAGCGTGACCGGGAGCGAGTATCTGGGTGACCGGATCGCGTTCGGCGCATCCGACGAACGCGGGGTGCGAAACGAGTCGCTGACACGACTGAGCTTTCCAGACGAATCGTTCGACTACGTGCTGACCTTCGATGTCCTGGAACACATCCCCGACTATGCTCAAGCGCTGCGGGAGTGCCTGCGCGTGCTGAAACACGGCGGCCAGTTGCTGCTGTCCGCGCCATTCGTTCTGGAGGCCCATGCCAACATCCCGCGCGCCCGGATCCTACCCGGCGGAGAGATCGAGCACCTGCTGCCCCCGGAATACCACGGCGACCCGCTGACCGATGCGGGGTGCCTGAGTTTCTTCCACTTCGGCTGGGCCTTGCTGGACGATCTGCGCGAGGCGGGTTTCGCCAAGGTCGAGGCTTGCCTCTACTGGTCGGAAGCCTTCGGCTACCTCGGCGGCGACCAGTTGTTCATCCTCGCTCAAAAGCGCTGACGCTAGTCCAGACTTGAGCGCTCCGCGGCTGCCGCCCCAGGCGACGGCTCGCAGGGCAGAGCAAGATGGAAGCAGGCGCCCTCGCCTGGCGTACTCTCCGCCCACACCCGCCCCCCCATGCGGCTGACCGCCCGGCGCACCAGCGCCAGCCCGACGCCGGTGCCCGGGTACTCTTCCGCACGGTGCAGGCGCTGGAAGATCTCGAAAATGCGGTCGTGGTACTTCATGTCGAAGCCAATGCCGTTGTCGCGCACGGTGAACACACAATCGCCGTTCAGCGGCTCAACACCCAGTTCGATACGGGGCTCGGCCACATCGCGGGTGAACTTCAGCGCGTTGTCGACCAGGTTGCGCAATACCATCGCCAGCCCGTCTCGGTCGGCAAGCACCTGCACCGGAACAAAGGATTCGACGACGCTCAGCTTGCGCCGGGCGATCTCTTCCGCGCGGCTGTCCATCACCGCCCGCAGCAGGCAGACCGCGTCCACCGGACGCGGTTCGAGCACTTTCTTGTCCATGCGCGAATAAGCCAGCATGTCCTCGATGAGCTCGTGCATCTGCTGGATACCACGCCGGATGTTGCTCAGAAACCGTCGGCCCTCGTCGTCCAGGCGGTCGGCGTAGTCCTCGAGCAGAATCTGGCTGTAGCCGGAAATGCCCCGCAACGGCGCCTTCAAGTCGTGCGATACGGCATACGAGAACGACTCCAGCTCGAGGTTGGCCGCCTCGAGCTGGGCAGTGCGTTCTCGCACCCGTGTTTCCAGGTCCTGATTCAGCTGGGCGAGCGCCGCCTGTGCCTGGCGTCGGGCGGAGATATCCTGGGCAAAGCCGCAGATGAACTCCTCGCCTTCCATGCTCATCAGCGCCGCCTTGATCTCCTTGGGGATCGCACGCCCGTCGCGGGCGTGGTGCAGCGTCTCCAGACTCATCGCCCCCGTGCTGCGCAACACCGCCACGTGTTCGCGAAAAGCCTCGGGCGGATGCAAGGGGTCAAGGTCATGGAGCGACATGCCCACCAACTCCTCGCGGCTGTAGCCCAGGCTGTCGGCCGCCGCCTGGTTGGCAAAGCGCAGCGTGCCGTCCATGTCGACCAAATAGATTTCCTGGCTGGCGTTTTCGACGATGAAGCGGAACCGCCGTACCTCGTGCTCGGCCCGCTTGATCCGGTCGACGTCGGTGTGGGTGCCAATCATCCGGGCCGGCATGCCGTCCTGGCCGTGCTCGATCACCGCTCCGATGGACAACACCCACTTCCACCCACCGGTGGCGGTACGCATCCGGCACTCTGCGCGAAACTCCGGGGTCTCGCCAGCAAGACACGCCTCGAAGGCCTGCTCGTAGGTGGCGCAGTCGTCGGGGTGGATGCGCGCCCGCAGGCTGGCGAGGTGCTCCTCCAGCCCCCCCTCCGGATAGCCAAGCATGGTCGCGTACTCACCGCCGATCAGCATCGCCCCGGCGGCGAAATCAATGTCGTAAAAACCTTGCCGGCCCGCATGCAAGGCCAGCCGCAGGCGCTCCTCGGACTCCCACAAGGCCTCCAGCGTCTCGCGTTCGCGGCTCACGTCCAGGCAGGAGCCGATCAGTCCCACGCAACGCCCATCGGCGTTGAAGCGCGGCATGCCCTGCACCAGCAGCCAGCGGTAGCGGCCGTCGTGTCGGCGATGGCGGAACTCGCTTGCGTAGGGCTGGATCTGCGCCAGCGCCTGAGCGTGTACGGCGACGATGCGCTCGCGGTCGTCGGGATGCACGCCATCCAGCCAGCCGTCGCCAAGTTCGTACTCCGCATCACGGCCGATGAACGCCACCCAGCGCTCGTTCACCCACTCGCAGCGACCGTCCAGCCCAATCGCGATGAACAGGACCGGCGAAGCGTTGGCCACCGAATGCAGCCGCGCAATCAGTTCCCGCTGGGCATCCTGCAAGGCGCGCCGCTCGGTGATGTCCTGAACCGTCCCGATGGCGCGGATCACCCGCCCGTGCTCGTCGCGGACGAACTCCGCACGCTCACGCACCCACTTCACTTCGCCCGCGCACACGATGCGGTGTTCAATGTCGTAGGCGGCCCCCTCATCGCCCGCACATGCCGCCTTGAACGCCTCGCGCACGTAGTGCCTGTCGTCGGGATGCACCCGCTCGAAAAAGTGCGCATCATCGATCGCGCTGCCCACCTCGACGCCGAAGATATCGTAGGTCTGGGCCGACCATTGCAGCCTGTCCTCCTCGAGGTCGGACACCCAACTGCCGATGCGCCCCACCGCCTGGGCCTGGCGCAAATGCGCCTCGCTCTGCGCCAGCGCAAGTTCCGCGCGCTTGCGCCGGGCGATGTCGCGCACCACCGCGAGCATGACCCGCTGGGCGCCCAGGCGGGCGGTGCGCATGCTCACCTCGATCCAGAACAACTCGCCGTCCGGGCGACGCCCCAACCATTCGAACACCGGTTCCTCGCCGCTGCGGGTACGCGCCATCCACTGCTCAGCGTCCGCCTGGGTATAAGGCGGCACATCGGCGCTCAAATCGCTTACCGAAGAGGCGCACAGCTGCGCGCGCGGCACCCCGTAGAGCGCGCAGGCCATCTCGTTGACGTCGATGATACGACCGCTGTCGAAATCGTGAACGAAGATGGGATCCTTGATCCCATCGAAGATCGCGTGGAAGCGTTGGTTGCCCTCCAGCACCGCATGCGCCTGCTCGCGCAGCACCGAACGCACCATCACGAACAGCAGCAGCGCCGTGACGGCGATGAAGATCAGCCCCTTGTAGGTCTGCAACAGCGCCAGCCGCCCGCTGTCACCGCCAACGAGCACGAAGAGCAGCTTGTCGGACACCAGTATCCACAACAGTCCGAGCAAGGCGTAAGCGCACGCGACCCTGAACGCGCGGGTCATGACATGGGTTCCAGCCGAATCCGCCAAGGGCGTTTCCTCCGTCGCACCGCGCCGCACCCGGCCACCACCGGATCCCGCGCAGAAGTGGGCTCCATCGCTGAAACTCCACTTTATCCGACTTCGGCGGCTATTGCCCAGTCATAGCCACCGACGCGCTCCACGCACTTGCAACCTTCATAAGCTGCGACTATCCTCCCCGGACTTGATCACAAGAGCATAGTCCGATGGCCAGCCTGTTGTCGCCGACACGAAACACCAGCACACCATCTTCAAGCAGGGGAGCGCGCTGAATCCGCCGGCAGCGTTCGCAGTCACCGAAACTCGGCAGCCGCATGCCCAAGACACTGTTCTTCACCCCGGACCACTGGGTCGTCCCGGCCGACCCCATCCGCATCGGTGGGCGCATCGCCTCGCGCGTGCTGTGTGCGGGCGGCGCCAATACGTGCGCCCTTGAGGGGCAGCGCATCGACTTCCGCGCCTATACCTGGGGCAACTACCACCGGGCCAACGGCGCCTACCCTACCCTCACCGTGGACCAGTTTCTGCCCTACTTCTACGGCTATGTGTCGGCCGGAACCTGACGAGGAGACGACGATGCGTAAAACGTTTTCTCTAGCCGCCGTCATCTGCGCCCTGATGCTTCAGGGCTGCCTGGTCACCCCGACGGGCGCCGCGGCGGACGCCTCCGTTCTTCAGGGCCGATTCCTCGACATACCGGAACGAGACCACGGCAGCACGCTCATCAAGCAGTTGGAATTCTCTCCGGACGGCCGCCACCTCCTTCTGACTGGCGGTATCGGCTATGTAGATCTTTATGATACGGAATCGGGCGCTGTCGTCTGGTCTTTAGACAAAATAGAAGCGATATTCATGAACGCCGGTTTCATCGACGACGAAACCTTCTTTATCGGAATGCGATTCTACGAAGACGCCCACGCCACCAACTCCCGTGAAAACGTTCGCCGACTGAGCATCCGAAAGGTCTCCACACCCGATCACGAGGAAGAGGCAGCCCTATTTCCCGATGGCCGCAGTTACCCCATGATCGCCAACGGCAACTTCGTCTATTACGACGCCCAGTTGCTGGACCGTCGGGATGGCCGCATTCACCCCGTGGTCATTTCCCATCTGTCCAACGCCAGGGGGCGGCTCACCCGTTCCGGCAAGGTGCTCACCGAAGTCCAAGGTCAGGCCGTGCTCTACGACTACGCCACCGAAGACTACCTGCACTGGTGCGCGGACTGCCGGCCGAGCATCTTCACCCGGGCTGGCGGCGCCTACGACATCACCGCCAGCGAGCGCTTCGTCGTCAGCTATTCCTCTCGCGGGGATTGCTACGCCTGGGCCCTGCCCACCACCGAGTCCATTGGCCGCTGTGGCTATTCCGGCCTGTTCCGCACCGAACCCCCGGTTGTGCGCGCCCACCCCGTTCGCGACCGCGTCGCGGTCGCCTGGGGGCCGCATCTCCAAGTCTACGACCTCGACCCCTTCCGCAAGGTGTTCGAACAGCGCCTGGACGGCCGCGTCAGCGGCGTCGCCTTGTCCAACGGCAACACACTGGCGGCGGCATTGCCGGGCGGACGCATATTGGTATGGAATCTCGACGACGGCCGGCTACTCGGACAACACGATCTCGACTACGAGGATCGCTTCTCGCTTTTCAATGACCGACTCGCCTTCTCCCCAGACGGGCGCCAACTGCTGACCGGCTTCCATGCCCCGATACTGCTGGAGATTCCGCAGTGACCGCGGTCGAGGGCGGGCACAGCGGTTTGCGGGTTCAATCGTCGCCGAAGCGAATGCCCTGGGCCAGCGGCAAGGCGCGGGAGTAGTTGATGGTGTTGGTGGCTCGGCGCATGTAGGCTTTCCATGCGTCGGAGCCGGATTCGCGGCCGCCACCGGTTTCCTTCTCGCCACCAAAAGCACCGCCAATTTCGGCGCCGGAGGTGCCGATGTTGACGTTGGCAATGCCGCAGTCCGACCCGGAGGCAGACAGGAAGCGTTCGGCCTCGCGCAGGTCGTTGGTGAAGATCGCCGATGACAGGCCTTGCGGTACGCCGTTCTGCAGCGCAATCGCGGCATCCAGGTCGTCGTAACCGATGACGTAGAGGATAGGGGCGAAGGTTTCGTGGCACACGACCTCGGTCTGCGCCGGCATGTCGACGATGGCGGGCGTGACGTACCACGCGTCGGGATAGACGTCGGCCAGGGTGCGTTCGCCGCCGAACACCGTGCCGCCTTCGGCGCGGGCGCGTTCGAGTGCGCCCTGCATGGCGTCGAACGAGGCCTTGTCGATGAGGGGGCCGAGCAGCGTGTCGGCCTCCAGCGGGCTGCCGATGCGCACGCTGGCATAAGCCTGCCGGAGTCGCGCAACCAGCGGCTCGCGCACCGATTCGTGCACGATGATGCGGCGGGTGGTGGTGCAGCGCTGGCCGGCGGTGCCCACCGCACCGAAGAGGATGCCACGCACCGCAAGATCCAGATCGGCGCTGGGGGTGACGATGATGGCGTTGTTGCCGCCCAGTTCCAGCAGGCAGCGGCCAAAGCGTGCCGCCACCCGCGGCGCCACCGCCCGCCCCATGCGGGTCGAGCCGGTGGCCGACAGCAGCGCGATACGCGGGTCTTCGACCAGCCGCTCGCCCACTTCCCGTCCGCCGATCAGCACTTCCAGCAGGCCTTCGGGTGCATCGCCGAAGCGCGCCAGGGCACGTTCGAACAAGGCCTTGCAGGCCAACGCGGTGAGCGGTGTCTTCTCGGACGGCTTCCATACCACCGGATCACCGCAGACCAGGGCCAGCGCAGCATTCCACGACCACACTGCGACCGGGAAGTTGAAGGCGCTGATCACGCCCACCACGCCAAGCGGATGCCAGGTCTCCATCATGCGATGACCGGGCCGCTCGGAGGCAATCGTCAGACCATACAACTGTCGCGACAGGCCGACGGCAAAGTCGCAGATGTCGATCATTTCCTGCACCTCGCCCTGCCCCTCGGCGAGAATCTTGCCGGCCTCGATCGAGACCAAGCGGCCAAGTGCCTCTTTGTTGGCACGCAACTCCTCGCCCAGCAGGCGCACCAGTTCGCCGCGGCGTGGTGCCGGCACGTCGCGCCAGCAGGCGAAGGCGGCATGGGCCCGGGCGATCGCCGCGGCGATTTCGGATTCGCCCTGTTCGCGCAGAATCGCCATGCGCGCACCGTCAACCGGCGAGCGCACCACCAGGGTGCCGCCACTCAGGGTTTCGGGCGCCACGCCCAGGGTTTGCATCAGTTCAGCCACTTGCATGGTGGTCTCCTGTGGTTGCTTGTCATGCCCCGGCGCGCAGGCCGCTCAGCGTGCCGCGGGTGGTGATCTGCTCCGGATCGACGATGAGTTCGATCAACGCGGCGGTGCCGCTCGCAAGCGCCCGTGCCAGTGCCGGCGCGAACTCCGCGGTTTGGTGCACCTGCTCGCCGTGGGCGCCGAAGGCACGCGCCAGGGCGGCGAAATCCGGATTGTACAGCGCCGTCGCCACCACACGTTCGGGGTAGCGGCGCTCCTGGTGCATGCGGATGGTGCCGTACATGCCGTTGTTCACCACCAGCACCAACGGCTTGCCGCCATGCTGGATGGCGGTGGCCAGCTCCTGCCCGTTCATCAGGAAGTCACCATCGCCGGCGAATACCAGCGTCTGCCGCTGCGGGCACACCAGGCTGGCGGCCACGCCGGCCGGCAATCCGTAGCCCATGGCGCCGCTGGTGGGCGCGAGCTGACTGGGGTAGTGGCGAAAACGGTGGAAGCGCTGGGGCCAGCCGGTGAAGTTGCCGGCACCATTGCATACGATCACGTCGTCCGGCAGTTGTGCCGCCAGCGTGCGCATCACCTCGCCCATGTCGAGTGCGCCGGGGTAGTGCCCCGGACTACGGTTGGCCTCGTAGTCGCCGCGCGCTGCGTCGGTCCACGCCTGCCACGCCGGCGAGGTGCCCGGCAATAGGCACTCGAGCCCGGCGCAAAAGCCTTGCACGGTCGCGCTCACGCCCAGCGTGGGACGGTACACATGATGCAGTTCCTCCGCTTCGGGATGGATGTGCACCAGGCGCTGGCGCGGCAGCGGCGCTTCGATCAAGGTGTAGCCGTTGGTGGTCATCTCGTCCAGCCGGGCACCCAGCGCGATCACCAGATCGGCCTCGACCAGGCGCCTGGCCAGTGCCGGGCTGGCCGAGGTACCCAGCTCGCCGACATAGCAGGGATGCTCGTTGTCGAACACGTCCTGACGACGGAACGCCGCCGCCACCGGCAGATGCCAGCGCGCGGCGAAGGCGGTCAGGCTGGCCCGGGCAGCGGCAGTCCAGGCGCTGCCGCCGACCACCAGCATGGGTCTGGCTGCCTCAGCCAGCAGTTCCCCAAGGCGGAGGTAGGCCTCGGGCGCCGGGTGGGATAGCAGCATGACGGTCGGCATCACGTCCGGAACGGCAACCGTATCGGACAACATGTCCTCCGGCAACGCGATCACCACCGGGCCGGGACGGCCGCTGACGGCAACGTGCCAGGCACGCGCGAGTATTTCCGGAATCCGCGCGGCGTCGTCGATCTGCGTGGCCCACTTGGCCAGCGGAGCGAACATCTGGCGGTAATCGACTTCCTGAAAGGCCTCGCGCCCCAGTTCCGGGCGCCCCACTTGTCCGATGAAGAGCAGCATCGGCGTTGAATCCTGGCGGGCGGTATGCACCCCGATCGCGGCATTGGTGGCCCCCGGCCCGCGGGTGACCAGGCAGATGCCCGGTTTACCCGTGAGCTTGCCGTAGGCATCGGCCATGAACGCCGCGCCGCCCTCCTGGCGGCAGGTGATCAGCCTCAGGCGCTCGGATTCGTCGTGCAGGGCATCGAGCACCTGCAGATAGCTTTCGCCCGGCACGCAGAACGCCGTGTCGGCGCCGAGGGCGATCAGGTTGTCGACCAGAACGCGCGCGGCGCCACGCGGCGGATGTTGCGGATGCGCTTGCTTACTCATGTGCCTCCTCTCGCAGGACGGGTGCCGGCCCGTCGCGCGGCACGCTGGCCGGACGGGTGCTGACCCACAGGACGCGCGCATCGCCGGCGCCGGTGCTGATCACCCGGTGCCCCATGCGGCTGTCCAGATAAAAACTGTCGCCGGCGCAAAGCCGGACCGGCTGATAAAACTCGGTATGCAGCTCGACCTCGCCTTCGAGGACGTAGACGAACTCCTCGCCCTGGTGGCGACTCCAGTCGCCGCCGGCGGTATCCGCCCGCGCACGCACGGTGCTCACGAAAGGCATCATCTGCTTATGGGCGAGATCGGTGCACAGCACCTCGTGTGCGTACCAGGGCGTGGCGTGGGGCGCGCCTTCGCCACGCCGGGTAATGCTGCGGCGGCCACTGCCCATTTGCGCCGCCGGTGCGACGAAGAGTTCGGCGATGTCCACCGACAGGCCTTCGGCAAGCTTGAGCAAGGCATCGTAGGTCGGTGACAGCAGCCCGTTCTCGATCTTGGACAGGGTCGAGCGCGCGAGCCCGGAGGCCTTGGACAAGCGCTCCAGGGTCCACTCGCGTTCGCTGCGCAGCGCGCGCAGGCGGGCACCGAGCCGTTGCTCGGCATCGCGCCTGTCGGCCGTATTGTCGGCGGCGGGCACGGGAACGATGTCGGACGAAGGGGTGGCACACATGATCGGACGCAGCTCAGGATGGAAACAGTCGCTCGAGGCTCGACCCCGGATGGCGAGCGCTGATTTTTCGCTTGCGTGGCCCAGGGTCGTTACCGCATTATAGGGAACAAAGTTTCGTATCGGAAACATATTTTCCGGGTCACTCTTCTCAAGCCCGTTTTCTGGAGCCATCCATGCGTGCTCAAGTCCCCGCCGACGCCCCCTCCAGCGCTGCCCACAGCGTTCCGACGGTTTCCGAGTCCGCCGTCGACGTGCTCATCGTGGGTGGCGCCATCATCGGGAGTGCCACCGCGTTCTTTCTGAAGCGCTTGGGGTTCCAGGGCTCGGTGCGGGTGCTTGAGCAGGACGCGAGCTACCAGCGCTGTGCCACCACGCGCTCGGCCGCGTCGATACGCCATCAGTTCTCCACCCCGGAGAACATCCGCATCTCCCAGTTCGGCAGCGAGTTCATCCAACATATTGGCGACTGGCTCGCGATCGATGGCCAGACGCCACAGGTGGATTTCGTCGAGGGCGGCTACCTGTTTCTTGCCAGCGCTGCGGGCGAAGCGGTGCTCAGGGCCAAGCATGCAGTGCAGACCGGGCTGGGTGCGGATGTCGCGCTGCTCGACCCGGCCGCGCTGCAGGCGCGCTTTCCGTGGCTGGCCACGGACGACCTGGCGGCCGGCTCACTCGGTCTGTCGGGGGAAGGCTGGCTGGACGCCTACAGCCTGCTGCGCGCCTTCCGCCGCAAGGCGATATCGCTGGGTGCGGAGTACCGGGAAGCCCGCGTCGAAGCATTGCTGCGTTCCGGCAGGCGAGTTGTCGGCGCCCGTCTGGCTTCAGGCGAAACAGTGCATGCGGGCATCGTCATCAATGCCGCGGGCACGAGTGCGGCACAGCTCGCGCTCAGTGCCGGCATCAGCCTGCCCGTGGTGTCGCGCAAGCGCTGCGTATTCTATTTCAAATGTCGGGACGCCCTGCCCGGCTGCCCGCTGGTCATCGATCCCTCCGGCGCGTACTTCCGCCCCGAAGGCGGTGGCTTCATCTGCGGCATATCGCCGGAGGCATCCGCCGACCCCGAATGCCACGACTTCGACGTCGACTATCCACTGTTCGACGAGGTGTTGTGGCCGCTGCTCGCCGCGCGCGTACCGACTTTCGAAGCCATCAAGCTGGAAAGCGCCTGGGCTGGTCACTATGACATGAACAGCTTCGACCACAACGTGATCCTCGGCCCCCACCCCGACATCGACAACCTGTTGTTCGCCAACGGCTTCTCCGGCCACGGCCTGCAACAGGCACCAGCAGTCGGGCGGGCGCTGGCCGAGTGGGTGGTGCATGGCGGTTACCGCAGCCTGGATCTGTCGCCGCTGGGCTGGGCGCGGGTGCTGGAAGGCCGTCCGGTTACCGAACTGGCGGTGGTGTAGGGATCATGCAGCGTTTGATGCCGGCCGGCGGTCCGTCAGCATCACTCGCCCGCCACCCTCACATCAGGTCGAAGCCGCGCAGAATCGTCACCCCGATACTCGTGGTAAGCAGCGACCCAAGCGTGGTCAGCGCCACGATGTTGGCCGCCAGCGCCGCGTTGCCACCCATCGCCCGCACCATCACATAGCTCGCAGCCGCGGTCGGGGAGCACGCCATCAGCATCAGAATGCCCAGATCCATGCCACGGAAGCCAACGATGATCGCCGCCACGGTGAAGACCAGCGGCAGCACGATCAGCTTGGCCACAGACGCCATTGTGGTGCTGCCCAGTTCGCCACGCAGGCTGTTGAAGTTGAGCGCCGCACCGGTGCAAAGCAATGCCAGTGGCAGGGTCAGATCCGCAAGGTACTGGCCCGACCGGACCAACAGCGCCGGCAACGGCAGACCGCTCCACGACACCAGCAGCGCCGCCACAATGGCGACAATCAGCGGATTGCCGGCAATGCCGCGAACGATGCGCCCCAAGCCGCGGGCACGGTGCAGCGAACGGCTGAGGGTGATGACCGAAAGCACGTTGTAGAGAATGGTCAGCAGCCCAAGGTAGATGGACGCTGCCGTCAGCCCGGCTTCGCCGTAGGCGTTCACGCAGTAGGCCAGCCCAACCACCCCCAGATTGGAGCGGAACGCCCCCTGCACCACCACGCCGCGATCGCGCGCCGGCTCAACGAAACGGGCCGCCAGCCACTCCAGCACCAAGTACGAGAGCAGCGTAGCCACCACGCCGAACACCACCATCGCCACACTTCCGGATTGCTCCAGCGGCGTGCGTGAGATGCTCAGGAACAGCAGCACCGGCAGCGCGATGTTGAACACCAGGCGCGAGCCGACATCGACGAAGGCGTCGTTGAGCATGCCGCGACGCATGAGCACCACGCCCAACCCGAGAATAACGAAAATTGGACCGGTAACGGTAAAGGAAAAGCCGAGAACGGCAAGAAAGTCGGACATGGCGGGCACACGGGACGCAGCCCGGCATGCTAACCGTTCGCGCCCCGGCGGGCCAGTGCCTGAGGCCCGCGAGTGCAGGACGCCAGCGAGCTACCCCGATCTACCAGGTCATGCGCAGGCTGGCAAAGGCCTGAGGCTCATGCCGGTACTTGCCTTCATGGAACTCGGGATAGCGCCCGCCCAGGCTTTGTACGGTCAGCGCAAACTCGTTGCCGCTGCCCGGATCGCCAAAGCCACGTGCGATCTTGATGTCGAACCGGTCGCGCGGCGGTACCCGGTCGCCGCCGTTGAGCCAGTACATCTCGCCATTGTGGTAATAGCCGATGCTCGCGCGCCAGCGTTTTGGCAAGTCCTTGATCAGCAGCAGCGAAGTCATCGCATGCGGGGCGCTGAGCGCGATGTCCGGGTCGGACAGGGTACCGCGCGGCTTGATGTTGATGAACGCCTGCGACAACACCGCCCGGCCCCAGCCCTGCCGGCGCCAGTCGATGCTGAACTCCGCACCGTCCATCACGAATGAACTCGAGTTCTCGAAGATGAAGGACTTCTGCTCCGGCCGGAACGGGTTGAAATTGGGCGGCGGCGGCGAACAGTCCGGCCGGTTGGCGAAGGTGCCATGATTGGGCGGGTTGATGCAGCTGTTGTCGTCCAGGTAATCGCTGTAGGACTCGCGGAACAGGCGCGCGTCGAAACGCACCCCCAACTCGCGGAAATGCGCCACATAACCCAGATCGACGTAGCGCACCCGCTCCGGGTCGACATGGTTCATCGCGAAGTACTGGATGGCCTTGATCTCGTCGCCGAGCTTGATGGTTTCGAAGGCGTCCGACTCGATCAGCGACGGTGCCCGATACGACACGCCCACCGCCGCACGCACCGACTGGTCGGGATTCAGCGCATAGTTGAGCGCCAGCCGTGGCGAAAACAAGGTGCCGCTGTAGTGATGGCGCTCCCAAGTGCCGCCGGCATCGACCGCGAGTGCGGCAATGGGATTCCAGGTCACGCTGCCGAAAAGCTGCAGGTTGGTGTTGGTCACCCAATCGCTGCGGGTGAAGTAGCGCTCCGAGCGCACGCCCTCTTCACGTATGCCCCCCCCGACCATGAAGCGCAGCCGCTCGGAAAGGCGGTTGGTGTATTGCAACTCCAGGTCGTCACGCCGCACGTCTCGGTCAAGATCGACCGGCAACAGCAGCGTGCCGAGCCCCGGCACACTCAGCGGCACGCCATAGCCGGCACGCACCCGTTCCTGCTGATGGTAGTACTGCACCGAAAACTCACTGTCCGGGCTCAGGCTGCGCACCCAACTGGTGTGCAGGTACATCGACCGGTCGCTTTCCCTGTGCGACGGGAACCCCTCCCGCAGCGGATTGCCGCGGAAATTCACCCCCTCGCTCACCCCCAGTTGCAGGCGCAGCTCGTCGCGCGCGCCAAGCCAGGTGGAGGCGTTGAAATTGAATACGTTGCGCTGGATGGACTCGCGCGAGTGATAGCCGATGCCGGGCTCGAAATGCGGCTTGAAATTCACTGCAGCACGGCGCGACGCGGTGATGCGCCAGTCGATGCGCTCGCCCGGCGTGCTGTTGATGCGCACGCCATGGTCGTAGAAACCGTTGAGCCCATGGCGTGAAATAAGGGTCAGGCCGTCTTCGGTGATGGGCGCGCGGGTAATCAGGTTGATCACCCCCTGGAACGCGTTCACCCCATAGGCGGCACCGTTGGGGCCGCGCACCACCTCGATGCGCTCAATGTCATCCACCCGGATAGGCAGATCCTGCCAGCGCGTGTCACCCCACAAGGGGCTATTGACGGTACGCCCGTCGATCATCACCTTGATGCGACGATCGAACGCATCGCCCAGGCCGTGGTTCGCCACCGTGGGGGCGCCGTCCGGCCAGTTCGCCACCAGAAAGCCGGGCACCAGGCGCAGCAAATCGTGCAGTTCGGTGAAGCCCGAGGCTTCGATCATTTCACGGTCGATCACCGTGACCGCGGCCGGTGCAT
Source organism: Rhodocyclaceae bacterium (assembly GCA_046295975.1). GTDB lineage: Bacteria > Pseudomonadota > Gammaproteobacteria > Burkholderiales > Rhodocyclaceae > UBA2357. Next base: position 24,753 of record JBKBMG010000015.1, read on the forward strand.
CTAGCGCCGACTGTTCCAGGCGCGAGGCGGTAAGCACCAGCGGTACGTCATCGAAGAACGGATCTGCCGCATTCGCCGCCGCGCTCAATCCCAGGCCAAGCACCATCGTGGCCACGCCAAACGCGTCGTGCCTGCGCTCGCCGCCCCACCCATGCGCGTAGCGAACAACCGGCCGCCAACGGGAACACGCCATCGCCTTCATCGGAACACTCGGAAACATTTCGAGAAGATCATCCAACGAGTGCGAAGCCGGCGTCAACCAAGGATATACCCGCACGCAATGGCATCCGGATGAACGGTCACCCGAGCGGCGATTCCGGCCGCATCGCCACCCATCCGAGGCCGGCCATCCGGGCCGTCTTCAGCTACAGTCCGCGGTACGTTCTCCGGTCTGATGCAGCATGCCCTCGAAGATTTCGTCGTCCCCCACCACCCCGACGAAACGTCCGTCCTCCACCAGCAACACCGGCCGTCCGGTGGCCTGACGGATCTTGACCAGGGTTTTGAGCAGGATGTCCGGCGTCACCATCACCATCGCCAGGCCGTCCTCGCCGGCATGCTCGAGGTCCAGATTCTCGGCAAAGGCCACCAGCCGCCCCGTCCGACCCTCGATGCAGGCTGCCAGCGGCGCATCCGAAGGGTCGAGTTCGAGCAGGTTGTGCCCCGTCCAGTCGAGCTGGAGGCGGCCGTCGCGTCGCACCAAAACCTCGACCGGCGTCATCAGCGAGCGCCCGCGCAACACATTGAGCGGGTTCATGTGGGCGACGAACTCGCGCACATAGGCGTTGGCCGGATGCAGCACGATCTCCTCCGGCTCGCCGTACTGGACGATGCGTCCGCTCTCCATGATGGCGATGTGCGTGCCGAGCTTGAGCGCCTCGTCCAGGTCGTGGCTGACGAAGATGATGGTCTTCTTCAGCTTTCGCTGCAGGGTCAGCAACTCGTCCTGCAGGTGTTCGCGGATAAGCGGATCGAGCGCCGAAAACGGCTCGTCCATCAGCAGGATGTCGGCATCGGTGGCAAAGGCGCGGGCGAGCCCGACGCGTTGTTGCATGCCGCCAGACAACTCATGGGCGTACTTGTCCGCCCATTGCGACAGGCCCACCAGTTCCAGCTTCTCGTCGACAATGCGGTCGCGCTCGCTGCGCGCCATGCCGCGCAGTTCCAGGGCGAAACCGACGTTCTCACGCACGGTACGCCACGGCAGCAGGGCGAACTGCTGGAACACCATCGCCACCCGTCCGGTGCGCAGCCGCCGCAGCGTGCCGTCGTCGCAACGGGTGATGTCCACCATCGTGCCGCCGTCGCGGATCAGAACCGCCCCGCGCGACACCCTGGACAAGCCGTTCACCGCCCGCAGCAAGGTGGACTTGCCCGAGCCGGACAAACCCATCAGGACGCAGATCTCGCCTTCGGTGATCTGGATGGAGGCGTCGATGACGCCCACCACCACACCGCAGTTGGCCTGTATGTCCTGACGCGAAACACCGTCGTCCAGCAGCTTGAGCACCGCCTCCGGCCGCTCGTCGAAGACGATGTCGACATTGCGGAACTCGACGATGGGCGCAGTCGCCACGGCCTTTTCCTCGACCGGAGCAGTCACTTCAACTTCGAAGAACTCGGCGGGTTTCATCGGCGTTTCCCCGGTTGCTTGCACATGCGATCGAGCAGGATGGCGATGATCACGATCGCCAGTCCGGCCTCGAAACCCTGGGCCACATTGACCGTGTTGAGCGCCCGCACCACCGGCTTGCCCAATCCGTCCGCCCCCACCAGCGCGGCGATCACGACCATGGAAAGGCTGAGCATGATGCACTGGGTGAGCCCCGCGAGAATGGTAGGCATCGCGTGCGGCAACTCCACCTTCCACAACAGCTGGCTACGCGTGGCGCCGAAGGACTGGCCGGCCTCGACCAGACTGGGGGGCACCGACGAGACGCCAAGGTGGGTCAGCCTGATCGGTGCCGGCAGCGCGAACACCACCGTGGAGATCAGGCCCGGCACCACGCCCAGGCCGAACAGGATCAGCGTCGGAATCAGGTAAACGAAGGTGGGAATGGTCTGCATCAGGTCCAGCACCGGCCGCACCACCGCGTACAGCCATGGACGGTGGGCGGTGGCCACCCCGATGGGCACGCCGATCAGCATGCACAGCGAGCTGGCGAACAACACCAGTGCGAGGGTTTCCAGCGTCTCGCGCCAGTAGCCCAGGTTGATGATCAGCAGCAGCGAGAACACCACCAGCGCCACCAGCTTCACGGAACGGTGCAACGCATAGGCGATCGCCGCCACCAGCGCGACCAGCGCCAGCGGGTTGAACCACTGCAGCAGGTCGATCAAGGCGTGGATCATGAATCCGAGCCCGTCTGAAATCGCGCCGAAAAACCAGGACGCGTGGTCGTTGACGGTGTCGACCATGCCGCTCATCCAGCGGCCTAGCGGCAGCTTGTTGTCGGTCAGCCAATCCATTGCGGGAACCTCTCGGGTGGCAAGCTTCAGTCAGGCGCGGTCCCGCCCGAAACGGCGGGCCCGCGCCACCATGCCCGAGGGCTTACTTGGCGAGTTGGGCCTTGACGGCGGCGAGCGCGTCCTTGCCGTCGAAGGTGGTGACGCCTTCCAGCCAGCTGCCGAGAATGTCGGGATTGGCCTTGAGCCAGGCGGTGGCCGCAACTTCCGGATCCTTCCCGTCATCCAGCATCGCGCTCATGATCTGGTTTTCCATGTCCAGGGTGAAGCGCAGGTTCTGGATGAAGCGCCCCACATTGGGGCATTCGGTCACATAGCCCTTGCGCACATTGGTGTACACCGTGGCCGCGCCATAGTCGGGGCCAAAGAAATCATCGCCGCCGCTGAGGTATTGCAGGTTGAAGTTGCTGTTCATCGGATGCGGCGCCCAGCCCAGGAACACGATCCATTCATTGCGCCGGATCGCCCGACCAACCTGGGACAACATCCCCGCTTCGCTGGATTCGATCAGGTTGAACCCCTTCAGACCAAAGGCGTCCTGCTCGATCATGTCCAGAATCAGGCGGTTGCCGTCGTTGCCCGGCTCAATACCATAAACCCGATTGCCGAACTGGCGCGCATGCTTGGCGATGTCCGAGAAGTCCTTGACCCCCGCCTCGAACACATAGTCCGGCACCGCCAGCGTGTACTTCGCCCCCTCCAGATTCGCCCCCAGCGTCTCCACCGAGCCGTCCTCGGTATAGGGCTGGATGTCGCCTTCCATGGTCGGCATCCAGTTGCCCAGGAACACGTCGATGTCCTTGTTCTTGAGGCTGGCGTAGGTCACCGGCACCGACAGCATCTGCACCGTCGGCCGGTAGCCCATGGCCTTGAGCACCACCGAGCTGGCCGCGGTGGTGGCGGTGATGTCGGCCCAGCCGACATCCGAAAAGCGCACCGTCTGGCACTGGGCGGCGTCCTGGGCGTGTGCAGCCCCGCCCAGCAACAGGGCAGTCAGGCCGGCAGACAGGGTTCTGCGAAGCGTCTGGTTGTTCATCTCTTATCTCTCCGGGTCATGGATACGGGGGATACAGCGTGCGACTCAACAGCTCTTCGGTACTGCCGGGCTCTCGTTTCAGAGTACTTTATTTTTTATTGATCGTGCAATTAAAAATAATGCTAGACTCAGCCCCGCAATGGTGCATGCCCTCCGGGGCAGCACCGAGCCCATTCAGCAGGCTTTCAAACTGGCAACACGATCAAGCAACATTCATTCCGGAGCCGCCAATGCCTAAAGTGGGCATGGAACCGATTCGACGCCAGCAGCTCATCCGGGCCGCGATCGAAGTCATCGCCGAGCACGGTTTCGCCGAGGTCACGGTGACCCGCATCGCCCAGGCCGCAGGCGTGTCCGGCGGCATCATCCATCACTACTTCGGCGGCAAGAACGAATTGCTCGAAGGCGCGATGCGCAGCCTGCTCGCCGGGCTCTACGTCGAGGTCTCCCAACGCCTGCGCGGTGTCACCGATCCGCGCCAGCGGTTGTACGCGATCATCGATGCGAATTTCTCGCCCAGCCAGTTCTCGCGACACGCGATCGCGGCATGGCTCGCATTCTGGAGCCAGTCGCCCTACGTGCCTGCCCTGGGACGACTTCAGCGTGTCAATGCGCGACGGCTGCGCTCCAACCTGTTGTATGCACTCAGACAATTGCTGCCTCTGAAGGACGCGGAGTTCGCCACCTTCACACTGCTGGTACTCATCGACGGCCTGTCGCTGCAGGCGGCGCTGCGCCCGGGCTCGATCTCGCCCGAAACGGCTGCCGACATGGCCAAGCGCCAGCTCGACGCCCTCCTCGATCAACACGAGCCTGCCACTACGTCATAGCACATGGAGACGCGTGGCTGCCACCGCACGGACCGCCACATGTCCCGCCACTCCCCAGCCGTACAGCCCCTCAGAGCCCAAACCGAGAGCCCATCATGAGCAAGCGCATCGATCAGTACATCCATGGCCAATACCATGTCGGCAAGGCCGGCGAGACTTTCGCCAGCACCAACCCCGCCACCAATCAGGTGATCGCCGAGATCGCCCAGGCCGATGCGGCCGATGTCGACGCCGCCGTTGCCAGCGCCCGTGAGGGCTTCGCCGTCTGGTCGGCCATGAGTGGCGCGGAGCGCGGCCGCATCCTCAACCGTGCGGTCGCCCTGCTGCGCGCCCGCAACCGCGAACTGGCCGAACTGGAGGTACGCGACACCGGCAAGCCCATTCAGGAAGCGGAGGCGGTGGACATTGCCTCCGGCGCCGACTGCATCGAGTACTACGCCGGCCTGGCCGCTTCGCTGTCGGGCGAACACATCTCCCTGGGCAGCAACTTTGCCTATACCCGGCGCGAGCCGCTGGGCGTGTGCGTAGGCATCGGTGCCTGGAACTACCCGATCCAGATCGCCTGCTGGAAATCGGCGCCGGCCCTGGCCTGCGGCAATGCGATGGTGTTCAAGCCCTCGGAGATGACGCCGCTCACCGCCGCCAAGCTGGCCGAGATCTATACCGAGGCGGGGCTGCCACCGGGCGTGTTCAACGTGGTGCAAGGCGACTACCGGGTGGGCCAGGCACTCACCACCCACCCCGACGTCGCCAAGGTGTCGCTTACCGGTTCGGTGGGCAGCGGCAAGAAGGTCATGGCCGCCGCCGCCGGCACGCTCAAGCAGGTCACCATGGAGCTGGGCGGAAAATCCCCGCTGATCGTGTTCGGCGACGCCGACCTGCGCAACGCGGTATCGGCCGCCATGCTCGCCAACTTCTACACCCAGGGCGAGATCTGCTCCAACGGCACACGGGTATTCGTACACCGTTCGCTGCTGCCCGCCTTTCTCGAGCAACTTGCCGCACGCACCGCGCAGCTTCGCATCGGCGACCCGATGCATCCCGACACCCAGGTCGGGGCGCTGATCTCGCGCGCCCACATGGACAAGGTGCTGGGCTACATCGAACACGGCAGGAACGCCGGCGCACGCCTCATCTGCGGCGGTGAGCGCCATCTCGCCGACGGCTGCAACGCCGGCAACTTCGTGCAGCCGACGGTCTTCGCCGATTGCCGGGACGGCATGCAGATCGTGCAGGAGGAGATCTTCGGCCCGATCATGGCGGTACTCGCCTTTGACGACGAGGAGGAAGTGATCCGCCGAGCCAACGCCACCGGCTTCGGTCTCGCCGCCGGCGTGTTCACCCGCGACCTGGCGCGCGCCCACCGCGTGATCGCCCGCCTGGAAGCCGGCACCTGCTGGATCAACACCTACAACATCACACCGATCGAAATGCCTTTCGGCGGCTACAAGCAGTCGGGCATCGGCCGCGAGAACGGGCGTGCCGCGATCGAGCACTACACCCAGTTGAAAAGCGTGTACGTCGAACTCGGCGACGTCTCCAGCCCCTACGCCTGAGGCCGGAGGGCCGTGCGATGAGCGACAAAATGGAATTCGACTACATCATCATCGGTGCGGGCTCCGCCGGCTGCGTGCTGGCCGCGCGGCTGACCGAAGACCCGGGGGTGAGCGTGCTGCTGCTCGAAGCCGGCGGCCGGGACTGGCGGCTGGACTGGCGTACCCAGATGCCCGCCGCCCTTGCCTATCCGCTGATGGGCCGGACCTACAACTGGGCCTACGAGACCGAGCCCGAGCCGTTCATGGACAACCGTCGCATGACCTGCGGGCGCGGTATGGGCCTCGGCGGCTCGTCCACCATCAACGGCATGTGCTACATCCGCGGCAACGCACTGGACTATGACGAATGGGCCGAACGGCCAGGCCTGCAGGACTGGAGCTATCTCCACTGCCTTCCCTACTTCAAGAAGGCGGAAACCCGCGACATCGGCCCCAACGACTATCACGGCGGCGACGGCCCGCTGCACGTCACCACACCCAGGCCCGACAACAACCCGCTCTACCACGCCTTCGTCGAAGCTGGCGAGCAGGCGGGGTACCCGCGCACCGACGACCTCAACGGCTACCGCCAGGAAGGCTTCGGCCCCATGGACCGAACCACCACCGCACACGGCCGACGCTGCAGCACCTCACGCGCCTATCTGGACGCCGCACGCACCCGCCCCGGCCTCACCGTGGAGGTCCGCGCGCTGACCGACCGCATCCTGTTCGAAGGGCAGCGCGCCGTCGGTGTCACCTGGTTGCAACGCGGCCAGGTCCGATCGGCGCGGGCACGCCGCGAAGTCATCCTCAGCGGCGGCGCAATCGCTTCGCCGCAGATCCTGCAGCGTTCGGGAGTGGGCAACGCCGACTTCCTGCGCGGCCTGGACATCGAGGTGGTGCAGCACCTGCCGGGCGTCGGCGAGAACCTGCAGGATCACCTGGAGATGTACATCCAGTACGCCTGCAAGCAGCCGATTACGCTGTACCCCGCGCTGAAGTGGTGGAACAAGCCGGGCATCGGCGCGCGCTGGCTGTTCCAGGGCTCCGGCATCGGTGCCAGCAACCACTTCGAAGCCGGCGGCTTCATCCGCAGCCACGAGGACTTTGCCTGGCCCAACCTGCAGTATCACTTCCTGCCGGTGGCGATGAACTACGATGGCCGCAACCCGGTGCAACTGCATGGCTTCCAGGCCCACGTCGGCTCGATGCGCTCGCCGTCCACCGGCCATGTGCGGCTACGCACGAGAAACCCCGCGGACCATCCGCGCATCCTGTTCAACTACATGAGCAACGAGCAGGACTGGCGCGAGTTCCGTGCCGCCGTACGCATCACCCGCGAGATCATGGCGCAGAAGGCGCTCGACCCGTTCCGCGGCCACGAGATCGCTCCGGGGCCGGCGGTACGCAGCGATGCCGAGATCGACGCCTTCGTGCGCAGCCATGCCGAAACCGCCTACCACCCATCATGCTCGTGCCGGATGGGCACGGACGACATGGCGGTGGTCGACGGCCAGGGGCGGGTTCACGGACTGGAAGGACTACGCGTGGTGGACGCCTCCATCATGCCGCGGGTCGTCACCGGCAACCTCAACGCACCCACGATCATGATGGCGGAAAAGCTGGCCGACCTCATCCGCGGTCACAGCCCGTTGCCGGCGGCCTCCGTTCCCTATTACGTGCATGGCCGGTCCCCGGCAGATGCCACCCAGGCAAAGCAGGCCACCGCCACCTGAGCCGGGCAAGCCCCCGGTCCGGGGGCATGGGCGTGCGGGCGTGCGAATTCGCGCCGGCGGAGACTTTTCTCACACTCCACAGGCATTTGCGCCCGCCCCGCGTCTCGCACCGCACTAATGGCCGAAGTATTATTCGTCCTCGGGAGGCCGCGCAAAACGACAGACACGGCCCCCTACCCTGGCAGCAAGGAGGAGACGATGACGGCAAGCGCAGTATTTGCGAAAACGGATCTGGGTCGCGCTGAGGTCGCCAACCGAACGGGCAAGCTGACCCCGCGCGAACGACGCATCCTGATCTTCATCGACGGCAAGCACACGGTTGCGGATCTGCGCGCCATGGCGGCCGCCGACGACCTGACCCACACCCTGGGCATGCTGGAGGAAGAAGGGTTCATCGAACTGGTCGGCGTCGCCGAAGAAGGTACGGGCACCATCACACCCGAGGCCGGCCCGCTGCCCTCGATCACCGCATTCCGCCCACTCCCGGCACAGCCCGACGCAAAGACGCTGGAAATGGCCAAGCACTTCATGATCAATACGATCAAGACGTTCTGCGGCGGCTTCTCCCACGTCAGCCTGCAAAGCGAAATCTTCAATGCGCCCAGCCACGAAGCGCTGCGCGAGTACTACGACCGCTGGTACCACGCCATTGTCGAATCGCGTGACGGCAAGCGCCGCAGCGAGGAACTGCGCAGCGACTTGCTGAAGGTGATCTGAACACAACCATGGCCCGCATCGACATCGCGCTCCCCGAGCACTTTCCCTTCTCCACCCACATCGCCATCTACCAGAGCCACATCAACGAAGCCGGCCATCTCGACAACGCCCAGTTGCTGACACTGGCGTCCGAGGCACGCCAGCGCTTCTTCGCGTCGCTGGGCTACCGGCAGACCGATGTGGACGGGGTCGGCATCGTCCTCGCGGACGCCGCGGTGGTCTACCGCTCCGAGGCCTTTCACGGCGAAACACTGGTGTTCGAGATGGCGGTGGCGGACTTCAACAAGTATGGCTGCGACCTGCTCTACCGCATCACCGAAGTGGAGAGCGGACGAGAGGTAGCGCGTTGCAAGCACGGTATCGTGTTCTACGATTACACCGAGCGCCGGATCCAGCCCGTTCCCGAGGGGTTCCGCAGCCGCGTGACGGCCTGACGGGCGGGTGCCGCGCGCGTCACCACCCCGCAGGGCAGCAGCTCAGGCCGGCTGCAGGCGCAGTATCCGCCCATTGCTCTCGTCCAGCAGATAGACCAGGCCATCCGGACCCTGGCGAACGTCGCGAATGCGCACCCCCAGTTCGGTGAGCAGCCGCTCCTCGCCGACCACGGCATCGCCGTCCAGCGTCAGGCGTACCAGCATCTGGCCCCGTAGCGCGCCGACGAACAGGTTGCCACGCCACCCCGGAAACGCGTCGCCGGTATAGAAGGCCATGCCCGACGGCGCAATCGATGGGGTCCACTGCAGGCGCGGCGGCACCACGTCGTCCCGCGCCGTGCCCTCGCCGATGCGGGCGCCGCTGCCGTACTCGCGGCCGTAGGTGATCACCGGCCAGCCGTAGTTGGCGCCCGCCACGCCGAGGTTTACCTCGTCGCCGCCTTGGGGGCCGTGCTCATGCGACCACAAAACGCCGGTATCGGGGTGCAGGGCCGCCCCCTGGATGTTGCGATGGCCGTAGGACCAGATTTCGGGCAAGGCGCCACTGCGCCCGACAAAGGGATTGTCATCGGGCACGCCGCCATCGGGCCGGATGCGGATGATCTTGCCGAAGTGGTTGTCCAGCGTCTGCGCCTTGTCGCGGTGGAAGAAGCGGTCACCGGTGGTTACGAACAGCGTCCCGTCTCCGGCGAATACCAGCCGCGCCCCCCAGTGGTGTCGGCCGGACGGATCATCGTTCTGCGAGAAGATCATCGCCACGTCGCGCAACGCCAATGCATCGACATCCAGCCGTGCGCGCGCCACCGAGGTCCGCGCGCCGCGCCGGGTCGGCTCAGCGTAGGCGAAATAGATCAGGCCGTCGCTGGCGAAATCCGGCCCCAATATCACATCCAGCAAACCACCCTGGCCCTGGTGATGCACCTCCGGCACACCCGTCAGCGGCTCGGACAGACCGCCGTCCGGCGACACCAGCCGCATCGTGCCGCGCTTCTCGGTCACCAGCATGCGCCCGTCGGGCAGGAAGGCGAGCGCCCAGGGCCCCTCCAGGCCGACCGCTACTTCCGCCACCGCCACCTGGCCATGTTCGGTCGCGAGCGTGCGCAACACCTGTCCGGCCGCGGCCGTTGCACTTGTCGAAAGAATCATCGCAAAGACTGCCACGGCCGCCGCGGCCCGCGTGCAGCGCACGCGCAACCGCAGGCGCTCACGGAGTTTGCGCTCCGCGCGCGGGCAGGACACGACGGGGAGGCCTGTGTTCGGTGACATCGTTGTCGTTCTCCATGTGCTGCCGACCAGCGTCTCCGCGACTCACCCGCCACACAGACGCCGACCGGATCGATACGGTCCGGATCAATACCGACACCGGCCGCCCCGACGGGTTCAACCTGCACCGGCTGCCCCGCCCAACTCAGCTATTGACTCGGCAATCAAACGCCGTTCGGGCGGAGGCCGTCGGCACGCACCGACGAGCCCGGTCAAGCCCGGTCAAAGACGTTGCCGAAAATGCGCTCCAACGAGCCCGGGCTGAACGGTGTCGCCTGGTTCATTGACGGGTTGATCAAGCGACCTGCCTCTCACCCATTCACTTACCAATTACGCGTGCCCATGCCTCGTCATATGGGGCAGAATGCCGGACTTCCGCTGCCTGCTTCAATCGCTCCGCACCAACAGCCTTCCGCCCATGACCAAATGGATTCTCTCCGGCATCGCCGCCATCGTGGCGATCCTGCTCCTGCCGCTGCTCTGGATTGCCATCGACCAGGACACCCCCGGCGCGGCCGACGCCCCCGTAACCGGCCTGCCATGGCAGATCGATGTCCTTTCCGACGGTGGCAGCCGCGTATTCGGCCTGGAGCCCGGCACCAGTCTGCTGAACGACGCCATTGCCCATTTCGGTCCGGACGCCGAGGTTGCCATCATTGCCCCGCCCGGCCAGGCACCCGCTCTGGAAGCCTACTTCGAAAGCGTGCGTGCCGGGTTCATCACCGCTCGCGTCATCCTCACCGTGGCCATCGAAACCGACGAACTCGCCGCCATGCAATCACGGGTAGTGAAATCGAGCTACATGGAAAGCGCGACCCGCAAGCTCACGCTCCACGCGGACGATCTGGCCCGCGCGCGCACCCTGCCCATTCTGGCCATCGCCTTCATCCCGTCGGCCGACCTTGACGAAGCGGTGATCGTCGACCGCTTCGGCCCGCCGACGCTGCGCATACCGGTCAACGATCACCTCGAGCATTTCCTCTACCCCGAGCGTGGCCTGGACATCGCGCTGGACGCGCGCGGCAAGGAAATCCTGCAATACGTCGCACCGCGGGACTTCGACCGCCTCTCGGCACCGCTCATCGGAACGGCATCGGACGCCGCGGGCAACGAGCAGGATGAAACGCACGACGCAGGCGAACCCGGCGCCGCCAATGAGGTCGAATCGGCCGACCACCCTGACGACCGGGACCACAAGCAATGACGCGCACGCCCGCCACCCACCTTTCCCGCCGGACGCCCCGTACCCTGCCCCTGCTGTTCGTGCTCGCACTCGCGCTGGTGTTCGCACTCGCGCTGCGACCGGCGCCGGAAGTCGTGGAAATGGTCGAGTCGCAGGACAAGATCGGACACTTCGTGGCCTTTCTTTTCCTTGCCCTGCTCGGCTTCGCCGCGTGGCCACGGCGTGTGCTCACGGTGGCTGCGATCCTGCTGCTCTACGGCGTGGCGATGGAAGTCGGGCAGTCGTTCACCGAGCACCGCCACGGCGACGTCTGGGACTGGGTCGCCGACGCCCTCGGCGTGGCCACCGCCTTGCTCGTCCATGCTGGCTTCCAGCGGCTGCGTCTGTCCAGAGCGGTTGCCTGACGGCCCGTCAGGCATTCGGCTCGCGCTCCCCGGCGCAACCGACCCTCACGCCGCCGAGTGCAACGCCTCCCGGGCGTGCCCACCCGCAGAAGTGTGGCTTTTTTCCCCGCCTGTCGTCGCCCCACAACAGGATTCGCGTTAGACTTCCGGCCGAAGCCGATTCGCCCGCAGCCGGGGGTTTGCGTGCGACTGGCGCCATCCGCGCGCTCGGCAACCCGACCACCGCCGGGGCCTGCCCGGTTCATCATAGAGGACGAGAGCAGATGGAGCGCAAGGAGTTCAGCAAGCCTCTTCACGTGACGACCTGGATGGGCGTATTCCTTGCCCTGGTCGCGGCGCTGGCGGCGGTTCTCGTCCCTCAGCTCAAGCACGCCTTCCTCGCCAACATCGCCTTCAACAGCCTGATCCTGTTCGTGCTGGCCATCGGCATCGCGGTGAATCTGCGCCAGGTGTGGCGGCTGCAGCGTGAAGTGCTGTGGATAGACAGCTTCTACCAGACCGACCAGGGACGCAGCCATCCCATCCGGCCGGTACTGCTCGCGCCAATGGCCAAGATCCTGTCGAGCCAGCGCGGCAAGTTGAATCTGTCGCCGGCGTCGATGCGCTCCATTCTCGACAGCGTCCAGATCCGCCTGGAGGAACAGCGCGACCTGTCCCGCTACATCATCGGCCTGCTGATCTTTCTCGGCCTGCTCGGCACCTTTTGGGGCCTGCTGGTGACCATCCGTTCGGTGGGCGACATCATCGGCGGCATGAGCGGCGGAGCGGACGCCGTGGCCATGTTCGAAGCACTCAAGATCAAGCTGGACGAACCGCTGGGCGGCATGGCGACCAGCTTCTCGACCTCGCTGTTCGGCCTTGCCGGCTCGCTCGTCGTCGGCTTCCTCGACCTGCAGTCCGGGCACGCTCAGAACCGCTTCTACAACGACCTGGAGGAATGGCTGTCGAACATCACCCGCATCCCGACTCAGATGGGCGGCGAAGGCGAAGGCAGCGTGCCAGCCTACGTGCAGGCGCTGCTCGAGCAGACCGCCGAGAGCCTGGACCGGATGCAGCGCACCGTGGCGGAATCCGAACGCGAGCGACGCGCCACGGTGGACCAGTTGAGCGAACTCGGCCACCAGTTGAACCGCTTGTCCGAATTGATCAGCCGCGAATCGCGCGGGCTCGCGTCCGTCTCGGAGACCCAGGAAGATCTGCGCGCACTGGTGCGCCACATCGCCCAGCGGCCGAGCGAAGCCGCCCAGTTTTCCGAGGATTTGCGCAATGAGCTGCGGCTGATGTCGCGCACCATCGCCGCGGCGATGAGCAGCCACAAGCCGGAATAAGCGCCATGGCCGTCCTCTCCCGCCGACGCCGAGGGCTGGATTTCTGGCCCGGCTTCGTCGACGCCCTCGCCGCACTGCTGATGGTGATGGTGTTCGTCATCCTCATCTTCGTGATCGGGCAGTTCGTACTGACGGACGCGGTCAGCGGCCGCGATCGCGCCCTCGCCCGCCTCAACGCCGAGTTGGCGGCACTCGCCCAGACACTCAGCCTGGAAAAGACCGCGCGCGCCGCCGCGGAAAACCAGATCGCCGAACTCAGCGCCACCCTGGCCGACGAACAACAGGCGCGCGACCATCTGCGGCTGTCGCTGGAAGACACCCGCGCCCAACTCGCCTCCACCGAGACCGAACTGGAGGAGCAAAGCGCCGAAGCCACCCGCCTGCTTGCCGATATTGCCGCGCTGCAGCGGCTGAAGTCCGAGCTCGAGAGCGAAGTCGCACGCCTGGCGGGCGACCTGGACACCTCCGAGCGCGCGCTGCAAGGCCAGGTGGAAGTCTCCGACCAGGCACTGGCACAGATCGAGTTGCTCAACCGCCAACTCGCCGCCATCCGCACCCAGCTCGAGGAACTCAACAAGGCACTGGCGACCGCCGAGGCCGACATCGCCGCGCGCGACCTCAGGATCGAGGACCTCGGCCGAGAACTCAACCTTGCCCTGGCCGCACGCGTACAGGAACTCACCCGCTACCGCTCCGAGTTCTTCGGCAGGTTGCGCGCGGTACTGGGCGAGCGCCAGGGCGTGCAGATAGTCGGCGACCGCTTCGTGTTTTCCAGTGAGGTGTTGTTCCCGTCCGCCTCCGACGAGGTCAGCGAGGAAGGTCTGCGCCAGTTGGTGCGCATTGCCGAAACGCTGAAGACGGTCGCGCGCGAGATGCCTGAAGACCTGCCGTGGGTGCTCCAGGTCGACGGACACACCGACCGCCGGCCAATTTCCACCGCGCGCTTCCCGTCCAACTGGGAGTTGTCGACCGCGCGCGCACTTGCCATCGTCAAGTTTCTGCGCGACCAGGGCGTGCCAGCACAGCGCCTCGCGGCCACCGGCTACGGCGAATACCAACCGCTGGACGCACGCGACACGCCCGAGGCCTACGCCCGCAATCGCCGCATCGAGCTCAAGCTGACAAGTCGCTGAGCGCTCGCCGGGACCGGAGCGACACAGCGCAGCGCGCACGCACGCCAGGACGTGGCGCCCGTGCGCCAGGACGTGGCGTGCGTGCGCCGGACGGCGCACTCAGCTCAGTAGTGCGGCGGCACTTCGTCCTTTGGGTCGCCGCTGGCGGCACGCGCGTCCTGCAACTGCGCGTGCATGCGCCGCAGCGCCTCCTGCAGCAGGTCGATCTGCTGCTGCTGGCGGAATACCGTCTGGTTGAGCGCGTCGATCTGGTCTTCGGCCAGGCCGAGCTTGGACTCGATGCGCTCCAGGCGGCCTTCGTGTTCCGGTGTCATTCCGGTCATTGCGCCCCCTCCGCCCGCTCACCAGCGGCCGCAACCCGTTCCATCATCGCGTGACGCGAATCGGGGGTCTCGAGGCTGATCCGCCCCAGTGCGCCGGCACGAAAATCGGTCAGCAGGATCTGCGCCGCCTTTTCCAGATCGACACCCCCACCCTTCACCAGACAACCGCGACGTCGCGCGACCATCTCCACCACGCCTACGCCGTCCAGACCGCGCACCTCGGCCTTGTAGCGCTCCGCCAGGCGCTCCGGGTAGGTGGTGAGCAGCAAATCGCCCAGTACCGCCGCCACCTCCTCGTCGATCACCGCGTTGCGGCCGATCGCGTGGCAGATCGCGAGCATGAAGCCGTCGAGATCGTAGGCAATCTTTGGCCACATCATGCCGGGCGTGTCGGTGATGGTCATGTGATCGCCCAGGTCGAAGGTCTGCTGCGACTTGGTGACCGCCGGTTCGTCGCCCACCTTGGCCACGCGGCGCTTGAGCAAGGCGTTCATCAGCGTCGATTTGCCGACGTTGGGAATACCCATGATCATCATCCGCAACAGCTTGGTGCCGTCGTCACGATGTGGCGCCAGCGATTGGCACAAGGCAGGCAGGCGGGCGACCTCGGCGGGGTTCTTGCACGAGATGGCGACCGCCTTGACCCCTGGCTGACGCTCATAGTGATCAAGCCACGCGCGGGTCGCCGCGGGATCGGCGAGATCGGACTTGTTCAGCAACTTCAGGCAGGGGCGCTGGCGCTGCAGGCGCAGTTCGCGAATCATCGGGTTGCTGCTGGCCTCGGGAATGCGGGCGTCGAGCACCTCGATGACAAGATCGGTGCGGGCCATGGTCTCGGACGCTTTCTTGCGCGCCGAGGTCATGTGGCCGGGAAACCACTGGATGGGCATTGTTTCGGGAGAATTACGGCAAAGTGCGAATTATCCCCTTGAACCGATCGGTGCTGGTGCCAAAATAGCGCCTTTGCGTCAATAAACCCTGCCATCTCGCGCAACGCCCGTCCCAGGCACCCGCGCGAAGCCGGCACGGGACGCGGGACACGTCGTACCGACGGGCCGCTACGGTCGAACCGCCACACCCGGCGCTTTGGCCACGCAACGGGTATTTCAAGGAAACCTCCCATGAACAGCACACCCCAACGGGATGTGGACGCCGTCACCGCGGCCATGCGCCACTGGCTCGAGAAGGCGGTGATCGGGCTCAACCTGTGCCCGTTCGCAAAATCGGTCTACGTGAACAACCAAGTTCGCATCGTCGTCAGCCAGGCGCCCCACCTCGACGGCTTGCTTGAGGAACTCGATCGCGAACTGGACTTTCTGGCCGCCGCCGACCCTCGGGAGGTGGATACCACCCTGTTGGTGCACCCGACCTTGCTGCCCGATTTCCTCGACTTCAACGAAGTCGTCGGCATCGCCGAGGAGGCGGTGATCGAACACGAACTCGAAGGCGTGATCCAGATCGCCAGCTTCCATCCCCGCTTTCAGTTCGACGGCACCGAGCCCGACGAGATCGGCAACTACACCAACCGCGCGCCCTACCCCACGCTACACCTCATCCGCGAGGACAGCCTGGAACGGGCCATCGCCGCCCACCCCGATCCGGACGGCATCTACCAGCGCAATATCGAGACGATGCAGCGCCTGGGCGTGGAAGGCTGGAAGGCGCTCGAAGTGGACGTCGCGCCAGACGCCAGCGCGGACGCCGGCGGAGCCGCGCACCGATGACCAGGCTTGCCGCCCGCAACGGACCGCCCCGGGCTGCCAGCGGCAATGCGTCGCGGAGCGCGTCGCGCCCGGCCACGCCCCAGTTGCCGCCCGACGTCCGCCCCGGGCAATCGATCGAACTGCTCAAGGCGCTGCACATCCTGACTCGCGACGGCAAGCTCAACCAGGACAGCCGGCGCAAGCTCAAGCAGGTGTACCACTTGTTCAACTTCATCGAGCCGCTGCTCGAAGAATGCCTGAACGCCGGTGGCGACCTCGAACTGGTCGACCATGGTGCGGGCAAGTCGTATCTCGGCTTCATTCTCTACGACCTGTTCCTCAAGCAGCATCCGGCCGGCACGGTGCACGGCATCGAAACGCGCGAGGAACTCGTTGAACGTTCGCGTGACCTGGCTGACGCGCTGGGCTTCGCACGCATGCGCTTCCACCACCTGAGCGTAGAGGCGTCGATCGACACTTCTGCCTTGCCGGCCAGGGTCGACGTGGTCACCGCCTTGCATGCGTGCAATACCGCCACCGACGACGCGATCCGCTTCGCCCTCGCCAAGCAGGCACGCTTCATCGTGCTGGTGCCGTGCTGCCAGGCGGAAGTCGCCGCCGCGCTGCGCCAGAGCAAGGCCGCAGCCCTGGGTGAAACGCCGCTGTCCGAAATATGGCGGCATCCCATCCACACCCGGGAATTTGGCAGCCATATCACGAATGTATTACGCTGCCTGCTTCTGGAAGCGCACGGCTACCAGGTCACCGTCACCGAACTGGTGGGATGGGAGCACTCGATGAAGAACGAGCTCATCGTCGCGCGCGCGCAGGGCCGCCCCAAGGGCAACGCCCGTGCCCGCGCCGAACACATCTTGTCGGAACTCAGGCTGGACAGCCTGCGCGACCGCTTCCTCTATTGAGCGCTGGAAGATGCCCCACCCCGCCGATCCACCCCGCACCACGCCATGACTACACCAAGTTCCAACGCCCTGGACGACCGCCTCTACGTGCTGCGCTCCCGCTGGGAGCAATACACCCAGAACGGCCAGTTCGAGCTGTTCGTGGAGTTCGCGGTGGCGGTAAACAGCCTCGCCGAGCATTTCAACCGACTCAAGCTCCCTGGCATGGTGCGCTTGTGCGAGGGGTTGGAGAACGTGGTGATGACTCACCTCGGCGACCCCGATGCCCACCCCATCCCGCAACAGGACATCGTTGCCCTTCAGCGCCAACTCGACACCTTGCTCGCGGCGGTCAAGTCCTCGCGCACCCCGGCGCCCGAGCGCCGCACGGAAAACCGCGGCGGCAACGCCCCCGAGCCGGACTGGATCAAGCCGCGCATCGTGTGGGTGGTCTGCGACCAGGCACGGCGCGAACTCGGCGAGGGGCTCACCAGTCAGCTGCGCTTCTTCGGCTTCCAGGTCATCGAAATCGACTGGAGCGCCCCGCTTCCGGACACCGGCGCGCCGCTCGCACTCATCCTGGTGCCGTCGCGCAGGCGCGATGAGGGCGGCAAGCTCGAGGAGCTCGCATACATCGAGAAGCTCCGCGCCCATTGCCGCGCCAGTCAGGTCTTCTACCTCGGTGCCCAACCCACCATCGAACCCATCGTCGAACTGATGCGGGCCGGCGTCGATGTCGCCATCCCCGAGACCGAACAGGCCTCCAGCGTACTCAACCGGATTCTCGACCTCGTTCAGAACCAGACGCAGGAAAAGTACCGCGTGCTGGTCGTGGAGGACTCCCGCGTCGCCGCGGTGCTGATCCAGCGCACCCTCGCGGAGCATGGAATCGACAGCCGGGCCATCCAGGACCCGGGCGAGATGCTGGAAGTGCTGGCTGCCTACCGCCCCGACCTGATCCTAATGGACATGCACATGCCGCGCTTCAGCGGCATCGAGGCCACTCGCGTGCTGCGGCAGATGTCCGCCTACCAGTCCATCCCGCTCGTGTATCTGTCGGGTGAATCCGACATCGGCCTGCAGATCGAGGCCCTGCGCCTGGGTGGCGACCAGTTCCTGGCCAAACCCTTCAACCCGGTGCTGCTGGCCGCCGTGGTCAAGACCAAGATCGAGCGTTTCCGCGATACCCAGCGCTCTTCCACGCTGGACGGCCTCACCGGGTTGCTCAACCACACCGCGACCAAGGCCCGGCTCAAGACCATGATCGAAACCGCGTCCCCCACCGATCACATCTGCGCGGCGATGATCGACATCGACCACTTCAAGGCGGTGAACGACACCTACGGGCACCCGGTAGGCGACCAGGTGATTCGCGGCCTCGCCTGGCTGCTCAAGGGCCGGCTTCGCGCCACCGACCTGATCGGCCGCTACGGCGGCGAAGAATTCCTGATCGCCCTGCCCAATGCCACTCCCGAGCGGGCCGCCGCGGTCATCGAACGCATCCGCCGCGATTTCGCCGCACTGCCGCACGCCCATCCCGACGGCACCCTCTACGCCACATTCAGTGCCGGCATGGCCGTCTACCCGGTCGCTGACAGCGCCGCCAGCCTGACCGAAGAGGCAGACGGAGCGCTGCTGCAGGCCAAGCGCCTGGGCCGCAACCGCATCGTGCTCGGCGGCCGGACCTGGGGCGAGGGCCGCTGACCGGGCCACTTTCCCCACCGCGACGGACACACCACCGCTGCGCGGAAACTTGATTCCGGTGAAGTTCTCACGCGACACGATGCGCTACGCTCTACCCTCCGATGCCAGGCCGTTGCCCGACAGCCTGGCGCACCGACGGAGGCCCGAGCCCATGTTCAACATCCCGCTCCCGATCTACATCGCGTTCGTCTTCTTCCTCGGCGGCGCGCTGATCATGGAACTGCATCACCGCTACCGCAAGAAGCTCCACGCCCTGCCGAACCGGGAGGACTACCTTGCCCAGCACGGCATTCCGCACCCGCGCTGCCACGCCTGCGGTTCGGAGGAGCTGCACGAGGACGGCTGTTCCCACGGCGAGGACACGCGCCGCATCGTCAATTGCAAGGCCTGCAAGCAACTGCTCTTCCAGTTCCAGCGCGACCGCAGCGAGGACTGAATGCGGAGCCCCGCTCGCCGGCCACAGGCGGGCGCCAGCCTATCCGTGCGGTATCATGCCAGCCGGCGCCGCGGCACGCGGCGCCCGACCGGTGCGCAATCCCGCGCCCGGCGCCGGCATATGAAACGCGATGAACAAACCGTTCTCACCGGCTTGCGAGCGCAATCGCGATCCGATTCTGGAAGTACTCGTCGAGTGGCTGGCCCAGCGCCGCAGCGTGCTTGAGATTGGCAGCGGCACAGGCCAGCACGCCGTGCATTTCGCCCGCCATCTGCGGCAGCTGCGCTGGCAGACATCGGACCGGAACGAGATGCTGGCCGGCATCCGCCTGTGGCTGGACGAAGCCGGCCTGCCGAACACACCGCCGCCGCTGTCTGTGGACGTGAATCACGGCCTGCCCGACCGCAGGGACGACGCGGTGTTCACCGCCAACACCCTGCACATCATGAGCTGGACCGAAGTCGAGCGCCTGTTCGCGCAACTGCCCCGGGTACTCGCGTCCGATGCCCTGCTCATCGTCTACGGCCCGTTCAAGTACCACGGCAGCCACACCAGCGCCAGCAACCAGGCATTCGATCAGGCGCTGCGCGCCGACGCCCCGCATCGCGGCATCCGCGACTTCGAGGCGGTCGACGCGCTTGCACGCGCGGCCGGGCTCCTGCTCGCCCAGGATCATCCGATGCCGGCCAACAACCGCTGCATCGTCTGGCGTCGGCGCGGCGAAGCGCAGGCTGAACAGACTGGTCAGGCCACCGCGGTTGCCGACTGACCCGCCCGTATCCCATCATGTTCCACGCCTGGACCCATTCCTGCTCCGCCGGCTTCACCCTGCGCGGCACGCACACCGAACCCAGCGGCAAACCAGTCATCCACTTCCTGCACGGAAACGGCTTCTGCGGCCGCACCTACGAACCCTTGCTGAATCTGCTGGGACGGGATTTCGACCTGTTTCTGAGCGACGTGCAAGGCCACGGCGATTCGGATCACGGTGGCCGTTTCCACGGCTGGAACCGCAGCGCGGAACTTTGCCTGGAGGTCTGGGAGGCCCACCGCGGGCGCTTTGGTGACGTCCCCGCACATGCCGTCGGGCACAGTTTCGGCGGCGTGCTGACGGCACTGATGCTCGCCCGCGCGCCGGAGCGTTTCCGGCGCGCAGTGCTGCTCGACCCGGTACTGTTCCCACCCGCCCTGATTGGGCTAATGGCCCTGTCCGACGTGGTGGGGCTGTACTCGCGCAACGCCCTGGCCAGCCGCGCGCGCAAACGCCGCCATCGCTGGCCTGACCGCAAAACCGCCTACGCCCGGCTGCACGGCCGCGGCATGTTCAAGGGCTGGACCGAAGACGCCTTGTGGGCGTACGTGAACCACGCCCTGCGCGACGCCAGTGACGGACGGGTGGAACTCAAGTGCGCGCCCACGCGCGAAGCCGAGATTTTCGGCTCATTCCCGCGGCGGCTGTGGTCGTCGCTGGGCCGGGTCGTCACCCCGACCTGCATGATCTACGGCGACGCCACCTACCCCTTCGTCGGTCGTGCCGCCCGGCGCTGGCGCGCGGGAAACCCCCGGGTGTCGACGATCGCGGTTCCAGGCGGCCACTGCTTCATGCAAGAAAACCCGCCGGCAACCGCCGCGCTGGTGCGCGACTTCCTGCTGGTCGCCGATCCGTCCTGACGATCGCCACGGAGCTGCATGGGCGGCCAGCGCCGCCGCCCGCCCGGGTCAATGCAGCGTGCCCGAAGCCGAGCCCTGGGCCTCGCGCCAGGCGACCACCGAACGGCCGGCATGGGCCATGACCAGGTCGCGCTGCGCTTCCGGCAGTTCCTGGGTCAAGGCGGCAAACAAGCTGAACGTGGTCTCTCGCGCCAGCCCGTCGGCCGCCAACCCCTGTGACAGACACTGGATCTGGATTTGCGCCAGGGTATCCGCGACCAGCCGCCAGCCCAGGCAGGGCATGGCCTTGACCAGCATGAACAGCATCCCGCCGAGTTGTGACAGGATCGCCGTCGCCTGGTCGCGCTCCTCGCTGGCAATCATCGCGTGCCACAGCGCCAGATGCAGGCCGCGACGCAGATCGATCTTGAAGTCGATGACATTGCCTTCGCCCGCGTCGATCGCCGCGAACTGTTGCTGGACCTGAGCGTCCGCCTGGGGGTCGAGCGCCGTGCGCAAGCCCCCCACCAGTTCGGTCAGCCCCGGGATTGCCTGCAGGCCGAAGGCCCGGCTGTAGGCCAGCCCCCATTGGTCCAGCCCAGCCAGCAACATTGCCATGCGCAGGGCACGCGCCTCGTCACCCTCGCCCGCTCGCACCCAGTTGTGCAGCGCTCCGCGCAGCCGCTCCACACCGGCCGCGCGGCCAGCGTCGTCTGCCCCGACGGTCAGGCGGAAGACTTCGGAGAACGCATCCTGGGCCATGTGGGCCGCGCGCTTCTGGACCTCGGACGGCGCGGCGCCGGCCAGTGCATCTTCGGGAATGCGCGTGAGCGCATCATCTTCGGAAGGAACTGAGTGCATGACAGGATTTCCGCAAAACCTGTATTGTGGGGTGCCTGCCCCGCATCGGCAAATCTGCCGCCGCGCGGCGCCACCCTCCCTGAGCCCCGCACCCCACATGACCGAGCCCGATCGATCCGCTGCATCTACCTCATCCACCCGGTCTGCCCAGCCCAACGCCTCCACCACGGCGACCGGCACCGGCGAGCCCCCGGAAGCCCGCAATGGCGAAGACAGCGCCCGGCCATTCTCCTCGCTCACGCCAGACGCCATCATGGCCGCGCTGGAAGGCATCGGCCTGCAGCCCGACGGCCGGCTGCTCGCCCTCAACAGCTACGAGAACCGTGTCTATCAGGTAGGCCTCGAAGACGAGCCGATGCGGGTGGTCAAGTTCTACCGCCCCGAACGCTGGCCGGACGCAGCCATCGAGGAAGAACATGGTTTCGCCGAGGAACTCGCCGAACGCGAGATTCCCATCATCGCGCCGCAGCGTATTGGTGGGCGCAGCCTGCATCACGCCGGTGCGCTGCGCTTCGCGGTATATCCACGCATCGGCGGGCGGGCGCCGGAACTTGGCGACGCACACACGCTGGAGTGGATGGGCCGCTTCCTCGGGCGTATCCATGCCGTGGGAGCACTACGCCCTTTCGCCGCCCGGCCCGCACTGGACATCGCGAGTTTCGGCGAGGCATCGCGCGACACCCTGATCGCCGGCGGCTTCATACCGGCCGACCTGCACGAGGCCTGGACCACGACGTACGCCCAGGCGCTGGACGGCGTTCGCCGCTGCTTTGACCGTGCCGGCGAGTACGCCACCCTGCGCCTGCATGGCGACTGCCACGGCGGCAACGTGATCTGGAGCGAATCCTGCGATCCGCCCGGCCCGTACTTCGTGGACCTCGACGACGCCCGCTCCGGACCAGCAATACAGGATCTGTGGATGTTGTTGTCGGGCGAGCGCGCCGACATGAGCCGTCAACTCGGCGACGTGCTGGCCGGCTACGAGGACTTCCACGACTTCTCACCGCGCGAACTTCACCTCGTCGAGGCCCTGCGTACCCTGCGCTTGATGCACTACGCGGCGTGGATTGCCCGCCGCTGGGACGATCCGGCCTTTCCCGCCGCCTTCCCGTGGTTCAACACCCAGCGCTACTGGCAGGACCGCATCCTGGAGCTGCGCGAGCAGATCGCGCTGATGGACGAACCCCCGCTGTGGTCGGTGTGAAGCACGCTGGCGCGGAAAGAAGCCGCGCAGTACGGCCGCTCAGGCCCAGTTCAAGCGCGGCCTGGCATCGCCCTCGGCCAGATGGGCCCCGCTCCGGAAGCGCTCCAGCATGCGGCGCAATGCCACGGCGTCCTCATCGGTGAAACCGCGTTTGAAATCGGTCAGTATCAGCCGTGAGCGCGTCAGCCAGTTGCCGGGCGCATCGTCGATCGCGCACCATGCGGCAGTGCTCACATCCGGCACATGCTGCCCCAGCCACAGCAAGGCCTCGCGCTCGCGCAGACCGTGCAACTCCGGTCCGCGGCGCGGGATCAGGTGCGGCGATGCGCCCGCAACCCGCGGCCGCACATCCTCGGAAAAGCGGCCCACCAGGCGGGACAGCGAGAACAGCATGCGCCAGTCGGACGAAATCACGATGCGCGCCTCGGGAAACTCACGGATCACCGACTCGATCAGCGGCAGGCAGCGGAAATCCTCCACCTCCCCCCAAGGGTGGGTGACGCCGTCGAAGTCCATGAAGATGTAGGAAAGCTGGGTCATTTGTCCGGATCGCAGGGGTGGTACTACACGCTATCGCAGCGCTTGGAACTAGAATGCTGCATTGCAGAATTTCAAGCAAGTCAGGTGTCGCCAATATTTCACGGGCAGCAAGAAGAAAAATGCGTCAGAATACCTGCACCGACGGCATGGTTTGCTGCACTGCATTATCCTCCCCTGGAGCCTCATGATGAATCCCCTCGTCAGCCTCGAAGGCAAGGTCGGTCTGATCACCGGCATCGCCAACGAAAAATCCATTTCCACCGGTGTCGCCGAGGCCTGCGCCGAAGCCGGTGCGAAACTTGTCGTCACCTACCAGAACGACAAGACCCGCGCCTTCATCGAACCGGTCATCAACCGGCTTGGCATCGAGGACGTGCTGCTGCTCGACGTCACCCAGCCGCACACCCTGGTCGACGCTTTCGCCCACGTGGAGCGCCGCTTCGGCAAGCTCGATTTTGCCATCCACAGCATGGCCTTCGCCAAGCGTGACGACCTGCACGGCCGGGTGGTGGACACCTCGGCCGACGGCTTCGCACTAGCGATGGACGTATCCACCCACTCCTTCGTCCGCCTCGCACGCGCGGCCGAGCCGCTGATGGAAAAGGCCGGCGGCGGCGCGCTGGTGACCATGACCTACCTCGGCAGCGAGAAGGTCATTCCCAACTACGGCGTAATGGGCTTGTGCAAGGCCGCGCTCGAGGCCGCCACCCGTTACATGGCAGCCGAGTTGGGCTCCAAGGGCATACGTGTCAATGCCGTCTCCCCGGGCCCGCTGATGACCCGCGCCGCATCGGGCATTGCCGGCTTTGACGGGCTGATGGCCACTGCGGTGGATCGTTCCCCCATGCATGCGCTGGTCACCCCGGAAGACATCGGCGCCCTCACCGCCTTCCTCGTCTCCGATGCAGGCCGGCTCATCACCGGCGGCGTGCATTTCGTCGACGCAGGCTACAACATCATGGCCTGAGGATGCGCCGGAACGCGTGCGACTGAGGCCGGCCGGCCATCCGGCACGGCCTTCGCAACAGCTCTTCCGCCGCACACCGGCCACGTTCGCAGCCAAGATCATGTCCTCCCTACCGTTTGTCTCCCCGCATACCGGACGCCCCACCGTGGTGCTGCCCGATCCGGTGCCGCCGCACCCGCTGCTGGCCGGCAAACCGGAAATCGGCCGCGGGGAGTACAGCATCGTGCTGGACAAGGGCGATGACGAACGCGTCTACAAGATCATCAGTTCGCCGGCCGACTACTTTCTGCTCACGGCCGACGACCGCCCGCGCGGCCGCCACTTTCCCATCGTCTACGCCGACCACGGCGTAATCGGCCGAGCCCGGTCGGGCTACCCGTTCCACCTCGTCGAGATGGAAAAGCTCTACCCACTCGACACCGCCAGCCCCACCGCCGACCTGGCCCGCCGGATGATGGAGATGTACTGGAGCGCCTGCCAGCAGTGGAACCGCCTCGGCATGGACATGGGCCGGATCGCCCTGCACCACCTGGCTACCCGCCCACTAGAGTTCTTCGACAACGGCACTGCCCGCGACGCGGGGGATCCGGCACACACCCGCACGCTGCACGAAGCCCTCGGCGCCCTGTCCGACTTCGTCGAGTCCTACCAAGTGCTGCCCGACCTCCTCAAGGCCGACAACCTGATGGTGCGCAAGGACGGCACACTGGTGTTCTGCGATCCGGTGTTCATCGCCTGAGCTCCGTGCCTTGGGAAGCATACCCAGGGGCAATCCGGCGGCGCGACCGCTGCACCGCCGGCAACCGGCGATCAAAACCCGATCTTGCGCTTTCTGCCCGCCTTGAAGCTATCAACATCGTCGGCAACAAGCACGTCGCGCCCGGCCAGCTTGGCATTGCCGAAGGCCGCCAGCAATGCCCTGCACTGCTCTCGTGGCGGCAACGTCGCCAGACGCTCGATCACGTCTTCGGGCGGCTCGTCGGGAAAGCCCCAGGCGTGCGCGGCGACGAGGTCGCGGTAGAGCCGGGCAGCGATTGCGTAGGACTCCCCCGCGTCGGGGCGTGGCACCGCATACACGTTCATGCGATTGAGTATCGGCTCCGGGATGCTGCGTTCGTCATTGGCGGTGGTGATCCAAAGAATGTGGCTGGCGTCGATCTCGACGTCCACGTACTCGTCGCGAAAGCGGCGCGCGGTATCGTGCTCAAGCAACTCATAAAGCGCCCCCATGGGGTCGTAGCGCGAATCTCCGCCGGCCTTGTCCACTTCGTCCAGGACGATGACCGGATTGGCCATTTCTCCCCCCACCAGCGCCTGCGCCACCTTGCCCGGCTTGGCGTGGTTCCACTGGGCCGACGCGCCGGACAGGATCCAGCCCGCAGTGAGCGAGCTCATGGACACGAAGTGATGACCGGTCGCGAGTTGCTCGGCCAGGGCGCGTGCGAAATGGGTCTTGCCGATGCCCGGCTCGCCGAGCAGCAGAATGGGGGCGAAGCTGATCGGTTCGTTGCCGGATACCGCCAGGGCGAGCGACTTCTTGACGTCATCGATCACCTCGTCGAAATTCGGACACTTGTCGTAAAGCGGGTCCACAGCGTCGGCGCGACTGGGCTTCACCACGAAGCGCGTGCCGCCGAGCGCCTTCATGCGCTCGTAAAAGCTCGA
This sequence comes from Rhodocyclaceae bacterium, assembly GCA_046295975.1. Lineage (GTDB taxonomy): Bacteria > Pseudomonadota > Gammaproteobacteria > Burkholderiales > Rhodocyclaceae > UBA2357. Next base: position 50,770 of record JBKBMG010000015.1, read on the forward strand.
CAAGGCCTCGTTGCGCGCCAGAGCACTCTCCTCCTGGGCGCGCTCGACGTCCTCCACCCGATAGATTTGCCGGGAGTCGGCAAGCGGAATGCAGATCTCAGTGGTCGTCATCCAAACCTCCGATCAAGCTGTGTCGCAAGTATCCGTCCGTTAGGGAGCTGGTTCAATGCTTCTTCATCAGACAAGCACGGCACGTGCCCGATTCCACCCTGTCGCACACAAAGGCGTGATCCACTTAACGGCGGTATCATGAAACCAATTCAACACCACGGAACGCCATGACCCGCCAAACCCCCCCATGCCCTGAAGACGGCCGGGAACACCCCACCACCGGATCTCGCACCGAGTGCGCCCACCCGCAAGATCACCACGACTGCGGTCGCGACGAGCACGACCACGACCACCCGCCGGCGCCGCGCAGCATCGGCATTCCACGCACAGGCGAGTTCGACCCCGCCGCTTTCGAAGCCGCGGTAAAGGCCTTGCTGCACGCCTGCGGCGTGCCCAGCGAAGGCGCACACACCGGTCGTACCGCAACGCGGGTGCGCGAGTTGTGGCAGCGGCGCCTGCTTGGCGGCTATGAAATGGACCCGGCCGAGGCGCTCGGCGACGGATTCGCCGACGACCGAGAGGACATGGTGGTGATCCGCGGTATTGCCATACACGGCGTATGCCCCCACCACCTCGTTCCCTTCCGCGGTGTGGCCCATGTCGCCTATCTGCCGGGCGGCAGACTACACGGTTTCGGCCGGATCGCCCGGCTGGTGGATGCCATCGGCCATCGCTTCACCTACCAGGAGTGGATGACGCGCGACATTGCCGACGCGCTGATGCACCATGGCAGGGCACGCGGCGCGGCCTGCGTGATCGAGGCGGAACAGTTGTGCCTGTTATTGGGAGAAGACCGGCGCGGTGACGAGCGTGTCGTCACCCAGGCCTACAGCGGCGCATTCGAGCACTCGCCGGAGCGACGCAACGAGTTCCTGCGCCTGTTGCAGCCGCATGGCTTATGAAGCGGCACGACCAGTGACATGGCCCGGCCTATGAGACGGCTGCGTCCTTGACGCGGCCCGGACGGCCGCCGTAAACCACCGGGCGCGCGGCGGGCCGAAGGTTGCGGAACACACCGCACCGCATCAGTGCATCACCCCCCGCATGCGATGCTCGCTCAGGTCCAGCATGACCACATCCCGGCCCAGCAGCATCACCGAGCCCCGATAGCGGTCGTTGCCGGTGCCCGAATATTCGAAGTCGTAAACGCGGCGCAAGGCCACACGCCCATTGTCGTCACGCGCGGCACGCAGGGAGCGGAACGCCACCGTGTCGTCGAGCAACTGCACGCCTTCTCGCCGGCAACTCTCGCGCGCGGCACGCACGCCCAGCTCCCGCACCTTGATGCTGTCCAGCCAGAACCACACCGCGCCGCACAACAGCAACAAGGCAAGCAATTCGTAGGTATTCATGGTTCGGAATCATACCGACAGGCCATGCCGCAGAGAATAGCCGCCTCGGCACGCCGGGCGAAGCAAGCCCAGCGGACCCTCAACCGATCATCATCCCCTTGATGGTGAAGAACAACAGCCCCGCCATCAACGCCGAGGCCGGCACCGTGATCACCCAGGCGGCGACGATGCGCATCACCTGCGAGCGTTTCACCAACTCCTGGCGATAAACCCTGCGCAAGCCCTTGCGCTCGGTCTTCGAGAAGTGGGCCGGGTCCATGTGCCGCTTGGCCTTGCGCTTGAGATCGGCGAGCATCGCCCCCTTCTCGTCGACCGAGGCCTTGCCGAAGCGCTCCATGAACGCATCGATCGAGGCCTGATCGCCTTCCGGGTGGTGATCCTTGATCTCCTGCAGCATGCGCTGGTAATGGCTCTTGAGGTACTCGCGCAGGAAACCGACGCCGAACACCGCCCCGACCGCCACATGCGTGGTACTCACTGGAATGCCGAGCTGACTGGCGATGATCACCGTGATCGTGGCCGCCATCGCGATGCAGTAGGCACGCATCTGGTCCAGCTCGGTGATCTCCGAACCGACCGTGCGGATCACCCGCGGCCCGAACAAGCCCAGGCCGATCGCAATGCCGAGCGCCCCAACCACCATCACCCAGACCGGGATCGGCGCCGAACGCGCAATTTCAGAGCCCCCCTTGGACACCACCTCGACGATCGCCGCCAGCGGCCCGACCGCGTTGGCCACGTCGTTCGAACCATGCGCAAAACTCAACAGGGCGGCCGCAAAAATCAGCGGAACGGTGAACAACCGGTTCACCCCTTCCTTCGAGTTTTCGATGGACTCGGCCTGGCGCGCCACCACCGGCCTCACCAGCACGAAGACCGCCGCGGCGAACAGCAAGCCGTAGATGATCGCCTGCCAGTCGCTGACCTTGATGATCTTGCTTACGCCCTTCATCAGGATATAGGTGCCGAAGGCCCACGCCATGAACGCCACCAGATAAGGCACGGCACGGCGAGCAGCCAGGCTCAGGTCGGCCTGGTAGGTGATGCTGCGCTTGATGGTGTACAGAAAGCCAGCCGCAATCGCCCCGCCCATCAACGGCGAGACCACCCAACTGGCGGCGATCTTGCCCACCGTATCCCAGTTGGCGATGCCGAAGCCGCTCGAGGCGATGCCCGCACCCAGCACCGCTCCGACAATGGAATGCGTGGTCGACACCGGCGCCCCGACCGCGGTGGCCACATTCAGCCACAGCGCCGCTGCCAGCAGCGCGGCCATCATGACCCAGACGAAGGTATTCGCGTCAGGAATCATGGAAGGATCGATGATGCCGCTGCGAATCGTACCAACCACCTCGCCACCGGCAATGATCGCTCCGGCCGCTTCGAAGATCGCGGCGATCACCAGAGCCCCGCCCAGCGTCAGCGCGCGCGAGCCGACGGCCGGGCCGACGTTGTTGGCGACGTCGTTGGCGCCGATGTTCATCGCCATGTAGCCACCGATCATGGCAGCTACGACGATGAAGAGACTGCCCTGCGCCTCGCCCCGGGCAATGGTATAGAGCATGACCCCGATGATGAACAGCAGGCCCATGCCGAAACGGAACAACTCGTTGCGGCCGCGTTTGGTGGCCTTCTCGAGTTCGCTGATGTGCTTGAGTTCCACGAACCGGCTTCCAAGAACAAAAGCCGGTATTGTTTCAGAAATGTTACTCAAGCCCAAACGAAATCAGCCTTGGGAAACTGTCGGACTCTAGCAATACACACCCGGCCAGTGGGCGGGCGGGAAGAAGAAAGCGCAGACGGCCAAGCGAAGACGGCGCTGCTCGATCTCGCAGCGCATGGCCGCGCCGCAACACGAGAGGCCACTCATGCGCACCACACGAACCGCGGCCCCGATAGGCACGGGAGACTGGCGTCGAGTGCGACGGATGCTCAGAGTTTGTCGTACTTGGTGGCGCGACCGTGGGCCTTGTCGACCGGATAGCGCACAGCGTTGATGGCGAGCTTGTCGCGGGCCGCCTCGCCGAGATCGACGTCCAGCACATCCGCCAGCCGCACCAGGTACAGCAACACATCCGCCAGTTCCAGCGCCACCTCGCGGCGCGCGGCCTGATCCAGCGCCGCCGATTCCTCGCCATCCAGCCACTGAAAATGCGCCAACACCTCGCCCACCTCCCCGGCCAGCGCCATCGCGAGATTCTTGGGGGTGTGAAAGCGCCCCCATGCGCGCTCGTCGGCAAAGCGGCGCAGCGCATCGCGCAGGGCGACAAGGTCGTCGCTGGGCGCCACTGGCAACGCCTCCGAGCCGGATAGGGCTGTCATTCGATGTGATGCTCCAGAAAGTGACCACCCGCAGCATCCTCGCCAAGCACGCCGGCCAGCCACGGCAGCGCCGATTCCAGCAGTTCGGGCAGAACCCAGGGCGGATTGACGATGTACAAGCCGCTGCCGAACATGCCCACGCCGTCCTTCGGCGGCTTGCGCACCCACAAGCGCAGATCCAGCCAGCTGCCCGGCTCCAGCTTTGCCAGACGCTCGGGCAGTTGACGCGCCTCCGGGCGCGCCAGCATCGGATACCACACCACGTAGGTGCCGCCCTCGAAGCGGCGCATCGCCTCGTCGAGCACCGTCACCACACGGCGATAGTCCTCCTTGACTTCGTACGGTGGGTCGATCAACACCACGGCACGGCGCGTGGGGGGCGGCAGCAATCCGCGCAAACACGCGAAACCGTCGGCCTTGCGCACCACCACACGATCGGTGTCACGTTCGAAGGTGCGCTCCAGCATCGCGTGGTCAGTCGGGTGCAGTTCGAACAAGCGCATCTTGTCCTGCTCGCGCAACTGCGTCATCGCCAGCGCCGGCGAGCCGGGATAAAAGGTCAGGCGCCCATGCGGGTTGAACTGCGCCACCGCATCCAGGTAAGGATGCAGCGCCTGCGGCAAGCCCTCCCGCTGCCACAAGCGGCCGATGCCGGCAGCGAACTCACCGGTTTTCTCGGCACGCTCCGTCTCCAGCGAATAGCAACCGGCCCCGGCATGGGTGTCTATGTACCACCAGGGCTTGTCCTTGCGACTGAAGTATCGGAGGATCTCGACGAGCACGAAGTGTTTGATCACATCGGCGTGATTGCCGGCGTGGAAGGCATGGCGGTAGCTGAGCATGTACGGCTTGATGGACGAAGGACCAACCCGCATGCTACCACCGGCGGCGTGCTTGCTATGATCCCGCCTGAGATTCCCCGAACCAACATGGAGAGAACCGATGGGCGTCTTTGCACTGGGCGATGCCAGCCCGAGTCTCGGCCCGGGCTGCTGGGTCGCCGACAACGCTACGGTGATCGGACGGGTGGTGGCCGGCACCAACGTCAACATCTGGTACAACGCCGTCCTGCGCGGCGACAACGACCCCATTACGCTCGGCGACAACACCAACATCCAGGACGGCGCGGTGCTTCATACCGATGACGGCGTGCCACTCGACATCGGTGCCGATGTCACCATCGGCCACATGGCGATGCTGCACGGTTGCAGCGTGGGCGACGGTTCGCTGATCGGAATCGGTGCAGTCGTGCTCAACGGCGCGGTGATCGGTCGTTCGTGCATCATCGGCGCAAAGGCGCTGATTCCCGAAGGCAAGGTGATACCCGACCGTTCCCTGGTGGTTGGCGCCCCGGGCCGGGTAATCCGCCAGCTCGGCGACGAGGAGGTCGAGCGCCTGCGCCAGAGCGCCGCCCACTACGTGAGCAATGCCCGACGGCATGCCGACAGCCTGCGGCCGATCAATCTTTCCGCCGAAATCGGCTGACGAGCGAGCGTCGCCCATCCTCCCGGCCGGGGATCCCTCCCCGAGCCCGCGGCGCGCCACCTTACAAGACTTTACAGCCCACCATGGCCTTCAGTCGCGCGGCGCGCTAGACTTCGCGCAAACCGAATTTTCGAACGAGTGTTCGCACCGCACACCCATCGCTCTGACCAGCCACAACTCGAACCCATCTTGCGGACCAACCGATGAAACGTACCCTGATCAGTCTTGCCGCCGCACTGCCGCTCGCCTTCGCCGTCTCCGGCACCGTCGTGGCGGCCGACGTCCAGCCATCCAGCGCCACCACCATCGAACTCTCGGCCGAGGCCAGCCGTCGCGCCGCCAACGATCTGGCCACCGCCACCGCCTACTTCGAGGCCAATGGCGCCGATGCTGCCGCACTCTCGCGGCAGGTAAACGAAGCCATGGCGAAGGCCCTGGAGACGGCCAAAGCCTATTCGTCGATTTCCACCAGCACCTCGGGCGTCACCACCTACCCCATCTACTCCAAGGACGGGCGTCGCATCGAGACCTGGCGCATGCGGTCCGAACTGAGCCTGGAAAGCCGTGATCTGCCCGCCCTGTCCGAACTGCTGGGCAAACTTCAGGACACGCTCGCCGTGTCCGGCCTGGCCATGCAGCCCTCGCTGGAGACCCGCGCCACCACCGCCGACCTGGCGGCCACCGACGCGATCCGCAACTTCGAGGCGCGCGCCGCGGCCGTATCCGGCACCCTTGGCAAGCGCTACCGCATCCGTAGTCTCAGCGTGCACTACGGTGGTGGCCAGCCCCCCTACCGCCCGATGATGCGCGCCGCCGCCGCAGGCTACGCCGCCGAAGCCATGCAAGTGCCCATGGAAGGCGGCGAAACCGACATTCTCGTGACGGTCAGCGGAACCATCGAGTTGACCGAATGACGAAGTCGCTCCCCACCTCCCCCGCTCGCCGCCGCGCTCCCGTGCGACTGCGTCTGGCCGCTTTGTCCCTGCTGCTGGTCGCGGCCGGCGCCGTCGCTAACGGCGCATACCAGCGCGACGGACGTGCCGTCGCCTTCGTCTGCGACGGCGGGGCACGCTTCTCCGTCGAGTTCCACCGGGAACACGTACGCCTGCGCAGCGGCACGGGCGTGTTCGCACTCACCCGCGACACCGGCGGCGAAGCCGAAGAGCGCCGCTACACCGACGGCCAGAACGTGTTCTGGACCAATGGACAACGCGCCGGCCTGGAGAGCATTGGCCTGGAAGGCGGGGACAACTGCCAGCCAGACGGCCGCGACGCATGATCCGGGAAAGTGCAGTCGACCGTTGCGCCACCGTTGACTGCCTCTCGGGCAAGCGCCTGTTTGCATCCCAGCACCCGGATGAACCCCGGATTGGCGCACTTCGGCTAACCCGAAAGATCGGGCGAGTCAGGCGTTGGAGTTCGCGATGATTGGTCTCATCCAGCGCGTTTCCCACGCAGAAGTGATGGTTGGCAGTGAAACCGTCGGACGCATTGGGCAGGGACTGCTGGCGCTGATCGGCGTCCAACCCGAGGACAGTCCCGCCACGGTCGAGCGCATGGTCGAACGGCTGCTCGGCTACCGCGTGTTCGAAGACGAGGCCGGGCGCATGAACCGCAGCCTGTCCGACATCGGCGGCGGGCTGCTGTTGGTGCCTCAATTCACGCTTGCCGCCGATACGCGCACGGGTACGCGCGCCGGCTTCTCGACCGCGGCGCCTCCGGCCCTTGCCCGTGAGCGTTTCGACCAGGTCATCGCCTGTGCCAGACGCCACTACCACGATGTCGCCACCGGCCGCTTTGGCGCGGACATGGCGGTATCCCTGACCAATATGGGACCGGTCACCTTCTGGCTCGAAGCCTGACCGAACCGAACTCCCCCTAGCCTGGCCTCAAACACGCACAGGCTGGACTTTTCGGCGCAATGCGGGTTATCTTCGGGGCATGCCCCGATCAGTCCGTCCGTTGCAGCCATTCAGCCGTTGTTTCGCGCTCGCCATCACCACGGCGCTTGTCGTCGTACTCACAGGCTGCGGCAGTCCCGCGCCACGCAAGACCGCAACACCCGCATCGCCCACACCCGCAGCTTCCACGCGCGCATACTTCCAGGTCGAGAGCCAGCAACACACGCAGGAGATGGTGGTATTCGCCCTGGGCCTGCTCGGCACCGGTTACCAGTTCGGCGGACGCAATCCCGAGGCCGGGCTGGATTGCAGCGGCATGGTGAGCTACATCGTCGAACAGATCACCGGCAGGCGCTTGCCCCACAACGCTGCGCAAATCGCCGACATGACCCGCCCCATCCGGGTGGGCGAACTGCGGCCGGGCGATCTGGTGTTCTTCAACACCCTCAACCGTCGTCACTCCCACATGGGCATCTACATGGGTGACGGACGCTTCATCCACGCGCCCTCGAGCCGTGGCCGGGTCCGGGTGGAACAGTTGGACAATCCCTACTTCCGCACGCGCATAGACGGTGCCCGCACGCTGATCGCCCTGCGTTGAAGCGCGGTCGGCCCGGCCACGCTTGCGCTGCCAGGCCGGCGGACTACAAGCGGTTCAAGGACTTTTCGGGGTGTGAACGAAGATTTCGCCCGGACGGGTCAAGCCGAGTTCGAAGCGGGCGCGCTCCTCGATGGCTTCATTGCCGGACTTGAGGTCCCGGACCTCCGCATCCAGACCAGCGTTACGCTGTTCGAGCTGTTGGTTGATATCACGCTGCGCCTGAAGCTGGCGGTCCACCTCCCAGACGCGCAGCCAACCTCCCTTCCCCATCCATAGCGGATACTGGAGGGCGACGGCGAGAAGGGCAAGAACAATCACAGGCCAGCGCATCGATCAGCCATCATCCAAGGAGAATAGACGCTCGCACGCCGCTGCCGCATCCCGGCTCCCGCCTGCCCGCACGGCGTCCTCGCACACGGTCAGGACGGAGTGCGGCGACCGCCTCTGCGGCGGCCGCCCCAGGGGCCGTTCAGCGTGCGCGCAAGTTGTAGAACGCGCGCTTGCCAGGATACGTGGCCGTGTTGCCAAGATCCTCCTCGATCCGCAGCAACTGGTTGTACTTGGAGATGCGATCGGAACGGGAGAGCGAGCCAGTCTTGATCTGCATCGCGTTCAGACCGACGGCGATGTCGGCGATGGTCGAATCCTCGGTCTCTCCGGAGCGATGCGAGATCACCGCGGTATAGCCAGCCCGCTTGGCCATCTCCACCGCGGCGAAGGTTTCGGTAAGCGTACCGATCTGGTTGATCTTGATGAGGATGGAGTTGGCAACGCCCTGCTCGATGCCTTGCTCGAGAATCGCGGTATTGGTCACGAAAAGATCATCGCCCACGAGCTGGATCTTCTTGCCGAGATGGTCGGTCAGCGTCTTCCAGCCGGCCCAGTCGTTCTCCGCCATGCCATCCTCGATGGACACGATGGGAAAACGATCCGCCAAGGTCGCAAGATAGTCGGCAAAGCCCTCCGAGGACAGCGTCAGGCCCTCACCGGACAGCACATAATGGCCGTCCTTGTAGAACTCGGACGCGGCGCAGTCGAGCGCGAGCAGCACATCGCTCCCCGGTTCGTACCCAGCGGCCGAGATTGCCTCCTGAATCAGGTTGAGCGCCTCCTCAGTACCGCTGACATTGGGTGCGAACCCGCCCTCGTCACCCACCGTCGTCGGGTAGCCACGCTTGTCGGTGATCTTCTTGAGATGGTGGAAGATCTCGGCACCACAGCGTAGCGCCTCGCGGAAACTCCCCATGGACACCGGCATGATCATGCATTCCTGGATGTCCAGGCTGTTGTTGGCATGCTCGCCGCCGTTGATCACGTTCATCATCGGCACCGGCATGGACATCGCGCCAGATCCGCCGAAATAGCGGTACAACGGCAGGCCTGCCTCTTCCGACGCGGCCTTGGCTACCGCCATGGAAACCGCCAGCATGGCATTGGCGCCGAGACGGGACTTGTTCTCGGTGCCATCGAGTTCGATCAAGGTGTGATCAATGAAAGCCTGTTCTTCCGCATCCAGGCCGATGATGGCCTCGGAGATCTCGGTATTCACGTTGGCGACTGCGTTCTGTACGCCTTTGCCCAGATAGCGGCCGACATCGCCGTCACGCAGTTCGATGGCCTCGCGCGAGCCGGTGGAGGCGCCCGACGGCACCGCCGCACGGCCCATGACGCCGGATTCGAGCAGCACGTCCGCCTCGACGGTGGGGTTGCCGCGCGAGTCCAGAATCTCCCGGGCGATGACATCTACGATTGCACTCATGCTGATTCCTGTAGCAGTTTTCAGAAAGGGTGGATCACAAACCTTCGGCGAGCAGCATCTCGAACGCCCCCGCCCCCTCGCGTTCGGCCTTGGCCGCGCGGTATGCGGGTGAGGCGTAGAAGCGGCGCGCGGCGTCGGTGGACGGAAAACGCAGCACGACGATGCGCTCGGGCGCCCAGCTACCTTCCAGCGTCTCGGTCGCTCCGCCACGCACCAGATACTCACCACCGAATTCGCGTACGGCAATTTCCGCCAGCGCGCGATAACGCGCCATGCGCTCGGGGTCGGATACGCCAACTTCAACGATGAGATAGCCCGGCTTCACGTGCATGCTCCAAAATCAACCAAGTTCGAGGAATCCGCGGCGCTTGACCAGTTCATCCAGCTCGCGCAGCGTCTCGAGCAAAGCCTTCATCTTGCCCAGCGGCCAGGCATTGGGCCCGTCGGACAACGCATGCTCCGGATCGGGATGGGACTCCATGAACAATCCCGCCACACCTACCGCCGTAGCCGCACGCGCCAGCACCGGCACGAACTCGCGCTGACCGCCTGACGACGTGCCCTGCCCGCCGGGTAACTGCACCGAGTGGGTCGCATCGAACACCACCGGGCAGCCGGTGTCGCGCATGATCGCAAGACTCCGCATGTCCGACACGAGATTGTTGTAACCGAATGACACACCACGCTCGCACACCATGATGGTGTCGGCACCGCCGGCGGCCTCGCGCGCCTTGGCGACCACCTGCTTCATGTCGCCCGGCGCCAGGAACTGCCCTTTCTTGATATTCACCGGTTTGCCCGACGCCGCCACGGCGTGGATGAAATCGGTCTGCCGGCACAGAAAGGCCGGCGTCTGCAGCACGTCGACCACGGCAGCCACGGCCGGCACTTCCTCGGTGGTATGGACGTCGGTCAGCACCGGCACGCCGATGCGCTCACGCACTTCGGCGAGGATCTCCAGCCCCTTCTCCATGCCCATGCCGCGGTACGACTTGCCCGAGCTGCGGTTGGCCTTGTCGTACGACGATTTGTAGATGAAGGGAATACCCAGCTCGGCGCAGATCTCCTTGAGGCGGCCGGCGGTATCGAAGGCCATCTCGCGCGATTCGATCACGCACGGACCCGATATCAGGAAAAAGGGCAGGTCCAGCCCGACCTCGAATCCACACAATTTCATGGCATGCTCCTCAAGCCGCAACGGCTTTCTTGCGGGTGGCCAGGGCCGCATTCATGAATGCGATGAACAGCGGATGGCCCTTGCGCGGGTTGGAGGTGAATTCCGGGTGGAACTGACACCCGACGAACCACGGATGGTCGGGCAGTTCGATCATCTCGCACAAATCCGTGACCGGCGCCCGGCCTGACACCTTGAGCCCCTTTTCTTCGAGCGTCGACAACAAGGTATTGTTCACCTCGTAACGATGGCGATGCCGCTCGACGATGTCGTCCGCGCCGTAGATGCGCCGCGCCAGCGAATCCTCTGCCAGGTGGCAGACCTGTCCGCCCAGCCGCATGGTCCCGCCAAGGTCGGAATCGGCACTGCGCTTCTCGCGCTTGCCGCTGCGATCCTGCCATTCGGTGATCAGTCCGATTACCGGATACGGCGTATCCTGTTCGAATTCGGTGGAATGCGCGCCCTCCAGGCCAGCCACGTTGCGCGCAAACTCGACCACTGCAAGCTGCATGCCCAGGCAGATGCCGAGATAGGGAATCCGGTTCTCTCGGGCATGGCGGATCGCGGCGATCTTGCCCTCCGTGCCGCGCTTGCCGAAGCCGCCGGGCACGAGGATCGCGTCCATCTCGCGCAGGCAGCCGATGCCGTCTCGCTCGATCTCTTCGGAATCGATGAAGTGGATGCACACCTTGCTCTGCGTGTGCATGCCGGCGTGGTTTACCGCCTCGATCAGCGACTTGTATGACTCGGTGAGGTCCACGTACTTGCCGACGAAGGCAATGTTCACCGTCTGGCGCGGATGCTCAAGAGCATGGATCAGGTTTTCCCATACCGTCAGGTCGGCCGCCTTGGCGAGTATGCCGAGCTTGTGGCACACGATCTCGTCGAGCATCTGGTCGTGCAGCATGCCCGGAATCTTGTAGATCGAATCCGCATCCAGGCACTCGATGACCGCCTCGGGCATGACGTTGCAGAACAAAGCGATCTTCTTGCGCTCATCGGCCGGGATCGAGCGGTCGGCGCGGCACAGCAGGATGTCTGGCTGAATGCCGATCTCGCGCAATTCCTTGACCGAGTGCTGGGTGGGCTTGGTCTTGAGCTCGCCAGCGGTAGGAATATAGGGCAGCAGCGTGAGGTGGATGAAACAGGTGCGGTTGCGCCCTTCCTCGATTCCCATCTGGCGGATGGCCTCAAGGAACGGCAGCGACTCGATGTCGCCCACCGTGCCCCCCACCTCTATGATGGCCACGTCCGCGCCGGCCGCGCCACGCTTGATCGACAACTTGATCTCGTCGGTGATGTGGGGGATGACCTGCACGGTCTTGCCCAGATACTCGCCGCGACGCTCCTTCTTGATCACCGACTCATAGATCTGGCCGGTGGTGAAGTTGTTGAGCCGGCTCATCTTGGCGCTGGTAAAGCGCTCGTAGTGACCGAGGTCGAGGTCGGTTTCGGCACCGTCCTCGGTGACGAACACCTCGCCGTGCTGGAACGGGCTCATCGTGCCCGGATCGACGTTGATGTAAGGATCCAGCTTCAGGTGGGTAACCCGGATACCGCGGGATTCCAGAATGGCCCCAAGAGAGGCCGCGGCGATGCCCTTGCCGAGCGAGGACACGACACCGCCGGTGACGAAGACGTATTTGGTCATGAGAATGCGACTGCGGGAAAGCGCGATGATAACCGAAGTCCCCCCGCGCCGGAAGCGGACGACTGCGCCGCCCACGGCCGGTCGAGTGCCGCGGCCAAGGCACGCGCGGGCAGCGCCGGGCAGTGGCCGCGCGCGCGAAACACCACGCCTACTGTACGGTGATGGTGATGCGCTCGGACATCACCGACGGGTTGTGCGGCACGTGCAGATGGTCGCCCAACAGCAACTGCAGTTCGTGCGTCCCGGCCGGCAACTCGATCGTAGCCTCGGTCTGTCCGCCACCGAAATGAACGTGCTGTGCGTCGGCAGGAATCGGTTTGTCCAGGGGCGGAAGCGGTGCGTTGATGAGGAGGTGGTGGTGACCGGTGCGTGCAATCTCGACACCGGCCGGCGCGACGCCCATGCCGCGCAAACCGAAGCGCACCGTCACCGGGCTGGAGACGGTCGCCCCGTCCGTCGGGGCAATGAAGTACAACTCGGCGCCTTCCGGCGCTGCGGTCGGGCCGGCCGCCTGCGCGATCGATGCCAGGCCCAGTGCTGCCATCAGGATAAGCCCGGCGGCGAGCTGCGACGGCGTGTGTTTCTTAGACATGGTTCGTTCTCCTGCTGTCGGGGTCATGGTGACCGGCATGGAAACGCGCCCCGGCCGGTCTGACTGCAGTATAGCGGACCGGATGTCGTTGTCTTGAGCGGATGTCAGCCGGACACCCCACCGGCGATTCGCCGCCGGCAGGATCGGGCAGACAAACGGTTCAACGAATGAACTCGCGACTGACACTGCGGAACAGTTCGGTGCCGCCGCGCTCCAGCCACTCGAACGCCACCATCTCGCGCGACACGATCTCGATCCCGTGTCCGCGCATGCGGGCAAGCGCAAGGTCGCGGTCGGCAGGATTGCGTGAGCCCGATGCCTCCGCGACCACGAACACTTCCTTGCCCGCCCAGCGCAGCCCAAGCGCCGTCTGCTGCACACAGACGTGCGCCTCGGTGCCGCAGACGATCACCTGACGGCGATCATCGACCGCGGTCCCCGCAAGACAACCGTCGGCCTGCGCGGAAAAATGCGTCTTAGTCACGTAATGCGCCCCGGCGGTCGCCTCGCGAAGATCGGCCAGGGTCGCGCCGATCTTCTCGGGAAAGTGCTCGGTCACGACCACCGGCACACCCACCCGCGCCGCGACCTGGGCAAGCCAGGCGCAATGCTCGGCCACCCGCTGGCCGTCATGAATGGCCGGCGCCAGCCGTTCCTGCACGTCGACGATCAACAGGACCGACTTGTCGCGATTCATCAACATGGCTGCGCCCTCAACCCGCCAGTTCCGGACGGTCGGCAAAATGCGCGAGCGCCTCGGGATTCGCCAACGCCTCGACGTTCTTCACCGCCTGGCCGTGCACCACGTTGCGCACCGCCAACTCTACGATCTTGCCGCTCTTGGTGCGGGGAATATCGGCGACCTGCAGGATCTTGGCCGGCACGTGGCGCGGCGTGGTGTTGTCGCGGATGGTCTGCTTGATGCGCGCCACCAGTCCGTCGTCCAGCACAAGACCGTCGCGCAACTTCACGAACAGCACGACTCGCACGTCTCCCTCCCAGTCCTGCCCGATCACGATGGACTCGACCACCTCTTCGAGCTTCTCGACCTGCCGGTAGATCTCGGCGGTGCCGATGCGGACACCGCCCGGATTCAGGGTGGCGTCGGAACGTCCGTAGATGACCAGTCCGCCGTGCTCGGTAACCTCGCAGAAATCGCCGTGGCACCACACATTGTCGAAGCGCTCGAAATAGGCGGCACGGTACTTGGCGCCATCCGCGTCGTTCCAGAAACCGATCGGCATGACCGGGAAGGGACGGGTACACACCAGTTCGCCCTTCTCACCCTCGACGGGACGTCCCTCCTCGTCGAACACGTCGACGGCCATGCCCAGCCCCTTGCACTGGATCTCCCCACGCCATACCGGGAGCACCGGATTGCCAAGCACGAAGCAGGAAATGATGTCGGTGCCGCCCGAAATCGACGACAGCTGGAGGTCGGACTTGATCTCGCGATAGACGTAGTCAAACCCTTCGGGCACAAGCGGGCTGCCGGTACTCATTACCGCACGCAGCGCGTCGAGCCGATGGGTTTCGCGCGGACGCAGGTCGATCTTGGCGATGGCATCGATGAATTTCGCCGAGGTCCCCAAATGGGTCATGCCCTCAGCGTCGGCATAGTCGAACAGGACGGTCCCCTTGCCGACGAACGGTGAGCCATCGAAAAGCAGCACTGTCGCACCCGCGGCCAGGCCGGACACCAACCAGTTCCACATCATCCAGCCGCAGGTGGTGAAGTAAAACAACTTGTCGCCGGCCTTGACGTCGGCGTGGAGTCGGTGCTCCTTCAAGTGCTGCAGCAACGCACCGCCCGCGCAATGGACGATGCACTTGGGCACGCCGGTCGTACCCGATGAATACATGATGTAGAGCGGATGATCGAAAGGCAGGCGCTCGAACACGATATCGGTAGCGTCGCGATGCAGATCGGTAAAAGCGCCCCACGTCAGTGCATGCGGAATCGCCGAAAAGTCGTGATCGCGATGAACGTAGGGCACCACCACCACCCGCCGCAGCGACGGCAGCCTGGGCACGATCTCGGCGAGCTTGCCCATCACGTCGATGACCTTGCCGTTGTACCAATAGCCGTCGCAGGCGATCAGCACCTTGGGTTCGGTCTGGCCGAACCGGTCGAGCACGCCTTGTACGCCAAAATCGGGGGACGCCGAAGTGAAGATCGCGCCGATGCTCGCCGCGGCCAGCATGGCGACAACCGTCTCGGGCATGTTGGGCATGAAGGCGGCGACACGATCGCCTTTCTCTATGCCCAGCGCACGCAAGGCGGCGGCAAAGCGTGCCACCTCACGATACAGCTCGGTCCGGCTGAGGCGGTTCTTGACCTTGTCCTCACCCCAGAAGACCAGCGCATCGTCGTCGCCACGCCCGCGCAACAGGTTCTCTGCGAAGTTCAACCGTGCATCCGGAAACCAGCGCGCCCCCGGCATGCGCTCGCCATCGACCAGCACCCGCTCACCGCGCTCGCCGATCACCCCACCACCCAATCCATCTGCATCCCAGATGCTCGACCAGAACTGCTCCGGTTGCGCCACAGACCAGGCGTGCAACGCAGCATAGTCCGGCAGCTCGACGCCCCAACGGGCCTCCGCCGCACGCGCGAAGGCGGTCAGGTTCGCGGCGGCGATTCGTTCCGGGGACGGGGTCCAGAGGGGGCGGTCGGCAACGGCCGTCATTTTAATGTCTCCTTGTTGCGCCCGGGTCTTCGCCCGAGCCCTTTACCGGCCAACGCCGGTTGTGGCTGACAATGGTCAGAACAGGTTCCGAACCCGGTCGGGAATCGGTACCGATTTGCCGGTCGTGGTGTTCATCCAGACAACCTTGGCCGAACCTTCGGCGTAAAGCCGGTCGTCTCCGGCAACACGCAGTTCGTACCAGGTCATCACGCTGCTGCGTCCGGGTTGTCCCGCATAGACAAGCACCTCAACCGTGGCCGGGTAGTTTACCGGAATCCGGAAGGTGCAGTCGGCGTGTACGATTACTGCGCCTTCAGCCTCGTTCGGCCCGACCGGGAATCCCATCTGCTCTATCCACTCCACCCGCGCCTGTTCGAAGTAGCGGAAGTAGACCGTGTTATTGACGTGTCCGTAGAAGTCCATGTCGCCCCAGCGTACGGGGATCGTCGTGGTATGGAGTAACTTGCGCTCAGCGTGCATGAAAATCTCCCTTTTGATCAGCAGGCGGCGGGTAATGTAACATACGGATCCGTATGTTTTCGCCTGCCGCGCAGCGACCGGCGTACCTGCATGCTCGATTACAATGCCGGGCGCGGACAGATGCCGGAAGCGACATCGCGACCCGGTACCAGAAGACAAGACAACCGAATCTGAAGAACAGCGAGGAGAACCGGATGGAACGCGAATCCATGGAATTCGATGTCCTGATCGTCGGCGGTGGCCCAGCGGGCCTGGCCGCCGCGATCCGGCTCAGGCAACAGGCCGAGGCGCAGGGGCGCGATCTGTCGGTTTGCCTGATCGAGAAAGGCTCGGAGATCGGTGCCCATATCCTGTCCGGCGCGGTCATGGATCCGCGCGCCCTGAGCGAGCTCTTCCCCGACTGGAAGGCGCGCGGCGCACCGCTCAACACGGAAGTCACCGAAGACCGGGTGATCTTCCTGTCCGAGAACGGCGGCCGGACACTACCCAATGCGCTGCTGCCGGACTGCTTCATCAACCACGGCAACTACATCGTGCGCCTGGGGAACGTGGCCAAGTGGCTGGGCGAGCAAGCCGAAGCGATGGGCGTTGAGATCTATCCGGGCTTCGCCGCTGCCGAGCTTCTGTTCGACGACAACGGCGCGGTCAAAGGCGTGGCCACCGGCGACATGGGCCTGAACCGTGACGGCACGCCCGGCCCCAACCATCAGCCGGGCATGGAGTTGCACGCCAAGTACACCTTGTTTGCCGAGGGCTGCCGCGGCCACCTGGGCAAACAGCTCGAAGCGCGGTTCAACCTGCGCGATGGCGTCGATCCGCAGACCTACGGCATCGGCATCAAGGAACTCTGGGAGGTACCGCCTGCCGCGCACAAGCCCGGGCTGGTCGTGCATACCGCCGGCTGGCCGATGGACAGCGCCACCTATGGCGGTGGCTTCGTCTATCACCTGGAGGACAACCTGGTTGCGATTGGCTACGTAGTCGGGCTCAATTACACCAATCCGCATCTTTCGCCGTTCGAAGAGTTCCAGCGCTACAAGACGCACCCCCAGATCCGCGGCTATCTCGAAGGCGGCAAGCGCCTCGCCTATGGCGCACGAGCGATTGCCGCAGGCGGCCTGCAAAGCCTGCCCAGGCTGGTGTTCCCGGGCGGCGCCCTGATCGGTGACGATGCAGGTTTCCTCAACGCTGCGCGGATCAAGGGCAGCCATGCGGCAATCAAGTCCGGCATGCTCGCCGCCGAAGCCGTGTTTGCAGCCCTGGCCAGCGAGCGCAGTCGTGACGAACTGAGCGCCTACCCTGAAGCTTTTCGCAGTTCCTGGCTGCACCAGGAACTGCACAAGACACGCAACTTCAAGCCATACATGAAAAAAGGGCTGTGGCTGGGATCGCTGCTGTTCGGTATCGACCAGAAGCTCCTCATGGGCAAGGCTCCGTGGACCCTGCACAACACCGCCGACCACACTGCACTCAAGCCGGCGGCGGAATGCCCCAGGATCGACTATCCCAAACCGGATGGCGTGCTCACCTTCGACCGCTTGTCGTCCGTATTCCTGTCCAACACGAATCACGACGAGGAGCAGCCCTGTCATCTGCAGTTGAAAGATGCCACGGTTCCGATCACGCTGAACCTTGCCCGCTACGACGCACCCGAACAGCGGTACTGCCCCGCCGGAGTCTACGAAATCGTTCGCGAGAACGACACCCCGCGGCTGCAGATCAACGCGCAGAACTGCGTCCATTGCAAGACCTGCGACATCAAGGATCCTACCCAGAACATCAACTGGGTCGTGCCGCAAGGCGGCGAGGGGCCGATCTACCAGGGCATGTGATTCCGCAAGGGCAAATGTGGCCGCCCCGCCCACATTTGCCCTCGCCGTTCATGGACGCCCCTCACCGCCGTTCATGGACGCCCCTCACCGCCGTTCCGGAACCCTTCCCGTCGGCGGTCGTCCACGCTTGCAGTCCGGCCCCACCCCCTTACGTTCCCATGGCCCGTCTGCTGATACTCCTCGTTCCGCTGATCGTACTCGTGAGTTGGCTTCCCGGCTGGTGGGTCCAGCGCACGATGCGCAAATACGCCCAGCCCGCCGACCGCTACTACGGTAGCGGCGCGACACTCGCACGGCATCTGCTGGACAAGCACGGCCTGCACGACGTCGGCGTAGAAGCGACCGAAGCGGGCGACCACTATGACCCTGTTTCTCGAACCGTCCGGCTCTCATCCGCCAACCACGACAGCAAATCACTGACCGCAATCACCGTCGCTGCCCACGAGGTCGGTCACGCCATCCAGCATGCGGAAGGCTACGCTCCCCTCAGAACACGCGAACGCCTGATACGCCTCGCGGGCGCAGGTCAGCGCCTTGGGGCGATGATGATGCTGGCGGTCCCCTTCGTCAGTCTGCTCGCACGCCATCCTGCTCCCGGCGCACTCTTCGTACTCGCCGGACTATTGTCCATGGGGCTGGCTGCCGTCGTGCATCTCGTGACTCTCCCCACCGAGTTCGACGCCAGCTTCAAGCGCGCCCTGCCCATGCTCGAGTCGGGTCACTACCTCCAGGACGAAGACTACCCCCACGCCCGCCGTATCCTCGAAGCCGCCGCGCTCACCTACGTCGCGCAGTCACTGATGAGCCTGCTCAATCTCGCCGCGTGGTTGCGGTTCTTGCGCCGCTAAGGAAACACGGGCTAAATCCGCTCGCCCAGGGCTTGTCGAAGGGCTCTTCTCAGAAAATCAAAGGCATCGACAGACCCAGCCCGAACGGTGCCGAATGAATCAGAGCCTTCCTGACGGTAGCGATACCCGTGGGTTCGGAGGTGGGGACAAGAATCGGCGCGCCCCATCCGCTCGGTGACGTAGATGGTGTGCCCCCACCCGATAGCCTCAATGCCGCAAAAACAACGGCCGACGACGAGCGCCTCATCATGACCGTCTTCGCAGCGGTTCGAGCAGAACACGCAAGTCGTTGTGGTCGAGCTCGTGCATCAACGCAAGCAACTGTCCGAGTTGCCCCTTGGGAAACCCTTCGCGAGCGAACCAGGCCAGGTAGTGCCCGGGCAGGTCAGCAATGAGCCGGCCCTTGTACTTTCCAAAGGGCATCTCGCGAGTCACAAGCAATTCCAGCAACTCCGGGGTCACAGCGCATCCAACGGCTTCATGAAGTTCGGCTTGTGCTTCGGCGCAGCCAGGCTGCACCTCATGAAGGCTTCCCACTGTCGGTGCATCAGGACCCCATACGAGCGCGTGGCCAGCGCGACGGGGTTCGGGCGCCGCTCGTTGCGGGCCGCCCGATGCAGTTTTCGCAGTTCGTGAATTTGCCGGCAGCGCCCCGCCACCGCCCAGGCGGCTTACGTCACCGGCGCCGCAGCAGAGGCCAGGTACCGGGGCAATTTCATGGACAGAAAACAGCTGCACCACGTCGTATCCACGAAACCGCCCAAAACAGATCACTGTAATGTGGGGGGGTGATCGTTTTGTCACCGAGGGCGAGCGGCGGAGAGGGGCGCGAGGCCAAGCGGGGCGCGGGGTTTAGGGGTGAGCGCGACGCCGGGCGGCTGTGAGCATTTCGCGCCCAGCGTGGTCAGTTTTGCGCGGTATTTGGCACAGATCGCGTAGTTACTGAACGAGGCCAGCAAACCAAATCACTTTGCCGATCACCTCGAAGTCTTCTCGACCCGCGCCAATTTCGTACTCTTCGTACATGCGGTTGTCCGAGATCACCTTCACGACGCCACCAGGTCGAGCTTCCAGCCGCTTGCAGACCTCCTCGCAGCCAACGCGCACCACGTAGATCCCGCTGGAAACATGGGTACGCGAGGTGTCGATCATCACCGTCCAGCCTGACTGTAGTGTCGGGTACATCGAGTCGCCCTTTACCCGCACCAGGAACAGCGACGCCGGCTTTGCTCCGATCGTCTTAAGAAAGGTCTTCGAGAACAGGAGCGCATCGGGCGCGCCGTCATAGTTCATCGCGCCGTGTCCGGCAGAAACCCTGGCGTGACGGTAGTAACGGACGGGCGCGAACGCACCTCCATCCACCTGGTCTGCCCACGTCTCGTAGTCCTCATGGGCGTTAGCGACCTCGGCGGCCAGCTGCTGGAGCGATGGCGGCAAAGCGCCATCCGGAGGCGTTTTCGCAGATTCCGCCGCCGGACCCATATCTCCAACTCCGGTCAGGAGCCAGCTAGGTTCGATTCCCGCTCGAGCAAAGGCCTCCCACGCCTTCGTGCTGGGTGGGCGAACCCCATTCTCGTAGTTCTGATAGGTCCGCCACGGCATATCCAGCTGTTCAGCGAACTGTTGCTGTGTCAAGCCCTTGGCTTTTCGCCATTCCTTCAGTCTGTGTCCGACGGTGTGCACACCCAGCTCCCTAACAGGTGTGCACACAGGTGTGCGTAACGAACTTGTGCACACCTGAATTAACACCTTGATTTCAAATAACACACCCATTCAAAGCCATTTAGCCGCGATCTTCGTAGGTGTGCACGTCAATTGCGTTAACAGACGCACTTGTTTGGGTGTGTAATGCATCCATCGCAACCCGATGAAGGCATGCAACAGATGGCTACCAAGCCCGAACAAAAAGCCAGTCAAGACTGGCACCCGGCCGACATCAAGGCCGCTCTTGAGAAAGCCGGCTGGACGTTGCGCGCCCTGGCGCACCACCACGGGCTTTCCTCGTCGACCTCCATTTCCCACACCTTCCTGCGCTCGCTGCCGCTCAACGAGCGGCGTATCGCGGACGCCATCGGGGTGCCCGTGCAGTCGATCTGGCCGAGCCGCTACAACACCGATGGGACCCCGAAGCCGCGTGGCCTGCGGGGCATGCGCAGTAACGCTCAGTCTACCGCAGCGGCGCACAGGCGCAATGGCAATCAGCAGCAGGCGGCGTAGACATGCGACGCAAAGCCGACCCGATGACGATGGACCTCTTTGATGTGCCCGTGCCGGTGCAGCCCACGCCGGGCGCGCTCGCCATTGGTCCCGCATTGCGGGGGCTGCTGTCGGATCTGCTGAAGCGCAGCCCGCTGTCGCGCTTCGATGTGGCTGCGCGCATGAGCGAGCTCACCGGGGATTGCGTCAGCAAACACCAGCTGGACTCGTGGACCGCCGAGAGTCGCGAGGGCTGGCGCTTTCCGCTTGAGTACTTGCCTGCGTTCGAGGAGGCTCTGCAGACCCACGATGTCATCGCATGGATTGCTGACATGCGCGGTGCGCGGCTGTCGGTGGGGCGCGAGGCGCTGGAGGCGCAGCTGGGGCGCGTGGCGCAGATGCGCGATGAGCTGGCCCGCCAAGAGCGCACGCTGAAGAAGCTGCTTGGAGAGCAGCAATGAATGCACGCGTGACGCTCGCCGAGATCTCCGACGCGCTGGGGGTGCATCGCACGTCGGTGCTGCGCCGTTCCGAGCGCGAATCCTGGGCGTTTTCAGATGAGCCAGTTGCTGGCGGACGCCAGCGCATTTTCGCCCCCGCCGACCTCCCGGCCGATGTGTGCAAGGCGCTGGCTGCGCGCCGGCTTGAATCCGCGATGTCCGAAGTCTCTCCTCCCGCGGCGCGTGCCGCGGCTTTGCCCGCCGGGGCGCTCCCTCCCTCTACCTCTATCGCCCCGGCGGCGCTTTTTTCGGCCGATCTTACCGATCGCCAGCGCCTGGAGCGCGATGCGCGTGGCGGGGTGCTGGCAGCTGTGCGGCGCCTGCAGGGCGACACCGGATGCAGTCAGGAGGCCGCGCTTACCACGCTGTTGACCAGTGCACGGGCGGGGAGACTGGAAGGATATCTTGACCATATGTTGCGCCTGGCACGCGACCCGCGTGGGCGCGCCGGGGACGGCTACCCGAGCGTGCGCACACTCAAGCGCTGGATATCAGCGGGCACCGACCTGGCGCCCAAGGTGAAGCGCGCGCGGCTGGACGTGCCCGCCTGGGCGCCAGTGTTTCTGCGCGAATACCAGCAGCCGCAGAAGCCCAGTGTGGAGTCCGCCTATCGTGCGGCTTGCGGGCAGTGGCCTACGGCCGGGCGGCCGAGCATCCACCAGGTGCGCCGCTTCCTTGCGCGCCTGGGCACCGTTACCCGTGAGCGTGGCCGGATGGGCGAGCGCGAGCTGAAGAACATCCGCCCGTTCGTCCGGCGCACGTTTGACCAACTGCTGCCAAACGATGTGTGGAGCCCGGACGGGCACACGTTCGACGCTGAGGTGCAACACCCGATGCACGGGAGGCCGTTCCGGCCCGAGATCACTACGTTCATTGATATCGCCACCCGCCGAGTGACCGGCTGGTCGGTGGATCTGGCCGAGTCGTCGCACGCAGTGGCGGATGCGCTGCGCTATGGCGTGGAGCGTTACGGCATCCCCGCGATCATCTACTCCGATAACGGTAGTGGCTACAAGAACGCGATGATCTCCGATGAGGTGACCGGTCTCATCGGGCGCCTGGGAGCGACCCCCGAGCGGTCGCTGCCGTACAACTCGCAGGCCCGGGGGGTGATCGAGCGCGCCCACCAGACCATATGGGTCGCAGCCGCGAAGCTGTTGCCCGCCTACATGGGCGCCGCGATGGATCGCGAGGCCCGTCTGCAGCAGTTCAAGCTCACCCGCCGCGCGCTCAAGGCCGGTGGTGCCATGCCCTTGATGCCATGGGACCTGTTCGTATCGTTCTGCGATGAGCGCATCGCAGACTACAACTCACGTGCGCACCGCAGCCTAGGCGGCATCAGCCCGGATGCCGCGTGGGCCAACCACCTGGCGCGTGGCTGGGTGCCGGAGCTGCTCGGCGCGGACGAAACCGCCACGCTGTTCCGCCCGCGCGTGGCGCGCACTCTCGCGCGGGCCGAGATCCGCCTGTTCAACAACCTGTATTTCGCCAGGGAGCTCGAGGAGTTCCACGGCCTGGAAGCGCACATCGCCTACGACATTCACGACGCCAGCCGGGTGTGGGTGTATGCGCCGGACGGACGGCTGATCTGCGAGGCCAAGGTCAACGGTAACGCGCGCCACTACTTCCCGGTTCCGGTGGTCGAGCAGGCCCGGCAGAAGCGTGCCAAGGGGCGGCTATCCAGGGTGGAAGTCAAGCGTGAGGAGATCCTCGCAGAGATGCGCGGGAGCCCGGCGCTGACTGCGCCCGCGGCCGGGCAGATCGTGATTGCCGGGCGAGTGATCGACCCTGCGGCGCTTTCACAGCGCGCCGCCGTGCTCGAGGCCATTGACCTCGAGGCCGAGCTTTTGCCCGCGCCGACCCAGCCGCGCAGCGACCGCAGCGCCGCCGACAACTACGCCGACTGGCTGGCGCTGGATACCCGCATCGCCGATGGCGAGGCCGTCTCCGAGGCGGATGCCCGCTGGCACCGCAGTTACCCGAACAGCGCGCAGTACAAGGCGCACGTCAAAAAAATGGCCACCGCACGGGTGGCCTGAACTTCACATCTAGCGAGGAAACAATGACACAGACTGCACAGATCCACAACCTCGAGCTTGTGCGCATCGCCACCGAGCGCCTTACCGGCCGCACCGCCGGCCTGCCCGGCCTGGCGGCGCTTTACGGCCCGGCAGGCTACGGCAAGACCACTGCGGCGATGGCCGTCGGCAACGAAACCCGCGCCTACATCCTGCAGATGCGCAGCGCTTGGACGCGCAAGACCTTGCTCGAGAAGATCCTGCTCGAGATGAGTATCCGCCCGCACGGCACCATTCCGCAGATGCTCGACCAGGCCTGCATTCAGCTCGCCGCCAGCGGCCGGCTGCTGATCATTGACGAGTTCGACTACTGCGTGCGCTCCGACGCAATGGTCGAGCTTGTGCGCGACCTGCACGAAGGCGCCGGGTCGGCCCCCATCCTGCTGATCGGCGAGGAGCTGCTGCCCAACAAGCTCGAACGCTGGGAGCGCTTCCACAGCCGGGTGTTGAGCTGGATTCCGGCCCAGCCGGTCAGCGCCGCCGACGCCGCCGCGCTCGCCCCCATCTACTGCCCCGACGTGCATGTCGCCACCGACATGCTCACGCACCTGGTCAAGCTCAGTAGCGGCAGCGTGCGCCGAGTGTCGGTGAACCTCGCCAACATCGCCGACGCGGCCGCCACCGAAGGGTGGGACGCCGTCGATCTGGCCACATGGGGCGATCGCCCGCTCTACACAGGCGAAGCGCCGCGCAGGGGCGTGTGATGCCGCGTAAGCCCATCACCATCGAAGGCGCCGCGAGCCCACGCCAGCGAGCCTGGGCCGCAATCCGCACGCGGGGCGTCAGCGCGTGCTGGACGCTCGACGACATCCAGGCGGACACCCGCCGTGCTCGCGCGCTTGGCGGCAGCGTTGAGCCCGCCACCCTGCTCACCTACGTGCAGAGCCTAGTTGCCGCCGGACTTGTGCGGGTTGTATCGAGCGAGAAGGTGCGTGGCAACTGCGCCCGCAAGACCTACGCCCTGGTGCGCGACGAGGGTGCCGAGGCCCCGCGCGTGCGCCGAGACGGCACGCGCGTTATCCAGGGGCTGGCGCAAGAGCAGATGTGGCGCACCCTGCGCATGCTCGGCCACGGCGACACCAACGCCCGCGAACTCGCCGCCCACGCCAGCAGTACCAGCACCACCGTAGCCGAGACGGCCGCCAACGACTACCTGCGCCGGCTCGCCCAGGCCGGCTACCTCGACACCACCCGTCCAGGCCACGGTACCGGCCGCGGCGGCGTGCTGGCGCGTTACCGCCTGCGCCCCGAGATGAACACCGGCCCACGTCCACCCATGGTGTGCCGTACCCGCGTGGTGTTCGACCCGAACCTGCAGGCTGTCGTGTGGGCGCCAGTCGTTACAGAAGAGGACGCCGAACATGTCCGATAACGCCCCCGCAATCGATTGGCTCGCGCTGCTTCGCCAGGCCGTGGCCGATGGGGACAGCGGCGGACGCGGCGGCATCAGCCGTGTGGCGGTGCGCCTGGGCGTCTCGCGCCCGTACGTCAGCCAGGTGCTCAACGGTCTGCGCACGAACGTGCCGCCCGCATTCATCGCGCGCGTCATCGACAGGCTGCATGTCGTGGCCGAGTGCCCCGCAACCATGCTGGCGCAGCCGCGTAGCGAATGCCGCCGGCTCGGCCTCGGCGCCGCGCCCACCCACAACCCGCTGGCAATGCGCATCTGGAAGACCTGCCAGCAGTGCCCCCACAAACCAGAACTGCATGAGGTGAAATCGTGACAACACCCCGCATGACCCCCACCGAATTCGCAGAACGCCGCCTGCTGCCGCTGGTGATGATGTTCGCCGCCGGCCTGCTGGCTGGCCTCGAAGTCAGCGCGGCCGGCGAGCGCCGCGCCCACGCGATCGCCGTCCAGGCCGTCGCCGTGGCGCAGGTCTACGCCGAGCAATGCGGCCCGGTCTGGCCGCCCGAGCAGATCCCTGAAATCCAACCCCTGGCCCGGAGGAACTGACCATGCCCCCATTTGGCACGCTCTACCCACCCGAGACCCTGCTGCTGCACTTCAACGTGGGCACGGCGGAACCGAATGACGGCTCGGCCGCGTACGAGCTGAGCAACAGCACCGGCGGCTCGCCGCTGATCCGCAGTACGGCCACCGGCCGGTGGTGGGGCATCAGCTGGCAGCAGCTGCTCACGCTGGCGCGCGACGCCGGCATCGATGCGCCCTACACCCCGCCCGAGGCCGACGCGGTCACCCCGGAAACTCCCCGCAACCCGAAACCCAGCCTGGAGGTAGTGACACATGACCCGCAATAGACAACGCCGCATCCGCTGGTGGATGCGCGAGCAGCTGTCCACCATCGCTCGGCATCGCCGCGACGGCCTGCTGACCACGCGCGAGGCGGCAACGTGGATGCGCACCGAAGGCGCCCCGATGCCCGTCGCCCTGCGCCTGCTGTCTAGGAGGGCCTCGGCATGAGCATTTGGCACACCCACGAGGAGACCCCGAACGGACCGTTTGAGGGCGCCCTGATCGCCGTGCCGTTCGAAGACGGCGGCGAGGAGGAGCCCGTGCTGCTCTCGCAGCTGTACGAATGGAATGGAGATGCCTGGTTTGGACAGTCGGACTGCGAGCTCCTCGAAGACCAGGTGTTCTGGTGGGCCTTCGAGGTCGACGTGCTCAACGGCCTGCGCAACATGCTAAGGCGCAATCATGGGTGAGCGCACCGAAAAGCGTCGCGTTGGCCGTGGCGAAGAGTGGTCCGACAGCGATCTGAAATTGCTGGCGGCCGGGTTTCACACGACCAGCTTGGCCGAGCTGGCCCGCCGCCTCGGGCGCTCGGTCAGTGCCGTCGCGAACGAAGCCTCTGTGCTCGGAATGAAGCGAAACCAGACGGCTGCGGTACCCGGCCGCATCGTCACTCACCCGCACCCCGGCGTAACCATCACCCGCAACACGCTCATTTAGGAGATCAAGAAATCATGGCACGCAAACGCATTGAAACCGGTACCACCCTGCAGTCGTGGGACGAAGTTGACCGCTGTCTGGCGGAGATCGCCGCGATCGACCGCGAACTGAGTCTGATCGAGACCAGCCAGGCCGAGCAGATCGACCTCATCCGCACCGCCACCAAAGCCGCGGCCGAGCCGATGCAGAACAAGAAGCTCGGCCTGGAGCTGGCGATCAAGGATTACGCCGAGGCGAACCGCGCCGAGTTCGTGAAGGTGAAGACCCGCGAGCTCACGTTCGGGTCGGTCGGCTTCCGACTGTCCACCAAGGTGATCATCAAGCGCCTGGCCGACACACTGCAGGCGCTAAAGGATCTGGGGCTGACCCACTGCATCCGCGACAACCCTGCCCCCGACAAGGAGGCCATGAAGGCACTGCCGCTGGAAACCCTGCACGCCGTCGGCGCCGCCCTCAAGCAGGAAGACACGTTCGGCTATGAGATCAAGCGCGAGGCGCTGGCGGAGGTGGCGTGATGTCCGCGCAACCCATGGCGCTGCCCATGGCTGGGCTCATAGATCAGGTCGCGATGCTTCGTGGCGAGCGTCGCGTGCTCGTGCAGTTGTTGTTGGACCTGGCCAATGTCGTCCGCTTCACGGATATCGAGTTCGAGTCCGAAGACGAGTCTGTCCGGGTGGCGGAGCTGCTGGCGCGTGCGTCAGCTGCTATCAACGCGGTGCTTACCGCACAACTGAGGGGGGAGTGATGGCCAACCCTTTCCGCTACCGCATGTACGGCGACATCGAGGTCGAAACGACCTCGGCAGATGACCGCATCAGGAAGGTCAAGAGCTTCAACCTGGATCAGTGCAACGCCGCTTTGTCCGTGCCTGGCTTGCAGAAGGGCGTGGAGCGTGCGGTGCACGGTCGCATCCGCGCCCTCGGCGTTATGACCAAGAGCGGGGGCGCGTGATGGCCGCGCTGAAGAACCTCGCCTTGCTCACCATCGGGTTTGATCAGTTCGCGCTCGAGTGCGCGAAGGCCATCAAGGCGTTCGAACTGCTGCAGGGCGCGATGGAAGTCGAACGCGACTTCAACGCGATCGATAGGGCCCGCTATGTCGTGAAAGGCCCGACCTCGATCAAGCTCGAAATGGTCTCGCCCGACCAGATCGACATGCCCAACGGCACCACAACGCCCGTCGCCAGCAAGCCGCGCCACACCAGGCTGCTCAGGTAACACGAATTCTCAGACCGCAGGAAACCGTCGGGAAATAACGGGACCAGCCGGCACGGAAAAAGCAAAGGGCGAGCCCGCGATTACGCAAAGTCGCCGCCGGGAACCGGCCCCTCTTCGACTACTACAGGACCACGAAACATGAACATCAACGAACTCACCAAGGCGATCGCCGACTACGCGCTGTTGCCGCGCATCATCGTCCGCCAGGTGCTCGACGCCCAGGGCGAGGTCATCGCCAACCACCTCGCCAGCGCCGACGCCAACGTCGAAGCCGAGGCCACGCTGCCCGGGCTCGGCAAACTCAAGACCACCACCCGCACCGCCCGCGTCGGGCGCAACCCGCGCACCGGCGAACCGGTGCAGATCCCCGAGCGTGTCGCCGTGCGGTTTTCCGCCGGCAAGGCGCTCAACGCCACCCTCAACCCCTGATCCCCTGGCTCGATGGTCTGCCGTTACTGGCGGGCCATCCGGCGAGGCGAGTAACACACAGGAGCGCGACATGAGAGCAATCGAAACCCTGGCCGGCTGGCTGCACGATGTGCTGCTGTGGCTGATGCAGACCGACGAGGAGTAACCGCCATGGCCATGAACACGCCAACCCCCGCAGAGCGCCGCGCCCGTCGCATGAAAGCCATATTCGCCGCATCCCGCGCCAACAGCATCGACGAAGGTACGCGCAAGCAGCTCGTCAAGACGCTGACCGGCCGCGACAGCCTGACAGACTGCACTATGCTGCAACTCGGCGACGTGCTCGACCATCTCAACCGCGGCAAGGCCGGGTACGCCGGGCGCAAACGCCCCCAGCCCGCGCCCGTCCGGGCGCCGCTGCTCGCCAAGATCGACGCCTTGCTGGCCGAGCTGCACCGCGTAACTGGGCAAGTGCATACGCTCAAGTACGCGGATGCGATCGCGAAAAGGAATGGCTGGGCCGAGTGTGTCGATTTCGCCGATCCGGCCGCGCTGCGGAACATCGTCGTGGCGTTGAACCGCACCCTGCAATTCAAGGTCGCGGGGCGTTGAGCATGCGCACGGGGCAGCTCGCCATCATGGAGGAAGACCTGCCAAAGTCTGTGCGCGACCTGGTGCGGCTGGTGGGTTGGCGCGGTGCGATGGCGATGGTCCGGGAGATGCCGGGCGCGCGTATCTACAGCCCGCACCGCGGCCCGACCTGGTCGCCGCAGGCAGATGCACGCTTCGCCCGCGTCGCCGAGCTGGTGGGCGAACGCCGCGCCCTGGTGTTCTACCGCGAGTTCGCTGGCGGGCTGTACGAAGTGCCCACGTGCCGGGGCGCGATCGCCCGCGCCCGCGATCGCGCGATCCGCGCGATGTTCGACGGTGGCGCCAGTGTCGAGCAGATCTGCGCCGCCTTCGGGCTGTCGCGCCGCGCGGTGTTCTACATCCTGAAGCGGGCGGACGAGGCCGACCCCAGCGCCGCGCGCCCGGCCAATATTGGTGGTCAGTTGGGGTTGTTTTGAATCAGCAAGCCACGGCAACCCTGTGCTGTGCTTTGTTTTGATGGCAAAATCAGCACGATTACATAGCGGAGTCAGTCATGGTTACCTGTCCGAAATGTCAGCATGTTCGCCAGCCAATCGACCCCGGGCCGGAATACGAGTGCCCGAAGTGTGGCGTCGTGTATGCGAAAGTGTTTGGCGCACAGGCTTTGCAGGAGCAGATCCGCAAGGCCCGTATCAGCGAAGACTGGAGCAACATTCCGCCTGAGTTTGTTCCGCGTGAACGAGTCGCGAGCTTGGTGGCCGGCATGCCGGCTACGACCACGAACACTATCCCGGGACGGGAGATCGATGCGGTGATCGATGTGGTTTCGGCTGAGTGCGCTTATGGCATGAACCTTCTGAAAGATTTCTTTGTTGGCGTTTCCGATGTGGTTGGGGGTAGAAGTGCCACTACGCAAAGCATCCTGCGAGAAGCGAGGCGAAAGGTGATGGCTGAGCTTCGGGCGGAGGTGTTCTCGGTCGGCGGGAATGCCATCATTGGCATCGACCTTGATTACAGCGAGTTCTCGGGGGGCGGCAAGAGCATGTTGTTCGTCGTGGCAACCGGGACCGCGGTTCGGCTGAAGGCCGCATAAGGACGTTTGACTTGTGTGCCAAACAGGGCGCAAAATCCGCGACGGTGCTCAAAACACCTTCTGAAGCGGAAGCCGCGCCCGACAGCAATGCGGTTTTTTTGCGTCCATAGGTTTGCCTATGGCCGGGTGTGAGGCTAATACAACACCGGCGCAAGCCGGGAATACGCCCGCCGTCTTCAGCGGTTTTGAGCCCCCGGCCGCCCCCTCAAAAGGGGCGAAACTCAAAATATCTGAAGGAGTAAGTCGAAATGACCACTCAAGCCCTTTCCGTTTTTCAGTTTCATACCCACCAAGTGAGGATCTTCCCGACCGACGACGGCCAGTCTTTCATCGCCGTTGCTGCTGACGTAGCGCGCGCGCTCGGTTTCCGGGATGCTCAACACATGGTCCGTTGCGTCGACGACGAGGACAAAGGGTACACAGAAGTGGGTACCCCCGGCGGCGAGCAGAAAATGCTGACCGTGAGCGAGTCAGGCATCTACGCCGCCACCTTCCGTAGCCGAAAGGACTCGGCCAAGGCGTTTCGCCGCTGGGTAACCGCCGAAGTGCTCCCCAGCATCCGACGCACTGGCTCCTACGCCCGCCCGGCTGCCACCCATCTCGACCTCGCCCGCGAACTCGGCGCCCTGCGCGACGAGTTGCGCGCCCAGGGGGCGCTGGTGCTGGACCTGTACCGCAAGCTTGACACGGCCAGGCGTGGGCACATTGCCGCGCAGCGGGGGCAGCTTGCGGCGCTGCGCGAAGTGGCGGCGGTGCGCAACGCACAGCACGCGCTGGCGGTGCAGGATGGCATCGACGCGGTGCTGGAAATGGAGGCGGCGGGGGTGCCGCGCGACGAGATCGCCCGGGCCACCGGGAAGACGCGCAACTACATCCGCCAGATCGTGTTTCGCGCCCGCAGCCCCGGCCAGGGCGAACTGGCACTGGAGGGCTGAGCGATGACCGACCTGAACAGCCGTGAATCGTACTGCGAGTTGATCCGCGCCATGCAGTGCACCGCCTCCGCGCGAGCCGTGGCATCATTGGCGGCGGAGCAGGTAACGGCGGACGGGGACCTCGCGCAGGCGAGCCTGGCCGTCGACCTGATTGGCGCGATCGAGATCTGCCTGCAAGCGGCGGTAGAAGCGCACGCGCGATTGGGCGTCTGACCCCAGCCGCGCCCACCCGAGCCCCGCTCCCGCGGGGCTTCTTGTTTGGTAGGGGTGCAATCCTGCACCCTGATCCGTCCCCCTGCTACCGGCACCATGGCAGGCATGGACACCCCGCACTGCGCTTCCTGCATCCACTTCACCCGCCCCGCCGCTGACCGCCTGGTGGCGGTGTCGGGCTTCGGCCGGTGCGCGCACCACCCGGTAGGTCAGTACGTTTCCCCCTCGGCCCGCTTTGCGTGCCGCCATCACCCTGTTCGCTGGAGGGCACGCCATGCGTAAGGCGGCGATCGGCCTCACGGCCAGTGCGGCGCTGGTGGCTTCGCTGGCCGGCTATGAGGGGTATCGCGAATACGCGTACCGCGATGCGGTTGGGGTGCAAACGATCGGGTTCGGCGTGACTGCCGGTGTCCGCCCAGGGGACCGGACCGACCCCGTGCGCGCGGTGCAGCGCCTGGCCGCAGAGGCAGAGGCGCACGCCCGCGAGGCTGCGGCGTGCATCGGTGATGTGCCGTTGTATCAGCACGAGTTCGACGCTTTCGCGAGCCTGGCATACAACGTCGGTGGGCCGGCTTTCTGTGGGTCCACGCTGGTGAAGAAGCTCCAGGCCACTCCGCCGGATTACCCCGGCGCGTGCCGCGAGATCCTGCGCTGGGTCAATGCCGGCGGCAAGCGGTTGCCCGGCCTGGTGAAGCGGCGCGCGCAGGAGTATCGCCTGTGCCTCGAGGGGTATCCGCAATGATCAATGTGCGCATGACTGCCGCCCTCACCGGCGCGGGCGCCGCGCTGGTGCTGGCGCTGGGCGCTGGCTGGGTGGGGTACCGGATGGGGGTTGCGGGCACCACGGCGCTGCGCGCCGAGCACAGCCGCGCCCTGTTTTCGGCGGCTGAAGCCGCCAGCGTGGCGCTTTACCAGGCGCAGCTGCGCGGCGACGCGCTTACCCGGGATCTGGCCGCAGCCCGCGCCACGGCCCGCAAACTCACTCAGGAGCGTACCCGCCATGTGGAAACCGTTACCGATGGCCGCGCTTGCTTGCGCGAGCCTGCTTTGCGCGTGCTCGACGGCGCCCCCGGTCTATCAGTGCACATGCCCGAGCCCACCGGCGGCGCTGCTGGAGCGGATGCCGGACGTGTTGCCTCCGATGCCGACCTCGCCCGCTGGGCACTCGCCAGCGGCGAGCAGTATGCCGAGTGCGCCCGCCGACTCGATGCGTTGATTCGCTGGCACGAGTCCCCGGGGCCGGCGCCATGAGCGGGCTGCACCTGCACCTCGAGCCGGTGATGTACGTGTGTCGCGGCTACGCCGACCCGAATGGCTACGCGCACAAGCACGCCTATGAGCTGGTGCTGTCGATCTTCATCCTCGGCGATGGGCGGGCGCGAATCTTTGCCGCCCATGGCGAGATCAGCCGCGCGACGCTGGTGCGCCTGGCCGCGCAGCTGCGCGGGCTCGCGGTCGACACCGTGCTCGTCAATCGGCATGGCGTTGAGCAGGAATGGAAAGTTGACCTTTTGACCCCCGGAGCCTCTGGAGCCCCCTCAGCATGATCATCGAACTGAACTATCTCACCATCGCCATCATCGCCGGGGTGTTGTCCGCCGTGGGTGGGCTGTTGTGGGCCGTGGGGCGCAGCCTGCTGCAGCAATACGGCGACATGTTGCGCGATCAGCTCACGGCCCACCGCAACGACACAGCGAGCAACCACCAGGGCGTGGTGCACCGCTTGATCACCATCGAGCGCGACATGGAAGAGCACACCGCACGGATCGCTCGGTTGGATGCGCTGGCGGAGAAAGCGCCAACGCACGATGACCTGGGCAAGCTCTACGACAAGGTCAATTCCACCGCCGAGAATGTCGCGGCGATTGCGGGGGAGATGAAGGGAATCAACGGTAACTTGAGAATGATCCTGAACCGCATCGCGGAGCGAGGGCTATGAGCACATTCGCGCAGCGCGAGGCCGAGCGCATCCGCCGCCACGGCATCCTGAGCCTGCTCTTCTTCGTGGCGGGTCAATCCATGACGGCACGGCGGCTGCGCGAGCAGCTCGAGGCGGTGCACGGCCAGGTGGTCACCGTCGACCGGGTGCGCGCGGATATCTTGTGGCTGGTCGACGTGGGGCTGGTGCTTGGCACGGGCGACGCCGCGACGCTGACCGAGCGCGGGCGCGACGTGGTGCTGGATCGGGCGCAGATGCCCGAGGCTCCGTAATGGCACACCCTGACGACACCCGCCGCGCGGTGCGCGCCGCCTTTGTGTTCGATCAGCTCGGGCTGGAGATTGCGGCGGTGAAGTGCGACGTGCCGGTCGCGACCGCTCGGCGCTGGAAAAGCGAGGCGCGCAAGGCCGGAGACGACTGGGACAAGGCGCGCAGCGCCCAGATGATCGCGGGGGGCGGGATCGAGGACGTGGTGCGGCAGACGCTGGCGGTGGTGGTGCAGCAGGTGCAGGCCACGGTGGAGGCGCTGCAGTCCAACCCCGACATGGCGCCGGGCGACAAGGTGCAGGCGCTGGCGAGCCTGGCCGATGCGTACAACAAGATGATGTCGGCGAGCAAAAGGTTGATGCCGGAGACGGACAAGCTGGGCGTTGCCATGGATGTGATCAAGCGGTTGCTGGAATTCACTCGTGCGCGTTACCCGAGTAACGCTGCGGGGCTGGCTGAGATGCTTGAGGCGTTTGGTGAAGAGGTGGTAAGGGCGTATGGCTAAACCCACCACCGAGAAGGACTTCCGGGCCGAGTTGGCCGATCTCGCGCGCGAGTTGCGCGGCGAGATCCAGGCCCACCAGATCGGCCTCGATGCCTCGCCGGCCGCGCGCCGGGCCAGGCGTCGGCGGGTGTTGGTCGACCGCGACTTCGAGTTTTTCGCGCACACGTACTTTCCGCACCACATCCGGCCGCCGTCGTCGAGCTTTCACCGCCATTTCTTCGGCCGCTATCCACAACTGCTGGACGCGGAGAGCGGGTGCAAAGAATGGTGGATTGCGCCGCGGGGGGAAGCCAAGTCGTCGCTGCTCACCAAGGTCGGGCCGTGCTGGGTCGCGGTGCGCGCCCTGCTGCAGCGCGCCGATGTGCGCGCCGAGCTGGAATGGCAGGGCGAGCTGCCTTACTTCGTCGACTACGTCACGCTGCTGGGCGCCGAGACCAAGCTGCCCACCAAGTTGCTGGAAGTCGTCAAGACGGAGTTGACGGTCAATGCGGCGCTCAACCTTGACTTCCCCGAGGCATGTGGCCGTGGTCCGCAATGGAAAGTGGGCGAGTTCGTCTCGGTGACCGGAGTCAAGTTCGAGGCCTTCGGCGCCGAGCAGGCCATTCGGGGCACGTTTCACGGCGCCAGCCGGCCCAAGTTGTTGCTGGGCGATGACCTGATCACGGACAAGGAGGCCAAGAGCCCGACGGAGCGCGATAACCGCTGGGATTGGCTGGAGAAGGCAATTGACTACCTCGGCCCGCCTGACGGGTCGGTGAAGTATGTGGGCGTGGGCACCATTCTCAACAAGGATGACCCGATCAGCCGCGCCAAGCGCACGGTGGGCCACCTGGTGCATCACTTCCGCGCGATCGAGGTTTTCCCGACCCGCATGGACCTGTGGGATGAGTGCCAGGAGGTCATGCTGAACCAGGACAAGGCGGTGATGGAAGACCTGGCCGATCTCGGCGAGGTGGCGGCGGATGAAGCGCTGCCGTCGCACCAGTTCTACTTAGCGCACCAGGCCGAGATGGAGGCCGGCGCCGTGATCTCGTGGCCGGGCGTGCGGTCCCTTTACTGGCTGATGCGCCAGCGTGCCAAGAACGCCCGCGCCTTCGGTACCGAGCTGCAGGGCGACCCGCGCAGCGACGAAGATAAGACTTTCGTCGGGGTGAAGTTCTGGGTGATGCGCTCCGATCGCTGGCGCATGTTCGGTGCCTGCGATCCCTCGGTCGGCCGGGGCAACACCGCCGACCCGTCTGCCATCCTGGTAGGTGGCTACGACATCGAGCGCGGCAAGCTCAACGTGGTGCATGCCGAGATCAAGCGGCGCGTGCCCAGCAAGCTCGAAGCAGACCTGATCGGCGCGCAGCGCGAGTTCAACACCCAGGCATTCGGCTTCGAGAATAACGGCGCCTTCGAGGGGATGCGCCAGAACATCGTCCGCGCCGCCCTGCGCGAAGGCGTGGCGCTGCCGTTGGTGGGCATCACCGCCGTGGGCGACGCGGAATCCCGCGTCGACGCGATGGAGCCATTCATTACCGATGCGATGGAGCCGCGCATTTTGTTCAGCCCCGGCCTGGTCACCCTGCTGGCCGAGCTCGACAGCTGGCCCGAGCCTCAGCCCGGGCACCACTACGACGGGCTGTCTGCCCTGGCAATCCTGTGGATGATCTCGACCACCCGGTCCGTGGGCACGGAAGGATTTCAGTCCATCGGCCGCCACAGCCGCCCAGGTGCGGATGACGACTACGGCGGCGGCCGCGACTCGAAGAGGATGTTCTGATGCCCAAGCCACTGTCCGGCCACCGCTGGTTTGTCGCATTGGGCCGCAGCCACGAATCCCGCGGGGTGCGCTATCTGACGCAGCGCGGCGCGATGCACGGGTGGCCGTTATGGGCTAAGCGCGCCTACTGCCTCGGCCGCATTCAGCAAATAGAGAACCCAAAATGAAAATCATCGACCAACACGGCAACCCGATCGACACCAACGTGCTGCGCGAGCCGCAGACGGCCCGTGTGGTGGCGCTGCAGCACGAGCTGGTGCAGTCGCAGCTCGACGGCCTCACCCCGGCCCGGGCCGCGCGCATCCTGCGAGACGCCGACCAGGGCGACATCGTCGCGCAACACCGCCTGTTCGATGACATGTACGACCGTGATCCGCACTTGCGGTGCGAGTACGACAAGCGGGCCGGCGCGCCGCTGACGTTGGGGTGGAGCATCGAGCCGCCCGCCAACGCGACCCGGGCAGAGAAGAAGGCGGCGGCGATGGTCGAGGCCCTGCTGCGCGACACGGTCGATGACCTGGAAGACGTCATCCTTGCGATGATGGACGGCCCCGGGCATGGGTTCTCGGCGGTGGAACTCGAGTGGCAGCGCTGGGGGCGGGAATGGTTGCCGCAGTTTCACCCTCGGCCGCAGACGTGGTTTCGCACCGACATGCTGCGGCGCGAGCTGCGGTTGAACGACGGCACAGCCGACGGCGCAGAGCCCCTTTCGATGGGCTGGATTCTGCACATGCACCGGAAGGTGAAGACGGGCTACCTGGGCCGTGCGGGGCTCTTCAGGGCGTGCTTGTGGCCGTTCTTGTACAAGAGCTACGCGATCGGGGATTTTGCGGAGTTCCTTGAAACGTACGGGTTGCCGATCATTCTGGGCAAATATATGGCTGGTGCGACCGGTGACGAAAAGGCGAGCCTGTTGCGGGCGGTGTCGGCGCTGGGCCACGATGCGCGCGCCATCATGCCTGATGGCATGTCGATTGAGCTGATGAAGGTCCAGGGCGGGGGCGAGGGTTCCCACCATTTGAATATGGTTGGCTGGGCCGATGCGGCCCAAAGCAAGGCCATCCTCGGGCAGGTTTTGAGCAGTGAGGCCAAGGCGACCGGGATGGGCAGCGGTGTGGCAGACCTTCACCGGGAGGTGCGGCGCGACATCCTGGAGGCGGATGCCCGCCAGTTGGCCGGCACGCTGACTCGGGACCTGGTGTACCCGTTGGTGGTGCTCAACGGTGGCGGGGTGGAGAGCTACCGGCGGTGCCCGCGGTGGGTGTTCGATCTGGGTGAAGCGGATGATATCGGCCTGTACGCCGAGGCGTTGCCCAAGTTGGTGGGGGTTGGGTTCAAGATTCCACGGGTGTGGGCACACGGCAAATTGCGCGTGCCAGAACCTGACGGCCAGGAAGATGTGCTCGAGATCCCCCGCCCCGAGTTCGTCTCCGCCCCGGCGTTCCGCGACCAGGGCGACCGCAAGCCGGTGAACAACGACCAGGCGGCCACCCGTGCGCGCTGGCGCCGTGCCGCAGTGGCGGCGCTGAGCGCGGCCCGCCCGGCGGGCATGGCGGACATCGACCCGGCCGACCAGATCGCGCCGCGCCTGGCGCGCGAGACGCAACCGGAGGTCGACGCCTGGCTGAAGGTCGTGGAGCAGCTGCTGGACGATAACCCGGAGCTGTCGCCCAGCGAGGTGCAGGCGCGGCTGCTCGAGCTGTTCGGCGACCTGCCGACCGATGACCTGGTGGAGCTGATGACGCAGGGCTTCATCCTGGCCGAGCTGGTGGGGATGGATGAGGTGAGCGATGGCGGGTAACGCAACCCTGGCGGGCGTGCTCGACCTGCCCTTCGCCGAGCAGATCGATTTCTTCCGGCGCAAGCTGAACCTGCCGACCGAGCGCTGGGACGATATCCGCAAGGCGGCGCACGATCGCGCCTTCATCGTGGCCGGCGCGGCTCAGGCCGACCTGCTCGCCGATCTGCGCGCGGCCGTGGACAAGGCGATCGCCTCCGGCACCACGCTGCGCACCTTTCGGAAAGACTTTCGCGAGATCGTGGCGCGCCGCGGCTGGACGGGTTGGACCGGCGAAGGCACGGCCGCCGGTGAGGCGTGGCGCACCAGGGTGATTTACGAGACCAACTTGCGCACCAGCTACGCAGCGGGGCGTTGGCGCCAGCTGAACGACCCTGCGCTGCAGGCCGCGCGCCCGTATTGGCGCTATGTGCATTCTGGGCTCGCGCGCGACCCACGGCCGGACCACCTGGCGTGGAGCGATGCGGGCTTGACGCTGCCGGCGGACCACCCTTTCTGGCAGACGCATTACCCGCCCAACGGATGGGGGTGCAGGTGCCGCGTGGTACCGGTGCGCGAGCCGGCCGAGGGGGACTCAACCGAGCCCCCTGGGGGATGGGATACGCCGCTGCCGAGCACCGGGGCGCCGCGCGGCATCGACCCGGGGTGGGATTATGCGCCGGGGGCGAACGCCAGTACGCCGCTTGCGGATCTGGTGGGGCAGAAGCTGATCAACCTCGAGGCGCCCATCGGCGCCCAGATGTGGCAGACCCTTGAGCCCGCCCTGCGCGCCGAGCAGCGCCTGGCGCTGGCGGACATGGTCGACGCCGCGGTGGCCACCATGCGCACCAGCGGCGCCGCCGCGCTTGCCACCGTGGTGGCGCCGCCCACCGTGGCGGCGCTGGCGCAGATGGGTCATGCGCTGGAAAGTGCTGACGTGTGGCTGCGCGATGAGGAGCTGGTGCACGCGCTGCGCGACGCCAAGGCAGCACGCAAGGCGTCGCTATCCCCCCAGGTGTGGCGCGACCTGCCGCGCCTGCTCGAGACGGCGACGCCGTACTGGGACACGGTCGACCCCGCGTTGGTTTATGTGGTCGACATTGGCGGGCCTGGCTTGGGAAAGGTGCTGGTGCGGATCAACTACCGCGACAAGCTTCGCATCGGCGGGAAGCGAACGCGGGTGACTTCGAACTACGTGAGAACGGGGGGCGTCGTGGAAAGTGCCGACCTGGCTTCTGGAAGATACGTGCCACTCTAGTGAGAATGAGGCGGTGCCGGATTCGAACCGGATCATAGCGACCAAACGGCCCCTAACCATTCCCATTGGAAACAACCGCCTCATAACGCGACTATAGGCCCATCAATTCACCATGGCAACGGACAGAATCACGATCGAGTACAGCGGCGACGACGTGGTCGCAGCCCTTACCCGCCTGTACAAGGGGCTGGGGCCGGCCGGCCTGCGCACGCCGCTGTCCGACATCGGTGAGCACCTGGCGGAATCCACACGGCAACGCTTCGTGAGCAGCACCGCGCCGGACGGCAGCCGCTGGGCGCCAAATGCCCAGGCCACCTATCTGGGGCTGCTGCGCAGCCGCGACGCGCGCAAGGATGGGCGCATCAACGCACGCGGCACGGCGAAGGTGGCGGGAAAGAAGCCGCTGGTGGCCAGCGGCCTGCTGGGCGAGCAGATCACCTACCAGCTGTTGCCCGACGGCAGCGGCGTGGAGGTGGGCACAAACCGCTTTGCCGGGGAGTGGGCCGGGGGCGCGGCGGTGCACCAGTTCGGAAGCCGCGATGGGAGCATCCCGGCGCGGCCGTTTCTGGGGCTGTCGTCCGATGACGAGGTGGAGGTGATGGAGATCGTCGACCGATACCTGGCCGGGCTTCTCGGGGCTTGATTCGGTCGGCGCGTTTAGCGGCCCGTGGCGCGGTTGCCGTGTTGCGGACGGGCGTTGCCATCAGGTGGGAGCGTCGATCGCCACCAGCGGCCGAGTAACGGGGTGGTAACGCTATTCAGGTAGCGCCCGGTGTGGCGGGTGTGCCGGGCGTCGTGTCGGTCGCCCCGCTGGATGGGCAACTGGTGCAACTGTGCACCCTGATTCAACGTGTGTCGTCGCCCACCATGGCGGCATGCCTCGCAAAACCACTTCAGTCTCTCGCTCCGATGCGCCCGTCGCCGCCACCGCCCTGCGGGTGCGGCCGGGTGAGCGCGTTATTCGTCTGATGCCCGCCGGTGAATTCAGTGCGCCGCGCGGCGCGCTGAGCGGAAAGGGGCCGTGGCGGCTCACGCCCGAGGCGGCGGCGCGGATCGTGGCCGCGAACGGTGCGCGCAGCGCCGACATCCTGATTGATTTCGAGCACCAGGCGTTGTTGGCCGAGCAGAACGGCAAGCCGGTGCCGGCGGCCGGGTGGATCGACCCACGGTCGCTGGAATTCCGCGCCGAGGGCGACGAGCCTGGTTTGTATGGCGCGGTTACGTGGGTGGGCGACGCTGCGTCGTTGATCGCGCGTGACGAGTATCGGTATTTGTCCCCCGTATTTCCTTACAGCCCCGATGGCGAGCCCTTGGACTTGCTGCACGTGGCGCTGACCAATTTCCCCGCGATCGATGAGCCGCTGTTTGCGGCGCTGTCGGCCCGCTTTTCCACCCCCCCCACCCGTAGAGAGGAGGATCCCATGGAGTTGCTCAACAAGCTGCTCGCCGTGCTCGGTTTGACCGAGGCGACGAGCGAAGCCGATGCGCTGGCCGGTGTTGCCGCGCTGAAGGCCAAGGCCGACACCGCCACCACCGAGATTGCCGCGCTGAAGGCGGCCACCCCGGCGGCGCCGGACCCGACCAAGTTCGTACCCATCGAGACGTTCCAGGCCGAGCGCGCCGAGCGCGTGCGCCTGGCTTCGCTGTCCGGCGCGGGCGAGGTCTCCCGACTGATCGACGCTGCGGTCTCCGACGGACGCTTGCTGGAAAACCAGCGCGCGTACGCGGAATCCCTGGGGCGCGCTGACGTGGCTGCGCTGAAGGGGCTGATCGACGGCGCCGCGCCGCTCGCTGCGCTGAAGGGGATGCAGACCCAGGGCAAGGATCTGGGCGGTGCCGCCGGGGTGGGGTTCAGTGATCCCGAACTGGCGGTGTGCAAGGCCATGGGCCTGACCGCCGAGCAGTTCAGTGCTGCACGCAAGGAGGTTTGATCATGGCTGCTACGTCGAAACCCCGTAACACGCCGCAGCGCGGGTCCCTGACCGGTGTGCGCGGCTATGGCCTGGCGGCGGGGGTGATTGCCTACGCCGGCGCGATTGCGGCGCTGAACGCCTCGGGCGTTGCGGTGCCAGGCTCGACCGCCACCGGCCTGGTCGCCCTGGGCCGCTTTGCGCACGGTGCGGACAACTCCGGCGGGGCCGCGGGTGCGGTAACGGTGGAGGTGGAGCGTGGCGTGTTCCGCTACGAGAACTCGGCCGCGGCCGACGAGATCACCGCCGCCGATATCGGTACGCGCTGCTACCTGGTCGATGACCAGACAGTGGCAAAGACTCACGCCACCAATACCCGCAGCGTGGCCGGCTACGTGGACGATGTCGACGAGCTGGGCGTGTGGGTGCTGCTGGACCCGACCAGCGGCGCATCTGCCTGATCAAGAGGATAAGCACATCATGGATCTGAACCGAGTTAACCTCAGCGCCCTCTTCACCGCCTATAAGGCCAACTTTCAGCAGGGTTTCGCGAGCCTGGGCGATGCTGGCTCGATTTTCGAGCAGTTCTGCCTCACGGTGCCCAGCACCACGTCGCAGGAAGTCTATCCGTGGCTCAAGGGCCTGCCGCGCATGCGCGAGTGGATTGGCGATCGCGTGGTGAATTCGCTCGAAGGGGCGGACTTCAGCATCAAGAACCGGAAGTTCGAGCTGACCGAAGGGGTCGAGCGCGACGCGATCGACGATGACAGCTACGGGCTTTACGCGCCGGTGTTCACCGAGTTCGGCCGCAGTTCGCGCGAGCACCCGAACGAGCTGGCGGTGGAGGTGCTGGAGCTGAATCCGCGCTGCTACGACGGTCAGAATCTGTTCGACGATGATCATCCTGTTCTGGATGCTGCCGGCAAGGAGGTTTCCGCCAGCAACGACATGGGCGGCACCGGCCCGGCCTGGTACGTGATGGATCTGTCCCGCGCGATCAAGCCGTTGGTGTTCCAGAAGCGCCGTGACTACAGCTTTCGCGCGATCACCGACCTGAACGACCATCGCGTGTTCATGAGCGACAAGTTCCTGTTCGGTGTCGATGCCCGTTGCAACGTGGGCGCCGGCCTGTGGCAGCTGGTCGTGCGCAGCAAGCAGGCGTTCACGGCCGAGAACTACGCGGCCGCGCGTGCGCGCTTGACGACGCTCACGGGGGACTTTGCGCGCCCCTTGGCCTTGCGTCACACCCACACGATGGTGCCCGGCACGATGGAAGGCGTGAGCCGCAAGGTGCTGAACAACGCCCTGGCCGCAGGCGGCGAGACCAATGAATGGGCGGGCACCAGTCAGCTCATCCTGAACCCCTGGTTGAAGACCGCGTAAGGAGGGGCTGACCCATGTCTGCACCGCGTACCCGCGCCGTCAAGGCGCCCGCGGCCGGAGGCGGTAGCTCCGGCACCACGAATACCAGTGCGAGCGACGGCACCACGCTGGCGCCCGGGGGGATGCCCTCGGGCGCCGCCGGGGGGGATGACGCAGCGGCCGAGGCCGCGCGTGAGGACCTTGCCCGCAGGGCCGAGGCGGTAACGCCGCCGGGTGGTCGCGTCGACGACCATCTCGGCGAGTTCATCACCGGAACGCTCGATGAGGCACCGCTGCAGGCCACCCATCTGCACGTGCGGGCGCGTCGCGACGGCTTTCGTCGCTGTGGCCGGGCGTGGCCGGTCGCGGGGGTGGAGGTTTCGGTGGATGCGTTCACCGATGCCGAGGTCGAGCGGCTGATGAGCGACCCCGATCTACTGGTGTTGCCGGTATGCCGGCCGCTGCCCGAGATCGAGTAACGCGCGATGAGCACCTACGCGACCGTGCAGGACTTGATCGACCGCTTTGGCGAGCGGGAGATCGCACAGATCACAAACCGCACCGGCCTCGACGTGATCGACGTCGACGCGGCCGAGCTGGCGCTTGCTGATGCGAACGCCGAGGTGCACAGCTACATCGCCACCCGCTACCCGGTGCCGTTCGACCCCGTGCCGCAGCTGATCGTGCGGCTGGTGTGCGATATCGCGCGTTACCGGTTGTACGACGATGCGGTGCCGGAGGAGATTCGCAACCGCTACACCGACGCGGTTCGGATCCTGGGCCGTGTGGCGTCCGGAGAGGCGTCGTTCGGCGTGGCCGAGGCGTCGCCCAGCCACGCGCAGACGGCGCAGGTGGTCAGTCGGCCCCATTCGTTGTTCGGCCGGCGCCCGAACGGGGGGCTGATGTGAGCGACATCGCGACGGCGCCGACCTGGATGGGCCTGGAGCCGCTGATCAAGGCGCGCCTGGCGCCAGCGGCGCAGGCGCTTGACCCGACCGTGCGGGTGTTCAGCGTCGAGGATATGCGCGAGGCGATGTTCGAGGAGAGTCTGCCGAAGCCGTCGGTGCGCATCGTGTATGCCGGGTACCGGCCGCTGCCTGAAGACAACGGCGCCCCCACCCCACCAGGGTTTCGGCGGGTCGAACAGTATTGGGTGACCACGGTCGCGGTGCGCAACGTGCGCGATATCCGCGAAGGCGCTGCCAGCCGTGCGGACGCATCGCCCCTATGCGACCTGGTGCTGGATCTGCTGGACGTTTGGAACCCAGGCCAGGGCTATGGCCCGCTTAATTTGATGGCGCCGCAGATCGCGGCGCTGACCCGGGACGGGTGTTCTTACATCCCGTTCGCTTTTTCGTGTCGGTTCCGGAGGAAGAAGACATGCCCGTGAAACTACTGAAACCCCACCGCCACGCCGGCCGCAAGTATCCGGTCGGGGCAATCCTGGAGCAACTGCGGACCGACCAGGAAGACTGGCTGGTGGGCCTGGGGGTGGCCGAGCGCGCCGCGCCTGCCGCACCTGGTGCACACGTCGCCAAACCCACAGCCAAGGCAAAGGAGTAAGCCATGAACAAGAACACCGCGATGATGTGGGCCGGCCAGGGGCCGGTGATGATCGGTACCTACGACCCCAGTCGTGGCTCGCTGGCGACGGGCAACTTGGTTGATCTGTACCGGGTCGGGTGCGTCACTAGCCAGCTGAACACCAGCGTGAGTATCACCACGACGAGCATCAAGGAGAGCTGCACCGGCAAGAGGCTGACCATTGCGCAGCGGGAAGATGAACGGGTAATGACCGTGAGCCTGGCTATGGTGCAGTTTTCTGGCCGGACGCTGGCCGCTGCGCTATTTGGTGAGGCGGTCGATGTGGCCGGCGGCACCGTTACCGGTGAAGTGTTGCCGGAGCTGACCGCAGGTGACTACTTCACCCTGCGCCACCCGCGTGTGGACGACCTGGTGATCGTGGATAGCACGGCGGGCACACCGCTCACGTACGTTGAGGACACGCACTACGAGATCGAGGACGCCGGGCACGCTCGCATGAAGCTGCTCGCTCACCCCGTGAGCCACGTGGTGCCGCTGCTGGCGGACTACAGCTATGGCGGCTACGTGAATATTGC
This sequence comes from Rhodocyclaceae bacterium, assembly GCA_046295975.1. Taxonomy (GTDB): domain Bacteria; phylum Pseudomonadota; class Gammaproteobacteria; order Burkholderiales; family Rhodocyclaceae; genus UBA2357. The sequence goes on from JBKBMG010000015.1 coordinate 94,616, forward strand.
CGCCTTCAGTGAGAGCCGGGTCGAGCGCGGCATTATCTTCAACGGCGTGAACCAGGACGGCCAGAAGGGCCGGCTGATCATCCCCAGAATCGCACTGACGCTCGACGGCGATTTCGGTTGGGTCGGTGAAGAGGAAGCGACGCTGACGATGTCCGGCGAGGCGATGTTCGTGCCCGAGCTGGAGTCCGACGGCGACTACGGCGGCTTCGCCCGCGTGAATCTGTTCGACAACGCTCCGTAACCGAAGTATGTCTGTCTACGAGCACAAGATCGGCGCGACGCTCGACCTGGCCGGCCAGTTGACGCTGGACGGCCAGTCGCAGGACATGAGCGGTTGGACGGCGCGCAGTACGATGCGCGGACCGCACGGCGCGATCGACCTCGATTGCGAGTGGCTGGATGCGTCCGTTGGGGCGCTCGCGCTGCGCAAGGCGCCGGCCGACCAGGTCACTTGGCAACCGGGCCGTTACAGCGTCGACGTGCGGCTTGAATCCCCCACGGGGGAGCAACTCATTTCGTCGAGCGCGCAGATCGTGCTCGCGCGGCCGGTGACAGAATGACCGGCCTGGTGCTGACCCTGCGCCCGCGCGTCGCGACGCTGGATCTTGCGGCTAGCCCGTGTCGGTTGTCGTTCGACTTCGCGCCGGTGTTGCGCGGCCCAGCTGGCCCGATCGGCCCGGCCGGCGGCGCCGCGTTCCAGCGCACGAGCGGGGCCGCGCTGAGCGCCCTGCGCGTCGTCTGGGAGGATGACTCCGGCGTCGTGCATCTGCTCGATTACCGCGACGACGCCCATATCGACATGCTCGCCGGCATCACGCTGACCGCCGCGGGCGCAGCCGGGCAACTGGTCACGCTGCAACGCGCTGGCGTGCTCGACGCCGCCGGCCTCGGCCTTGTGCCGGGGCGGGTGTGGCTGGGCGCAGATGGCGCGCTGACGCAAACGCCGCCGGCGGATGGATTCGACGTACTGATCGGCGCCGCCGTTGCTGCGGGCCGGCTCATGCTCGACGTGCAAGACCACATCACACTGGAGTAAGACATGGCACAACGTTTTCTGGCCCGCATCGGTGGGCAAACCAAGCAAGTTCAGGCGCTGGTCGAATCGGCCGGCGCCGCCGATGCGGGCAAGGTGCCGGCGCTGGGCAGTGACGGCAGGCTCGACGAGAGCGTGATGCCCCCGGGGATCGGGGCCGACACGCAAGTGCTGCCCGCGAGCGAAGCGCTGAGCGCGGGCAACCTGGTCAACATCTGGTCGGACGCAGGCACCGCCAAAGTGCGGCTCGCCGACAACAGCAACGGCCGCGAGGCCGACGGCTATGTGCTCGCCGCGGTGGCGTCCGACGCAAATGCGACGGTGTACCCGCTCGACGGCACCAACAGCGAGCTGTCCGGCCTGACGCCGGGCGCCCGCTACTGGCTCGGTACCGCCGGCGGCGTGATCTCGACCGCGCTCGATGAGACCGACGCGGGCAACGCAAACAAGATCAGCCAGTACCTGGGCAAAGCGAAGTCCGCCACCGAGCTGGTGACCACTGACGACGGGTACGTGGTGCTCTGATGGCCAGCAAGCCGCTCGTCCTCGCCAGCGGTAACGTCGCGCAGCTTCCTGACGGCGCGGCGCTTGCCGCTGAGCTGGACGATCACATCAGCCTGGACGCGGCCGAGGAATACAGCGGCGGGGTCTGGCTGGACTGGCGCACAGGGCGGCGTGTTCGCGCCGCATACGTCGCTGCTGCTGGCAGCTGTGAGATCGCGCTTGTAGACGCAGACACCAACACAACGTTTTTTGGGACGCTGTTGCTGCAGGTTGGCGCGGGCGCGACGGTCGCGATTTACAACCCGCAGTGGATTGGATTGGAAGAGCCGGATTTTTCGGCTGCCGGGACCTACATCATCCTGTTTCGAGGAATCAAAGTGGGCGGCGCGAACCACATCATCGCCGATGCTGGGCGGTACCTATGAACGCAGCCGCATGCGCAGCACTGGGGGTGAGCGGTGGCGATTGAGTACGTCAAACATGTGTCCGATGTCACCGGCAATCTCACGCTGACCGATTTGCTGGCTGGTGACTATGTTCTGTTTTTCGCATACAGAGAGGCGTCGAGTGCTGCGCTTCCTGTTGGCACTACAGACTGGGTCAGATTTAACGCCGGATCTAGCGGCGCGATCCACTACCTGGCCTGCTATGAGCACACCGTGGCTGCAGATGGGGATGTTACGTCTGACATGTCATGGTCGACCACTGCAAGTGTTGTTTTGGCTGTTGCATTCCGGGGGGTTTTGGGCAGGACGGAATCCAGCCGTACCAACGGATCGGGTTCGGTCATTGTCTATCCTGAGCGCGCGCTGGCGGCTAGTGACGGCACGTCCTGGGTCGTGACTTTTCTGGCGCACAAATCCTCTCTCCCGGATATGACTACTCCTGTCAGGGATTTGACACTGCTTTACTCGTCAGCAAAATATGCGCTCAATGCAGGCCCACGATCTGACTGGGATGAGCTAACCATAGCCTATAGCGGCTCAACCGCACTGATATGGATCAGCATATCCATCGCGCTTGAGTATGACCCAGCCTATGGGGGAGAGAACCCTCCCATGCGGCTGCGTTTGCCGATGCTGCTGTGGGCGGTGTGATGACGCCCTACAACTTCGTTTTTCTCGAACCCTTGTCCTGATCCCGTTCTAAGCGGCCGGGTGCAATCCTGCACCCTGATCGGCGCCCGCTCCCCGCATAAGCTCGGGGTATGGCAAACAATCTCGAAGTAGCACTGAAGATCCGCGCATTGGCCGACGGTCTCGAAGAGGTCGCGGCCATGACGCGCGAGCTGGAAGATCTCACGGCCGCCGGTAACGAGCAGATACCCGACAACACGGGCGAGCTGCGTGCGGGTGCGGTTGATACTTCCGGCGCGATGCGCGACGCGGCCAGCGCGACCGGTGAGATGAGCGATGCAGCTGAGGATGTGGGCGACGCGGCGGAGGAGTCTGCACCGCGCATGTCTGTGCTGTCTGCATCGATCGCCAAAGCCGTCGCCGCGGGCGTTGGGCTCTCCGCACTGGTGGCCACTCTGAGGTCATTCGCTGAAGAGGCGATGGATGCCGACACGCGCGGACGCAAGCTCGAAGGCGTGGTGCGCGCCACCGGCGGGGCCGCTGGCTTCACTGCCGAAGAGATTCGCAAAATGTCGTCTGAGCTTGCGCTCGCGACATTGGGCAGCATCAAGGGGTTCGAAGATGCTGCGGCCGCGCTGCTGACGTTCCGTACGATCTCCGGTGATACGTTCGCGCGGTCGCTCGAGCTGGCCCAGGATTTGGCCGAGGTGATGGGCGGTGATGCGAAGAGCCCCGGCGGCCACTTCAAATTCCTCCATCTGTGGCCAGGTCAAATTCCCCCAGTGGGAGATGACAGGACGGGTG
>JBKBMG010000016.1:0-93244 GCA_046295975.1 Rhodocyclaceae bacterium
AGGCCGCCAGCCGGCTTGCGAAAGGTTCAGACAACGAGTAAAAACCACCCGTCCTGTCATCTCCCACTGGGGGAATTTGACCTGGCCACAGATGGAGGAATTTGAAGTGGCCGCCGGGGCTCAACTCTCTGACCTGTTTCCCTTCGGGGGCCGTGCAGCGGACATACGCTCCATATATGCAGCGAAGTGGCGATCGTGCACGGGTCGATAAGATCCGGCGAGTGACACCTAAAGCGCCACGTCTACCGTAACGGTCGCCGTGTGTGGCGTGATGCCAGTCCGGGTCGGGCGGGGCTCAAGTGGCGGTGCGAGTCGCTCCGCACCCCTTGTGTCGTGCTTGCCGAAGCGAAGCTCGGCTGCGTAGGCTTGCCGACGACAGTCAAAGGGAGGCACGACCATCGTGACGCCTTCATGTGGGGGCGATAAGAGTGAATGGTGGAAAACGGCCATTGTCGTGTTCAGCTCGCGGGCCGGTGGCCAGTTGCGCCAACGCTTCCCTTCGATTGCGAAGTGGCACGAGGATCTGGTAAGCGAGGCTGTTGCCGATATCACAGCCCTGCTACGACACGGCCCGGGTCGCGGAACGCTGCCCAGTTGGTATGGCGACACGATGCCTTCCGAGGAGGATGCCGAGCGGTTTTACCGACTCGCCTTCTCGATCCTCAACCGGAGGGTCGCCGATCACTTTCGGGGCGAGTACAAGCACTGGGTGGTGAGTCTCGAGGACCATCCTGAGGTCTCGGAACGTCATTCCACCCATCTGGCCTTGGAGGTGGAACTGGATCTGCGGCGGGCGACGCACGCGCTGCTCAAGCTGATGGAGCGGCTGCCGTCCCGCGACCGAGCACTCATCGAAGAGGTCGCCCTCGGCGGTAGCGATTCACCGATGAGCGAAAGGGAGCGACAGCACCTGAAACGGCTGCGCGTGAGCCTGCAGGAGGCACTTCGCCGGGAGCTGGGTGCAGATGCGATGACCCTCATTCGAAAGGTCTAGGTAAGATGGAAACGGGAGGCCAGCATGGGTACGCCAATAGTCCAGATCGTGCATTACTCGGACCTGCACATCGTGGGACCGGACCACTCCCTCAAGCGGGCGCTGGTAGGACGCATGAAGCATCACCTCTGGCTGGATTGGCAACAGGGGTTGGAGGGCGCAGAGCGGGACGTGCTCCTCGCCTTCGAGGATTTCCTGAAGACCGACATCGCGGGCGACGCAGACTGGGCCGGCTGTCCGATCTGGCTCGTGGACACAGGTGATGGCACGACGTTCGGCGACGACGTATCCCTCGACACATGGCTGAATGACTGGTCCGTGCGCTTCCGCAATGCCTGCAGAGGGGCGCAGCAGCTAATTCTCTACGGCAATCACGACACCTGGCCGCAGACGCATCCTCTGCTCGCGCCCAAGAGCATGGAACGCCGACGCGACGAGCTCCGTGCCAAGTGGTTCACGGATCGCTACCCCACCGTCCCGCTTCGGGAGCCCATTCCGGGGGGCGGGGGTTCGGAGGTCCAGCTATTCGCAGTGAACAGCGTGCTGCACGGTGCCATCGAAAACATTAGGGCGATCGGTGCGGTGCGGCCCGACCGGTTCTGGGAAGCGCAGCAGACGCAGAAGACGGCTGTCGAGGAGCTCCAGCAGCTGGCGCACGGCCTGTCGTCGCCCGGGGGCGGAGCGCCCGTGCCGCACCTGCGGATTGTGGCCATGCACTACCCCGTAGCAGAGAACGCGTCGCCTGGATGCCATTTCAACAAGATCCTGATCAACCGCGACCAATTCGCGACGGAAGTCGGCAACTGCAGCTTTGGTTCGCCGCCCATGTTTCCTGTCTTCCTGGCCGGGCACACCCACGCATCGTTTCCATGTCCCGGCTTGCTGCCACGCTCGGCAACGTTTGTCGAGCACAAGCCATTCCCCCCAGGCATCATCCAACTGGTCTCCGGCTCACTGAGCCAGACCTCGCTGGCCCAGCCGGGCAAAGCGATGAGCTATCTGGAGCGACTCGCGTTTGACTACCCTTTCCGGGCCAGCGTGCTCCGATTGTCGGTGCCGGCCCAGCAAACGAACGAAATCTCCATCCAGCGGATTACGGTTGGTTGCAGGCGCGGCGGTGCGTTCGAGGCCTTACCCATCGTGGACGGTGGATCCTGCTTCTCCGAGGACTTCAACGTCGTCATCTGAAGAGATCGATGGTTCTCTTGAACACGTCGCTAATGGCACCAGGTTCAGGCTGCCCTTCAAGCGTGCGCGTCAGCATGGCTTTGTCAATGTGTAAGCCGAGCGGCAGCTTGATCTGATCGCCAGGCTCGCCCGCGGCAAGCTCGGACAATACTCGCCTGAGCACGGCCAACACTTCCGCTTTGGGCAACCCGTATTGTTCCACCGCAAGGTACACGTCCTTCCAGCCGTCGTCGGCGCTATCGGCCTCTGGCAAGATGTCGCGCCGCTCCACACGGCCATCCCGGGTCGACGAGCCCAGGCGCATCTGACGCAACAGCCCCCCCCACAGCACCCTCGCGAATTCTTGCGACAAGTCCCGGCACAGCGCCTCCGAATCGGGGTCGTCCGCGAGGGTTTCCCGAAGCAGTGGCGCCAAGCTCTCGGCGACGATCTGCCGTGCCGTCCCGTCCCCTTGGCGGCCCGGTTGCTCCAAGACGAACGCCAGAAACTCCCCCAACTGAGATACGAACTCTTTCGTTGCTTCTTCGGACGTGACGCGAGCCATTGCATCGCGGATCGCGGCTTGCGCGTGCTTGCCCGTCAGATCGAACAGGTGCTGGTAAAGTGGCCTGTCTTCCATCGCAGCCTTAGGATTGGCGATGCGTAGCATGGGAGCCTCCTGAAACCCGGTTGGCGGTATCCGTGTCTATATAGTCGCGGAAGGCGACGCTCCGTGACATTTTTTTGCAGCAAGGGACATGCAGCGACGCGGCGGCACACGATCCCGGGCTTCGAGGTGACATGCTGACCGTCGATCACTGCGACTGTCCGTGCGCCTACCTCGCCAAGTCGAATTTGGCGATCGGGACGAGGGTGTAGCGGCCTCAGGTGATCGCCTGCGCGAGCCCGTATGCAATACAAAGTGTCCCGAACAATGATACATCGATCGCAAATCGCCGGCCTCAACGCTTGAGCCGATGGGGCAGCTTGACTCCGGACGAAGCCGACCCTCGCCTACGTGTTTTTACCCGCTCCTATGGCCAGCGCGCCAATGACCGGTTTTCCTTTCGGTGAAGGTCAGGAACGGGTCGGTAGTTCCAGTTCGCAGGATGGAGAAGCTGTCGTTCGCCGTCGCCTGACCGTCGAACGGCAGGTGACCGACACATAGCGCCCTGACTGCACCCGTCAAGCACCGGCAGGTCTGGCGAAGTCTTGCAGCAATATGCCCGTTACCTGACGTTCAGCCGCCAGAGATTTAAGCTCGGAGTGAGACTGCAGGCGGTTCTGCCGATCGATGGCTTGGACGTGGCGACCAGCACTACCGCAAGCCTCAGGAATGGACTGGTGTTGCGGAGATCTTCACGCCGAGGGCATGAAGCAGCTTGAGCACTTTGTCATAGCGTGGCTTGGCTCCGGGCGCAAGTGCCTTATAGAGGCTCTCTCGGCCAAGACCCGCATCTTTGGCGAGTTGCGCCATGCCGCGGGCGCGCGCGACATCACGAACGGCAGCGAGGAACACATCAGGGTTTGGGTCTTCCAGGGCCGCCGTCAGATACTCCGCGATGGTTTCCTCATCGTTCAGGTAGTCGGCTGCATCAAAGGTGGCAGTTTTGACCATCGGTTCACTCCTTGTCCAAGGTTCGCGCCATCTCGACCGCACGACTTGGGCATCTTCATCGATGGCTGGCGTACGACAAACGCTGAAGAATCAAACTTCGATCAACAGCAAGGAGTCTGTCATGGAAACCCGTGATCATTCGCATCGGGAAGCCTGGAACAAGGGGAAGCTCGGCAGCTCAGCTTCGCCGACTTTGCGACAACAGTGGGACGGCAGCCACTTGCACTCAGTGCCTGTCGCGCCAAATGGCGGTGTCTCTCGTCAGACCGTCATCCAGGTTGCTGCTTGTCACTCGCGTCACCGGGATCTTGCGAATGTCACAGGCACAGAGCATGGACAGAATGCGCCGTCCAAAGGACGGCGTGTCAGGCCAACTCGATACGGAGGTTTTTGCCAAGCGCCTTCGCCGCACTGGAGAGCGTTGTCAGCGTCAAGCTGGTGTCAGCCTCATCGAGCAGACGATTGAGTGCGGCCCGGCTCGTGTGCATCTTTGCGGCTAGGGCGGTCTTGGTCAGATGCTGCGCTTTCATTTCCTGCGCGATCTGCCAGGCCACAACACGCTTGATGGCCACAGCGGTGGTTTCCTCAAGCACGGCTTCTTCAGCCAGGAAATCATCAAAACTACTGCCAATGCGAGGGTTCATGCGCTACTCCTGAGTTGTTGCAAACGACGCTTGCCCACTTCCAGTTCATCGGCTGGTGTGGCCTGTGATTTCTTGATGAATGCATGAAGCAAGATCATCGCGTGCCCGACCACAGTAAACAGCACCCGTGCAATCCTGTCCGCGAGATGAACTCGGATTTCCCACAGATCCTTTGCCAGTTTGCGCACCAATGGCATTCCGAGCGGCCAGCCGAACTGCACCGTCTTGATGTCTTCGCCAATCTTGCGGCGCTCGGAGGCAGGTTGCGCCTTCAGCCACTCTCGTACAGGCTCTTTACCACTTTCTGTGGCGAAAAAACGCACGTCCAAAATCGGGGGCTTCATGGCTTGAAATGTACCATTATTGGTACGTGAAAGCGAATTATCTCGGTGTTGAGGCGCCAAGCCACCGTCGCATGCTGCTCGCTAATCGGCACAAGCTGGCCGTCAGCTCGGGCCGATTAGCGGGTATCACGTGGGCGGTTCGTATGACCGTTTGAACACAGTAAGCCATCGATCAGCGCGCCAACAATTCATGCTGTCAAACGGCTTCAACCGCTGCACTGCCGACTTTGGCTGAAAAAACCTGAGCGGCTCTTCAGGGCCGGAAGTTCTCGTTCGCACGACGGGGAAGCTGACACTCGCCTCGCCCAAGCGATTGAGCGACAGGTAACCGGCGCATTGCGACCGCACAGGGGGTCGCTGGCGAATGACCGCTGAGGCCGCACGGTCTCCGCGACGTTCGAACGTTCCGGATGCTACGGGGAAATCCTTCATCGGTTTCGAGAAATACCAATCCCCGGCGTGTAAGGACCAGTCCCGCTGCCGACCTATGGTGTGGCGTGCAATGCGACGTAGTCAGCTGCCAACCGACGTCGGGCTTTCGCGAACGCGGTCCACAGCTGTTCCGCCTGGACGTGCTGCCGTGCCGACAGGGAGGCGGCAAGTGCAGGCATTGCAGCGGCCAGCAATGCGATGTCGGCGGCGTCGAACTGCGGCCCGCAAGTGAGCCTGACCTTGTCGTTGAGGCGCAGCACCGCGCCGGTCAGGTGGCGGTTGCTGGCGCAGTCGAACAGGTGGGCAAAACCCGCCGGTTCGGCCGGCGCAATGCCATTGCGCGCGGCCTCGCGCACGGTATGCTGACCGAGCATTTCGATCACGCCGAGCAGCGAGTCGACATCGTGGGCGGACAGTTCGGCGACGCAGCAGCCGCGGCGGGGCTCGGGTTCCACCAGCCCCTCCCGCCCCAGCACCTTCAAGGCCTCGCGCACCGGGGTACGGCTCACGCCGTAGCTGCGCGCGAGCTCCGCTTCGTCCAGCGGGCAGCCCGGTGCGAACTCATGCGCGAAGATGCGCGCACGCACAGATTCGGCGCCCCCTTCGTAGAGGGCGCGCGGGCGCAACCAGTCTTCGTTCCTGGTGTTCATGCTTGCAGTGCTTCCGTACGGGGCGTTTCCGTGAGTTTGTGATGGGGCCCGGACGGCAGGCCGAGCCGCGATACCGGAATGCCGACTTCAGCGGTAGCGCTGCTCCAGCGCATCCCAGTGGTCCTTGCCGACCAGGCGCTGGCGTTCGGCGAAGGGCGTGACCAGGCCGCTGGACTCCTTGACCTCCTTTTGGTCACGCAGCACCGTGAGCGCCTTCTGCATGCCCATCACCGCGCCCTGCAGCGCGGCGTTGGCGTAGAGCACGATGCCGAAGCCGAGCTCGCCCAGTTCGGTGGCGTTGAAGATAGGTGTCTTGCCGCCGATGACCATGTTCATCAGCTGCGGCTTGGCGAGGCGCTGCGGCAACGCGCGAACCTCCTCTTCCCTGGTCACGGCTTCGACGAACAGGATGTCGGCGCCGGCTTCGGCGAACTTCTGCGCACGCTCGACGGCGGCCTCGAAGCCGTGCACGGCGGCCGCATCGGTGCGCGCCATGATGAGCAGGTCGGGGTCGCGGCGAGCGTCGGCGGCGGCCTTGATCTTGGCGACCGCCTCTTCGGTGCCGATCACGTCCTTGCCGCTGAAGTGGCCGCAACGCTTGGGCATGACCTGGTCTTCGAGCTGGATGCAGTCGGCACCAGCGCGCTCGAGCGTGCGCACGGTGTGATAGACGTTCACCGCGTTGCCGAAGCCGGTGTCGGCATCGACGATCAGCGGCACCTCCACCGCGTCGCGGATGCGGGCGGTGTGGTCGGCAATCTCGGCCAGACCCATGAAGCCCTGGTCGGGCATGCCGAACCACATGTTGGTGACGCCGGCGCCGGTGACATAGATCGCCTCGAAGCCGAGGTCGGCGACGACCCTGGCCGACAGCGCGTTGAAGGCGCCCGGCACGATGACGCCGCGACGGGCTTCGACGAGGGTTTTCAGTTGCTTGCGAGTTGACACGGGGTCTCCTGGGGAAAGTTGGTACGAGTTGGTTCGACTCCGTTCGCGCTGAGCAGACACTACCGCTCGCCCTGAGCTTGTCGAAGGGCGACTTCGGCAGTGCCAGGAATCGGGCTTCGGCTAGCTCAGCCTGAACGGTCGACCAGTAATCAAAAAGCGTCGCCAGGCACGCGTACCCAGCCTTCCATGAGGATGCGGGCCGAGCGCGACATGATGGCCTTGGTGATGGTCCATTGATCGTCGACCCGCCGCGCTTCGGCGCCGACGCGCAGGGTGCCGGAGGGGTGACCGAAGCGCACCGCGTTGCGCTCGCCGCCCCCCGCGGCGAGGTTGACCAAGGTGCCGGGAATGGCTGCGGCGGTGGCGATGGCGACTGCCGCGGTGCCCATCATGGCGTGGTGCAACTTGCCCATGGACAGCGCACGCACCAGCAGGTCGACGTCGCCGGTGGCGACCGCCCTGCCGCTGGAGGTGGTGTACGCCCTGGGCGGGGCGACGAAGGCGATCTTGGGGGTGTGCTGGCGGGTGGCGGCGTCCTCGGGTTTTGCGATCAGGCCCATGCGCAGCGCGGCGGCGACGCGGATCTGCTCGAAGCGTGCCAGGGCTTGCGGATCGCCGTTGATGTGCTCGCGCAACTCGGTGCCGGTGTACCCGATGTCCGCGGCGTTGACGAACACCGTCGGGATGCCGGCGCTGATCATCGTGGCCTTGAGCACCCCGCCCTTGACTGCGCTTTCCGGCACCGCGAGGTCGTCGACCAGATTGCCAGTGGGGAGCAGCGCGCTGCCCGCCTCCCCCTCGTCGGATGGGTCGAGGAATTCGAGCATGATCTCCGCCGCCGGAAAGGTCACGCCGTCGAGCTCGAAGTTTCCGGTCTCCTGCACCTGGCCGTCGGTGATGGGCACGTGCGCGATGATGGTCTTGCCGATGTTGGCCTGCCAGATACGCACCGCGCACACGCCGCTGTCCGGTACGCGCTCAGCATCGATCAGCCCCGCATGGATGGCGAAGGCGCCCACGGCGGTGGTCAGGTTGCCGCAGTTGCCGGACCAGTCCACGAAGGGTTGGTCGATGGACACCTGGCCGTAGAGATAATCCACATCATGGTCCGGCCGGCAGCTCTTCGACAGGATCACGCATTTGCTGGTGCTCGAGGTGGCCCCGCCCATGCCGTCGATATGCGCGGCATAGGGGTCCGGGCTGCCGATGACGCGCTGGAACAAGCGGTCGCGCGCCTCACCGGGCACCCGGCAGCGCTCGGGCAGGTCGTCCAGGCGGAAGAACACGCCCTTGCTGGTGCCGCCGCGCATGTAGGTGGCGGGAATTCTGACTTGGGCTTGGGTGTCGGTCATGCTCGTCCTTCGAGAAAGTCCTTGGCAAAGCGCTGCAGCACGCCACCGGCTTCGTACACCTGCACTTCCTCGTCGGAGTCCAGGCGGCTGGTCACCGGCACCGCTATGGTCTCACCGTTGCGGCGGTGGATGAGCAGGGTGAGCTCAGCGCGCGGCCGGCGCTGGCCGATGACGTCACAGGTTTCGGTGCCGTCGAGCCCCAGCGTCTTGCGCGTGGTGCCGGGCTTGAACTCCAGCGGCAGCACGCCCATGCCGATGAGGTTGGTGCGATGGATGCGCTCGAAGCCCTCGGCGACGATGACCTCGACACCGGCCAGGCGCACCCCCTTGGCTGCCCAGTCGCGGCTGGAGCCCTGGCCGTAGTCGGCACCGGCGATGATGATGAGGTTCTGGCCGCGCTGCATGTAGGTCTCGATGGCCTCCCACATGCGCATCACCTGCCCCTCCGGCTCGACCCGCGCGAGCGAGCCCTGACGCACCGTGCCGTCGTCGTTCAGCACCATCTCGTTGAACAGCTTGGGGTTGGCGAAGGTGGCGCGCTGGGCGGTGAGGTGGTCGCCACGGTGGGTGGCATAGGAGTTGAAGTCCTCCTCGGGCAGGCCCATCTTCGCCAGATACTCGCCGGCGGCCGAATCCAGCAGGATGGCGTTGGACGGCGACAGGTGGTCGGTGGTGATGTTGTCCGGCAGGATGGCGAGCGGACGCATGCCCTTGAGGGAGCGTTCGCCGGCCAGCGCGCCCTCCCAGTAAGGGGGGCGCCGGATATAGGTCGATTGCGGACGCCAGTCGTAGAGCGGCGAGGCGGCGCGTTCGACCCCGGTCCTGGCGAACATCGGGATGTACACCTGCTTGAACTGCTCGGGCTTGACCGCCTCGGCGACCACCGCGTCAATTTCCTCGTCGGTGGGCCAGATGTCCTTCAGGCGCACCGCCTCGCCGGCGTGTAGGGTGAGCCAGTCCTGCTCGATGTCGAAGCGCACGGTGCCGGCGATGGCGTAGGCCACCACCAGCGGCGGACTGGCGAGAAAGGCCTGCCTGGCATAGGGGTGGATGCGGCCGTCGAAGTTGCGGTTGCCGGACAGCACCGCGGTGGTGTAGAGGTCGCGATCGATGATCTCCTGCTGGATCTTCGGATCCAGCGCACCGCTCATGCCGTTACAGGTGGTGCAGGCGAAGGCGACGATGCCAAAGCCCAGCGCTTCGAGGTCCTCCAGCAAGCCCGCTTCCCGCAAATAGAGCTCACCCACCTTCGAGCCCGGCGCGAGCGAGGTCTTGACCCAGGGCTTGCGCTTGAGGCCCAGCTTGCGCGCCTTGCGCGCGAGCAGGCCGGCGGCGATGAGGTTGCGCGGGTTGGAGGTGTTGGTGCAGGAGGTGATCGCGGCGATGATGACCGCGCCATCGGGCAGTTGCCCGGCAGCCTCCTGGTCAAGGGCTTGCCTGAGATTGCCGGCGATGCCGCGCTCGGCCAGTTGCGCGGTCGGCAGGCGGCGGTGTGGATTGCTGGGGCCGGCCATGTTGCGCTCGACGCTCGACAGGTCGAACTCGAGCACGCGCTCGTACTCGGCGGTGGCCAGCGCATCGGCCCACAGGCCGGCCTCCTTGGCGTAGGTCTCGACCAGCGCAAGCTGTTCGTCGCTGCGCCCGGTCAGACGCAGGTAGTCCAGCGTCTGGCCATCGATGAAGAACATCGCCGCGGTGGCGCCATACTCCGGGGCCATGTTGGAGATGGTGGCGCGGTCGCCGATGGTGAGACTGGCCGCACCCTCGCCGAAGAACTCCAGGTAGGCGCCGACCACACGCTGCTGGCGCAGGAACTCGGTCAGCGCCAGCACCACGTCGGTGGCGGTGATGCCCGGCTGGCGGTGGCCGTTCAGGCGGACGCCGACGATGTCCGGCAGGCGCATCCAAGAAGCGCGACCGAGCATGACGTTCTCGGCCTCCAGGCCGCCGACGCCGACCGCGATCACGCCCAGGGCGTCGATGTGCGGGGTGTGGGAGTCGGTGCCGACACAGCTATCCGGATAGGCCAGGCCGTTGTCGCTGTGGATGACCGGCGACATTTTCTCCAGGTTGATCTGGTGCATGATGCCGTTGCCGGCCGGGATCACGTCCACATTGTCGAAGGCGGTCTTGCACCACTCGATGAAGTGAAAGCGATCGGCGTTGCGGCGATCCTCGATTTCGCGGTTCTTGCGCAAGGCGTCGGGGTCGGAGCCGCCGCACTCCACCGCCAGCGAGTGGTCGACGATGAGTTGCACCGGCACCACCGGATTGACCTGAGCCGGGTCACCGCCCTGGTCGGCGATGGCGTCGCGCAGGCCGGCCAGATCAACAAGCGCGGTCTGGCCGAGGATGTCGTGGCACACGACGCGCGCCGGATACCACGGAAAGTCGCGCTCGCGGCGGCGCTCGACGAGTTGCTGCAGGCAGGCGTCGATGATCGCGGGGTCGGCCTTGCGCACAATGTTCTCGGCGTGGATGCGCGCGGTATAGGGCAGCCTGGCCCAGGCGCCGGGGTGGCGTGCATCGACCGCCTCACGGGCATCGAAGTAGTCCAGACCGGTACCGGGCAGGGCTTTGCGGTAACGCTCATTCATCCTCTTATTCATCCGCTTGTTCACCTTTTCCCCGCCTCACTGCCGCTGCTCGATGGGCACGAACACCTGATCGTCCGGGCCGACATAGTGGGCGCTGGGGCGGATGATCTTGTTGTCGATGCGCTGCTCGATGATGTGCGCCGCCCAACCGCTGGTGCGCGAGATGACGAACAACGGGGTGAACATCGCCGTGGGCACGCCCATCATGTGATAGCTCACCGCGCTGAACCAGTCGAGGTTGGGGAACATCTGCTTGACCTCCCACATGACCTGCTCCAGGCGCTCGGCAATGTCGTACATCTTGGTCGAGCCGGCCTCGTCGGACAGGCGCCTGGCCACGTCCTTGATGACGACGTTGCGCGGGTCGCTCACGGTATACACCGGGTGGCCGAAACCGATCACCACCTCCTTGGCCTCGACCCGGCGGCGGATGTCGGCTTCCGCCTCGTCCGGCGTGTCGTAGCGCTTCTGGATGTCGAAGGCCGCCTCGTTGGCGCCGCCGTGCTTGGGGCCGCGCAGGGCGCCAATGGCGCCGGCGATGGCCGAATACACATCGCTGCCGGTACCGGTGATCACCCGCGCGGTAAAGGTGGAAGCGTTGAACTCGTGCTCGGCGTACAGGTTGAGCGAGGTATGCATCGCCCGCACCCAGGTTTCCGACGGCTTTTCGCCGTGCAGCAGGTGCAGAAAGTGGCCGCCAATGGAGTCGTCGTCGGTTTCCACCTCGACGCGCTGGCCCTTGGTGGACCAGTGATACCAGTACAACAGCATCGAGCCGAGCGAGGCCATCAGACGGTCGGCGATGTCGCGCGCGCCGGCGACGTTGTGGTCATCCTTCTCCGGCAGCACACAGCCCAGCGCCGACACACCGGTGCGCATCACGTCCATCGGATGCGCGGAGGCCGGCAGGCGCTCCAGCGCCTCCTTGACGCTGGCGGGCAACCCGCGCATGGACCTGAGCCTGGCCTTGTAAGCGCGCAGTTCGGCCCTGTTGGGCAGCTTGCCATGCACCAGCAGATGGGCCACCTCCTCGAATTCGCAGCGCTCGGCGAGGTCGAGGATGTCGTAGCCGCGGTAGTGCAGGTCGTTGCCGGTTTTGCCGACGGTGCACAAGGCGGTGTTGCCGGCCGTGACGCCCGACAGGGCGACGGACTTCTTCGGCTTGAAGGTGGATTCGGCGGCGTGTGTGCTCATGAGGAACTCCAGGCGAAAGAGTGGGAGGGTTTGCGTTTGTCGGTGTTTGTTCGCAATATACGCACTCTGGAGTTTTATTAAACAGCTGAATTGGCGTGTATTTGTGAATGAACAGAGCTTGATTTGCGAAGTTTGCGAATGCTCTCGTCAGGAAAAGCAATGAAGAAAGTCTTTACCGGCGTGCGCTTGCGCCGCCTGCGCGAGGAGCGCGGTCTGACCCAGGCCGCGCTCGCCCGCCTGCTGGAGATCTCCCCCAGCTATCTGAACCAGATCGAGCAGAACCAGCGGCCGCTGACGGTGCCGGTGCTGTTGCGTATCAGTGCCACCCTGGGCGTGGACGTGCAGCGTTTCTCCGACGACGATGAAGGCCGGTTGGTGGCGGAACTGCGCGATGTACTGGGCGAGGCCGGACAAGCCGCGCTTGGTGGCGAAAGCGTGTCACTCGCCGAAATCCGCGAACTGGCCAGCCAGATGCCGGCTGTGGCACGCGCGTTGCTCGCGCTCGACCGCCGCCGACGCGAGGCCGAAACGCGGCTGGTGGGTTATGCCTCGCGGCTGGGCGAGGAGCGTGGCGCGGCGCTGGCGGCTGCGCCGATGCCGTACGAGGAGGTGCGCGACTTCTTCTATGCGCGCCACAATTACATCGACAGTCTGGATGTGCTGGCAGAGCGGTGTTTCGGAGAATGGGGGTTGGAGATCGGGCGCGCCGATCGCGGTCTGGGCGAACGCCTGACGCGGGCACATGGAATCGCGGTCGAGATCTGTCGGGACACAGACCTGGCGGTCGAACTGGATGGCGCGGGCGCAGCGCGGATGCCGCTGCGCGAGTTCGATCCGGCGCGGCGCCAGTTGCGCCTTTCAGCGCAGCTCGATGCCGGTCAGCGGGCTTTCCAGATGGCGACGCAACTCGCGCTGCTGGAAGTGCGGGACGACATCGAGCGCCTCGTCCTCGAGGGCGCGTTTCTCGGCGACGAGGCGCGTTCCCTGGCCAGGATAGGCCTGGCCAACTACTTCGCCGGGGCGCTGATTCTTCCCTACCGCCGCTTTCTTTCCGTCGCCGAGGCTTTGTCCTACGACATCGACCTGCTGGGTCATCGGTTCGGGGTCGGCTTCGAGACCGTTTGCCACCGCTTGTCCACGTTGCAGCGCCCGCAGGCTCGAGGCGTACCGTTCATCTTCGTGAGGGTGGACCGTGCCGGCAATATTTCCAAGCGCCAGTCGGCCACGGATTTTCACTTCTCCCGAGTGGGCGGCACCTGTCCCCTGTGGAGCGTGTACGAGGCATTTGCACGTCCCGGGCAGATCGTCACGCAACTTGCGTCGATGTCGGATGGGCGGGGCTATCTGTGGGTTGCGCGCACGGTAACCCATCGTCGCGGCGGCTGGGGTGTGCTGGACAAGACCTTCGCGGTGGGTCTGGGGTGCGACCTGCGGCATGCGTCACGCCTGGTGTATTCGCGCGGTCTGCCCCTGGACGACCCGGCCGCGCGCACCCCCATCGGCGCCGGTTGCAAGATCTGCGAGCGCCCGGCGTGTCCGCAGCGGGCCTTTCCCCCGGTGGGGCCGCGGCTGGCAGCCGACCCGGACCAGAGCTGGTTCGAGCCCTATGCCGCGGATGGCGGCCAGCGGCGGGGGTGAGGTGTGGCCCGTCGTGCCGCGGCGTCCGCGGCGGCGACGGGGCAGCGCGGCGCCCCGGCGGGGGTCAGATGCTCACCACCACCCGGCCGTCGATGCGGCCTTCCTTCATGCGGGTGAAGATGGCGTTGATGTTGTCCAGGCTGTCGGTGCTGTAGTGCGAGGCCACCTTGCCTTCGCCGGCGAAGGCAAGCGCTTCTTCCAGATCCTTGCGCGTGCCGACGATGGAGCCGCGCACGGTCTTGGCGTTGAGCACCACGTCGAAGATCGGCAGGCCGAAGTCGCCCGGGGGCAGGCCCACCAGTGACATCGTACCGCGTTTGTGCAGCATGCCCAGGCCCTGGGCGAAGGCGCTGCGCGACACGGCGGTCACGAGCACGCCGTGGGCGCCGCGGATGTGCGCCTGAACGGTGGCCACCGGGTCGGTGGTGGCGGCATTGATCACTTCGTCGGCGCCCAGGCTGCGGGCGAGGGCGAGCTTGTCGTCAGACACGTCCACTGCGATCACATGGAAGCCCATGGCCTTGGCGTATTGCACGGCCATGTGGCCCAGGCCGCCGATGCCGGAGATTGCCACCCAGTCGCCGGGCTTGCACTCGAGCACCTTGAGCCCCTTGTACACGGTGACACCGGCACACAACACCGGCGCGGCGGGGGCGAACTCCAGGGTGTCGGGCAGGCGGCCGACGTAGTTGGGGTCGGCGAGCACGTATTCGGCGTAGCCGCCATTGACACTGTAGCCGGTCATCTGCTGGTGGTCGCACAGGGTTTCCCAGCCGGTGAGGCAGTGTTCGCAGTGGCCGCAGGCGGTGTGCAGCCACGGCACGCCAACGCGGTCGCCTTCACGCACGTGCGTGACGCCTTCACCGACGGCGGCGACGAAACCGACGCCCTCATGTCCGGGAATGAAGGGCAGTGGCGGCTTGACCGGCCAGTCGCCGTCCGCCGCATGCAGGTCGGTGTGGCACACACCCGAGGCGACGACTTTTACCAGTACCTGCCCGCGCCCGACGGCTGGGACGGGGACTTCCTCGATCTGCAAGGGGGCGCCGAAGCTGTGAACGACGGCGGCTTTCATCGTGTTGGCCATGATTGGACTCCTTCCGGGGGATGGCTGATGGAGGTGCGCGGTGACGCAGCGTGCGGCAAGGTGGCGCGGTTCGCTGGACGCCGGGCAATTGTTGGCGTTTGGTGCGTGAATCGTGACGGCCAGATCGGTCCATGGCTCAAGCATAGACGCCTGCTGGCGTGGGAGCTTGATCCGGGTCAACAGTCGTTCGCTGGTGCGTTGGCGTTGCGGCGCGGCCTGTGTCGCGAGCATGTGCGAGCGTGCAGGCATGTAGGGGCGTTCGCGACGGATGTCCGCTACATGGCTTCCGCTGATCACTGAAATGGTTACAATTGCAACCACGGTCGTGGCGCCTGCTTCGATCGACCCCCGACCCTGGATCGCGCCGAAATGCGTTTCGCCCGTGCTCACCTGTTGATCGCCGCCCGTATCGCCTTGTTAGCGATGCTGATGGTGGCGTTCGCGCCCACCGTGAGCAGGATGCTTGCGCCGGCGGGGCAGGAGGGCGCGGTATGGGCAGAGTTGTGCACCGGCGCCGGTATTGAGTACGTGATGCTCGCCGGCGATGCCGATTCGGACGGGCACACGCATGTGGCGCCGTCCAGCGATCATTGCCCGTATTGCAAGGTCAATGGTGGCGCGCCGGTGCTTGCCGGTGTCGGCGACCTGACCGTGCTCTGGCTACCCCCCGCGCGCGACCCACTGCCGCGCGCCTTTCTGTTTGCGCCACGCGTGCTGCATGCGTGGTCCACCGCCCACCCCCGGGCACCCCCGCTCGTCTCCTGAAGCTTGATACGCCCCGGGCGGTAGTCTCGCCTGTTCTTCCCTTCTTTTTCCACTGACGCCTGGCGCTCGTCCGGCGGAGCCTGTCGCACGCGGTTGCTCGCCGCGGCGGCCGGTGTGGGGAGGAACAGGTCGACTGCCCGTTTCAATCGGCGAACGTCTCCCGCGTGGTGACAGACCGCCGTGCTCCAGGAGCCATGCATGTTGCGCAGATTGTGTGCCGTGCCACGCGCGATGCGCGCTGGCGCGCTTGCCGCGCGCGGTGTCGCGCGCAGCCCGCGAGGCCGCATGTGCTCCCGTGCACGGCAGGCGCGGTGGCTGCTGGTGCTGTTGGTGTTGTGGTTGCTTCAGGCGGGCACCCTGGCGGCGATACAGATTGCGGTGGCGGTTCAGCCCGACCGTTTCGACGACATCTGCTTCAGCGTGTCCGTGTCGGATCGCGCGCTTGTGGTCGGTGGCGCGGGGCGCTCCGACGAAACGGGCCAGACCGACGAATTCAACGAGTCCGCTCCGGACAGCGCCGTGTGGCACTGTCCGTTCTACGTGCTGGGCGAGCGGCCGGTGCTGCCGGTCGTCGCCGTTCTGGCGGACGGCCCGCGCGTCGATGCTGCGGCGCCACCGCCGTCGCTCGCCGATCCCCTTCTTCGTTCAGCGCCCGCTTACGTTCTCCCGTTGGTGCGGGCCCCGCCTGTGACCGTTGCCATCCCGCTCCATTGCTGACTGGACCCGCCACCAAGGTGCCGCTTCATTCGAGGCGCGGTGGTACGCGCCCGTCCAGTCTCCGAGTCTCAGAACATGGGAATGACATGGTCGCCCGTTCGTCGCCAGCCGCGCGCAAGCGACTGCCGCAACGGTGGCCCAAACAGGATACGAAGATGAAAGACACGATCAAGATGATCAAAACAACCGATGGCACGATGGCGACCACTTGGGCTCCGGCCGCTGTGGCGTGCATGCGCCCGTCGCCCTCGGCAGTGGGTTTCCGTGGGAGGCGCCTGCTTTTGCCCGCGTTGCTGGCCTTGGGGTTTTCGGCTTGCGGCGGCGGCGGTAGCAGTAGCACCGAAACGCCTCCGGACAGCAGTCCGCGCCAGGTTTCCATCCAGTTCGCCGCCAAGGCAGGACAGACGGCGGTGGACTGCAACACCCCGATTGCCGCCCTCGGCAGTGGTGCGCTGCAGACCGAGCTGAGCGACTTGCGTCTCTACCTGTCCGAGATAGCACTCATCGCCACCGACGGTACGGCCGTCGAGGTCGCGCTCGCCGACAACGAATGGCAGCATCCGGCGGCAGGCGTGGTGTTGATCGATCTTGAAGACGGCACCGGGTCATGCGTCGATCGCGGCACGCCCGGAACCAACGCCCAGATTGCCGGCACGGTGCCGGCAGGCAGTTACAAGGGCCTGCGGTTCACTGTCGGCGTGCCGTCGAACTACAACCACACCGACACCGTCGCCGAGGCTGCGCCACTCGACATCCAGGCCATGGGCTGGTCGTGGCAGGCGGGGCGCAAGTACATCAAGATCGAAGTGGCGCCCAGCGGCGGGGTGGTCCGCCCGGCCGACCCGACGGCCAATCCACCGGTCACCGAGGGCTTTTCCGCGCGCTGGAACCTGCACTTGGGCGCTACCGGCTGCACCGGGAATCCGGTGAGCGGCGAGACCGTGTCATGCACCTCGTCCAACCGCATGGAACTGCGCTTTGACGACTTCAATGCCGACACCCAGCGCTTCGTGATCGACTTGCAAAGCCTGTTGCTCACCACCGATTTGTCGCTGGATTATGGCGGCCCCTATGGCTGCATGTCGGGCAAGACCGATCCCGAATGCCCGGTGGTGTTCGAGGCCTTGTCGCTGGATCTCGACAGCGGCCTGACGGCAAACCAGGGTCTCAACCAGAAGATGTTCCGGATCGAGGCCAGATGATGAAACGGAGCCATGCAGAAACGATGGCTCCGGTGTCCCCTCGTGCCGCATGGCTGGCACCGCTTTGCGCGGTGCTGGTCGCCTGCGGCGGCGGGGGCACGAGCATCGACGACAACGGCGCCACGCCCCCGAGCGGCGACTGGCGATTCGAACTGCCACGCTTCTTTCCTTCTCCGCGTGTGCCGGAAGACAACCCGATGAGCCTTGCCAAGGTTGACCTCGGGCGCCACCTGTTTTATGACGTACGGCTGTCGGGGGATGGCACACAGGCCTGTGGCAGTTGCCATCTCCAGGCGCTTGGCTTCACCGACGGCCTGGCGGTGTCGGTGGGATCCACCGGCGAGGCTCATCCGCGCAGCGCCCAGGGTCTGGCCAACGTGGTGTACAACGCCACCCTGACCTGGGCCAATCCGTCGCTGGTCACGCTGGAAAAGCAGATGGAAACCCCGCTGTTCGGCGAAGACCCGGTGGAGATGGGGGTAAACGACGCCAACAGTGGCACGGTGCTGGCCCGCCTGGCCAATGACGCCGACTATCCGGCGCGTTTCGCCGCTGCCTTTCCCGGCCACGCCGAGCCGATTGCCTGGCCCAACATCATCGCGGCCATCGCCGCGTTCCAGCGCACGCTGATTTCGGGCAACAGCCGCTACGACCGTTTCCTGCGCGGCGAAGTGCAGCTGACGCCGGACCAGGAGCGCGGCAGGCTGCTGTTCTTCGGCGAAAAGGCGGAGTGCTTCCACTGCCACGGCAGCTTCAACTTCAACGATCAGGTGGTGCATGCAGGCAGCCGCGTGGTCGAGACGCCGTTCCACAACACCGGGTTGTTCAACATCGATGGCGCGGGTGGGTTTCCCTACCCCAACCGGGGCGTGTTCGAGCTCACCGGCCGACCGGCGGACATGGGGGCGTTCCGCGCACCCAGCCTGCGCAATGTGGAGGTGACCGCGCCCTACATGCACGACGGCAGCATCACGACGCTGGAGGAGGTTCTGGATTTCTACGCCGCCGGCGGCCGCGTCATCACCAGCGGACCGCATGCCGGCGACGGACGGCTGAGTCCGCTCAAGAGCGACCTGATCGCGCAGATCCAACTCGACGAGGCTGAAAAGGCCGACATCATCGCATTTCTGAAGACGCTGACCGACCATGAATTCATTACCAATCCCGCTTTTTCGGACCCGTTTTCCAATGCGGCGCGCTGACCCGCCGCAGGCGCAGGCGCAGGCGCAGGCGCAGGAGCGGCGCTGCCTGCCCCGGCCACGCCGCTGGCACGTCGCGGTGGGGGGGCTGTGTTGCGTGTGGAGCGCGCTCGGACTGGCCCACGATCCGAGCGAACCCTTGCTGCCGGACTCCCCGGGCGTGAAGCTGGGGGCGGCCATTGCGTGGTCGTGGATGGACGCCCGCCACCCCTTGCCCGCATCGCGCCTGCCCGGTGTGCTCCTTACCGGGGCCGCTGCCGATGACCGCAACGGCAGCGGTCTGGAGCATGGTGTGTTGTCGGCGGGGCTGCGTCCGGTCGAATGGCTGGGGGTGCAGGCCGCGGTTGGCTGGCACGACGAAGGCTCGGCGCACGTCGAGTCTGCCTGGGTAGAGGCACACCGGACCCTGGAAGGTGGCCAGCTGCGCCTGGGTGCCGGGCGCAATGCCCTGCCAATCGGCGACGTGATGCTCGCGCCCGGCGAATTCGACCTGTTCGGGCTGCAAGCCCTGGCCAAACGCGCCGCCTTCGACGGAAGCTGGATTGACGACGGCGTCAACCTCAGTTGGCAAGGTTTCGATCGCTGGCAACTGCGGGCGGACGCCGGGCTTTGGCACACCAGCAAGTTCCCGGCTGCTTCGGAGGCCACCTGGTCGCCCATGTTTCACCTGGGCGCCACCTTCGGCGCAGTGCAGGTAGATGGCTTCGTCGCACGCGTTCGGGCCCCTAGGCGTGGCAGTTTCCTGGCCTTGTCGGAAAACGCCCACAGCCACGGCGCCCCGTCCTGCGACAAGTCCTTGTTCGAGGTGGCCTGCTTCGAAGGGCACGGCAATCTGGCGGGCGTATCGGCGCGCTGGCACGCTGCCTCGCTGCCGGTAGAGGTCTCGGCTGCGGTGCTTACCCGGCGCGAGCGCGGCGACCTGTACGCCATCAACGGCAGCGCACGTTATCGCTCGCATGTGAACGGCGGTTGGGCGGACGTACGCTGGGCACCGTCCGAACGCTGGGAGCTGGGGCTGCGCGCCGAGCGTGTGACCGCCTCCAACCGTCTCGCTGGCAGCGGCGCTTCGCTGCTCGCGCGCGACACCGGGCTGATGCAGGACGGCGGTCCGGCACAGCGCTTGAGCGCGGCTCTGCGCTGGGCGCCGCTGCCATCGCTGCCGACCCTGCAGTTCACGCTTGAAGCCGGACGCGAGCGGGTGGGGGGGCAGCACAATCCGTATGCCATGCTGCGGCTGCTGTGGCGCGGTGATTTCGAGCGAGGTCTGCCATGAGTGCGGTGGCCATGAGCACCTTGGCCATGAGCACGGTGCAGGCAACCGGCGACCGACCCGGTATGCGATCCGACAGGGAGTCCATGCGATGACGATTTTGTCGTTCTTTCCGCAGCACCTTGCGGTGCGGAGTCAGGCGGGCGCCGTGCAGCGCTCGCGTGGGGGGCTGGCAGTGGTCGTGGCGGCGCGCTTGCTCGGGCTCGCGCTTGTTCTGGCAGTGCCCGCGCCCGCGTTCGCCCATGGCTTCAGTGCCGGCAGCGTCCGCATCGACCATCCCTATGCGGTGCCGAGTGAGTCTGCCGATGACGGCCGCGCGTACTTCCGGGAGTTGCACAACCGTGGCCGCCAATCGGATCGACTGCTCGGCGCGACGACGTCGCGCGCGCAGCGGGTGGACTTGGTGAACGCTCAGGGAGAGGTGGTCCAAGCCCTCGAGCTGCCGCCTGGCGAACGCCTAAGGTTGACGCATCGTCAGGCGGCGCATCTGCGGCTGGTCGGACTGAGCGAGCCGCTGCGTGACGGCGATCGCTTCCGGATGACGCTGCGCTTCGAACACGGGGGCGAGCGCGAGGTGCGCGTCGATGTACAGCAGCCGCGGTTGGAGTGAGCGCTTGCGAATCAATCGATGCGCTCCGTTCGCTGCGCGCCGCACGTCGTTACACGTCCCGGTTCGCATGCCTGCACGGGTTCGGCGCCACGAGGCCGTGCCTAGTGAACCCCTGGCCAAGCCCGCCGGTCCGATCGCTACGTATTTTTTCACGAACTCAGGTCGGGTGCCGGGTGGTGGATCCATCCTCACATGCCGAGCACTCCGCCCGCATGCCAGGCCGCACTGAGGGCATGCGGGCGGCAATCAGGGAGGCAGGATGAGCCAGGACAGGCAGGATGAATCCACCACCGACGCGATCCGGTTGCGACGCGTCGAACGAGGGCAGGTCGTCTATCACGCCGGCGAGCAGGGCGTTGCGTGGCGAATCGTGTCGGGTAGTGTTCGACTGGACCGGGAGGCAGCCCATGGCGGCGCATTCGCCGGGCTGTCGCTCGCCGGCGATGTGATCGGCGCCGAGACCTTGTTGTTTGGCAGCTACACCTACACCGCGCAGGCCTTGTCCGGCTGCGTCATAGAACCGTGGTGCGAGCCGGCCGAAGCGCGTCTGGGCGAATCCATGTTGCGATTGCTGGCGGCTGCCGAGCGCCGTATGGCGGACATCCTGACGGTGCGTAGCGGCAAGGCGGGCGACCGGGTGGGCGGGCTGTTATCCCTGCTCGGTTCGTCCGGCGGGGTGTTCAAACTGCCCAGACTGCGCGACATTGCCGATATAACCGACCTGACCATCGAAACCGTATCACGCACGCTCCAGGCCCTGGACGAGGGCGGCCTGGTGCGAGTCGAGGGGCAGCGGCAGCGCCGCCGGATCGATGCAGGGCAACGGCCCGGCGCGCAGGCGGGGCTGATCGATCGCGAAGCGGCACGGCGGGTCTCCCGGCGCTGAGTTGCGTGAGGATTCCCTTTGTCATGACTGCGGCGCTGACCTACACTGATTCAGCGCTATCGCAGATCTGCCGAGGACCACACCATGGCCAGTCCGCTTGCCCCGTTCTACCCCATCATCTACGTCCGCGGCTACGCGATGACCGAGTCCGAGGTCGCCGATACCGTGTCCACGCCCTACATGGGCTTCAACCTTGGCGCCACCAAGGTGCGGCAGGCATGGGACGGCAAGGTTTTGAGACATGTGTTCGAGTCGCCGCTGATCCGCTTGATGAAGGACTACGGCTACCGCGACACCTTCGCCGACGGCAGCGAGCTGGCGGGTGAGTTACCCTCGAAAAGCATCGTCATCTACCGCTACTACGACGCTGCCGACAAGGATTTCGGCGACGGCAAGGCCTTGTCCATTCCCGAGGCCGCGCAGGGCCTGAAGGCGCTCATCCATCGGCTGCGCGACCAGGTGTGCGGGCAGGACGCGGCGCTGCGCGGGCAGTTCAAGGTGCATCTGGTGGCGCACTCCATGGGCGGGTTGGTGGTGCGTGCCTTTCTGCAGAACGATCAGATCAGCGCGGCGGCCGACCGGGCACTGGTCGACAAGGTGTTCACCTACGCCACGCCCCACAACGGCATTGAGATGGCCGGCATGAACGTGCCCGCCGTCCTCGGCCTGTGGGACATCAACAACTTCAACCGCAAGAAGATGGCCGAATACCTCGGCCTGCCCAAGCAGTCCGAGCGTGTCGACTCGCTGGGTGGCAAGTTCGATCCGCAGCGCTTCTTCTGCTTCGTCGGCACCAACCACCGGGACTACTCGGCGGGCTTCGGCATGTCGCGCCGGCTTGCCGGCGAGATGAGCGACGGCCTGGTGAAGATCGAGAACGCCACCGTCAGCGGCGCCCCGCGCGCCTTCGCCTTCCGCAGCCACAGCGGTCCGTTCGGCGTGGTGAACTCGGAGGAGGGCTACCAGAACCTGGTGCGCTTCCTGTTCGGCGATCTGCGGGTGGATGGCAGCGTGGAGGTGGAGGCCCTGCCGTTGCCGCCGTCGGTGCAGAAGGCGCGGGACGAGGGCAGGAAGATCCTCGCTTCGTACTACTTCGAGGCCACCGTGTCGCCGCGCGGGGCGTTCAGCTTCCGCCTCACCGAGCGGCGGCGCGACACCTTCAGCGCCGTGCTCCGTGGCTATGACGAGTTGTTGAAGCCGGAGCGCGTAGCGGGCCTGGCGGCACCGCGCTGGCCGGTGCTGTTCTCAGCCTTTCTCGATACCCGCAAGATCACCGTCGGCCGCACCGTGGTGTTCAGCCTGGAGGTGGCCGTTTCCAGCACCGGCTACACCATAGACAACCGCTTCTGGCCGAATCAGCACATAGACGGCGAGTACCTGTTTCGCGACACCCTGGTGCTGAAGGTAACGCGTGTCGCCGAGGGTTTCAATGTGCGCTATTTGTGTGCCGACGAGCGCTGGAGCGAGGCCACCGGCACGCTCGCCGAAGCGGATGGTGACGGTTATGCGGTGCCACTGACGTCGAAGAAGGGCTTCGCGGGCCGCTTGCGGTTGGCGGTGGGCGCGGTGAGTTGAGGGCTGTCCGGAGCGGACGGAGGCGGGCGCGCCGTTACACGGCCGGGCCGAGGATGCGCGGGCGGCTGTCGCATTTCGTCAGTACAACTCGGCTATGATCGGCGGTCCCCGAAACGCCTATCGACGAGACCATGACCGATCACACCGACAGCGATCGCAGCCCCTGGCGCGTATTTCTGGTCTTCCTGCGGCTTGGGCTGACCTCCTTCGGCGGGCCGATCGCCCACCTGGGGTATTTCCGAGACGAGTTCGTCACCCGGCGACAGTGGCTGAGCGAGCGCAGCTATGCCGACCTGGTGGCACTCTGCCAGTTTCTGCCGGGGCCGGCGAGTAGCCAGGTGGGGTTGGCGCTGGGACTGTCGCGTGCCGGTTACACCGGCGCGCTGGCAGCATGGGCCGGCTTCACGCTGCCTTCGGCCATCGCTTTGATCCTGTTCGCGCTGGGCATTGCCAGCTATGGCGAGGCAATGCCATCCGGCGTGCTGCACGGGCTGAAGGTGGTCGCGGTGGCCGTGGTGGCCCAGGCGGTGTGGGGCATGGCGCGCGCGCTGTGCCCGGATGCGCTGCGCGTCACCATCATGGCGGTGGCGACCTGCCTGGTGTTGCTGGTGCCCACTGCGTGGGGGCAGGTCGGGGTGATCGCGATGGCGGCGGTTGCCGGCCTGCTGCTGTTCCGGCCGCAGCCTGGCGTAGCGCACGACCCGCTGCCCATCGTGATCGGACGTCGGGCCGGCTTGCTCTGGCTGACGCTCTTTCTGGCGTTGCTGGTCGGCCTGCCGCTGCTGGTGGCCGTGTTCCCGAACCAGACGCTGGCCATGGTGGATGCCTTCTACCGTGCCGGGTCGCTGGTGTTCGGCGGCGGCCATGTAGTGCTTCCACTGCTGCAGGCCGAAGTCGTACCCTCCGGCTGGGTGGACAACGAGGCCTTTCTGGCCGGCTATGGCGCGGCACAGGCCGTTCCGGGGCCGTTGTTCACCTTCGCCGCGTTTCTCGGCGCGTCGATGAACGACACGCCAACGGGCTGGGTGGGCGGAGTGGTCTGCCTGCTCGCGATCTTCGTGCCTTCCTTTCTGCTGGTGGCGGGCGCGCTGCCGTTCTGGGAGCAGTTGCGGCGCCACCTCCGCACCCAGGCGGCCTTGTCCGGCATCAACGCAGCGGTCGTTGGTCTGCTGCTGGCCGCGCTCTATCAACCGGTGTGGACCAGCGCCATCCACGCCCCACAGGACTTCGGCCTGGCGCTGGCCGCCCTGGTCGCGCTGATGTTCTGGAAGCTGCCGCCCTGGCTGGTGGTGGTGGGAAGCGGCATGGCGGGTGGGGTGTTGGGCGCGTTGGTGTGAGTCGCCGAGGTCGTGCGATGGCTGACATCCAACCCGGCCGCTTTGGGGGACGCAAGCCCGACAGCGCGGGTTGATGCGAGGGGGCGGACGTGATGCATGGCATGGAGGGAAAGGCACGGCCATCGTCGTCGCGCGACCGATCGCCGTCGCCCCACGCAGAAGTTTGATATGCATCAGTACCGTCGCCGCCCGCCTGGCATAGCATGCCGATCGAACGGACAGCATGGGCGGGGCGCATGCCGCGTGTGCCGTGTTGTCAGCGTCCATTCCGACAGGTTCGCGTAGCCAGCGTCACATTAGCCAGGAACCGTCCCCCAAAGCGAGGCCAGTGCCTTGCCGTGGCGGCTGTCCGTGGCTGCGGGTTGCGAACGTCCCGAGAGGCAACCCGCGCGGTCGAAACCAGGAACCGATGCGACGGGGGCACAGCCATGTCCGCAGTCAACGAGCGATGCACCCGTGTGCCTTCACGCCAGGCAATCCCGCTGCACGCATCATCCCTTCATGACGTCACGCAGGCCATACCGCCGGTCCGCCACTGGCGGGCACTTCGGCAGGGCATCGCCGGCAATCGCCAACAATGAATGCGACCGAACGAATCGACGGATTCCCGCTGACGATGGCCAGCGAGGGCGAGGCCGTGAGGGTGGTCGCGATTCTTGGCGGCCGTGCCATGGCCTTGCGGGTGGCCGAGTTGGGACTCAATGTCGGCAGTGAACTCGTCGTGCGCCAGCGCCAGGGGGGTGGTCTGGTGGTCGGGCGGGGTGAGGCCCGGTTCGCGCTGGGCGGCGGCATGGCCCACAGGATTCTGGTGAGCCTTACGTCCTCTTAGGGGGCTCATCACCCATTGAAGATCGGGCCGTAGGGCGCCCGAGCACCGAGTTGATGGAGTAATGCGAATGATGCTGAAAAACCTTTCGGTCGGAGACCGAGCCAAGGTCAGTGGATTCTCAGAGGTCGGTGGCGCTTATCGCCGCAAGCTGCTGTCCATGGGGCTCACCCCGGGCGCGGAACTGCAGGTGATGCGCGTTGCCCCGACGGGTGATCCGGTGGAGATCCGCGTGCGCGGTTTCGCCCTCACCCTGCGCAAGAACGAGGCCGACGCCCTGACGCTGGAGAAACTCTGATGCGCACCGGACACGTCATCGCCCTGGTGGGCAATCCCAACTGTGGCAAGACCACCCTCTTCAACGCCCTCACCGGCTCGCGCCAGCGCGTCGGCAACTGGCCCGGCGTCACCGTCGAGAAGAAGAGCGGTGAATACCACTACGACAAGCTGCGCTTCGAGGTCGTGGACTTGCCCGGCACCTACTCGCTCGACGTCGTCGACCGCGAGGTCTCGCTCGACGAAAGCGTCGCCCGTGACTACGTGCACGCCAACGAAGCCGGTCTGGTGATCAACATCGTCGACGCCGCCAACCTTGAGCGCAACCTCTACCTCACCACCCAGCTCGCCGAAATGCGCGTGCCGCTGGTGGTGGTGCTCAACATGATGGACGTTGCCGGCAACAAGGGCCTGCAGGTGGACCCGCAGGCCCTCGCGCGCCAGCTCGGCTGCCCGGTGGTGCCGGTGGTGGCCTCGACCGGCGAGGGCATCGACACCCTCCGCGAAGTGATCCGCAAGGCCGTCGATGCGCCCGCCGCGGCGAATGCCGAGGTCGCCTACCAGAGCGAGCTCGAAGATGCTGTCGGCGCGCTCATGCCCCAGCTCGAAGAGGCCGCCCGCAAGGCCGGCAGCGCGCCGCGCTGGCTCGCCGTGCGCCTGCTCGAAGGTGACGACCTCGCCCGCCGCATCGCCGGCAGCGCGGTCGAAGAACAGGCCAGCGCCCTGCGCGGCAAGCTCGGTGACGACATCGACATCATGGTCGCCGATGCGCGCTACGGGCTCGCCAACCGCATCGCCGGCAACACCGAGAGCGCCGGCGCCCGCATCGGCCACGACCTCACCGACCGCATCGACCGTGTGGTGCTCAACCGTGCGCTGGGCGTGCCGATCTTCCTGCTGATGATGTACCTGATGTTCCTGTTCACCATCAACATCGGTGGCGCCTTCATCGACTTCTTCGACCTGTTCACCGGCGCCCTGCTGGTCGACGGGCTGGCGGAAGTGCTCACCGCCATGGGCTCGCCGGAATGGCTCACGGTGATCCTCGCCCAGGGCATCGGCGGCGGCATCCAGGTGGTCGCCACCTTCATCCCCATCATCGGCTTCCTCTTCCTCTTCCTCTCCATCCTCGAAGACTCCGGCTACATGGCGCGCGCCGCCTTCGTCATGGACCGCTTCATGCGCTGGGTGGGCCTGCCCGGGAAGTCCTTCGTACCGCTCATCGTCGGCTTCGGCTGCAACGTCCCGGCGATCATGGCCACCCGCACCCTGGAGCACCGCCGCGACCGCCTGATGACCATCGCCATGGCGCCCTTCATGTCCTGCGGCGCGCGCCTGCCGGTGTATGTGCTGTTCGCCGCGGCCTTCTTCCCCACCGGCGGGCAGAACGTCGTCTTCGCGCTCTACCTGATCGGCATCGCCGTGGCCGTACTCACCGGCCTCGCCCTGCGCCACACCCTCATGAAGGGCGAACCCACCCCCTTCATCATGGAGCTGCCGCCCTACCACCTGCCCACCGTGCGCGGCGTCCTGCGCCTCGCCTGGGAGCGCCTGAAGGCCTTCATCGTGCGCGCCGGCCGGGTCATCGTGCCGATGGTACTGGTGCTCAACGTGCTCAACTCCGTCGGCACCGACGGCAGCTACGGCAACGAGGACAGCGACGCCTCCGTGCTCGCCGAGATCGGCCGCAGCATCACCCCGGCCTTCGCGCCGATGGGCCTCACCGAAGAGAACTGGCCGGCAGCGGTGGGCATCTTCACCGGCGTGCTCGCCAAGGAAGCGGTGGTCGGCACGCTCAACGCCACCTACTCCGCGCTCGCCGCGCAGGATGCCGGCGAAGAGGCGGAAGAAGAGGCGTTCAGCCTGCGTGAAGCGCTGGCCGACGCCTTCGCCACCATTCCCGCCAACCTCATCGACGCCCTCGGTGCGTGGGCCGACCCGATGGGCCTGGACGTCGGCGACCTCAGCGATGCCGAAGCGGTGGCCGAAGAGCAGGAAGTCTCGGTGGGCACCTTCGGCGCCATGGCGACACGCTTCAGCGGTGCCGCCGGCGCCTTCGCCTACCTGCTGTTCATCCTCCTCTATACCCCCTGCACCGCCGCCATTGCCGCGGTCTATCAGGAATCCGGCGCACGCTGGACGCTCTTCGTGGTGGGCTGGACCAGCGGCCTCGCCTACGGCGTGGCGACCATGTACTACCAGGCTGCCAACTGGGCCCAGCACCCGGCGCGTTCGGCAGCGTGGATAACGGGCATACTCGCCGCCCTCGCCACCACCCTGTGGTTCCTGCGCCGCCAGGGCGCCCGCGCCGACGGCGGGCGCATCCCGCTGCCGCAGCAGGCCTGACCGCAAGCGATGATCCTCACCCGCCTCAGTACCCTGCTGCGCGAACGTCAGCGCGCCTCCTTGGTCGAGTTGGCGCGCGGCGTCGATGCCAGCCCGGAGGCGCTGCAGCCGATGCTCGCCACCCTCGAACGCAAGGGCCGCGTCCGCCACCTCGGCGCCGCCTTGCGCTGCACCTCCGGATGCTGCAAATGCGACCCGGCGACGCTGGACGTCTACGAGTGGATCGGCAGTGAATAGCGCGAACGCGAGTGCTGCAGGCGACTGTGGAGCGACAGACCGGTCGGCGGAGCGCGGGCCGAGCCGTCGCCGTTTCGAAACGGATCGGTGGTACGGCAGCCACAGTTTTTTTCGCACGCGCTTGACAGCGCTTGCGGAGTTTGTAAGATTCAAACAAACGTTCGAATTATGATCGGCCAGCAGACGGATATTGCGGTTCGCGCCGCCGTTTGAAGCATGGTTTGAGTGGAACGCCGAAACCCGTGTGCCCGCATGCGGGTTTTCCCCGAGGAGACAACGGCGGTTCGCTTTACCATGCTATCCGTGTGAGTCCGCATCCCGGCGTCAAGACCGGAACGGCAAACGCTGCGCTGATTCGATAACGACAGCCAATAACAACAGCCAGAAACATCCCGCCGGGTAGGCACCGGCACGTGAGGAGGAGTCACATGAATCATCATCCAAGGTCCACCCGTCGCCCCGGGTTGGTGCTCGGCACGCTTGCTTCGGCGGTTGCCGTGGCGCTCGGCACGCTGGGCATGCAGTCGCCCGCTAAGGCCTTCGAGTTCAGCAATGAGAGCGGTGAGCTGACCGGCAGTTTCGATACCACCGTTTCCTTCGGCACCTCGTGGCGTATGCAAAGCCGCGACGCTTCGCTGATCGGCATCGCCAACGGCGGCACTTCGCGCGATCCAAACTCAGACGACGGCAATCTGAAGTACGACAAGGGGGACGTGGTCTCCGCCGTCTTCAAGGCGACCCACGATCTGGAGCTGAACTACCGCAATTACGGCGCGTTCGTGCGCGCCTCGTACTTCTATGACGAGGCGGTGATGAGC
This sequence comes from Rhodocyclaceae bacterium, assembly GCA_046295975.1. Classification (GTDB taxonomy): domain Bacteria; phylum Pseudomonadota; class Gammaproteobacteria; order Burkholderiales; family Rhodocyclaceae; genus UBA2357. Next base: position 28,730 of record JBKBMG010000016.1, read on the forward strand.
AAGAGCGGCCTGAGCTCGTCGGCGCGTCGCGAGGCCGGCCGCGACGCGGAGATCCTGGATGCGTTCGTCCGCGGACGGTTTGATCTCGGCGGGCGCAATCTCAATCTGCGCCTGGGCAAGCAGGTGGTGAACTGGGGTGAGAGCACCTTCATCCTCAACGGCATCAACGTGATCAACCCGGTGAATGTCACCCGCCTGCGCATGCCCGGTTCGGAACTGCGCGAGGGCTTGATTCCCACCACGATGATCTGGGGTTCGCAGGAAATCACCGACAACGTGTCGGTGGAGGCGGTGCTGCTGACCGAGTGGAAGAAGACCAAGATCGACCCGGTCGGCACCTTCTTCAGCACCAATGATTTCGTCGCCACCGGCGGCAACCTGGCCTATACCGGCTTCGGTCGGCGCAACGACGGCAACTCGGCGGCCGGCGTATTCCCGCTGAATTCCAACGCCGCGTTGTGGGCGCCGCGCACCGGCGACCGTGAAGCCAGCAACAGCGGGCAGTACGGCATCGCCCTGCGCGCCTTCCTGCCCGAGCTCAACTACACCGAAATCGGCTTCTTCCACGCCAACTATCACAGCCGCACGCCCTACATCTCCGGCTATCGCGGTGGTCTGTCGACGGCCGGGACGATCTCCAACAGCCTGACGCCGCAACAAGCGGGCGCGCTCAACGCGGCCGGCATTCCGGCAGTGGCGACCGGCTTCCCCGGTTGCAACAATTTCGACGTGCCGACCTTCGGCGCACTGCATACGCCGGCCAACATCGGCGCGCTGGCCGGTGTGGTGGGCGACGTCAACGCGGCCACCCAGCTGTCGGCGCTCAATGCCACCAACGCGGCCTGCGCGGCGGCGCTCGGGCGTGGCGGTGCGGGCAGCTACTTCGTTGAGTACCCGGAAGACATCAAGCTGTTCGGTATCAGCTTCAACACCGCCGGTCCGGCCGGTATCGCCCTTCAGGGCGAGTATTCCTTCCGCAAGAACCAGCCGCTGCAACTGCCCTCGGCCGAACTGCTGCTTGCCGCGGTTGGTCTGGGCAACCAGCTCACCAGCACCAACCCGGTCGAAGCCGCCGGGGTGGCCTACGGTACCGAGATCTCGGGTTATCGCCGGGTGAAGATGCACCAGGTACAGATGACCGGCACAAAAGTGTTCGGCCCCACCTTTGGCGCAGAATCGCTGTCGGTAGTGGGTGAGGTCGGCTACACCAAGCTCGATCTGCCGTCGGATCTCAAGTTCGCGGCGGCGGGCTGCCATCTGCCGCAACCCGGTTCGTCGGTGACCACGTCCTTTGGTTCCACCTCATCCGGCTGCTTCATGACCAGCAGCTCTTGGGGCTATCGCGTGCTTGGCCGCCTCGACTATCCGAACGCACTGGGTGCCGCCACCTTGTCGCCGCGCATTGCGTTTGCACACGACGTGAATGGCCGGGGCCCCACCTTCAACCAGGGCGTCAAGGCGCTCACGCTGGGTCTCGGCCTCAACTACAAGCAGAATCTGCAGGCCGACATTGCCTACACCGCCTATTTTGGTGGCACCAAGTACGGCGGCAGCGATCCGGCGGCTAGCCCAGCGGCCGGTTTTCCGGCAGGGCAGGTACCGCAGTATGCCAGCGGCTCCAATCCGCTGCGCGACCGGGATTTCCTCGCGATCAGCGTGAGCTATTCGTTCTGAGCGAGTACGGCACAAGAAAGATCAGGAGACGAAACAAATGCGAAAAACCCTATCAGTACTCGGTGCGGCGTTCGCGCTCGCGTTCGGCGCAAACTCCGCATTCGCCCAGGCGAGCGCGGCCGAGGCGGCGCAACTGGGGCAGTCGCTCACGCCGATGGGCGCCGAGCGCGCCGGCAATGCCGCCGGCACCATTCCGGAGTGGACCGGGGGGCTGACCAGCGCGCCCGCGGGCCACGTGTCCGGCGGACACTATGCCGACCCCTTTGCGGACGACAGACCGGTGCTCACCATCGACGCCTCCAACGTCGACCAGTACGCGCAACAACTCACGCCGGGTCAGATCGCGATGATCAAGACCTACCCGACGTGGAAGATGAACGTCTATCCGACCCGGCGCAGCGCAGCGTTCCCACAGGGACACTACGACCAGACGGTGGCCAATGCGACGCGGGTGACGCTGGTCGACGGCGGGCGCACCATCGATGGCACCACTGGCGGCATTCCGTTTCCTATTCCCAAGACCGGGGCCGAGGTGATCTGGAACCACCTGACCCGTTACCGCGGTGAAGCCTATGCGATGAACTGGAGCCAGGCGGCGGTCACGCGCGATGGTGGCTATACCCCGGTGCGCTTCGAGTACGAGTACGACTTCCACTACGGCAGTCTCACCAAGTCGCCCGAGCAGATCGAACGGGGCAAGCTGTTCAACTTCCTGCAGACGGTTACGGCCCCGGCCCGCCTGGCGGGGCAGATCCTCCTGGTGCATGAGTTCCTCGACTCACGCCAGGCATGGACCTACAACCCTGGCCAGCGCCGCGTGCGCCTGGCACCCAACGTTGCCTACGACAACCCGGGTACGGCGGCGGATGGGCTGCGCACCAACGACGACTTCCTGATGTTCAACGGTGCGATCGACCGTTACAACTGGGAGCTGGTCGGAAAGCGCGAAGTCTTCGTGCCCTACAACTCCTACAAGCTGGTCGGCAACACCATCTCCATGGCCGACGTGCTGCGACCGGGGCACGTCAACCCGGAGCATGCGCGCTACGAATTGCACCGCGTCTGGGTGGTGGAGGCCACGCTCAAGGAAGGTACCAGCCACATCTACAAGCGCCGCACCTTCTTCATCGACGAAGACTCGTGGATGGCCGTGGTGGTCGACAAGTACGATTCGCGCGATCAACTGTGGCGGGTGTCGGAGCAGCACAACATCAACTTCTACGACATTCCCATGCAGTACCCCTCGCTCGAGGTGCATCACGACCTCCAGTCCGGGCGCTACATTGCGATGGGTTTGCGCAATGACGAGTCCAGGGTCTACAACGTGATTGAGGCCCGCCCGGCCAGCTTCACGCCGGCCGGCCTGCGCGGCGTGGGTACGCGCTGACCCCACCGGGTGCGCCCGGCCGCGGCCGCAGCATGCCGCGGCAGGGGCGCCCGTCCCGTATTTCTTCCAGCATCACGGTGCGGCCCTGTGGGGCCGCCCGCATCCGAGTCCAGCCAGCATGAACCGAGCAATCGGAATCCTGTTCATCGTCTTCGTGGCGGTGGCGGTTGCGTTCGCATTTTCCGAACGCAGCGACCCGCCCATGCCGCCGACCGAGACCGTCATCCACCAGTTGCAGATGCTCGATGTGCAGTCCGGTACGCCAGGGCGACTGGTCAGCGTCGGCGAACGTGGCCGCATCTTCGTGTCCGACGATGCCGGCGCCAACTGGCGCCGCGTGGCGTCTCCCACCGAGGCCACGCTCACCGCGCTGAGTTTCGTCGACGAGCGCGTCGCGGTTGCCGTCGGTCATGACGCGGTGATCCTGCGCAGCGAGGACGGCGGGGAGAGCTGGCGTCTGGTGCAGTCGGAACCCGAAGAGGAGGAGCCGCTACTGTCGGTGTGGTTCGAGCGTGGCGGCCACGGTTTTGCCGTGGGCGCCTACGGGCGCTTCCTCGAAAGCCGCGACGGCGGCGCGAACTGGGATGAGCGCGAGATCGAGGCCAATGAGGAGGCGCTGCATCTCAACGCGGTTGCCAGGCTCGACGATGGGGTGTTCCTGATCGTGGGCGAGGCGGGCACGTTGCTGCGTTCCGAGGACGATGGCGACTCCTGGAGCCTGCTCGATTCGCCATACCAGGGCTCATATTTCGGTGTGGAGGTCATGCCCGACGGCGCCGTACTGGCGTTCGGCATGCGGGGTCACGTGTTCCGCTCAGAGGACAGGGGCGACTCCTGGGTCGAAGTCGATACCGGCGTGCAGGCATCGCTGTTCGCCAGCCGCCTGCTTGCCGACGGCACGCTGGTGCTGGTGGGGCAGAATGGTGTGGTGCTCGCCAGCCCCGACCAGGGGCAGCGCTTTTACCGCCTGGAGGGGCCGGATCGCCACACCCGCGCCGCGGTGATCGAAGGCGAGCCGGGCGAAGTGTTGTTGATCGGTGAAGAGGGCTATGCCCGCATGCGCATGCCGCGCACGATCGGGGATCACTCATGAAGACACGCAAGTTCGTTGAACTGATCGGGCAGTTGCTGTTCGCCAACCGCAAGCTGTTCCTGTGCCTGTTCGTACTCGTCACGCTGTTGCTGGCCGCTTCTGCAACGCGCCTGCAGGTGGATGCCGGGTTCGAGAAGATGATTCCGCTCGAACACGAGTACATGCAGACCTTCATGACCTACCGCAACACCTTCGGTGGCGCCAATCGCGTGCTTGTTGCCTTGCGCCAGCACGAGGGTGACATCTACAACCGCGACTTCATGGAGAAGCTGAAGGCGGCCACCGACGAGGTGTTCTTCATCCCCGGGGTGGACCGCGCCACGGTGACTTCGCTGTTCACGCCGAACGTGCGCTTCATCGAGGTGGTTGAGGCAGGCTTTGCCGGCGGCAACGTGATCCCCGCCGAGTTCGAGGGCACGCCCGCCGACCTCGAACTCGTGCGCGAAAACGTGCTCAAGTCCGGTCGCGTCGGGCGCTTGGTATCGAATGATCACAGGGCGGCGATGATCAGTGCCGAACTGCTGGAAGTGGACCCCAACACCGGCGCCCGTCTGGACTACCTCGCGGTGGCGCGCCAGCTCGAGGACCTGCGCACACGCTATGCGGATGACGGGTTGGACGTGCATATCATCGGTTTCGCCAAGGCGGTTGGCGACATCACCGACGGCGCGCGTGGCGTGTTGATGTTCTTCGTGGTCGCGTTCGGTATCACCGCGGTGTTGCTGTATTTCTACTCCGGCTCCGCCAAGCTGGCAGCGCTCACCTTGCTGTGCGCGATGGTGCCGGTGGTGTGGTTGATGGGCTTGCTGCCGCTGATCGGCTTCGGCATCGACCCGATGTCCATCCTCGTGCCCTTCCTGATCTTCGCCATCGGCGTGAGCCACGCCGTGCAGATGACTCACGCGTGGCGGATGGAGGTCTTCGACGGCGCCGACCCGCTGACAGCGGCGCAGAACGCGTTTCGTCGCCTGTTCCTGCCCGGCGCCATGGCGCTCACCACCACCGCCGTCGGTTTCCTCGTGATCATGCGCATCGAGATCGACATGGTGCGCGAGTTGGCGCTGACGGCCGGGCTGGGCGTAGCCCTGATCCTCGCCACCAACATGTTGTTGCTGACGGTGTTGTTGTCCTGGGTGCGCCTGGGCAAGCGCGAACTCCGGCGCTCGGCCGGCACCGAGACCAAGGACGACTGGCTGTGGCGCAAGCTGCGCACCCTCGCCGAGCCGCGCCGGGCGGCGGTGGTATTGGTGGTGACGGCGTTGTTGCTGGGCGGTGCGACCTGGAAGTCGCGCGACCTGCGCACCGGCGATCTTGGCCACGGCATTCCGGAGCTGCACGAGGACTCCCGTTACAACCAGGACGCGGCGGCGATCGTCGAGTCTTTCTCGATCGGGGTGGACGTGCTGTCGGTGATCGTGCAGTCGCACGGCGTCGATGGTGCCTGCACCAACTTCGAGATCATGGACACCATGGACCGCTTCGAGGCCACCATGCGCGGCGTGCACGGGGTGCAGAGCGTGGTCGGGCTGCCGGGGGTGGCCAAGACCATCAACGCCGGCTGGAACGAGGGCAATCCGCGCTGGCGGGTGCTGTCGCGCAACCCCAATGTGCTGGCGCAATCGGTGACGCCGGTGGATACCGGCACTGGCCTGTTGAATACCGACTGCTCGGCGATGCAGGTGCTGATCTTCACCCGCGATCACGAGGGGCCGACCATTGCCCACGTGATCCGCGAGGTCAAGGCCTTCCGCGACGCCAACCGCAGCGAGCAACTCGACTTTCTGCTGGCCTCCGGCAACGTCGGCGTCATGGCGGCGACCAACGAGGCAGTGGATGCCGCTTCGGTGACCATCCTGATGCTGGTGTTCGGCGCGATCAGCCTGCTGTTCTTTCTCGAGTTCCGTTCGCTGCGCGCGACGCTGTGCATCATCCTGCCGCTGATGATCGCCGCAGTGTTCTGCAACGCGCTGATGGCCATCCTGGGCATCGGGCTGAAGGTGTCCACGCTGCCGGTGGTGGCGATCGCGGTCGGGATCGGGGTCGACTACGGCATTTACTTCTACGAGCGCATGGCCTATCGCTTCAGCCACGGCGACGATCTGCCCGAGGCCTTTTATCAGGCCTTGCGCCAGCGAGGCACGGCGGTGATGTTCACCGCCACCACGATGGCGGTGGGGGTGGGTACCTGGATGTTCTCGGCACTGAAGTTCCAGGCCGACATGGGGCTGGTGATGGCCTTCATGTTCATCGTGAACATGCTCGGCGCACTGCTGCTGCTGCCATCGCTCGCGGCCCTGCTGCTCGGCGCCCGGCCTGCCACGCCGCGGGCGGCCGCCAACGTGGCGGCGGGCGACCCTCTGGCCGCCTTGGCTCAAGCTCGCTCGACGCATCGATAACCCGACCCGACCCGAATCAGATCGGGCTTCGCTCCCGCCGCGGCGCCGCCTCCTCCGGTGCCGCGGGTGTGGAACGGATGGACATCTCGCCGTCAAACACTCATGGACAACCTAAAATATCTTGACAGCCATATAGATCGACGTAGAATTCAAACAAACGTTTGAATGATTGCGTGGATCGCATTCATTCAGGAGAGATAGATGAGCGCAGCCCCCGGCAGACATGCACCCGAAACCCGCAGCCGCATCCTCGACGCAGCCGAGCAGCTGTTCGTCGAGTATGGGTTGGATGGCACGTCGATGCGCATGATCACCTCCATGGCGAGCGTCAATCTGGCAGCGGTGAATTACCACTTCGGATCCAAGGAAAGCCTGATCCATGAGGTGTTCCAGCGCCGTCTCACGGAACTCAACCGCCAGCGCCTGGTGGCGCTCGACCGCGTCGAGCAGCGTGCCGCCAAGGAAGGGGTGAAGGTCAAACCGAGCCAGGTGCTCGAAGCCTTCTTCTCGCCCGCGCTCGAGCTGGCTACGGACATCGAACATGGCGGGCGCATCTTCATGCAGTTGCTCGGCCGCACCTACACCGAGCCCAATGCCTTCGTACGCAAGTTCCTGGCAGAGGAGTACGCCGAGACGCTGGAGCGTTTTCTGGCCGCCTTGTATGCGTCGCTGCCCGGTGTGCCGCGTGAGGAGATCCTGTGGCGCTTCCATTTCATGATGGGCGCGACCTCCTACGCGATTGCCGGCACCGACGCCCTGCAATTGTTCGCCGGGCACTTTGATGACAAGGATCCAGGGCGCATGTTGCCGCGGTTGATGTCGTTCCTGCTCGGTGGTCTGCGTGCGCAGTTGCCCGAGTTCTGTGATGCGCCGGCGAAAGAGGGTGGCCGGGAGGCCGCCTGAGAGTTTGCGCAACGGGCACCAATCCCCGCGCAGACGCGGATGGGCCGAAAGTTTGGATAGTTAGGAGACAGCAATGATCTGGTGGTTTCTGGTTTCCCTCCCTCCCTTGGCAGGTGCGCTCGCCTACGGGCGAGCGCCATTTTTTGCCTGGGCCGCAGCGGGAGCAGCGTGGCTGGCTGGCCTGGGGTGGGCCGCGGGTTGGCCGCTCTGGGTGAATGCCGTGGTGGTTGCCGCATGGGCGGGCGGCTGCGGCGTGTTTCTGGTGGAATCGCTGCGTCGCTCGGTCGTGAGCGCGCCGATCTTCAAGGCCTTCCGCAAGGCCTTGCCGTCGATGTCGCAGACCGAGAAGGATGCGCTGGAGGCCGGCACGGTGTGGTGGGAGGGCGAGCTGTTCGCCGGCAAGCCGGACTGGTCCAAGCTGCAGTCCTACCCGTGGCCCAAGCTCAGTGCCGAGGAGCAGTCCTTCCTCGATAACGAAACTGCCGAGCTGTGCCGCCTGACCGATGACTGGGACAGCACCCAACGCCAGGACCTGCCGCCGGAAGTGTGGCGCTACATCAAGGACAAGGGCTTCCTCGGCATGATCATCCCGAAGGAATTCGGCGGCAAGGGCTTTTCCGCCTTTGCTCATTCCCAGGTGATCACCAAGCTGTCCACCCGCTCATCCGCGCCGGCGGTGACGGTGATGGTGCCCAACTCGCTCGGCCCGGCCGAACTGCTGCTGCACTACGGCACCCCGGAGCAGAAGCAGCATTACCTGCCGCGACTCGCGCGCGGCGAAGAGATCCCGGCATTCGCCTTGACCAGCCCCTGGGCCGGCTCGGATGCGGCCTCCATTCCCGATTCGGGCGTGGTCTGCAAGGGCATGTGGCAGGGCCAGGAAGTGCTGGGCATGCGGGTATCGTTCGACAAGCGCTACATCACGCTGGCGCCGGTGTGCACCGTGTTCGGCCTGGCCTTCCGGCTGCTCGACCCCGAGCGCCTGCTCGGTGGTGAAGAAGATCTGGGCATTACCTGCGCCCTGGTGCCACACAATCATCCGGGCGTCGATATCGGCCGCCGCCATTTTCCGCTCAACGCAGTGTGGATGAACGGTCCGATTCGTGGCACCGACGTGTTCATGCCGCTGGAGTTCATCATCGGTGGGCCGAAGATGGCCGGCCAGGGCTGGCGCATGCTGATGGAGTGCCTGGCGGCCGGCCGCAGCATTTCCCTGCCCGGTTCCAATACCGGCATGCAAAAGCTCACCGCACGTGCGGTCGGTGCCTATGCGCGGGTGCGTTACCAGTTCAAGACCGCCATCGGACGCTTTGAGGGCGTGGAAGAGGCGCTTACCCGCATTGGTGCCAACACCTATCTGTCCGACTCGGCCCGCATCCTGACCGCCGGTTCGATCGACCTGGGCGAGAAGCCCTCGGTGGTGTCCGCCATTGTCAAATTCCACGTCACCGAGCGTGCCCGCCAGACAGTGAACGACGGCATGGACGTGATCGGTGGCAAGGGTATCTGCCTCGGACCGCAGAACTTCCTCGGCCGCGCCTATCAGCAGATTCCGGTGGGCATCACGGTGGAGGGCGCCAACATCCTCACCCGCAGCCTGATCCTCTTCGGCCAGGGCGCCGTCCGCTGCCATCCCTATGTGCTCGACGAGATGCACGCCGCGCAGAGAAACGACCTCGACGCCTTCGATCGTGCCTTCTGGGGGCACATCGGGTACACCGTGTCGAGTGCGGCGCGGGCGATGGTGATGGGCATCACCGGTTCGCACTTCGTCAAGGTGCCCGACAACGTTGCGCCGGAAACGCGCCGCTACTACCAACAACTCACCCGTTTCTCCGCCGCCTTCGCGTTCCTCGCGGACATTTCCATGGGCACCATGGGCGGCGCGCTCAAGCGCAAGGAGAAGTTGTCGGCGCGACTGGGCGACATCCTGTCGCTGCTCTATCTCGCTTCCGCTACCCTCAAGCGCTACGAGGCCGAGGGGCGTCAGGCCGCCGACGCACCGCTGATGCACTGGGCGATCTGGGACTGCATGTTCAAGGCGCAGAACGCCTTCGAGGGCGTGATCGCCAACTTCCCGAGCAAATTCTTCGCCTTCCTGCTGCGCCGACTGGTGGTGTTTCCGCTCGGCCGGCCCTACGTGGTGCCGTCCGACCGGCTGGGTCACGATGTCGCCAAACTGCTGATCGAGCCGTCGCCGACGCGCGACCGCCTGACCGCAGACGTATTCGTGCCGGACGACCTCGAGCAACCGGTGGCCGCGCTGGAAGCCGCGCTTGTCGCGACGGTGGAGGCCGAGCCGATCGAGCTCAAGGTCAAGCAGGCGCAGAAGCAGGGGCGCTTCAAGCCGGTGCCATCCACGACCGGCGACGTCGATGCGATGTGGAAGCAGGCGCGCGACGCCGGCATCATCAGCGAAGACGAATACCGCCTGATCGAGCGGCGCAACGTGCTGCGCAACAAAGTCATCCGCGTTGACGACTTTCCCTACGACTTCGGCCTGCGCAATGCGCTGAACGACATCGAGAAGCACGACTCGCGCCCGCTGCGCGCGGTGGCCTGACGGAGGTTGCGGAATGCGCAAGGTCTATATCGTCGATGGTGCGCGAACCCCGTTCCTGAAAGCGCGCAACGCGCCCGGACCGTTCGCCGCGTCCGACCTGGCGACCGCCGCGGGCGTGGGTTTGCTGGCACGCCAGCGCTTCGCGCCGGATCAACTCGACGAGGTCATTCTCGGCTGCGCCAGCCCGTCGCCCGACGAAGTCAACATCGGTCGCGTGGTGGCGCTGCGCATGGGCTGCGGTCAGAAAGTCCCGGGCTGGACGGTGATGCGCAACTGCGCATCCGGCATGCAGGCCCTCGATTCGGCGCTGACCAACATCCGTGCTGGCAGATCGGAGTTGGTGCTGGCGGGGGGCGTAGACGCCTTGTCGCGGGCGCCGTTGCTGTTCTCGGACGCGTTCGTGCGCTGGATGGCAGGGTGGGCCTCGGCCCGCAGCACCGGTCAGAAGCTCGCCGCGTTGCGTCGCTTCAAGCTTGGCCACCTGGCACCGGTGATCGGCATCATGAAAGGGCTGACCGACCCCATCGTCGGCCAGTTGATGGGACAGACGGCGGAAAATCTCGCCCACTTGTTCGACATCTCGCGCGATGACATGGACGCGTTCTCGGTGCGCAGCCACCAGCGCGTGGCCGCGGCCCAGGATGCCGGCCATTTCGGCGAAATCGTGCCCCTGATCGATCGCGACGGCACCGTGTATAAGGACGATGACGGCGTGCGGCGCGACTCGTCCATGGCCAACCTCGCCAAACTCAAACCCTTCTTCGACAAGAAGTATGGCCGCGTGACGCCGGGCAACAGTTCGCAGATCACCGACGGTGCGGCGTGGCTGGTGCTTGCCTCGGAAGCGGCGGTGGAGCGCTACGACCTGGCGCCGTTGGCGGTATTGGCAGACAGCCGGTGGGCCGGCCTGGATCCGGAGCAGATGGGGCTGGGGCCGGTGCATGCGGCCACCCCCATTCTGCAGCGCCACGGCCTGGGACTGGCCGACATCGACCGCCTGGAGATCAACGAGGCCTTCGCCGCCCAGGTCATCGCATGTCTGCGTGCTTGGGAGGACGAAGTCTATTGCCGCGAGCAGTTGGGGCTGATGGAAGCACTCGGCACGGTCGACGAGACCCGGCTCAACGTCGATGGCGGCGCCGTCGCCCTCGGCCACCCGGTGGGTGCCAGTGGCGCGCGCATCGTGCTGCACCTCGCCCACGCGTTGCGGCGAGACCAGCTCAAGCGTGGGCTCGCCAGCATCTGCATTGGGGGTGGCCAGGGCGGCGCGATGCTGGTTGAAGCCATCTGACTGGGGGCTGCAAGCGCAGGTGACGCGTGGAACGCGGCGCTCGGGTAGCGCTCGGACCCGAGCCTGTCGAAGACCGTTCCAGGGCACGGCCGGCCATCGCCCCTCGACAGGTTTCGGGGCGAATGGTGCGATGTGATGGATCGCCGGCTGGACAGAAGATGAACAGCGTGCGCGCCACCGGGGGCACATCCGGGGCCGCGCAGGAATGACCGAGGAGGCGTGAGGAGACATGCACATCGGACTTGTTGTGGACGCGGCCTGCGATTTACCGCAGGCATTCCTGGAAGAGAAAGGCATCGAAGTCCTGCCCATCCAGATCCGGCTCGGCGAGCAGTTGCTGCACGACCGGCGCGACCCTATGGTGATGAAGAGCTTTTATCGGGAGGCACCCGATCGCAAGGCGGATCACTATGCGGAGACCCATCCGCTGGAACTCGAAGAACTCGAGCAAATCGTGCTCGACAGATGGGCACCGCAGTACGACCACGTGGTCTGCATGACGATCGCCGCCTCGCGCAGCCAGATCTTCAGCCGCACCATGAAGGCGGCGTTGTCGGCCGGCAAGCGCACCCGCGACGTCCGGCGCGACCTGGGGCTTGCGACCCATTGGGGGGCGTCGGTGCTCAATTCGCGCTCGATGTTCGCCGGCCAGGGGGTGCTCGCGTGGGAGGCCGCGCGTTTGCGAGACCAAGGGGCGTCGCTCGCTGAACTGGAAAGCCGGCTCCGCAGCCTTGCGGACGAGCTGCATGCCTACCTCGTTGCCGATGACTTGTACTACGTGCTGCATCGCGCCGCGAAGAAAGGCGATACCAGCGTGAACTGGGGCGCCTATGCGGTGGGCAAGTTGTTCGACGTCAAGCCCATCCTCCATTGCCATCGCGACGAGACCGGGCCGGTGGCCAAGGCGCGCGGCTTCGAGGCTGGCTTCAGACGCTTGCTCGACAATGCCTTGCAGGAGATCGAGGCCGGCGGCCTGAGCGTGCCGTGCGTCTGCGTGAGCTATGGTGGAGACATTCGCCGGCTCGAGTCCATGCCGGCCTACGCCTTGTTCCGTGCGCGTGCGGAGGCGGCCGGGGTGACCGTGCTGATGAGTCAGATGAGCAAGACGGGAGCGGTCAACGTCGGTACCGGTGCGGCCTGCGTGGGCTTTGCCAGCGCCGCTCACCAGTTTTCCTGAGTCGGGCGGACCGCCCGGCATGCTTGAAATGCGTGGCCGTCATGGCCACCGGAGTTGTGGAATGAGCGTGAATTACAAACATCTGATCCTGCGACGCGATCCCGACGGCGTGGCGTGGCTGCTGCTCGACAAGGCGGGCGCCACCTCCAATACTTTGTCCGGTGAAGTGCTCACCGAACTCGCGGGGGTGATCGCGGCGCTGGAATCGAACCCGCCCAAGGGGTTGATCATTGCCTCTGCGAAACCGGCTGGATTCATCGCTGGCGCCGACATCGAGGAGTTCACCCGCATCGATTCGGCCGACGCGGCACGCAGCCTGGTCGAGCGCGGCTGGTCGCTGTTCGACTGGATCGCCCGTCTCGGCTTTCCGACCTTGGCGCTGATCCGCGGGCACTGCATGGGTGGCGGCCTGGAGTTGGCACTGGCGTGCCGCTACCGCCTGGTGGTCGATGAGCCGGGCACCAAGCTGGCGCTGCCTGAAGTCATGCTGGGCATCGTGCCCGGCTGGGGGGGCATGAAGCGCTTGCCCGAAGTCGTGGGGCCGGCCGCCGCGCTCGACCTGATGCTGACCGGCAAGAGTGTGGACGCGAAAAAGGCCCGCAGGCTGGGGCTTGCCGACGATTGCGTGCCGGTGCGCGTGATGGAGAACGCCGCACGCATGCTGGTGACGTCGGGGCGAGCGCCGCGCCGGCTACCCTTCATGCAGCGCTTGATGAACGGTCCGCTCAAGTCGGTGGTCGCCGGCAAAGCACGCAAGCAGGTCGAGGGCAAGGCGCGGCGCGAGCACTACCCTGCACCGTACGCGATCATCGACATGTGGGCCAGGCACGGTGGCAATGCCCTGGCGGTGCCGGCGTCCGACCCGGCCTCGCTGGAGGCGATCTTCCGCTCGCCGACGGCCAAGAACCTGGTGCGAGTGTTCTTCCTGCAGGAGCGGCTCAAGGGCTTTGGCAAGGCGTCGGATTTCGCTGCGCGCCATGTGCACGTGATCGGTGCCGGCGTGATGGGGGGCGACATTGCCGCCGTATGCGCGTTGCGCGGCATGACGGTGACGCTGCAGGACCAGTCGGTGGAGCGCATAGCGCCGGCGATCGCACGCGCGTCCAAGCTGTTCGAGCGCAAGTTCAAGGGCGATCGGCGTCAGTCGCGCTTCGCCCTCGACCGCCTGATTCCCGACCCGGAAGGACATGGTGTGGCGCGTGCCGATGTGGTCATCGAGGCGATCTTCGAAAATCTCGAGGCCAAACGGTCGCTGTTCGCCGACGTCGAGCGACGCGCACCGCCCGGCGCGATTCTCGCGACCAACACCTCCAGTCTGCGACTGGAGGACATCGCCACGGCGCTTACCCAGCCGTCGCGCCTGGTGGGCATCCATTTCTTCAATCCGGTGGCGATGATGCCGCTGGTCGAGGTGGTCGAGGGCGAGCAGTCCGACGCCCAGGCTTTGCGCGATGCGGCTGCTTTCGTGCGCGCCATCGACAAACTGCCGCTGCCCGTAAGGTCAGCGCCGGGCTTCCTGGTGAACGCGGTGCTCGGGCCATACATGCTCGAGGCCTTGCGCTGCGTGGACGAAGGCATGGCGCCGGAGGCGATCGACCAGGCGCTGGTGGCGTTCGGCATGCCCATGGGACCGGTCGAACTGGTGGACACCGTCGGCCTGGATATCGCGGTCGCGGCGGGCAAGGCGCTCACCGGCGATGCTGCCGCCGAACCGCCCAAACGGCTGATGGAACTGGTGGCGTCTGGCAAGCTCGGCAAGAAGAGCGGCGAGGGCTTCTACCGCTGGGAGCAGGGTAAGGCGGTCAAGGGCACGGCCGCGGCGGCAGCGCCCGAAGTGGCCGAGCGCATCGTCGCCCCGTTGCTGGCCGCGGTGCAGCGTTGCGTGCGCGAGGGCGTGGTCGGCGATGCCGACCTGGCCGATGCCGGCGTGATTTTCGGCACTGGCTTCGCGCCCTTTACCGGCGGTCCGATGCATTACCTCGCGGCGCGCGGGATGGTGCGTGCGGAAGCGGTAGCCAACGCTCCGAATGGTGTTACCGTGCCGGCTCATTGACCCGGTGGATGCCCGGGTGACCGCGCCGCCTGGCGGGTCGTCCCTGGCATCCCACTTACCATGACGGAGCACACCATGAATCCATCCACTCCCGCCACGCCAGAACACGTCTCCCTGCCGGCGCACAAGCAGCCGGCGCTGCGTGTCATGCCAATGCCGGCGGATCTGAACCCGGCAGGCGACGTCTTCGGCGGCTGGATCATGTCCATGGTCGACGTTGCCGGTGCGATTCCGGCGCGTCGCCGCGCCAAGTCCCGGGTCGCCACGGTGGCGGTGAATTCCTTCGTTTTCAAGCAGCCGGTGTCGGTGGGCGACCTGGTCAGCGTTTACGCCGAGGTGGTCTCGGTAGGGCGCACCTCGGTGAAGGTGGATGTGGAGGTGTTCGCCGAACGCGATCCGGAGAATCCGGTGGTGGTGAAGGTGACCGAGGCGACACTGACTTACGTCGCGCTCGACGACAAGGGGCGCAAGCGGCCGATCCCGCAAGAGTGACCGGGGCAGGGGCCTCCCCGGTCGTTGATGAATGGACGCCTCGAGGTATCTGCGGTGGGCTCTGCCGCGGCGCGTCGAGGCACCGGAATGAGTATCAACAGGCAGGTCCGTTGGGGATGACCTCTCGCAGCGGCCCGCACATCGAGGAGGAACAAGTGAACAGACTCAATATCCGCAAGGTCGCCGTGCTCGGTGCCGGCGTGATGGGTGCGCAGATTGCGGCGCACTGCGTCAACGCCGATGTGCCGGTGGTGTTGTTCGACCTGCCGTCCGAGGGCGGCAAGCCCAACGCGATCGCCGACAAGGCGCTGGCCGGCCTCAAGAAGCTCGACCCGGCGCCGCTCGCAGCCAAGGAACGGCTCGGCTTGATCGAGGCCGCCAACTACGGCTCGGACCTGGAAAAACTGCGCGACTGCGACCTCATCATCGAGGCGATTGCCGAGAAGATGGAATGGAAGCTCGACCTCTATGCCAAGGTCGCACCCTATGTCGGCGCCGACGCGATCTTCGCCTCGAACACCTCGGGACTCGCCATCGGCCAGCTCTCGGAAGGCATGCCGGCCGCGCTTCGCGGGCGCTTCTGCGGCATTCACTTCTTCAATCCGCCGCGCTACATGCCACTGGTCGAGTTGATCGCGACCCGAGACACCGACGCAGGCATGCTCGACGCGCTCGAGACCTGGCTTACCAGCCGCCTCGGCAAGAGCATCGTGCGCGCGAAGGATACCCCCAATTTCGTCGCCAACCGCGTGGGTGTGTTCTCGATTCTCGCGGTCATGCACCACACCGCCAGGTTGGGGCTGGGTTTCGACGAGGTCGATGCGCTGACCGGACCGGTGATCGGGCGCCCCAAGAGCGCGACCTACCGCACCGCCGACGTGGTTGGTCTTGACACGCTTGCGCACGTCGTCGGCACCATGCAGGCGACGCTGCCCGATGACCCCTGGCATGCCCTGTTCAAGCAGCCGGAATGGCTGCGGGCCTTGATCGCCAAGGGCGCCCTGGGGCAGAAGACGCGCGCCGGCATTTATCGCAAGGAAGGCAAGCAGATCATGGTGCTCGACCTCGCGCGCCAGGACTATCGGCCCAGCGGCGGCGAAATTGCGCCGGATGTCGCCGAAATTCTCAAGATCCGCAACCCGGCTGAGAAGTTCACCCGTCTGTGCGCCTCCGAGCATCCGCAAGCGCAGTTCCTGTGGGCGATTTTCCGCGACGTCTTCCACTATTGCGCGGTGCATCTGGGCAGCATTGCCGACAACGCACGCGACCTCGACCTGGCCATGCGCTGGGGCTTTGGTTGGAGCCAGGGACCGTTCGAAACGTGGCAGGCGGCCGGCTGGCGCGAGATCGCCGACGCGATTCAGGCGGACATCGCCGCGGGCCGCGCCACGAGCAATGCGCCCCTGCCCGAGTGGGTGTTCGCGCGCAACGGCGTGCATGAAGCGGGGGGTTCCTATTCGGCAACCGACGACAGTCTGAAGCCACGCTCCGGACTCGCGGTGTACCGCCGCCAACTCTACCCCGAGCAGGTGCTGGGCGAAGCGGCGCCCGATCGCGGCGAAACCCTGTGGGAAAGCCCCGATGCGCGCGATGGCGTACGGTTGTGGGTGCGACCCGACGTTGATGCGCGCATCGGCATCCTGTCCTTCACCTCCAAGATGCATGCGATCGGTGACGGCGTGCTCGACGGTGTGATCGAGGCGGTTGCCCGCGCCGAGCGCGACCTGGACGGCCTGGTGGTATGGCATGAGGCGCCGTTCGCCGTCGGCGCCAATCTGCAGCAGGTTGCCGAGGCGTGCAAGGGAGGTCAGTTCGACCTGCTGGAGCGGACCGTGGCCAAGTTCCAGCGCGCATCAATGACACTCAAGCATGCCCAGGTGCCGGTGGTGGCCGCCGTCCAGGGGATGGCTCTGGGTGGCGGCTGCGAATTCCTGATGCATGCCGGTCACCGCGTCATGGCACTGGAGTCCTACGTCGGTCTGGTAGAGGCGGGCGTCGGCCTGATCCCGGCGGGCGGAGGTTGCAAGGAATTCGCGCTGCAGGCTCACCGTCTTGCGCAGCGTGCCGCCGGGGGGGATGTCTTCCTCTACGTGCAGAACGCCTTCCAGACCGTCGCCATGGCCACGGTGGCCAAGAGTGCGCTGGAGGCGGTGTCGCTCGGTTTTGCCAAGGCGGGGGACGATGTTCTCCTCAACCCGCAGGAACTGCTTCATGCCGCCATCCATCGCGCCCGGGGCATGGCCGAGGCGGGCTGGCGGGCGCCGATGATCGAACGCGCGATCACCGTAGCCGGGCGCAATGGCATCGCCACCTGCGAGATGATGCTCGCCAACATGGCCGAAGGCGGTTTCATCTCGCCGCACGACTACAAGGTTGCCCGCGCTGCCGCTACGGCGCTGTGCGGCGGTGAGGTGGACACCAATGCGCGGGTGTCCGAAGCGTGGATTCTCGACGTCGAGCGTGCGCTCTTCGTCGAGCTGCTGAAGCAAGAGAAAACCCAGCAACGTATTGCGCACATGCTGGAAACCGGCAAACCGCTGCGTAATTGATTGGGGAAACGAAAATGACCAAACAGATTCAGGATGCATACATCGTCGCGGCCACCCGCAGCCCGGTGGCCAAGCGCAATGGCATGTTCCGCAGCGTACGCCCGGACGATATGCTGGCGCATGTGCTGGCTTCGGTGGTGGCCAAGGTGCCGGCATTGGATCACAACGAGATCGCCGACGTGATCGTTGGATGCGCCATGCCCGAGGCCGAGCAGGGCATGAACGTGGCCCGCATCGGCGTGCTGCTGGCCGGCTTGCCGGAAGGCGTGCCGGGGATCACCATCAATCGCTTCTGCTCGTCGGGCCTGCAGGCAGTGGCCGATGCCGCTGCCCGCATCCGGCTTGGCGAGGCCGATGTGATGATCGCCGCCGGTACCGAGTCGATGAGCGTGATGCCGCAGATCATGGGCAACAAGGTCAGCCTCAACCCGGCGATCTTCGAAAAGCGCGAGAACTACGGCATTGCCTTCGGCATGGGCTTGACCGCTGAGAAGGTGGCCGAGCAGTGGAAAGTCAGCCGCGAGGACCAGGATGCGTTCGCACTCCAGTCAAACCAGCGCGCCTGCGCCGCGATTGCGGCCGGCCACTTCCGCGATGAGATCACCCCATACACGGTGCGTGCCCACCTGCCCGGCGAGGGCGGTACGGTGCGCGTCGTGGAGCGGGTGTGCGACACCGACGAGGGGCCGCGCCCTGACGCGTCGATAGCCAGTCTGGCTAAGCTGCGCCCGGTATTTGCCGCGCGCGGTTCGGTCACTGCCGGCAACAGCTCGCAGATGTCGGATGGTGCCGGCGCAGTGTTGCTGATGAGCGAGGCCGCGGTGAAACGCTATGGCGTGACGCCGATTGCCCGCTTCCGAAGCTATTCGGTTGCCGGTGTGCCGCCGCACATCATGGGGATCGGCCCGGTCGAGGCCATTCCGCGGGCGCTCAAGGCGGCCGGCGTGAGCCAGGGCGAGATCGACTGGGTCGAGCTCAACGAGGCTTTCGCCGCCCAGGCCTTGGCGGTCATGCGCCAACTCGAGCTGGACCCGGCCAAGGTCAACCCGCTTGGCGGTGCCATCGCACTCGGTCATCCCCTCGGTGCCACCGGCGCGATACGCGTCGCCACGCTGATGAGCGCGATGCAGCGCGACGCGGCGCTGCGCTATGGCATGATCAGCATGTGCATTGGCACCGGCATGGGGGCGGCCGGCGTGTTCGAGCGCGTGTGATCAAGGCATTTTGCCCCGCGCCCGCAGTTGCGCGCGCGGGGTACTCCGCCGTCCGCCCGTGAGTGCTTGAGCACATACTGCCGTGCTGACGGGCGCGGCTGCGAACAGACGGAGACAAAATGGCCAACACGGTATTGCTGGAAGTCGCCGATGGCGTGGCGACGCTGACCTTGAACCGGCCCGAGGTGCTCAACGCGCTCTCGGTCGAAATGATGGAGGACTTGCTTGTGTGCGCGCGCGACCTGCGCAGCCGCAAGCATGTCGAAGTGGTGATCGTGACCGGCGCCGGCGAGCACTTCATGGCCGGCGGCGACCTCAAGGACTTCGCCCGTCATTTCGACCAGAGCCCGCAGGCCCGGCAGGTCACCTTCAAGGCCATCATCGAGAAGTACATCAACCCGTCGGTGGAGATCCTGCAGTCGCTTCCGCAGCCGGTCGTCGCCCGGGTAAAGGGGGCCTGCGCCGGCTTCGGGCTGTCGTTGATGCTGGGCTGCGACCTGGCGCTGAGTGCCGACGACGCGAAGTTCACCACTGCATATGCCTCCATCGGCCTGCCCGCCGACGGTGGCATGTCCTACTTCCTGCCGCGTATCGTGGGGCGGCGCAAGGCCATGGAGTTGCTGATGCTGGGAGACCGCTTCGATGCCGCGGAGGCGCTGCGCCTCGGCCTGGTGAACAAGGCGGTACCGGCGGCCGCGCTGGATGCCGAGGTGGCGGCACTCGTCGAGCGCCTGAAACGCGGACCCCGACATGCCTACACCGAGATCAAGCGCCTGCTGGCGGACAGCCCGCATGCCCAGATCGAGGCGCAACTCCAGAGCGAGGCCGAGGCCTTCGCCCGCTGTGGTGCCAGTGACGACTTTGTCGAAGGCGTAAGCGCCTTCCTGGAAAAGCGCAAACCGGGTTTCAAGGGGGGCTGAGCGCCCCGTTCGCTCAGCCCGGCGCATCCCGGGCAAGCGCGTTCACCCGTTCGATGAAGGCGGTCTTGGCGCGGGCGTACGCGATGCGATCGTCGGGGTGCTCGGCGGCGATGCGCCGCTTCAACGCGTCGTATTCGCGTGCCAGCGCCGGGTGGGCAATCAGGTAGTCGCGAAATGCCAGCCTGTTCCAGTCCGGCGCACCGGGTTCCAGAAAGTGCAGGTGGTGGGTGCGCCGACCGCTGGCTTCGCGCTTGATGAACCATGTGTAGGCGGGGCGTGGGTCATGGGCGGCGCGTGGACGCCAGAAGTACTCGTAGCCTTGCGCTCGCAGAATTGGCGCGACACGACTTGTGACCTCCTCCAGCGTAGGGATCTCGATCATCATGTCGATGATCGGTTTGGCCGACAACCCCGGTACGGCCGTACTGCCGAAATGCTCGATCCGTCCGATCAGGCCGGCGGGTAGGCATTGTCGGAGGTGGGTGGCTTCTTCAGCGAAGCGAATCGGCCACTTGGGATCGTAGTCGGCGATGGTGACCCGCTCATGGCGGGCCCTTGCGACGTGGTCAGGCATGTTCGTCATCGGCGGTCACATTCGCGCGAATGGTGGCCGTTATCAACCCGGCCCTTGAAAATGCTCATTCCGTTCGCCCTTGGCGCAGTCGAGGGGCTCAGCCCGAACGGTAGTCAGTGACTTTATGGGCCGGGTGAATAGAATGGGGCCGAGTATACGCCGCTCGCCGGTCAGCACGCAGCTTGGCCGCGCGATGGCACGACCACCCCGATCAACCTGACCGGCTGTGATGCGATGCTGCGTCTTGCCAGGAACGCGCGCGCCATGGCGCGGAAACATGCGAACGCCCCCCACATTCTCCGAGCCTGCTGATGCCCCCCGACCGTTTGCTTGCCAACCTGCTCGACGATCTATTACACACGCCGCCCCCGGATTTTCTTTCGCTGTGCGTGGCCGGCGGGGTGATCGGCCACGTGGCCCCGTGCTTTGCCGAACGCGTGTCGGCGCTGGCGCCGGAACTGTTCCAGGAGGACGGTCCGCGCTTGCGTCTTGCCGCTGATGTTCGGGGCGACGCGTTGACCCGGTGCTGGGCCGCGGTGGTGGCGCGGCTCCGTGAAGAAGGCTGGTTTGCCGCGTGGCGTGGCGAGCTCTATGACGTGTGGCTGGATGGCGGGGTCGGCATAGCCGAGAACAGTGCGAACACAGTGGATACCGAAGCGGGCGGCGTGCCCTTGTGTCAGCTGGAGCGCGGCGTGTTTCGACGCTTCGGTCTGCGCAGCCGGGCCGTGCACTTGAACGCGGTGACCCCCGACGGTCGTATGTGGATCGCGCGTCGTGCGGCCAGCAAGGCGATCGACCCGGGCCGCCTCGACAACCTTGTCGGTGGTGGCGTAGGTAGCGGCGAAAGCCCGCAGGCGACGCTGTTGCGCGAATGTTCGGAGGAGGCGGGCATTCCCCCCGATCTGGCCGCGCGCGCGCGTCATCAGGCCCGCCTGCATGCCTGCCGGCCGGAAACGGAAGGGCTGCACGATGAGTGGCTGGACGTGTTCGAGTTGGTCGTGCCGGATCACTTTCGGCCGGTGAATCGCGACGGTGAGGTTGCGGAGTTCATGCTGATGGCGCATGCCGAGGTGTGCGAACGGATTCTGGCCGGCGACTTCACCGTGGATGCAGCGGCGGTTGCGGCATGGCATCTGCTGGAACGGTGAGCCAGGACAGCCGACCGACATCGCCTTGTGGCCAAGGCATACCGGATGAGTGCGGGCGAGGGCTCAGGGGGTTCGAGCCCCGCCGGGGCATCACGACGCCATGGCTCGCGCCGATATGCAGACGCCAGTAAGTCGGCGCGCAGTGCCGCTAGCGCAGACCAACGCCGAGCGCTCCAAGCGGGCGTTACTCGTCGTACTTGATGTACTTGAAGCGCGGATCGTCGGGGGTGCCGGTCAGCGCGCCATCGGTCAGCTTGCCCGGCTGCCATGTCACCACCTCTTCGATCTTGCGTGCCAGTTCGAAGTCCTTGTCGGTGACGCCCTTGGCCTCGTGGTTCATCAGCTTGACGATAACGAAGGCGTAGGAGGCAGAGATGTCCGGGTGGTGGAAGGCGGCCTCGGCGAGATGGCCGACGGTGTTGATCACCATCAGCGTGGCTTTCCAGCCGCTGGTGCGGTACTTGCGCCGGATCCAGCCATTTTCGTAGTACCAGTGCGGTAGCTCTTCGGCGAGGCGGGCCTGGATTTCGGCCTCGGAATACACCGCGTTGGCTTCCTGCTTGCGCCATTGGGTCATGCTTGGATCCTCCTTGTGAGCCCGGCAATCAACACGATCACACCTTTCGCCCGGTCGAAGGGCGGTTGTCGACAGCACCGTCGAACGGGCTTCTATCTCGCCCAGCCCGAACGGTTTCTGGTCACCACGCCAACCGCCTGGCGGCCACCCACGGAACAAGCGCTGGCGACGGTTCCGAGGGTGTTCCCGTGTAGGCCCCGGGCCGGTGGCTTGTCAGAACGGCATGCGCAACGAAGCCGTCAGTCGGGTGTCCTCCAGTGACTTGCGACGCGGTACCGCGTCCAGATTGATGTCGACCAGGGCGCGATCGCCGAGTTTCGCGAGCGCGCCGAGGCTGACGCTGGCGTATGTTTTGGTGCTCCCTACGGTAGGCAGGCTGGCCCAGGCGTCGCTGGCCGAGGTGCGCAGGCGCAGGGTGCGGGACTTTGCCTGGAAGTCGTGGTTCAGCATCACCGCGCCGTACGGTGCCCATGCACCTGCCTGATAAGTCGCCTGCCAGCCGGCCGACAGCACGGTGGACTTGCGCTTCTGCATGTCGTACGACAGGCGTGTGGAGAGGCTGCCGTCCGATGCGCGCTCATCGAACTCGGTCACCGTCACACGCTGGTGCAAGAGGCTCGCAACCGGGCCATGGCTGAGCGCGCCGTGCTCTAGTGCGTAGGCGAGTTGCACGCCCGCGGCAAAGCGCGACCCATCGGTGTCACCGCGCATCGTCCGGGTCGCGCTGCCCAGGCGCATGTGGCGGTCGCTGTCGTAGTCGAGCTTGGCGAATGACAGCGAGCCGGCGAGCGACAGCGCATCTGCGCGGTATCCGCCATAGACGCTGAGTGAATAGTCCTGCAACTTGTAGCCGCCGGTGTCGCCCCAATCAGGCTTGGCGCGGTTGAACGACAAGGCTGCACCGGCCATGGTCGCATCGCTGTTGCGTCGCTCCAGGCCGACGGTCAGCGCGAACGGCGAAGCGTCGAGCTTGTTCACCTCGGTACTGCCGCCACTGACGCTTGCCCAGCCGGTGAGGCTGCCGATCTCGGCCGATCCGAGGTTGATCGCCGCATTGCGCCAGAGTTGGCGCGACAGCGCGATCTGGTTGCGCACCGCCATCTCCGGCATCTGGCCGATCTGGCCCGGCACGGCCAACATGCCGTCGGCAAACTCGGCGATGACGCGGTGCGCCCCGGTGGTGGGGTGCACGCCATCGGCGAAGACGAAGGTCTCGCTGGCGCCCGGTGCGATCAGGTTGGCCTCGGTGCACAGCAGCGAAGGCGTCGCGCCGCAGGCGGGCAGGCTCGCGTTGGTGAAGCCGTAGCGCTGCGGATCGGCCTGGATCTCCCGCAGCAGGCTGAAGGTATCGAGTGCCAGCACCTGTACGCCGCCGGCCGCCAGGCTGCCGAACAACAGGTTGTTGTACCCGCTGGACAGCTGGGTCAGCCCGGCGGCGCCGGCCGCGCCCTGAGACTGACCAAACGGTGTCGCACCGATGTCGGGCACGTTCATCACGACGATGTAGCGCGCCCCGGCGGCGGCCAGCCGGCCGATCTCGACCGCCGCTTCGGCGGTGGTCTGCTGCAGGTAGGCGGTGGCCGCCGCTGGGGTCGGCGCGATGAAGAAGATGTCGTTGGCACCTGCCCAGACGAAATGCAGCGAATTGGTCTGTGCCACGCCGCCGTTCATCGCGAGGTAGTTGCTGATCTGGGTGCGCAGCGGCGGCGCATTGTCGGTCGGCGGGCTGGGCGGGATGCCCGGCAACTGGGTGACGCGCGCGCCACCGGCGGCGAAGTTGCTGCCGCCCTGGGTGACCGGCGCGCCGTTCCAGCCGTGCTGCGCGGCGAAAACCTCCGCCCACACCGGCCCGGGGTTGGTTGTGAAGCGCCCCGCACCCGGCGGCAGGAAAGGGGTATACAGGCCCGAATCGGTGAGGCTGTCGCCAAAAAAAACAGCACCGGTCGGGCCGGTTGCGAGTGCGCTGGTGGAACCCAACAGGCCGATCAGGGCCGCGAGCAGGCGAGGCTTGTGCATGACGTCTCCTTGGTATTGTTTGGCGGGCTTTCGATCTTTGTCGTTGCGTGTCCCCTGAGCTGTGTGCGTATGGGGTGCCCGTGGGTGATTATGGCTCAAACGTTTGTTTGAATTCCAGTGCGGTGATCCAGCGCTTGGGTGTAGTTGCCCGCGCTTGCATGAGGCGGCCGGACTTCACGTACGCCGCGCCGATTCGGCGGTGAGCTGACGCGGTGGGTCAAGCGCCGAGTCGACGCGGCTTGTCGGGATCGATTTCACGCCTCGGCGGTCAGTCATGGCACCCGCGCTACAATGCGGCTGGCGTGTCGTTCCACTCTGTCCGTAAGCCGAAGATCATCCCGGATGGGTCGGTCGTCACGTCGTCAAGCCCCTCATATGCAGAAAATATAGAATGAACTACAAGGATTTGCGCGACTTTGTCGCCCAGCTCGAAGTGCGTGGCGAACTCAAGCGCATCACCGTGCCGGTGGACACCCATCTGGAGATGACCGAGATCGCCGACCGCGTGCTGCGCGCGGGTGGACCGGCGCTGTTGTTCGAGAAGCCGACGACCCGCGGCGTCCCGCAGTCCGTGCCGGTGTTGGCGAATCTGTTCGGTACGCCGCAGCGCGTGTTGCTCGGCATGGGCGAGGAGCCTGGTCCGGACGGCGACTGGCAGGCGCCGTTGCGCGAGGTGGGCAAGCTGCTCGCTTTCCTCAAGGAGCCGGAGCCACCCAAGGGCTTGAAAGACGCCTGGGAGAAACTGCCGGTGTTCAGGCAGGTGCTCAACATGGCACCGAAAGAGGTACGCTCCGCACCCTGCCAGGAGGTGGTCTGGTCCGGCGATGAGGTCGATCTCTCCCGCTTGCCGATTCAGCACTGCTGGCCGGGCGATGCGGCGCCCTTGATCACCTGGGGCCTGGTGGTGACCAGAGGACCAGGCAAGAAACGCCAGAATCTGGGCATCTACCGTCAGCAGGTGCTGGGCCCCAACCGCGTGATCATGCGCTG
This sequence comes from Rhodocyclaceae bacterium, assembly GCA_046295975.1. GTDB lineage: Bacteria > Pseudomonadota > Gammaproteobacteria > Burkholderiales > Rhodocyclaceae > UBA2357. The sequence goes on from JBKBMG010000016.1 coordinate 53,747, forward strand.
GCTCGCGCACCGCGGCGGCGCGCTGGATTTCCGCGAGCACTGCGCGGCGCACCCGGATCAGCCGTTTCCCGTTGCGGTGGTGCTGGGCTGCGACCCGGCGACCATTCTGGGCGCGGTCACGCCGGTACCAGATACCTTGTCGGAATATCAGTTCGCCGGTTTGCTGAGGGGTGCCAAGACCGAATTGGTGAAGTGCCTCGGTTCCGATCTGCAAGTGCCGGCCTCGAGCGAAATCGTGCTCGAGGGCGTCATCCACCCGGGTGACGTTGCGCCCGAGGGACCTTACGGCGACCACACCGGCTACTACAACGAGGTATCGGAGTTTCCGGTGTTCACCATCGAGCGCATCACCCAGCGCCGCGATCCGATCTACCATTCGACCTACACCGGCAAGCCGCCCGACGAGCCGGCCATGCTGGGGGTGGCCTTGAACGAGGTCTTCGTCCCACTGCTGCAGAGACAGTTTCCGGAGATCGTGGATTTCTATCTGCCGCCGGAAGGTTGTTCCTATCGTCTCGCGGTCGTCAGCATCCGCAAGCAGTATCCCGGGCACGCCAAGCGGGTGATGTTCGGCATCTGGAGCTTTCTGCGCCAGTTCATGTATACCAAGTTCATCATCGTGGTGGACGACGATGTGGATATCCGCGACTGGAAGGAAGTGGTGTGGGCGATGACCACCCGCATCGATGCGACCCGCGATACCGTGCTGGTGGACAACACCCCCATCGACTATCTCGATTTCGCCAGTCCCGTGGCCGGCCTGGGCAGCAAGATGGGCCTGGATGCGACCAACAAGTGGGCTGGAGAAACGAGTCGCGAGTGGGGGCGTCCCATCGCCATGGATCCGGAAGTGAAAACGCGGGTGGACCAGTTGTGGGCTTCCCTCGGCTTGTGAATCCACGACGGGAGTTTTGATGAACGGAATGCCAGAGCCCGCGGATGCGATGGAACGCAATGTCACGCTGACTCACCTCGTCTATGCGTTGCACGCACTCGCGGTGTTGACCGGTTTCGTTGGTACGGCGGCGATATTGCCGAGCTTTCTCGCCAGCCTGCCTTCGATTGCCGCCGTGGTGTTGAACTACCTCAAACGCGATGCCGTGCGCGGAACCTGGCTGGAAAGCCATTTCCGCTGGCAGATCCGCACCTTCTGGTTTGCCTGGATGTGGGCGCTGGTCGGCGTGCTGCTGATCGCGACGGTCGTGGGGGTGCTGTTCGGCGTGCTGGTGCTGATCGGCACCACGCTCTGGGTGACCTATCGCGTTGCACGCGGCTGGTGGGCGCTGGGCCAGCGCCAGATGCTGCCGATGCCGCCGGTCTGACGACCGTACCCGCAGCGGGCCGGAGCGCGGGTAAGGGGGGAACGGTAGCATCCACCCGCTTCGGTAGCGTCGACCCGCTACGGTGAGACGGTCGTCGCCTGTTGATCGACGCGTATCCGGTGGCTTAGTCGGTGGCGGCCCACACCCACTCCAGCAGCGCATCTTGTGCTGCACGGCTGTCGGCCGCGTTGGCGTGGTTCACCATCATCACGACAGCGTGGCGGCGGCCGTGGCGGTCGAGCACGTAGCCGGCAATGGCACGTACGTTGTTGATGGTGCCCGTCTTGATGTGAGCCTGACCGCGGGCAGGGCTGTCCGACAGGCGCCGGCGCGCGGTGCCGTCGATACCCGCGACCGGAAGCGCGGCGATGAACTCGGGCATGTAGGGACGGCGCCACGCGGCCACCAGCATCTGGCCCAGCGTGGACGCGCGGATGCGTTCGATGCGAGATAACCCCGAGCCGTTCTCGATCACCAGGCCTGTCGTGTTCAGGCCTGCGGCGGTCAGTCGTTCCCCGGCGGCGAGCACGCCCCCGGCCACCGCATCCAGCCGTCCCACCGCGGCACCCGCATCGCGGCCCAGCATGGCCAGCAACTGGCGGGCGATCACGTTGCTTGACCACTTGTTCATCTCGCGCACCATGTCGGCGAGCGGTGGGGAGGTCTCGACCAGCAGCAGCTTGCTGCCGGCAGGTGTGATCCCAGCGCGCACCCGACCTTCCAGGCGGCCGCCGACCTCGGTCCATAGCCCACGGATCATGGCGACTCCGAATGCCTCCGGCGAAAGTGGCGCTGCGCCCCAGTCACGCCGCCCGCAACTGGCGGGCAGCGCACCCGACAACACCAGCCGGGGGCCTTCGGCGTGCCGCTCCAGGGCGGACTCCAGCTTGGCGAACCAGGTACCACAGGCCCCGCCAGCGGTACGGATGCGACTGTCGATGCGCAGCCCATCCAGCGGCGGGCTCGCAAGCACAGTGACCGGTTCGCCTTCGCCGCGGCCGGGGATCAGCGTGAGGTTGAGGGTGTTGAAATGCAGCAGCATGCCGTGCGGGCCGCTGTTGTACGGGCGCAGCCCACGACCGTCGAATGCATCGGGATCATGGGCCGGGAGGGCCAGCACCGAGCCATCCAGCACGATGTCGCCCTTGACCCGGTCTATGCCCAGGGCGCGCACCTGGCGCAATACCTTCCACACCCGCTCCACGCTCAGCAGCGGGTCGCCACCGCCGCGCAGGAACAAACTGCCGTCGAGTACGCCGTCACGCAGCGTGCCCGTAGTTTCGACGCGCGTGTCCCAGGTTTGCGCCGCGCCCCATTGCTCCAGTACGACGAAAGCGGTGACGAGCTTCATGACCGATGCCGGGTTCATCGGTGAGTCGGCGTTCACCGCCAGGCTGGGCGCGGTCGCGTCCACCGATTGCACCCATGCCGAGACGTTCCCCGGAGGAATGCCGGCGCGATCGAGCTCGGCCTGGACCGCAGGCGGCAGCGTGGCGGTGGCTGCGGTCGCCGGTGCGGCGCTGATCGCAAGCACCGCGATCAAGGCGGTCAGCGCAAGCCGTAAGACTGGACGGCGGCTGGGCGCCTTGCTTGCGACGCGCACCGTCGAGAACGTCCGGGTAAGAATGGGCATGAGCGTCCGCTGGCGGCTGCCTGGGTTACGGCAGACGGTGCTCCAGCGCGAACAGGCTTTCCAGTGGCTCGCGCTCGCGTACCAGAATCATCTGCTTGCCATCGACGATGACCTCGGCCGCACGGGGGCGGGTGTTGTAGTTCGAGCTCATGGTCATGCCGTAGGCACCCGCCGAGAGAATCGCGACGAGATCCCCGGTCGCGAGCGCCAGCTGGCGATCGTGGGCGAGGAAGTCGCCACTCTCGCAGATCGGGCCGACGATCTCGTAGCAGGTCGCCGGGATGTCGCGCGGCGTGACGGCGACCACCTCGTGATAGGCGTCGTAGAGGGCGGGGCGGGCGAGGTCGTTCATCGCTGCGTCGACGATGGCAAAGCTCTTCTCCACGCCGGGCTTCAGATACTCGATACGCGTCAGCAGCAGGCCTGCGTTGCCGACCAGCGAACGGCCGGGCTCGAAGCAAAGCTCCTCTGTGCGACCAGCGCAACGCTCCAGCAGCGGCTGGAGGTAGGTCGTGAGTTCGGGTGCCTGCTCGTCGCGGTAGCGGATGCCCAGGCCGCCGCCGAAGTCGATGTGGTCCAGCACGATGCCCGCGGCGGCGAGGCGGTCGGCCAGCGCGAGCAGTTTGTCCGCGGCCTCGGCGATCGGCGCCGGATCAAGCAACTGCGAGCCGATGTGGCAGGCCATGCCGCTGACGGCGACGTGGTCTAGCGCGGCGGCCCGGTGGTACAAGGCCTCGGCCTGCTCGATGGCAACGCCGAACTTGTTGCTCTTGAGACCGGTGGAAATGTAGGGGTGAGTCTTGGGATCGACGTCCGGATTCACCCGGAACGCGATCGGCGCGCGCTTGTCGAGCTCCCCGGCGACCTCGTTCAAGCGCAGCAGTTCGGCTTCGGATTCGATGTTGAAACAGCGGATGCCAGCTTCGAGCGCCGTCGCCATCTCTGCACGGGTCTTGCCCACGCCGGAAAAAACCACTTTGCTGGGCGCGCCGCCGGCCGCGAGCACGCGCGCGAGTTCCCCCCCGGACACGATGTCGAACCCCGCGCCAAGGCGGGCGAACAGTGACAGGATGCCCAGGTTGGAGTTGGCCTTGACGGCGTAGCTGATGCTTGAGCGACGCCCGCTCAGCGCGTCGCGCCAGGCGCAGTAGGCGGCGCGCAGTTCGGCCAGCGAATAGACGTAGGTGGGCGTGCCAAAACGTTCGGCAATACTGGCAAGATCGACGTCTTCCAGCTTCAGGCCATGGGGGCCGGGCACCAGCCCGGGGTTTGGAAGGGGGTGGGTCATGAGCGTTCAGGCGGCGGCTTCGCCGGCTTTGTTGTTATGATCGGCGGCCGGAGCAGAGGCATCGGCCGCAGGCGGTGGAGGCAGGTACAACGGCCCCTTCAGCCCGCAGCCCGAAAGCAGCAGGGTGAGCGCGACGAGGGCGGTCGATACGGGCATGCGGGGCATGGCTCGGGCGTCAGGTAAAACCGGAATGCTATCAGAAGGAACGAACATGGATGAATCCGCATTCAACGCGCTGGCGGAGGCGGAACTGGAGCGCATCGAGGCCGCACTCGAGGAGTGTGGCGCGGAACTCGACATCGAGGCCAAGCCCGGCGGAATTCTCGAGGTGGAGTTCGAGAACGGAAGCAAAGTCATCATCAACCGACACAGTGCGGCAAGGGAAATCTGGGTGGCGGCCCGCTCCGGCGGGTATCACTTCAGGCCGGAGGCGGGCGGATGGATCGCCGGTCGCGATGGTGCCGAGTTGTATGCCACCCTGTCGCGCGTCGTGAGCGAACAGTCGGGCTCGGCGGCCGTCGTCGCGCCGGGCGCGTGACGCCGGTTCAGCCGCGGTAGGCGGGTCGGTCGCGCCCGCCGGGTGCCGCCGCGCCACACTCACGCGGCGCGGCTTGCTACGGCGGCCGGTTTGTACCCTCAGCGTCGTATCGGCGTTGGGGAGCGATCGACGACTGGTGCCGGCACGCGGTCTTCCACGGGCGCAGGCGCTTGCGCGGGGACGGCCGAGGGTGCCCCTCCTGGGCCTTGGCCGAAATCGGGCAGGAAGTAGCGCAGTTCCGGAATGTCCGGCAACTGCGGATGTAGCGGCTCGGGCGGACTGTTTTCCTGATAGTAATAGTCGGTGCCGGCCATGCCTTCGTGGCGAATCGGCGACAGGCCCGGTGGGCGCGGGCGCTCGCGTTGTGGCGCGTCCTTGAGCGCAGTCCGCATGTAGTCGATCCAGATCGGCAGCGCGGCGCGCCCACCGGTTTCGCCCCGGCCCAGGTTGCGCGGCTGGCCATAGCCCATCCACGCGACCGCGACCAGATCCGGGTTGTAGCCGGCAAACCAGGCGTCGACATAGTCGTTGGTCGTTCCGGTCTTGCCGGCCAGGTCGTTGCGGCCCAGAGACTTGGCCCGAGCGGCCGTGCCGCGGTTGACGACATCGCGCATCATCGAGTCCATGAGCCACGCGTTGCGCGGATCGAGCACCCGCGGCGCGCTCTGGCCGGCGACCGGCGGGTCGATCTTGGCGATGGTCCGGCCATTGCCGTCGATGATCTCACTGACGATGTATGGCTCGATCTTGTAGCCGCCGTTGGCGAACACTGCATAACCGCCCGCAACCTGCCACGGCGTGACCGAACCGGCGCCGAGTGCCATGGTGAGGTAGGCGGGATGACGTTCCGCCTCGAAGCCGAAGCGGGTGATGAAATCCTGCGCATAGGTGGGCGAGATCGACTGCAGCAGACGGATCGAAACCATGTTCTTGGAGCGGACCAAGGCGTCGCGCATGGTCATCGGTCCGTCGAACTTACCGTCGTAGTTCTTGGGCTCCCAGGCCTTGCTGCCGGTCACGCCAGCCGGGAAGTAGAGGGGCTCGTCCTCGACATAAGTGGCCGGTGAATAACCGCGTTCGAGCGCCGCCGAATAGATGAAGGGCTTGAAGCTGGAGCCTGGCTGGCGCAATGCCTGGGTGACGTGGTTGAACTTGCTGCGGTCGAAGTCGAAGCCGCCGACCAGGGCGCGCACCGCGCCGGTATTGGCGTCGACCGAAACGATGGCGGCCTCTACCTCGGGGAGTTGGACGATTTCCCAGCCCTTCTCGCCTGTGTCGCGAATCCGCACCACCGCGCCGGGGCGTATGCGCCGTGTCTGTGGCGCGCGCTCGGCGAGCATCGGCGCGGCCAATCCCAGCCCCGGGCCGCTGATGGTGTGCGTGGTGCCGCGCCGATAGACCTTGACCTCCTTGGGATTGGCTTCGATCACCAGGCCGACGAGCAGATCGTCATAGTCACGGTAGTCGGCCAGGAGGTCTTCCAGGCGTTCCTCGTTGGCACCGCCGCCCAGATCGACGAACGCTTCCGGGCCGCGATAGCCCCGGCGCTTGTCGAACTCCATCACTCCGTTGCGCAGCGCATGGTAGGCCGCCGTCTGGTCGGCCATGGTGACCGTGGTGATGATGCGGATGCCCAGGTTGTGGGCGTCCTCCCCGAACTGCTCCACTGCGATCTGACGTGCCATTTCCGCCACATAATCGCCGTGCAGGGGATTCCCGGTCGAAACCGCCACACGGGCCGAGGCGGCGAGCTTGATCGGCGTGTTGCGCGCCGTCTCGAACGCCGCGCGGTCGATGAATCCGGCGTCGAGCATGCGGCGCAGCACGTACTGCTGGCGGATCTCCGCGCGGCGCGGATTGGTGACCGGGTTGAACAGCGAAGGCGCCTTGGGTAGCCCGGCGAGCATCGCGGCCTCGGCGAGGTTGAGTTCGTCCACCTGCTTGCCGAAGTAAATCCGGGCGGCCGAAGCGAAGCCGTATGCGCGCTGGCCGAGGAAGATCTGGTTGATGTACAGCTCCAGGATCTGGTCCTTGGTGAGGTTCTGCTCGATCTTCAGCGACAGCAAGACCTCGTAGAGCTTGCGGTTGTACGTCTTCTCACGTGACAGGAAGAAGTTGCGCGCCACCTGCATCGTGATCGTGGATGCACCCTGCCCGCGTTCGCCCGAAGCGAAGTTCGCCAGCGCGGCGCGCCCAAGTCCGATGAAGTCGATGCCCGGATGTTCGTAGAAGCGCTCGTCCTCGGCGGCGAGAATCGCCTGGCGCAAGGTGACGGGAACCTGATTGATGGCAACCAGCGCGCGCCGTTCCTCGCCAAACTCCCCTAACAGGTAGCCATCCGCTGTGTATACTCGAAGCGGAACCTTCGGGCGATAGTCCGTAAGTACCTCCAGCGAAGGGAGCTTCGGCCAGGCGAGGGCCACCGCGGTGCCGAGTGCGGCAAGACAGAGTACGGCGACGGTGACGACCAGCAGGAAGGGGTAGAGAACCCAGCGCATCGAGTATCCAAAGTTCAGGTTGAGACCGGATTATACGGAGGGGGGTGAGCCCGCTCCAGTGCCGTCTGTCAAGCTTTTGCTTTACACTTTGTATCGTTTGTTGCTAGCATTTAAAGTAAGCATGTATCATTAGCGCCTAACATAAAGAAATTACAGGATTTTCTTTGTGATCGACTTACGATTGTTTGGTTCGAAGGTGCGTCCGCTGGCTGGTCTCGATATCTCATCTTCATCAGTCAAGATGGTTGAGTTGTCGGGCAGCGAGAAGGACGGCTACCGCGTCGAACGTTTCTCCATAGAGCCGTTGCCCCGCGATGCGGTGTCTGACGGGAATATCGCCAACCTCGAAGGGGTCGGCGATGCCGTCAAGCGTGCGTTGCGACGACTCGGTTCCGGCATCAAGCAAGTTGCCGTGGCGCTCCCGGCATCGGCGGTGATTACGAAGAAGATCGTGCTGCCGGACGGTCTGCGCGAGCAGGACATGGAGATCCAGGTCGAATCAGAGGCCAACCAGTACATCCCGTTTGCGCTGGACGAGGTCAATCTCGATTTTCAGGTCATCGGTCCGTCGCCGGCGAGCCCAGACGACGTTGAGGTGCTCATCGCGGCCTCCCGCAAGGAGAAGGTCGAGGATCGCGTCGCCGCCGCCGAAGCGGCGGGGTTGAAGGCAGCGATCGTGGATGTCGAGTCGTTCGCCGCCGAAGCCGCGTTCGAACTGGTCAGTCGGCAGTTGCCGGCGGCGGCCAAGGACAAGATCGTTGCCCTGGTGGATATCGGTGCGACCGGAACCAGCGTCACCATTCTGCGCAACGGGCGTCAACTGTACAGCCGCGAGCAGCCACTGGGGGGTAACCAGCTTACCCAGGACATTGCCCGTCAGTACGGCATGAGCGCCGATGAGGCCGAGGCAGCTAAGATGTCGGGTGAACTGCCGGAGGACTACGAACGCGACCTGCTGCGTCCGTTCCTCGATAGCGTTGCGCTTGAGATCTCCCGCGCGCTGCAGTTCTTCTTCACCTCGACGCAGTACAACGAAGTCCACCACATCGTGCTTGCCGGCGGCTGTGCGGTCATCCCCGGGCTCGCCGAGGTCGTCAAGGGCCGTACGCAGGTCGAAACCACGGTCGCCAACCCGTTCGCGGGCATGGCACTCTCATCGAAGGTTCGCCCCAAGAGTCTGCTCGCAGTCGCGCCAGCCCTGATGGTTGCGTGCGGTCTCGCACTCCGGAGGTTCGATACATGATCCGTATCAACCTGCTCCCGCATCGCGAGCACAAGCGCCGCGAGCGAAAATCGCAGTTTTACGTCGTCACTGTCCTGATGGTCGTTCTGGGTGCAGCCATAGGTTTCTTGGTTCACTCGGTCATCGCAGGCCAGATATCGGAGCAGACAGCCCGTAACAATTTCCTCAAGGCCGAAATCAAGTCCCTCGACGAGGAGATTGCCGAGATCCGTAGCCTGCGCGAGCAGATCGAGGCCTTGCTCGCGCGCAAGCGGGTCATCGAGTCGCTGCAGGGTAACAGGGCCGAGACGGTTCATCTTTTCAATGAACTGGTGAAGGCCATGCCAGAGGGTGTGTACCTCCGGACAGTCAAACAGAGCGGCGCGGTCGTCACGCTTACCGGCTACGCCCAGACCAATTCACGCGTATCACATCTCATGCGCAATCTGGAGCAGTCGCCGTTTCTGACCGCGCCAGGGTTGGTCGAGGTGAAGGCGGCGACACTCGACGCGAGGCGCGTCAGCGAGTTCGTTCTGAACATCACGATCGTCCGCTCGGCCTCAGAAGAAGAGGAGATGATTCGATGAAGGCGGGCAAGAAAGGGGTCAGTCTCGATTTCGAGCAGATTTCCAATGATTTTCGCAATCTTGACCCGAATGACCCCGGTCAATGGCCGGCGGCTCCCCGGATCGCGGTTTTTATCGGCGTCTTCGTTTTGACGGTCGCGGCGGCTTGGTGGTTCGACTGGCGAGTCCAGACCGAGTCGCTTGAAACTGCCCAGCGCGAAGAGCAGCAACTGCGTCAGGACTGGTCGCGCAAGAAGTCGCTCGCGGTCAATCTCGATGAGTACCGGCGCCAGCTCGACGAGACCGACCGCCAGTTCGGGGCCTTGCTGAAGCAGTTGCCGAACCGTGCCGAGATGGATTCCTTGCTGGCCGATATCAACCAGGCTGGCATTGGTCGCGGGTTGATGTTCGAGTTGTTCAAGCCAGGTTCGGATGTCGTGAAGGATTTCTACGCCGAGATGCCCATCGAGGTCCGGATCATCGGCGACTACCACGACCTGGGTGCTTTCGCCACCGACGTCGCGAAGATGCCGCGTATCGTCACTTTGAATAACGTCGCCATGGAACGGCTGCCGGAGGGCGAGTTGCGTTTCGATGCAAGAGCCGTTACGTATCGCTATCTGGACGAAGAGGAACTGGCACAGATTCGTGCGCAGCAGCAGGCGCAGCAGGGCGGGGCTCAGGGTAGAAGATGACTATGCGCATACGACTTTTGAGTGTGTTGCTTGTGAGCGCCGGCTTGGTTGGCTGTGCTGCGGAACAAGACGATCTGAGGCAGTGGATGGCCCAGCAGGAAAGAGGCATGCGGGGGTCGGTGAAGCCGTTGCCGGAAATGAAGGTCTTCCCCGTGGTCGACTACGACCAGGCAGGGGAGCTCACCCCGTTTGCGACGACGCGCATCGCACCGGAGATCCGCCCCGAAGCGGTTGGTGGGCCTGATATGACGCGTCAGCGCGAGCCGCTCGAATCGTATCCGCTCGAATCCATTTCGATGGTTGGCGTGCTGCAGCAGGACGGGCGGTCCGAGGCCTTGGTGTCTGTTTCCGGAACCCTGCACTCGGTCAGGACCGGCAACTACATGGGGCAGAACCATGGCGTAATTCTGGACATCAAGGAGACCGAGTTGACATTGGTCGAATTGGTCGAGGATTTGAATGGCAACTGGATCGAACGAACCAGTAAATTGCTTTTGCAGGAGCGGTAGGAGTCACACTAATGAAACGTCAAATTATATCGGCACTGCTCGCAACTGCGTCTCTGGTGGTTCTGCCGTCGGCAACCGCGCACGCTCAGAGCGTCACGTCACCCGCCGTTGCGTCCAACAGCATCGAGGCCCTGGACGTCACGGAGCAAGCGGGCACCGTTTTCGTCCGGATTCGCCTCAGGGATGCACTCACCAATCCCCCTGCGAGTTTCAGCGTAGCCAACCCCGCGCGGATCGCGTTCGATTTCCCCGGAACGGTGAACGCGCTTGGTCGGACGTCGCAGAACATCTCCACCGGCGAACTCCGTAGCGCGAATATCGTGCAGGCGGGCGATCGAACCCGGCTCGTGCTCAATATGGACCGGGTGGTTCCTTACGAAACGAGCGCAGATGGGCGTGAAGTGATCATTGCGCTGGCGTCCCGTTCGACGGAGGTTGCAGCCGTGCCCGCAGCGGCGGCGAGCGCGAATTTCGCGCCGGCTCGTTCCGATATCGGGGGCGTCCCGAAAAGTATCCAGGACATTACCTTCCGCAGGGGCAAGGACGGTGAGGCGCGCATCGTCGTGCAACTGTCGAGTCCCGATACTGGTATCGATATTCGTCCGCAGGGCGGAAATCTCGTAGTGGACTTCATCGGTGCATCGGTTCCGGAGCACCTGCGTCGGCGATCGGACGTGACCGATTTCGGTACGCCGGTGACGGCCATCGCCACGCAACCACAGGGAGACAACGTCCGGCTGGTCGTGACGCCGTCTGGAATGTGGGAGCACAATGCCTATCAAAGCGATACGCAGTTTGTTCTTGAGGTCAGGCGTCAGGTCGAGGATCCGAACAGGCTTGTGCAGGGGCTGCGCCCTGGCGAGTTCGGTGGCGAGAAGCTGTCGCTGAACTTCCAGAATATCGATGTGCGTTCGGTGCTTCAGGTCATCGCTGACTTCACCAACTTCAACATCGTTACCAGTGATTCCGTGCAGGGCAGCCTCACGCTGCGTCTCAAGGATGTGCCGTGGGATCAAGCGCTCGACATCATTCTCCAGGCCAAGGGTCTGGACATGCGCAAGAACGGCAACGTGATCTGGATTGCACCGTCGGAGGAGTTGGCGGCGCGGGAGAAGCTGCAGCTCGAGTCGATGGCACAGATCGGAGATCTTGAGCCGTTGCAGACCGAGAGCTTCCAGGTCAATTATCACAAGGCCAAGGAGGTCGTCGAGTTCCTCAAGGGCAATGAGCGCTCGGTGCTTTCCGCGCGTGGTAGCGTAGCGTTCGACGAGCGCAGCAATAAGATCTTCGCGACTGACGTTGGATCGCGGCTCGCCGATGTGCGGAGACTGCTGGGCGAGATCGATGTACCGCCGCGGCAGGTGTTGATCGAAGCCCGAATCGTGGAGGCCACCAAAGAGTTCTCACGCGATCTTGGTGTGCGCCTGGGGATCGGCGGTGTCGGCGGTCGAGTGGTCGGCTACGATGCAAGTGGTCGCCCCATTCGCCAGGGCACCATTGGCGGCGGCCTGGAGAGCACCGCATACAACGCCGGACAAATCGTCGGTACCGGTACATTCGACCCGCAGGCGCCTGCCACTTCGGTGCCTGGTGGTCTCAACCTCAATCTGCCGGCCCCGGCGGGCTCAGGGGCGTTGTCCATGGTGCTCTGGAACAACGCGGCGACCCGCTTCTTGAATCTGGAGCTTAGTGCGCTTGAGTCGGATGGCCGGGGGCGTATCGTTTCCAGTCCGCGTGTTCTGACCGCAAACCAGGTTGAAGCGTCGATCGAACAAGGTACGGAGATTCCCTATCAGGAGGCCACCAGTTCCGGTGCGACCAGTACGTCCTTCAAGAAGGCGGTGCTGTCCTTGCGCGTACGTCCGCAGATCACGCCGGACGGCCGAGTGCAGTTGCAGGTGGTTGTGAACAAGGACCAGCCGCGATTCGATGCGCGCTTTGATGTGCCTGCGGTCGATACCAAGAATGTTCGTACCGAGGTGCTCGTCGAGAACGGTGGAACGGTCGTGATCGGGGGAATCTTCGAGGAGGACGAGTCGAAGTCGGTTGCACGCATTCCGGTGCTGGGCGAACTGCCTGTCGTCGGAGCCTTGTTCCGCAATACCCAGACGATCTCCAACCAGAAGGAACTGCTGGTCTTCATTACCCCGCGTATCGTCAGCGAAGACTTGTCGCTACGGTGATTCGATGGGCTGTGCGCAGGACGCCCGCCGCCCATTGGTGGTGTTGATTGGCTTGATGGGGGCGGGCAAGACGACGGTTGGTCGAGAATATGCCCGCCGGCATGGTCATCGATTTGTAGATTGCGATCATGAGCTGGAAGCCCGGCTCGGGGTCAAGGTCACGACGATCTTCGAGATAGAGGGTGAGTCGGGATTCCGGCGACGGGAGAGCCAGTTGCTGGACGAGCTCACCCGGGAAGACGGTTTGGTGCTCGCGACGGGGGGCGGGGTGGTGTTGTCGGCGGACAATCGGGCGCTGCTCACGCAACGTGGGTTGGTGGTCTATCTCAACGTGCCGCCGCGCATTCTTTGGGAGCGGACCCGCAACGACAAGTCGCGGCCGTTGCTGCAGGTTCCCAACCCGAAAGAGAAGATTGAGGCCTTGTTCCGGGAGCGGGATCCGCTTTATCGGGAAGTTGCCGACATTGTGATCGATGGCGGAAGGGGCAACCCTGGTGGTATGGTGCGGCATGTGGAACAGGCGATAGAGGAGTATCTGGCAACCCATGCGCACCCTGAATGTGGCCCTCGCTGAGAGGGCCTATCCGATTCTGATCGGCCGCGATCTGCTGGCCGACGCTTCCCTGGTACTTCCCCATATCAAGACGCGCCGCGTGGCCGTCGTGACCAATGATGTGGTCGGCCCGCTCTATCTCGAACGGTTCCAGTCTGCGCTTGAGGCGAACGGAGTGAAGGTGGCCTCCGTGGTGCTGCCGGACGGCGAACACAACAAGACCTGGCAGACGCTGAACCTCATTTTCGATCATCTGCTGACCGAGCGCTGTGAGCGTTCCACGACACTCATCGCACTTGGCGGTGGCGTGGTGGGCGACGTTGCCGGTTTTGCCGCTGCGAGCTACCAGCGCGGCATGCCGTTCATCCAGGTACCAACCACGCTTTTGTCGCAGGTCGACTCGTCCGTGGGGGGCAAGACGGCAATCAACCATCCACTGGGCAAGAACATGATCGGGGCGTTTTATCAGCCCAAGTTGGTGCTTGCCGATGTCGCGACGCTCGACACCTTGCCGGATGCGGAACTGAGTGCGGGTCTTGCGGAAGTGATCAAGTACGGATTGATTCGCGATCTGCCTTTCTTCGAATGGCTGGAGACCAACGTCGAGCGCTTGCGCGCGCGCGATGTCGCAGCCCTTGAGTATGCGATCGAACGTTCCTGCGCGAACAAGGCCGAGGTGGTGGCCGCGGACGAGACCGAACAGGGCATGCGTGCGCTGCTGAACCTGGGGCATACCTTCGGCCATGCGATCGAGGCCGGAATGGGTTATGGCGCATGGCTGCACGGAGCAGCGGTAGCGGCGGGGACGATGATGGCCGCGGTGCTGTCGCAGCGATTGGGCTTGATCGACGCATCGGCGGTTGACCGGATTGCGGCGCTCTTTGGCCGCGCAGGTCTGCCGGTGCGAGGCCCCTCGGGTCTGGGAGCAGCGCGCTACCTCGAGTTGATGGCCGGGGACAAGAAGGTCGAGGCGGGGCGCCTGCGCCTGATTTTGCTGGAGTCCATCGGTTCCGCGGTGATTCGAGCGGACGTCGCGGAGGCGGACATCGTCGCAGCCATTGAGGCGTGTAGCGCGTGAGCGCCGCGCTGGGATCGGTGGCGGCCGGACAACGGGGGCATGCATCTGCCGTGCCGAGGCATTTCGACGGCCGCGGGCATTACACACCGATGCCCGCTCGGTATCTGCTTCAGCACGTGCTGGCCGGGGCGTTGCAGTGAGTGGCCTGGCCTCTTACGCGTGTTCGGAGGCCTTGTCCCGCGGGCGGGTGCACGCCGAGCCGGCGCCCAGCCTGCGCACGCAATTTCAGCGTGACCGCGATCGTATCGTGCATTCAACGGCATTTCGTCGCTTGGAGTACAAGACGCAAGTGTTCGTGAATCACGAGGGTGACTTGTTTCGCACCCGGCTCACACACTCGATAGAAGTCGCGCAGATCACGCGCAGCATTGCCCGCGCCTTGGCGCTGAACGAGGATCTCGCGGAGGCCATCGCGCTCGCCCATGACTTGGGGCACACGCCCTTCGGGCACGCCGGCCAGGATGCACTAAATCAGTGCATGTCGGAGTCAGGCGGCTTTGAGCACAACCTGCAGTCACTCCGCACCGTCGATCTTCTCGAAGAGCGTTACGCCGCGTTCGACGGCCTCAATCTGATGTACGAGACCCGGGAAGGCATACTCAAGCACTGCTCGCGTGCGAACGCGGAGCGGCTGGGGGATCTTGGGCGCCGTTTCCTGGAGGGGCGGCAACCCTCTCTGGAGGCGCAACTCGCCAATCTCGCGGACGAAATCGCCTATAACAATCACGATATCGACGACGGGCTGCGTTCGGGCTTGATTACCCTGGAGCAACTGGACGAGGTTGAAGTGTTCCGCGCACAGCGGACGCTGGTCGAGGCAGCTTGGCCGGGGCTTGGTGGCCGCAAACTGGTGCATGAGACGATTCGGCGCATGATCAACTTGATGGTCTGCGACCTAGTCGAGCAAACGCGCACCAATATTGTGCTAAACAATATTGAAATGCACCAAGATGTGCACCTTGCGCCCCGACTCGTGTCGTACTCGGATGCGCTGCGCCCCAGTTTGGTGGCGTTGAAGAAGTTTCTGCGCGATAACCTCTATCGCCATTATCAGGTTTTGCGTATGACGGACAAGGCCAGGAGGATCGTGACCGATTTGTTCGGTGCCTTCATGTCCGATCCTCGGCTCCTGCCGCCGCAGTATCAGCGCCGCGCCGAGGCCGACAAGCCGCGTGCCATTGCCGACTATATTGCCGGAATGACCGACCGCTACGCCATCAAGGAGCATCGCCGCCTCTTCGCCATCGGCGAAATCTTCTAAGTTATCAGCGCCTTGCCGCGTTGCAAGAAAAATTCTTGAATCGCGGGGGGTACCCGCGTATATTCACAAGTCCGCCTGAATTGTGAGTTGAGGTCGCGTGCGCGTGCGCCGGCCGACGGAAGCCGGCCTGCTCGTGAGCCGGTTTTTTTTGGCCTGCGCACTATATTGGTGCGCTTTTTGCTTGCCGATGAAACCCGTGTCCCGCTCCGGCAGCGTCCGGTCGATGTCAAGTGTTGAGGAAGAGCATGATGGATCTCCCCCAAAAGCAGGGTCTTTACGACCCGGTCAATGAACATGATGCCTGTGGCGTTGGGTTCGTCGCCCATATCAAAGGCAGGAAGACCCACGAGATCATTACCCAGGGGCTCGAGATCCTCAAGAATCTCGACCACCGGGGTGCGGTCGGTGCCGATGCGCTGCAAGGCGACGGCGCCGGCATCCTGATCCAGATTCCGGACCAGTTGTACCGCGAGGATCTGGCCGGACACGGCATCACGCTCCCCGCGCCCGGCGAGTACGGTGTCGGGATCGTGTTCATGCCCAAGGAGCAGGCCTCGCGCCTGGCCTGTGAGGAAGAGATCGAGCGCGCGATCCGTGCCGAAGGCCAGGTGGTGCTTGGCTGGCGCGACGTGCCCGTAAATCCCGACATGCCCATGTCGCCGGCGGTCAAGGCGACCGAGCCGGTCATCCGTCAGGTGTTCGTCGGGCGGGGTCCCGACGTGATGGTGCCGGAGGCGCTCGAGCGCAAGCTCTACATCGCGCGCCGCCGCGCTGCCAACGCGATCATGTCGCTGAAGCTCAAGCATGGGCGCGAATTCTATTTCGTGTCGATGTCCACGCGCACGGTCAACTACAAGGGCTTGCTGCTGGCCACTCAGGTCGGTGATTACTATCTGGATCTGGTCGATCCGCGCGCGGTGTCGGCGCTCGCGCTGGTGCACCAGCGCTTTTCCACCAATACCTTCCCGAAGTGGAACCTTGCGCATCCGTTCCGTTACATCGCACACAACGGTGAGATCAACACGCTGCGCGGCAACTACAACTGGATGCGCGCGCGCGAGAAGGGCGTGTCTTCTCCGCTGCTCGGTGCCGATCTCGAGAAGATCTGGCCGCTGATCTACCCCGGACAGTCCGACTCCGCGGCGTTCGACAATGCGCTCGAACTGCTGGTGATGAGCGGCTATTCGATGGCGCACGCGATGATGATGATGATTCCCGAGGCCTGGGAGTCGCACACCCAGATGGACGAGAAGCGTCGCGCGTTCTACGAATACCACGCGGCAATGATGGAGCCGTGGGACGGTCCGGCGGCGGTCGCGTTCACCGACGGGCGTCAGATCGGGGCCACGCTCGACCGCAACGGCTTGCGTCCGGCACGCTACCTCGTGACTGATGATGATCTGGTGGTGATGGCTTCGGAGTCCGGTGTGCTCCCGATCCCGGACAGCCGCATCGTCAAGAAGTGGCGTCTGCAGCCGGGCAAGATGTTCCTGATCGACATGGAGCAGGGGCGCATCATCGACGACAAGGAGCTGAAGGACTCGCTCGCCAACGCCAAGCCCTATACCGACTGGCTGTCGCGGATCAACATCAAGCTAGACGAGGTGGAGGCACCGCACGACGCCACGCCGCCGTCGTCCGAGACGTCGCTGCTCGATCGCCAGCAGGCCTTCGGCTATACGCAGGAGGACGTCAAGTTCATCCTCGAACCGATGGGCAAGGCGGGCGAAGAGGCCACCGGCTCGATGGGTAACGATTCCCCGCTGGCGGTGCTTTCGAGCAAGGAAAAGCCGCTCTACAACTACTTCCGCCAGCTCTTCGCGCAGGTCACCAATCCGCCGATCGATCCCATTCGCGAGCAGCTGGTGATGTCGCTGGTGTCCTTCATCGGACCGAGGCCAAACCTGCTCGAGATCAACGAGATCAATCCGCCGTTCCGCCTGGAAATGACGCAGCCGGTGCTGGATTTCGCCGACATGGCGAAGATCCGCAACATTGCGCGCTATACCAAGGACAAGTTCAAATCGACGGTGCTCGACATCTGCTATCCGGTTGCCTGGGGCAAGGAAGGCGTGGAAGCGCGTCTGGCCTCGCTGTGCGCGGAAGCCGAGGATGCCGTGCAACTGGGTTACAGCATCCTGATCGTCTCCGATCGCAACGTGGATGAGGACAACGTCGCCATACCCGCGTTGCTGGCCTTGTCGGCGATCCACCAGCATCTGGTGACCAAGGGGCTGCGGACCCGTGCCGGCCTGGTGGTCGAGACGGGTAGCGCGCGCGAGGTGCATCATTTCGCAGTGCTCGCGGGTTATGGCGCCGAGGCTGTCCATCCCTACCTGGCCATGGAGTCGCTGGCCGCGCTCGCCGGTGATGCGGAGGCTGCCGCCAAGTACGTCAAGCACTTCGTCAAGGCGATCGGCAAGGGGTTGATGAAGGTCATGTCCAAGATGGGCATCTCGACCTACATGTCCTATACCGGTGCCCAGATCTTCGAGGCGGTCGGCCTGCAGCAAGCGCTGTGCGACAAGTACTTCACGGGCACGAACAGCCAGGTCGAAGGCATCGGCGTGTTCGAAGTCATGGAGGAGGTGATCCGCCTGCACAAGCGTGCGTTCAGCCCCGATCCGGTGCTGGCAAACATGCTCGATGCCGGTGGTGACTACGCCTTCCGCATCCGTGGCGACGAGCACATGTGGACGCCGGACGCGATCGCCAAGCTGCAGCACGCCACCCGCTCGGGCAAGTACGACTCCTACAAGGAGTACGCGCGCATCATCAACGACCAGACCCGCCGCCACATGACGCTGCGCGGCCTGTTCGAGATCAAGCCGGCGGGGCCGCCGGTGCCGCTGGACGAGGTCGAGCCGGCCAAGGAGATCGTGAAGCGCTTCGCCACCGGTGCGATGTCGCTGGGTTCGATCTCGACCGAGGCCCACACCACGCTGGCGGTTGCGATGAACCGGATCGGCGGTCGCTCCAACACCGGCGAGGGCGGCGAGGACCCGATGCGCTTCAAGCCGATCACCAAGGCCATGAAGCTGTCGCAGATCATCGGCGACAAGCGCATCGAGCGCGACCTCGAACTCAAGGCCGGCGACAGTCTGCGTTCCTCCATCAAGCAGGTGGCCTCGGGTCGTTTCGGCGTGACCACCGAGTATCTGGTCAATGCCGACCAGATTCAGATCAAGATGGCGCAGGGCGCCAAGCCCGGTGAAGGGGGGCAGTTGCCCGGCCACAAGGTGTCCGAGTACATCGGCTTCCTGCGGCACTCCGTGCCCGGGGTCGGGCTGATCTCGCCGCCGCCCCACCACGACATCTACTCGATCGAGGACCTGGCCCAGCTCATTCACGATCTGAAGAACGCCAACCCGAAGGCCGATGTGTCGGTCAAGCTGGTGTCGGAGATCGGTGTCGGCACGGTTGCCGCGGGGGTGGCGAAGGCCAAGGCCGACCACGTGGTGATCGCCGGACATGATGGCGGCACCGGTGCCAGCCCCTGGTCGTCGATCAAGCATGCCGGCTCGCCATGGGAACTGGGGCTCGCCGAGACCCAGCAGACGCTGGTGCTCAACCGTCTGCGCAGCCGCATCCGGGTGCAGGTCGATGGTCAGATGAAGACCGGTCGCGATGTGCTCATCGGCGCCCTGCTCGGTGCGGACGAGTTCGGCTTTGCCACCGCGCCGCTGGTGGTCGAAGGCTGCATCATGATGCGCAAGTGCCACCTCAACACCTGCCCGGTGGGTGTTGCCACCCAGGATCCGGTGCTGCGCAAGAAGTTCACCGGCCAGCCCGAACACGTGGTGAATTACTTCTTCTTCGTCGCCGAGGAACTGCGCGAGTTGATGGCCCAGGTCGGCGTTCGTCGTTTCGACGACCTGATCGGCCGGGCCGACCTGCTCGACATGCGCAAGGGCATCGAGCACTGGAAGGCCAAGGGGCTCGACTACGCGCGCATCTTCTACCGGCCCAGCGTGCCGGCGAGCGTGCCGCGCCTGCACACCGAGACGCAAGACCATGGCCTGGACAAGGCCTTGGATCGTCAGTTGATCGACCTGGCGGCGCCGGCCCTGGAGCGCCGGGAGCAAGTACGCATCGACCTGCCGGTACGCAACATCAACCGTACCGTGGGCGCCATGTTGTCGGGTGAGGTCGCTGCACGCTTTGGTCATGCCGGACTGCCGGACGACACCCTTCACGTGCGTCTGTCCGGTACGGCAGGGCAGAGCTTCGGCGCATTCCTGGCCCGCGGCATCACGCTGGAGCTGGTCGGCGAAGGCAACGATTACGTAGGCAAGGGCTTGTCCGGCGGGCGCATCATCGTGCGGCCGGACGAGCGCTTCCGCGGCGCATCGGCCGACAACATCATCATTGGTAACACGGTGTTGTACGGCGCTACGGAAGGCGAGGCTTATCTTGCCGGTGTCGGTGGCGAGCGCTTCGCGGTGCGCAACTCCGGCGCCACTGCGGTGGTGGAAGGCGTGGGCGACCACGGGTGCGAGTACATGACGGGCGGCACGGTGGTGGTGCTCGGGCAGACCGGGCGCAACTTCGCGGCCGGCATGTCCGGCGGGGTGGCCTACGTCCTCGACGAGGATGGCACCTTCGGTACGCGCTGCAACATGGCGCAGGTCGCGCTCGAGCCCTTGCCCGAGGAGATCGAGGCCCGCAAGGGCTCGGAGTCGGGCGACGAACTCGAGTCCCATGGTCGGGTGGATATCGATCACCTCGAGATGGGCGACGAGCTCATTCTCAAGGGTTTGATCGAGCGCCATGCCCGCTTCACAGGCAGTCACCGTGCCCGCGAGATTCTCGACAACTGGGCGAGCATGCGCAGCAAGTTCGTCAAGGTGATGCCGAATGAATATCGTCGCGCGCTCGCAGAAATGGCCGAGCAGCGTCAGAACCAACTGGAGGCCGCGTAACAATGGGTAAGCCAACCGGATTTCTGGAACATCAGCGTCTTTCGGAGGCGTACGAGCCGGTCGCCGAGCGCGTCAAGAAATACAAGGAGTTCGTGTTCCGCCTGAGCGATGCGGATGCGGCGGTGCAGGGCGCGCGTTGCATGGACTGCGGCATTCCGTTCTGCAACAGCGGCTGCCCGGTGAACAACATCATTCCGGACTGGAACGATCTGGTGTATCGCAACCAGTGGCAGGAGGCGATCGAGGTATTGCACTCGACCAACAACTTCCCGGAGTTCACCGGCCGCATCTGCCCGGCACCGTGCGAGGCGGCCTGTACCCTCAACATCAACAATGATCCGGTCGGGATCAAGTCGATCGAGCACGCGATCATCGACAAGGCCTGGGAAGAAGGCTGGGTGAAGCCCCTGCCGCCGCAGGCGCGCACGGGCAAGAAGGTTGCCGTCGTGGGCTCCGGCCCGGCTGGCCTCGCTGCCGCCCAGCAGCTCGCGCGTGTCGGCCACGCAGTGACGGTGTTCGAGAAGAATGACCGGGTGGGCGGCTTGCTGCGTTACGGCATTCCCGACTTCAAGATGGAGAAGGGGTTGATCGACCGTCGCGTCGAACAGATGCAGGCCGAAGGCGTGGTGTTCCGCACCGGCGTGTTGGTGGGTGCGTCCTCGATGCCTGCCGGCATCATCAATGATGCTGGCGAGGTGGTGCCGGCGGCGCAGATTCTCGCCGAGTTCGACGCCGTTGTGCTGACCGGTGGCGCAGAAGTGCCGCGTGACCTGCCGGTGCCCGGGCGCGAACTCGATGGCGTGCATTTCGCACTCGAGTTCCTGATTCCGCAGAACAAGGAAGTCGCCGGTGATGACAAGAATCCCATTTCGGCCGCGGGCAAGCATGTGGTCGTGATCGGCGGCGGCGACACCGGATCGGACTGCGTTGGCACGTCCAATCGCCACGGCGCAGTGTCGGTAACCCAGTTCGAACTGATGCCCATGCCGCCCGAGCAGGAGAACAAGGCGCTGACCTGGCCGTACTGGCCGACCAAGTTGCGCACCTCCAGTTCGCACGAAGAGGGCTGCGAGCGTGACTTCGCCGTCGCGACCAAGGCCTTCATCGGGGAGAACGGCAAGGTCAAGGCACTGAAGGCGGTCCGGCTGGACTGGAAGGACGGCAGGATGGCGGAAGTACCGGGCTCCGAGTTCGAGATCAAGGCCGACCTCGTGTTGTTCGCGATGGGCTTCACCCAACCGGTCGGCGGGGTACTTGAAGCCTTCGGCGTCGACAAGGACAACCGCGGCAACGCCAAGGCAACGACCGACGGGGAAGGCTGCTACGCAACCAATGTGCCCAAGGTGTTCGCCGCCGGCGACATGCGCCGCGGGCAGTCGCTGGTCGTGTGGGCGATCCGGGAAGGTCGTCAGGCCGCGCGTGCCGTCGACGAGTTCCTGATGGGTGAGTCGGTGTTGCCGCGCTGAGGCGAATCCGGCGCAGCGCGTCTTGCTGGGTGAGGTAAGTGATGGGGCGACCGGAAGGTTGCCCCGATCTTTTTGGGAGCTTGGCTGTGGACACCATGGGGGTGGCCGCCTGGGCGGCGACGGCATTCGCGATTCTGATCACGGGCATCTCCAAGGCCGGGCTGGGCGGTGCGCTGGGTGGGCTTGCCGTGCCGGTGATGTCGATCTGGATGTCACCTCGCGATGCGGTCGCGGTGGTGCTGCCCATCCTCATTGCCATGGATTGCGTGGGGATGCGTGCGTGGCGTGGCAAGGCCGCCCGGGCGGAGCTGGGGCGGTTGATTCCCTCGGCGCTGATCGGCATTGCGGCCGCGAGCGCGTTGATCGGGTTGCTGTCGGACCAGGCGGTGAAGGCTGCACTGGGGGCGATATCGGTGGCCTTTGTGGTCGACCGGCTGGTGCGCAGGGGAAGGCCCCAGGGGGTGACGCGCGCCGGATGGGCGTGGCTCAGCGGTGCGGGAGCGGGCTTTACCAGTACCTTCGCGCACGCCGGCGGGCCGCCACTGATGATGTATCTGCTGGGGCGGGCGCTGTCGCGGGAGACCTTCGTCGCGACCTCCGTGTTCTTCTTCGCCGCGATCAACGCCGCAAAGCTCCCGTTCTACATCGGCCTCGGGCTGTTCTCGCGCGACACACTGACCATGTCACTCGTGTTGCTGCCGCTGGTGCCGCTTGGCGTATGGCTGGGAACGCGCCTGCTGGCGCGCATTCCGGAACGCCCGTTCTATTTGTTCGCGACCACGATGCTGGGCCTGGCGGGCGTGCAACTGCTGTGGGATGCCGTGAGCGGCTGAGTGGTTGAGCGGCTGAGCGGCGGGCGCTCGCGCATCCGACCGCCGCGCGCAGGCATGCTGCCAGCGCGACCGGCGGCCGTGCCGGGGGGCTGTTCAGGCCGCCAGCAATTCCATGGTGTAGCGCGCGATCATCCGTTCCTCGTTGGTCGGCACCACGGCGATGGCGATGCGACTGTCGGGGGCGTCAATGCGGGTGTCGGCGCGTTCGTTCGCGCCCTTGTCCAGGCGCGCCCCCAGCCAGCCGGCAAGCTCGACGACACGCTCGCGGACCGGCGCCGCATGCTCGCCAATGCCGCCCGTGAACACCAGCGCGTCAAGCCCGCCCGCGGCGGCGGCGAGCGAACCCAACTCGCGCGCGATGCGGTAGCAGAACAGGGCGACCGCCTCCTTGGCTTCAGGGGCGTCGGAGGCGAGCAGGGTACGCATGTCGTGGCTGATCCCCGACACCCCCAGCAGCCCCGATTCCTTGTAAAGCAGGCGGGTGAGCGCCTTGGCGTCCATGCCCTTCTCGTCCATCAGATAGAGCAGCACCCCGGGGTCCAGGCTGCCGGTGCGGGTGCCCATCATCAGGCCCTCGACCGCGGTGAACCCCATGGTCGACGCCACACTCTTGCCCGCGCGCAACGCGCACATGGAGGCGCCGTTGCCCAGATGCGCGATCACCACCGCAGCCTGGGCGCGCTCGCCAATCACCTCGGGAAGCTGGCGCGCTACATAGTCGTATGACAGCCCGTGAAAACCGTAGCGCTTGATGCCTTCCGCCGACAGCGCGCGCGGCAAGGCGAAAGCCTGGGCAAGCGCCGGTTGGCTGCGGTGGAAGGCGGTGTCGAAGCAGGCGATCTGCGGCACCTGCGGCAGCAGTTGCGCGACCGCACGCACCGCGCGCAGATTGTGGGGCTGATGCAGCGGTGCCAGCGGTACGAAGGCGTCGAGTTCGGTGAGCAGTTCCGGGGTGAGGCGGATGGGCGCGCTGTAGCGCTCGCCGCCATGCACCACGCGGTGACCGGCGGCGACAATGTCCAGTCCAGGGGCGTGGCGCGTCAGCCAGTCGAACAAGTGAGCCAGGGCGTCGCGGTGCTGGGAAGCGAGCTCCCCGGACGTCGCCACCGGCTCGCGAACCCGCCGTCCGTCCGCGGCGATGTGCGCGATGAACTCGGGGGCGGCGCCGATGCCGTCCACCTGGCCGGAAATCGCCGCGCCTTCGGCAAGGCCGCCATCCGTGGCGAACAGCGCGAACTTCAGGCTGCTCGACCCGGCGTTGAGTACGAGGACGCTCTTCATGCCAGCGTGGCGCGCTTCTTGTGCGCGATGAGTTGAACGATCGCGCACGACGCGGCGCGGGTCTCCGCGGTATCGGCACGGCTGGTCAGCACGATGGGCACGCGTGCGCCAAGGACCACGCCGGCCATCAGCGCGTTGGCCAGGTATTCAAGCTGTTTGGCGACCATGTTGCCCGATTCGAGGTCCGGCACGATCAGGATGTCGGCCTTGCCCGCGACCGCCGAGCGGATTCCCTTGGTCTTGGCCGCGACCAGCGAAATGGCGTTGTCGAAGGCGAGCGGGCCGTCGAGCAGGCCGCCCTTGATCTGGCCGCGGTCGGCCATCTTGCACAGCGCCGCGGCATCGAGGGTGGAGCGGAGCTTGGCGGTGACGGTTTCCACCGCCGACAGAATCGCCACCTTGGGCTCGGCCAGGCCGAGCACATGCGCGAGGTCGATCGCGTTCTGGATGATGTGCACCTTGTCCTCGAGCGTGGGCTCGATGTTGATCGCCGCGTCGGTGATCATCAGCGGGTGCGAGTACGTCGGCACATCGGCAAGGAACACGTGGCTGATGCGGCGGTCGGTGCGCAGGCCGTGGGCCTTGGACACCACCGCGCTCATCAACTCGTCGGTGTGCAGCGAACCCTTCATCAGTGCCTCGACACCGCCGTCGCGACACAGCGCGACCGCCGTCTCCGCCGAAGCGTGGCTGTGCGGCACGTCCACGATGCGCAGGCCGCGCAGATCGATGTCGTACTCTTCCGCTACCGCGCGGATCTTGCCCTCAGGCCCGACCAGAATGGGATCGACCAGCCCTGCCTGGGCGGCCTGCACCGGTCCGCGCAGCGACTCCACGTCGCACGGATGGGCCACCGCGATGGGGATGGGCGTGAGGCCGGAAGTGATGGACAACAGGTGGCGGTAGCGCAGCTCGCGGTCGGAAATCGTGACCTCGGGCAGGTTCATCCGTGGGCGCTTGACCTTCTCGGTGGGCGCCTGCACTTCCGCTACCCCGTCTATGACCTTCAGGCCGTCCTGGTTCACCGCCAGGCAGTCGAACACGATGTGGTGGTTGTGCTCGTACTTCTCGCGGCAGGTCACGGTGATGCTCAGCGTGTCGCCGATGGTGATCGGGCGGCAGAAGTTGAGGCTTTGCGAGACATATACCGTGCCCGGGCCGGGAAACTCCGTGCCCAGAATCGACGAGATCAGCGTGCTGCCCCACATGCTGTGGCCGACCACTTCGCGGAACTGGCTGGAGCGCGCATATTCCGTGTCGACATGGGTAGGGTTCACATCGCCCGACATCACTGCGAACAAATGGATGTCGTCCGGCCGCAAGGTGCGCACCAATTGCGCGTGCTCGCCGATAGCGATTTCGTCGAAGGTGCGGTTCTGTATGTACTGGATCACCGCCTTGTCCATGGCTGGCCTCAATGTGTGCATTGCAACAAGACCATTCTACCGTTGTTGTTGCTAATTACGGTGTGAACAATCTGCGAAAAGCTGCACTGCAGCACGAACCATTGTCGGTTGTCGATGCGTATCCGGTCACAGGCGAAGCGCGCCCCACATGGTACACTCCGCAGCGATCCAATCTGCATCGGAGTCCTGATGGATGTCGTGATTCTCGCGGCCGGCAAGGGTACGCGCATGCGCTCGGCCCTGCCCAAGGTATTGCAACCACTCGCCGGGCGTCCGATGCTCGCCCACGTCATCGATACCGCGCGGGCGCTCGGCGCGCGCCATCTTTGCGTGGTGCACGGCCACGGCGGCGAGGCGGTGGTGCGCGCGTTCGATGCACCTGACCTGCGCTGGGCGCTGCAGGAACCCCAACTCGGCACCGGACACGCCGTCATGCAGGCCCTGCCGCAGCTGACCGGCGATGGCCAGGTGCTGGTGCTCTACGGCGACGTGCCCTTGATCGGCGGGGCCACGCTGGAGCGCCTGTGCGAGGCGGCGCAGGATGATGCGCTGGCGCTGCTCACCGTGACGCTCGACGATCCAAGCGGCTACGGGCGCATCGTGCGCGACGCAGCGGGCAAGGTATGCCGCATCGTCGAGCAAAAGGACGCCAGCGCCGCTGAACTGGCCCTGAGCGAAGTCAATACCGGCATTCTCGTGGCGCCCCTGCCGCGCCTGCGCGACTGGCTTGGCCGCATCGGCAACGACAACGCCCAGCGCGAGTACTACCTCACCGACGTCGTTTCGCTGGCGGTCGCCGATGGTGTTGCGGTTCACGCGGTGCAGCCGGATGCCGTCGCCGAGACCCTGGGCGTCAACAACAAGCGCCAGCTTGCCGAACTCGAGCGCCAGTATCAGCGCACCCGCGCCGACGCCTTGATGGAAGACGGCGTCACGCTCATCGACCCGGCACGCATCGACGTGCGCGGCCAGCTCGACTGCGGGCGCGACGTCGAAATCGACATCAACTGCGTGTTCGAAGGCCACGTGGCGCTGGGCGACGGTGTGCGGGTGGGCGCGCATTGCGTGCTGCGGGACGTCAGCGTCGCCGCGGGCACCCGCATCGCGCCGTTCTCCCACCTGGAAGGCTCGCGCATCGGCGAGGACTGCGTGATCGGCCCGTACGCACGCACCCGGCCAGGCACGCAGCTCGGGCGGGCAGTGCACGTCGGCAACTTCGTCGAAATCAAGAACAGCGTGATCGAGGACGATTCCAAGGCCAACCACCTTGCCTATGTCGGCGACGCCGACGTCGGCCGGCGGGTAAACATCGGTGCCGGCACGATCACCTGCAACTACGATGGCGCCAACAAGTTCCGCAGCATCATCGAAGACGACGTCTTCATTGGCTCGGACAGCCAGTTGGTGGCGCCGGTGCGGGTGGGCCGGGGTGCGACCCTGGGCGCCGGCACCACGCTCACCAAGGATGCGCCCGCCGAACAACTGACCGTATCGCGGGCCAGGCAGATCAGCGTGCCGGGCTGGACGCGACCGGTCAAGAAAGCGTGAACCAACAAAGCGTCAATCAGCAACGCCTCGGACAGCAACGCCTCAGACAGCAATAGGGCGACGCGGCGCGCAGCCCGCGCCGGCCCCGACGGGAGATTCGAATCATGTGCGGCATCGTAACGGCCATTTCCACCAGCAACGTCGTACCCGTCCTGCTCGAGGGGCTGCGCAAGCTCGAGTACCGCGGCTACGACTCGGCCGGTATCGCCATCCTCGAAAAGGGCTTGCAGCGCGTGCGTTCGGCCGGGCGCGTGGCGGATCTCGCCACCCTCGCCGAGCAGCGCGCACTGACCGCCAACATCGGCATTGCGCACACCCGCTGGGCCACCCACGGCGTACCCTCGGAACGCAACGCCCACCCGCACATCTCCAGTGGGCTCGCGGTAGTGCATAACGGCATCATCGAAAACTTCGAACACATCCGCGAAGCCCTTACCGCCCGCGGCTACGTCTTCGAATCCGAGACCGATACCGAAGCCATCGCCCACCTCATCCACAGCAAGCTCGACGCCACCGCCGACCTGTTCGAGGCCGTCCGGCTCGCGGCCAACGAACTGGTCGGCGCCTACGCAATCGGCGTGCTGTCCGAGGCCGACCCCTTCCGAGCAGTCGTCGCCCGGCGCGGCTCGCCGCTGCTGCTGGGCGTTGGCGAGCAGGGCATGTATGCCGCTTCCGACACCGCGGCCCTGCTTCAGGTCACGCGCAAGGTCATCTACCTGGAAGACGGCGACCTGGCCGAGCTGCGGCTGGACGGCTACCGCATCGTGCGTCCGGACGGTGCGCCGGTGGAGCGCCCGGTGCATGTCTCCAGCCTGTCGGCCGACGCCGTCGAGCTGGGCCACTACCGGCACTACATGCAGAAGGAAATCTTCGAGCAACCGCAGGCCATTGCCAACACCCTGGAAATCATCGCCGGCGGCGGCAGCGTCAGCCCGCGCCTGTTCGGCAGTCAGGCGGCGGACCTGCTTGCAGGCGTGCGCAACGTGCTCATCATTGCCTGCGGCACGAGCTACCACGCTGGCCTGGTCGCGCGTTACTGGCTGGAATCGGTCGCCAAAGTGCCCTGCACCGTCGAAATCGCCAGCGAATACCGCTATCGCGAGTCGGTACCGGACCCCGATACCCTGGTGGTGGTCATCTCCCAGTCAGGCGAAACCGCCGACACCCTGGCCGCGCTCAAGCACGCCAAGGCGCTGGGCATGCCGCGCACCCTGGCAATCTGCAATGTGCCCGAATCCGCCATCGTGCGCGAAGCCGCGCTGCGCTTCATCACCCGTGCGGGCCCGGAGATCGGCGTCGCCTCCACCAAGGCCTTCACCACCCAGCTGGCCGCCTTGGCGCTGCTCACCCTCACCCTCGCCAAGCGTGCCGGCCACCTCGACGAAGCCGCCGAGGCGCGCGCCCTCAACGCCTTGCGCCACCTGCCGGTGGCGGTGCAGAAAGTCCTTGAACTCGAACCCGAGATCGAGCGCTGGGCCCAGCGCTTCGCCGCCAAACACCACGCCCTGTTCCTCGGCCGCGGTCGCCACTGGCCCATCGCCATGGAAGGCGCACTCAAACTCAAGGAAATCTCCTACATCCACGCCGAGGCCTACGCCGCCGGCGAGCTCAAGCACGGCCCGCTCGCCCTGGTGGACAAAGACATGCCCGTCATCGCCGTCGCCCCCGCCGACGAATTGCTGGAAAAGCTCAAGTCCAACCTCCAGGAAGTCCGCGCCCGCGGCGGCGAACTCTACGTCTTCGCCGACGCCGGCAGCGAAATCGCCGAAAGCGAAGGCGTGCACATCCTCCACATGCCCGAACACTACGGCATGCTCTCGCCCGTCCTGCACGTCATCCCGCTGCAACTGCTGTCCTACCACGCCGCCCTGGTGAAGGGCACGGACGTGGACAAACCACGCAATCTGGCCAAGAGTGTCACGGTGGAGTGAGCGGGGGCGTGCGTGCTGCTGTTGTTGTGCACGAATAAAGTCCGTCGAATGTGAGCCTTGCTCCGCGGTCGTTAGGTGCGGGACGTGGTGTTCCTTGCCATCAACGTCGAAAACGTGGCAGTGAAGTCGAAAACTCACGGCGCGCACGTGGACACCCAAATGACTCGAGGATGGCTTCGCAGCTTCGAGGCAACCTCCGGCGGCGCACGACGTTGGCTGAAGGACAGTGACTGGAGGCCGATCGTCGGCGTTTCGGCCACAGCCGACCTTGGGCCGGCGGACTCTGTCGGTTGGTAATACTTCGGTTACCTGTCATTCTTTCGGTGCCTAAGTGGATGTGCCTATGGTTACGTCACCAGGCTCAACTCGCTGTGCCAAGCCGCAAGGCGACATGGCTCCTGCAAGGCAGCCGCCAATGTCTGATGCACTTCGTGGTGGGGTTCGCTGGGTACCAGATCTGCCTGCCATTGCTGAACGTAAGACTGAATCTCGGCCTGGGTATGCCGTGCTTGTGCGTTCTGGATTCGACGCTGCTCCCGACGGCTCATTACATCTTGATGCTTGGCATATTCAGCTTTGAATTCTCGGGTCCACCGGCTGGCGAGGTTGAGCAACGCGTCCAGTCTGGCTGCTTTGGGCTGATCAGCAGGGGTGGCGGCTGAGCACCGCACGGAGAGCTCGGGCAGCACGTAATCCAATTGCAAGGCCCCATTGCCCGGACGCAGATAGGGATGAAACCAATCCGCAAAGCTACCGGCGGAATGCACGGGTTTGTCGCCCTTGTTCGGTGCCTCGTTGCAGGTGCTGCAGATCAACTGCAGGTTGTCCGCGCACACGCTGAGTAGCGGAAAGACGCTCTTGATAATCCAGTGGTCAACGTGCGGTGTATCGCCGAGCCGCCCGCCACACAGCACGCAAACCTCGCGGGCATGGGGGGCGTGGTTCAAACGGTGCGCCTCGCGGAAAGCGCTCACGTAGTCGGCGTAGTTGACGCCACCTGCAGCCGTGGGTGTGCCATTAGGCAGGTAGGGCAACCCGCCGCGAAATCCCTTTTCGTAAAACGCCTCCATCAGCACCTTGAACGCCTTCCAGTCCGACTCGCTCGCAACGGGTCTGTTGACCGGCCACAGGGCAGGCGCGGGCTGAAACTGCGTCGGTAGAGCCGAGACTGTCTGCACCCAGGCGGCCAACGCAGCCTTCTGCGCAGCAGGCATGGCCGCCAGTGCCTGTGCTCGACTCAACAACGATTGCCCGGCATCAACGCGCTGAAGAAATTCCCACAACCAATTCGCTTCGATCCCACTCGCTAAAACTGGCGGCTGCAAGCCTTGCTGATTGAGGTGGGCATCTGCGGTGGCAGGATCACACAACCACAGCGCAAAACGCTGCATCAACCGCTGGCAGGCGGCCAACGCCGGAGAACAAGCAACGCGATGGATGGGCTTAAGCATTGCCACCCCGCCAAGTATTGAGCAATGTGCGCAACTCACTGCGATAGAAGCCCGATCCCATCCGGGCGATCAGTCGCTCCAGATCGGCGATTTCGGCTGGCGTGCCGGTGGCTTGCCGAAGCTTGTCCTCAATGAACTCCTGGGCACGTTTGCCAATGCTGTCCTCGGCGCCGAAGACCGTCATCATCAGTGCGCTGGGGTCGGTGGCAAAGGTGGGTTCGTCCACACTGCGCACGGTCGAGCCATCCTGCGTTTTCTGCACCATCACGATCTCGTTGTTGAATACATCCGACAGCACGATGGCCGAATGGGTAGAAATCAACACATCGTTGGTAGTGTGGCCGATAGCATCGTCGATGATATCGACGATCTCGCGTTTCCACTTGTCGTTGAAATGGGTCTCCGGCTCATCGAGCAGCAGCAAGGCGTCCTGCTGCCCTTGTAACAAGTGAAACAACGCCATGCGGCCCAGTACCATTTGCTCGCCGTCTGAAAGCTCCTCGTAGCGCAACACTCCGATGTCGGCTGAAACGGGTTCGGCACTCTCGGCAGGCACGGGCTCGCGACGCAAGCGCAGCAGCACATCGTCAAATAGACCCGCCTGCTTCAACTCCAGCAGGCGGGTAAAGATCTCAAAGCTGCTGGCGTCCTTTGCCCCACCCAACAAGGCCCACAAGGCTCCGCCTTGGCTGGTGCAGGTTTGCAATTCATTGCGGGCAGCCGAGGAGTAGGACGGGCCTTGCGCGTCGAAAGGGCCTTTGAGATCAAACAGCAGGGTGCGGCGCGACTCCACCGGGTGGGGCTCGGCAAGCACCTCGCTGGCGCACAGCCACCAGTCGTGCGCGGTTTCACAGAGCTTTTGGTCCCACTGAGCCGTTTGTAGGCGCGAGCGGAAAGCCACCGACACCAAGTGGTGCCAGCCGCCACGTTCCAGCAGTTCTTGCAGCGCGTTTTTGTTGTTGTCGCGGCGGCACAAATTCGCCATCGCGGCATCAACCTCGGCGCGCCCTAGGTATTCGCTTGTCTCGACAAAGGCTTGCGGCAGGGCTACAGCCAACAGCGCGCACTTCAGCAGCGTGGCATCCAGCAGCACCGGGCGACGAAAGCTGTCGCCCTCAGCAACAGCACCGCGCACGTTTGGCCGGGGGGGCTCGATGCCTGCTTGCCGGGCCGCCTGCAAGGCGTCTTCCTGTACGGCTGTCCAACCCGCCGGGCGTTCGTCGCCTTGGGCATCGTCGCTGGTTTCCAGCAAGCCATTGGCCTGCTGGTTGCGGCTCCACACCGAACGCCAGGGGCGCTGGTCGCCCGTGGTGTAGGCCAACACCGCCGAGGGCAGCGCAATGACCTGTGGCGTCACGGAGCCGGACGGCCACTCTCCCTTTCGAACCAGCGGATGGAACTCTGCAGGAATTTCGCTTGATTCAGTTGAAAACCAATGCAATGCCTGCTCAAATTGGTCTGCCGTGTCGTCGTCTGGGAATAGATACCTTTCTCCAATCCACAAGCTCGCAGATTGCCGGCTTCCAGACCAGTCCAGCACCAGCGTTCTTGAACTGGACGAATCGCGGTGACCAAGTTCATAGACGAGTTGGACGGGAAAAGCGGCACGGCGCCCATCGGCCAGCGCCAGAAACACCTCGGCGACCGCGCGCAGCAGGTTGGATTTGCCGCTGCCATTTACCCCCACCACAAAACGGATGGCGCATTCGCGTTCCAGCGGTGAGCCGCTGGCGAAGCACACCTTGATATCCGCAATCGGCGGGTAATTTTGTAGATGCAGATAGCGCAAGCGCATTACACCTCCTCCAGCTCAATTTGCCCGGCCTCTACCTTGAGCGCACTGGCAATGTCTTCTTTGAGCTCGTCGAGTGAAGCGTAATGCTGACCTTGATCTACAAGGTCGGTGAAATCCTTGCCGTCCTCATCTTCAAGCGAAATGACCTGGAACATTCCACCCGCGCCAGCGCGCTCGGAAGTCTCGTAATCCAAGTGCACCTCGAAGTAGTAATGCCGCTGATCGTTCCCGGCCGACAAAGCCTTGCGCAGCGCCTGTACATCGGCCATGCGTGTGAACTCATCGGGCCGTAGCGGACGGAAGGCCTTGAGGTAGTCGCGCTCGCCACTCTCGGGGTCTTGCTTGGGCAAGGTGACCTTTGCGATCAGGCCCAGAGCTGCTAGCTGGCTGAGTGAGCGGCGGACACGGTTGCCGTATGATAAGCCGAAAACCTGTAGGCGCTCGGCTAGGGCCGCATCGTCGCAAAAACGGGCGAATTCCTCGGAGTCTTCGGGCAGCAAAGGCTTGCCATTTCCTTGGCAATACTCGGTGAAGGCCGCCAACACCTGACGCTGGAATTCGCTGAGCTCGCCCAGTAGCCAGTGGCGGGCAGGGCGCACCGTGAGATCGGCTTGTGTCGTGGCGGTAGCCACCACGCTGGAACTCTGAGTGAGCTTGGCGCCGCGTTCGCGCAGAAGGGCATCGCGTACGCGGGCTGCTTCGGCAATTTCGGCGGAATGCATTTCGCGCCAAGCTGCTGTCGCATCGCCTGTCAGCCCTTCTATCTGCAACACTTCCAGCATTGCAGAATACTGCTCACTAGCCGCCCGAGACTTTTTTAACAATTCCAGCAGGCCGGCTAGGCGCCTAGTGAACTCCTGCTGGAGTGGAACGGGCGGTTTCGGAAGCTGTATGCCGCGGACGATGTCCAAGTTAAGGTTCTCTTGCTGCCCCCCGCGTCCAAGTGCCCGTACGGCTTCGTAAGAAAGCTGCAGCCAAATCCAAAGATAGTCCGGAAGCAATTCATCACTTGGTAGCAGTGCGGCACACGCCTGATTGCACGCGGCATCGATTAACAGCTTCCCTGTGCGTCCTCGCGTCTGCCCCTGCCCATACATTGCCAACATGACCGACTGTTTCGGGTAAAGCTTTGCGTTGCTGCGCTGAATGCCAAGCTCTGACACCCGCTCCTCGGTAGCGACGATCACGTTGTCTTTGAGATCCGTGGATTTCACCCAGGCATGGGCAGTCCCATAACTGTCCGCTTGCTCGCGGGATGGCGTTCCACCCGTCGCGACAGTGACAAACTTTCCGAGCTTTACTACCGGCCAGCGCGCATTGATCTTGGGGTTTGGATCGCCAAACATTTCGATGAACAATTGACGCTTGGTTCTCGCGAGCAACTCATCGAATAGGTTCCGCAGTCCCGCCACCACATCTGCCTGCCGCAGCAAATCGACGATGCGCTGTTGTTCGGGGAGCGTGGGGAGTGGAAGCTTTACCCTGGTAAGGAAGTCAGGCGGTACTCGCTGCAGGCCTCCGGTACCGACAAATGCGGACGCAGCTCGATCACGAAAGGCTTGCTGCCGGATGAAGCTGAAAACGTATTCTGGAAGAACGTCCTCTGTCGGACGGAGCACATGAAATTCCGTAGAGCCAAAGCCCAGACCATTCTCAAGACTGGTTGCGATGGCGGCCTTTCCGTTCTCCATACACGGCGTGACCTTTGCGAATAACACATCGCGCTCGCGAAAATTCGTGTAGCCCTTTGTGACTTCAACGAAGGTGCGCACTTCTGGCTTGCTGATGACTCCACCAGTCTCATCAACGGCGGACATCGGCACGAAGGTGACGGCAGCATCGTCATCCAGCCTCTCGTCAGCTCCCAGCCGGGGATTCAGTTCGCAGACGTCGGTCAGCCGGACTTCAACCCAAGTCTCAGGCAGCCTCATTCCCGCCCCTCCACCATTGCCAGCAGCTTGTCCAGACCTTGAATGATGTCCTGCTCGGTGGTCTTGAGCGCGCCGATCAGCTCGGCCACGCTTTTGTCGCTCTTGAGCTGGGTAAAATCGAAGGGCTTGTATTGGCCGGCGGACAGATTCCACTCCCGGGCCTCGATGCAGTCGGGGTCGAGCAGCCCGTCCTTGAGCGCGCCTTTGTCGTCGTAGAGGCCTGCGTCCAGAATGGCCTGCACATAGGCGGGGCGCACCAGGCCGTCGGCATCGTGCGAGCCGAGCGGTTCGCCATTGTCGCCTTGCCATTCGTCGTTGCGAGCCCAGGCGCGCACCGGCACCACCCAGTGCTTGGCGGCTTTGAGGTCGGTGGGTTGGTCGACGGCGAGGCTGCGCAGCGTGACGTCGAAGCCGTCGAGCTTAGCGATTTCGCGGGCGACAGCAAACAGCCCATCACGCCATTCAGTATCTGACAACTGTTGGGCAGGTTGAAAGGCAGGTGACACCGGGGATGGATTTAGAGAGTACGTTGCGCCGTTGTGATAATGGCTCAGGGCACGCGCGCTCTTTTCCGAGTCGATCCTTTGGCTTTTAACCAAATCTCTCCAGAGTGCCAGTGCTGGAGAATCCTCTTTCTCGAAAAAGGATTCACACTCCTTGGCAGTACGCTTGAAATCAATCTCAAACGCTTTGATTGCCTTATCCCAGTCCTTAGCTGCTTGTTCTTTGCTGCGATTCCCACCGCGCTGGTAGGCGGCTCCCACCAGCGGAGCAAGTCGCTCAACAGTCAACTTATCAAGGACTGTTTTTGCTTGGGAAATTACAGTTTCTTCTGCATCAGTGGGTTTCGCAGGAAGCCCTTGGAAAAGCTCATGCATCCCCCAGACTTGCCCATCCCACATGCTGGTGTCAGGCAAGGAAGAAAAGGCTTCACCGGCGGGTGTGAGCTTGTCGGCTGTGTCGCGCAGCAGCGCTTGCCGCCAACGCTCGGGCCAATAGCTCGGCTGCAACAATGTCTTTTCGGTACGCGCGGCGTCATCACGGCCATGGACTCGCCAAGCTTTGAATTTCTCCAGTGCATCCCACAGGTCGTTTTGCTGGCTGCCGCCAACGCTCGGGCCAATAGCTCGGCTGCAACAATGTCTTTTCGGTACGCGCGGCGCCATCACGGCCATGGACTCGCCAAGCTTTGAATTTCTCCAGTGCATCCCACAGGTCGTTTTGCTGGCCAGGAAGGGGGGTGCGTTTGGCATTACCCGAGTAGCCGTCCTTCTCTACCTCGTAGAACCAAACATATTCAGTGCGCGGGGCCACGGCGCCGGTGAAGGTTTGCTTGTCGTCGCGTCGAGTTTCCTTGCGGAAGATGAGAATGGACGTCTTGACGCCGGTGTAGGGCTGGAACACGCCACCGGGCAAGGAGATGACGCCTTCCACCACATGCTCGGTGAGCAGCTCCCGGCGCAAGCGGGCGTGGGCGTCGGTGTTGCCGAACAGCACGCCCTCGGGAATGATCACAGCGCAGCGCCCACCAACGCGCAGCAGGTCGAGCATCAGCCACAGGAACAGCAGTTCGCTCTTGTTGGTGATAGAGTCGTCTTTCTTCTTGCCGCCACCGCCAACGCGGGGGAACCGCAGCGAATCGGGCTCCAGGTCGCCGCTGTCTACCGTGCCGGTGAACGGCGGATTGGCCAGCACGAAGTCGTAGCTTTCCGATTCGAGCAATTCCTCGAGTTGCTCTTTGCCCTCGCGTTTGCTGAGTGAATCGCCCTGTAGCAAATGCGGGTCGGTCACGTCGTGCAGTACCAGGTTCATCCAGCCGATGCGGGCCATGGTGCGGTCGTTGTCGAGGCCGACGAAGTTGGCGCCATTGTGGATCGCAGCGTATTGCTCGGGCGTGGCGGCGGCTCCATCGGTACGGTGCGGGGTGCCGTCCCATTCCAGCCTCAGGTTATCTTGCGCCGAGAATTTGCGCATCAGATACTGCTGGGTGCTGAACAGAAAACCACCGGTGCCGGCTGCGGGGTCGATGACGCGCTGGCCGGGCTCGGGGTCGAGCAGCTCGACCATGAAGCGAATCAGATGCCGAGGGGTTCGGAACTGGCCGTTCTTACCGGCCGTGGCCACTTCGCTGAGCAGATACTCGAAGGTATCGCCCATGATGTCCTGGGCGGCCGAGCCTTCGCCGGCACGGGCGAAGAGCTGGTCGATGGCATCGATGGCGTCGGACAGTACCTTGCCCTTGTTGGGGTCGAGCTGAAAGTAGGCATCGGCCATGCGGTTATTTAGGCTGGCCAGTTCCGTGCCGTCGGCGCTGGCGCGGGTAAAGTGCTTGTCGAGATCGCGCAGCCAGGGGAACACCACGTCGATCAGGTGGCCAGGATTGGTCTTCTCCTGCCGGATATAGCTCCACTTGCAGGACTCATAGCCCGCATAGATTGAGGAAAAGCCGTGTTGCTGACGCTTGAGGTCGATGTCTTCCAAGCGTTTGAGGAAGAGCAGATAGGTGATCTGCTCAACCGCCACCAAGGGGTTGGTGAGGCCAGCGGCCCAGAAGCGGTTCCAGAGTTCGTCGACTTTTTTCTTGATATGAGGGGCAAGCATCCAGTGGTGTCCTTGATGAATCAGGCGGCCTCGTCCAACAACTGGTTGGTCAGGTCGATAAGCTCGTCGATGTCCCGCGGCGTAAACAGCGTTTCGACGCGGCCCACGCGCGAAAGCGGCGGTTCGCTGAGCGCGGCGCGGGTAATGCGGCCGTGGCGTAGCACGGCTGCCTTTACTGCGCGCAGGAAGTTAAGTTGGTTGGCGCGCAAATGGCCGTGTGCGGCAATGAAGGCGTTGAATGCGGCGTTGATGCGTTCTTCGCGGTTAGGCAGGTGAGCGTCCTCACACAGCATGTGGCGCAGAAAGTCGGCCAGCGATGCGGCCGGAGCTTCGAAGGCCTTTCGAAGGGTGTCCTCGGTAACAAACAGGTCAGCTTGGTTTAGCGTGTCGCTGATACGTTCCAGCTCTTCATCGGCCAGGCTTTCGCCATTTTTGAGTTTGGCCAGCTCGGGAAGCTGGTCGGCCAGCCGGCGAACCAAGGCTTCTACTTGTTCGCGGTAGCTTACGGCAAAGGCGCCTTCGCCCGTGGGGCCGTAAATGATCCAGCTGCGTTGGGTGATGCTGTCTGGCAAATTAACTTCCACGGTGTGGCCCGGCGTGCTGGTGCGGTAGCGCATCAGCGGGGCGAACACGGTTTGCAGGGTAGTCAGGCGGCCCCTATCCAGGTGCTGCCAAAAACCGGCCGACTGCACCCAAGCGCGTTGCTCAGCCACGCGCTGTACCTGAGGGATGGTCTCGGCCAGACTGCCCACGGCTTCCTGGACACGCTCGCGCACCTTCGCTAGTTCAGTCGCATCGCCTTTGAGCCAGCCCACGGTGAGCCGCTCGCACCAGATGCGGAACTGGATCTCATCCAGGCCTGCCAGCGTGGTCAAGCGCATCAGGGGCGCAATGGTTTGGGATAGGTGTTCGATTGCGCTTTGACTGGGCGCAGGCCACTGCTGCGCCAGTGTGTCGAGTTCATCCCAATGGGGTCGTACATTGACGCTGCCCCGTGGCAACGCCTGCAGCATGGCGCGCAGATCGGCGATGGCGGTTTGAGTGTCGTACTTCTGGGCGTGCAGCAGTTGCCATTTTTCGAGCCGCAGGCGGAACAGGCGCACGGGTAGCGGTTCGCTCGGGTGGTCGACCTCGCCATCCGGTTTGAGCCTGAAATAGGCGAAATTCTTCCAGTGATCGATGATCAGGAAGTCTTTCTTGATCTCGCCGGTGGCTTTGTCGGTATGCAGGCGCGTACCCCGCCCGATCATCTGCCAGAACTTGACCTTGCTGAAGACGGGCTTAGCGAACACCAGATTCTGGATGGCAGGAACGTCCACGCCGGTGTCGAGCATGTCGACCGAGATGGCGACACGCGGCATGGCGCGATACTTGAAATCATCCAGTGTGGCGTCGGCGCGCTCCATGTGGCTGTCGATGATCTCAGCCATGCCTTGGCGCTGCAGCTCCGGGAAAAGGCGGTTGAAACTTTCGTACAGCCGCTTGGCGTGAGCATGGCTGACCGCGAAGATGATGGACTTATGCGGCAGGCCGCGCACATCCTTGCGGCTCTTGTCCATGAATTCACGGACCATGGCATCGTTGGTGCCCTGGTTGATGATGCCCTTTTCGATGTCGCTGCCATCGAAGTTGAGCTCGTCGAGTTCCACGCCCTGATCGCGGGCCATCTGCTTCAGTGGCTCGGGCAGTGCATCACCCTGAATGCCTTGGAGTTGGAAGTTGGTTTGTGCGTCCAGCACGCGATAGTTCACCAGATTCCGGTCGGCGATGGCCTGCTCGTAGCTGTAGTAGTAGCTAGGCGCGCCGTCGCCGCAATCAAACAGCTCAAACGTGTTGTGGTCGATGTAGTCGGTTGGGGTCGCGGTCAGTCCGAGCTGAATGGCATCGAAATGATCGAAGATGGCCTTGTAGCGCTGATAGATGGAACGATGGCTTTCATCGGCGACGATCAGATCGTAGTACCCCGCCGACAGGCGCGAATACACCTGCATCATGCTGGGGTAGGTGGAGAACTGAATGCGTGCGCCGGAGGTCCCGCCGGACTCGATACGCGCCAGGCTTTCGGTCGGCAGATGGGTCTTGAACTCCGACATGGCCTGGCGAACCAACTCCCGACGGTCGGCCAGGAACAGCACGCGCTGTATCCGTTTTGAACGCAGCAGGGTGTCAACAAGGGCGATGGTCGTTCGCGTCTTGCCGGTGCCAGTGGCCATCACCAACAGGAACTTGCGCTTGGCGGCGTCCACCCCTTCCGTGACACGGCGTATGGCTTCGTTTTGATAGTCACGGCCGGCGATGTCGGCGTTGATGGAAACACCACCCAGTGGTTCAGCGAACCGGCGCTGATGCCGCAGTCGCTCTAGATCATCCCGCGTGTAAAAGCCGGAGACCTTTCGGGGCGCGTAGCGTTCGCGATCCCAAAACTGAATCTCCTTGCCGTTGGTGAGGAAGATAAACGGATCACTACCAAATTTGGCTTTGATTGCATCCGCGTAATCCGCAGCTTGGCGCTTCCCTGCGAGTTCATCGCGGGAGGAACGTTTGGCCTCGACTACGGAAATTGGTTTGCCATCTGAACCTAGAAGGACGTAATCAGCAAACTGCTCACCACCGTAGCCGTCATCGGGTTCGCTAGTTTTGAGGAGGAACTCTTCAAGGAGGGAGCGCCGATTTCGGGACCAGCCTGCGTGAGCAAGCTGCGCATCGATGACCTCAGTGCGTGTCTGCGCTTCATTGCGAGTTGAGGTCATGCGGAGCTGTCTCCACCCTTATGTTCATCCGCACCACCCGCACGCACCCATTCATCGACCTCGGACAGCTGAAATTTCCACAGCCGTCCGATCTTGTGCGCAGGTAAGCCTTTTCGCTCTCGCCAGCGATAGACGGTGTCCTTCACTACGCCTAAGGAAGCTCTGATCTATTCAGAGCCGGTAAAATATCGAGGTCATAATCTGCCCCGCCGCCATGAAACAGACGACCTTCGCCTC
>JBKBMG010000017.1:0-93134 GCA_046295975.1 Rhodocyclaceae bacterium
GTCGCGCGCCGTGCCGCGTGCCCGGCGCGCGCGCGCGAACGACGAGACATATCAAATAGATAGGCGAGGAGTGAGCGAGTGAGTAACGCAGCAATCGGTTCGCGCAGCAGATTTATTCACAGGCTCTGAGCGCGCTTGCCTCGGCGCCCATCGTGGTTCGCGGATCGCTGTCGATTCGCCCTCGCCTCGGTCGTCTACAGTAGGAAGCGGACGCCCCTGGTGGCGTCCGCAGTACGTGCCCCGCGGGGGCTTCCCAGGAGACGACAGCATGGCACACCCATCCGACCCCACCCCGGCCGCCCGGCCATCCCCAGCACCCACCACCGAACGCAGCATCGTGCTGCTGGTCGCCACGCGCAAAGGCGCGTGGCTGCTGCACGGTGACGCCCAGCGCCAGCACTGGCGCGTGGACGGCCCGCACTTCCTCGGCCACATCATCAGCCATGTGGTGCTCGACCCGCGGGACGGCCGCAGCCTGCTCGCCGCCGCCAAAACCGGCCACCTCGGCCCCACCGTATTTCGTTCCTCCGATCTCGGCCAGAGCTGGCAGGAAGCCACCCGCCCGCCCGCCTTTGCCACCACCGGCGACGGCAGCGGACGCGCCGTGGATCAGAACTTCTGGCTCACCCCGGGCCATACCGACGAGCCCGGCGTGTGGTACGCCGGCACCTCGCCACAAGGCCTGTTCCGCTCGGAAGACGGCGGCGCGACCTGGTCGCCCTTCTCCGTCATCAACGAGGACCCGGACTACCGGCGCTGGATGGGCACGGTGCAGGACGGCACACCGGATGGCCCCAAGCTGCATTCCATCGTGGTCGACCCGCGCGACCCTCGCCATCTCTACTTCGCAATGTCGGGCGGCGGC
Organism: Rhodocyclaceae bacterium; assembly: GCA_046295975.1. Taxonomy (GTDB): domain Bacteria; phylum Pseudomonadota; class Gammaproteobacteria; order Burkholderiales; family Rhodocyclaceae; genus UBA2357. The sequence continues at coordinate 866 of JBKBMG010000017.1, forward strand.
GTGCACGAGTCGATCGACGGCGGCGCCCACTTCGAACCCCTGCTGGACGGGCTGGATGTCGTCGAAGGCTTCGACCAGAGCGACCCGACCTTTCACGATCCGCACTGCGTACGCCTCTGTCCCAGCCGTCCCGACCGGCTGTATCAGCAGAACCACTGCGGCATCTACCGCATCGACCGCCCCGCCCGACAGTGGGTGCGTATCGGCCGCAACATGCCGTCCGAGGTCGGCGACGTGGGTTTTCCGCTGGTCGTGCACCCGCGCGATGCCGAGACCTTGTGGGTCTTCCCCATGGACGGCCGCGACGTCTGGCCGCGTACCAGCCCGGATGGCCGTCCCGCCGCCTATCGCAGCCGCGACGGCGGCGAGACCTGGCAGCGCCTGGACGCCGGCCTGCCGCGCGAGCAGGCATGGTGGACCGTCAAGCGCCAGGCCATGTGCGCCGATCCGATGGCCCCGCTCGGTCTGTACTTCGGCACCACCAGCGGCGAACTGTGGATGAGCGCGGACGAGGGCGACAACTGGCGCTGCATCGCCCGCCATCTGCCGGAAATCTACGCCGTGGAGACCGGCCTGCCGGCCTGAGGAGGTACGCGATGAAGGTGCTCATCCCCAGCCCCCTGCATGCCTACACGCAAGGCCAACGCTGGGTGAACGCACACGGCGACAGCCTCGCCGCCGTGCTCGACGACCTCGACCGCCAGTTTCCCGGCATCCGCTTCCGCATGGTCGACGAGCAAGGCCGCGCCCGCCCGCACATGCGCATCTTCGTCAATGGCGCGGCCGTGTTCGACCTGTCCATGGCGCTGCGCGACACCGACGAAGTCGGCATCGTGCAGGCCTTGAGCGGGGGCTAGTCAGCCCGTCGCCGGGGTCGGGCAGGCCGGCGCAGCGAAGCGGAACGGGCCCACGGCCAAACGGGGGTGAGTACGCGACCGCGACAACCCGGGATCTGCAAATACCGGGGCGACCCGCCCCGCTTCACCCTCCGTCCTATCAAACGGCGTGCCAGCGCCGACCCCGGCGCGCGCTGACCGCACTCGCCCGCCGAATCAGCCACTTGCCCCCGGCCTTGGCCGCAACCTGACTGCCAACGCCACTGCCATCGTCTGCCAACTGTCGGCACCACAGTGACGCCTCCTGGGCGTTGGAGGATTTGTCGGGAAGCGCACCGCAGATGTCGGCCACGTCGCCGCGACTTCCAGACGTCTGCCCGCGTGACAAGCCAAGCCGTACCCCTGGCACCGGGATCATCGACGCAGTCTTGTGACAACCAGAATCTGCAGCAGGGCGCCCGTTCCAGCCACTGCCGCCGCCATGACGGGCAGCGTCCACGACGGCCAGTGCAACAACAACATCAGACCGCCGCCCGCCGCACCAATAGCACTGCCCAGGTAGAGCACCGACTCGTTCAAGGCGACGGCAAGATTGCCATCGCCGTGCGGCTCGCGCGTGTGGATCAGGTCGTTGTTCTGAGGTACCTGCAAGGCCCAGCCAACCGCGCCCCAGACCGCGATCGGTACCAGAGCCACGCTGACGTGCCATGCCGCGGTAAATGGTACAGACAGCAACGCCACGGTTAGCATGAGCATGATGAGGAGCGTCACGACAGGCCCCGGTACGCGATCCACAATCGGTCCGATCAACACGCTGCCCAGCACGCCGCCGATACCCCAGACCCAGAGATAGGGTGTTACCGAGCGGACGCCACCGTACTCCGGTGCTGCAAGAAAGGGAGCGATGAACGTGTACATACCCAGACTGGCAATCGCTGCGCACAGGGACACCAGAAGAATCGTCACGACCCGCACGTCGGCCAGCAATCGGAGTTTTCGGCGGAACGCAACGGAGTCCGGCGCCGGCAGCGACGGCAGACGCCCGGCCAGACCCGCAAGCGCAAGCGCTCCGAAGGCGGCCACCGACCAGAAAGCGGAGGCCCACCCAAGACGTTCGGCCAGCAACAGCCCAAGCGGCACACCCAGAACCGTGCCACTCGCCATTCCGGCCATGACCACCGCGATGGCCCGGCCGCGCCGCGATGGGGACAGCGTCGCCACTGCGGCAATACCGGCTGCGAGATACACGCCCGACCCAATCCCCGCCAGTGCGCGGAATGCCAGCAACCACGCAAAGTGGGACACCAACGCACTTGCCACATTGGCCAGCACGAAGATCCCGAGCGCCACAAGCAGCGCGGCGCGTTGGTGCTGTACCGGCAGCAGCGCAACGACCACTGGCGATCCAAGGCCGTAGGCCAAGGTGAAGGCGGTCACAAGTTGTGCGGCGGCCGCAACGGGTACGGCAAACGCCGACTCGATCAGTGGAATCAAGCCAGCCGTGACGTAAGACGCCATGCCCAGGGCAAAGGCTTCGAGCGCGATCAGATACACGGCGGCGTGGCGCGAGGCCTCGACCAACTCGGGCCGAACCGACATTCGATGTGCTTCAGTGCAAGGATTCATTCCGCTTCCCTTGATGACGAAAGCGGCATTCTTGCGTGACACTTAAACCATTACAATTTGTCTTCTTATGCTATTACTCGTGGCAATAGTTCATGCACAGCCTTAAACGCACGCGTAACGAACTGGGCGAGTTTCTCAAAGCTTGCCGGGCGCGTCTCACACCGGCCGACGTCGGTTTGCCCAACGGAAGCAGACGGCGAACGCCCGGTCTGCGCCGCGAGGAAGTAGCCGCACTCTCGGGCGTCGGGCTGACCTGGTACACCTGGCTTGAGCAGGGGCGCGACATCGGCGTCTCCTCGAACTTCCTCGAGAGCCTCGCACGTGCGCTAAAGCTCGACGCCGCTGAACGCAGACACCTGTTCCTGCTTGCGCACGCCCGCCCGCCTTCGGAGCCGGGCAGAACGTGGTGTGTGGTGCCACCCCTGATACTGCGATTGATGCGCGATCTTAGGCCCCATGCGGCCTACGTGCTGAACTTGCGCTGGGACGTTCTGGCCTTCAACGGTCCGGCGGCCCAACTCTTCGGCTTTGAAGACTACCCTCCGGAGCGGCGCAACCTGCTATGGATGCTGTTCGTCGATCAGAAGCTGCGCGAGCGTGTCATCGCATGGGAGGAACAGTCGCAGCACATGCTGTCGAGCTTCCGCCGGGACTTTGCCAACGCGACGCACGAAACAGACATACACGCACTCGTGAACGAACTCAAACACGTTTCACCAGAATTCAGGCACCTCTGGGAACGTCATGCAGTACAGATGCCTCGTGAGCGCACGCTCGAACTGCAGGTGAATGGCGAGGCGCTGCTGTTCGAGCACACCTCGCTGACAATCGACGCCGAGCGTCATCTGAGGCTCGTGGTATTTGCCCGGCAATGATCGACCACCACCAAGACGTGCCATCCGACGCGGCGTCCGGATGTCACGTCAGCGCCCCGCAAGGGGGCAGAAGACATCGTGCCTGGTGATTCGGGCATGCTGCGCGGCACGCCCGAACAGCTCGTGGATCAGCGGCTTCCCGTCGAATTGATACATGAAGGCCGTGCTGCCACGACGATAGCCGACGCTGATGTACGCCCCATCCGACGTGCGTCGTTCATTCGCAATGACCCGCGCTTCGCTGAGATCCGATCGCAAGAGCTGATGGTAGTCGAACGTTCCGCCTGGCACCTCCGCGCAGGCCGGCAACACGCCAAACCCCGCCCGGGCGGAGCCGTCGGGAAGGATCTCCAGAAAGTCGCCCTCAGACATCATGATCACGATCGCATCGGGTGCCGAGACCGATGACATCGCCAGGCCGAACGGCAACATCGAAGCCCATGCGCAGAGCACGAGCGCGCCACGCCTGCCAGCCCGCCCCAAATGCAAGGCCGAGCGCATCACGATGTGCGCTTCCGGGCGAGCGCAGCGACCTGATCCGCCCGCTTCGGCGCACTGAAAGCCTTGCTGTAGAACCCCGAAGGATCAAAGCAGCACACCCGGCGCTTGCCGGCGGCGAGCATCTGGCAAGCGTCATTGATGCGCTTCGCCCGGGTCTTCGCTTGCTTGGCCGTTGTGACCCAGTGGACCCAGTCGAGGCGCGCGATGGTCGTCGTCTGTTGCCACACCGCCCAGGCCTCGGGGGCTGCGGCCAGGGCCTCGCGCAAGTCGGCTGGCAGTTCGGGCTCCGGCTCCTCGGCCACCGGCAAGATGCGGACGGTCACGACGTCACCTGCGGCAACCCCGGCAGCCTCAAGTAGCACCCGACTCACCCGCAGCCAGTGGCTCAACTGCCCATCCGGCTCGAGCGTCGCCCGAAAGCCATGCCCCGCCAGCTGGCCATCCACCGTCGTACGCCCGCGCCGCGGAAGCGTGGCACTGACCGATTTGGGCAGCACCACGAAAGCCCACGGCTTCTCGCCGTCCGACAGCACCGGGCTGAGCAGCTCGGCCTGAAAGCACGATGTGGTTTCGTCCCCTTCCATACCAAATCACTCCATGAGACGGCCGCAGTCGCACTCGATGCGCCTGCAAAGACATCGCCTGGACGCAAGCGTAACGCCATGCGGTCGCCAGGGAAAGGGTGAGCGACAAGTCACAGAAGCACCTTGTCCACTCACACTCGTCGGCGTCAAGACGTCGCGTCTCCGGACCTGCGAGGCCGACACGCGTTCATGAGAATCGCCGCTCCTCCATCAAGGCTACGGCGTCGGCGCCGGCGGGAAAGCGCAGCTGGCCCGACGCATCGTTCACTGCTTGCCAGACGCCTGCTGCCACATCGGCCGCCGTGGTCACCGTAGTGACCTTGGCGAAACCGGCGAACACGTCGCGCGCGAACGGTTCGTAGGCTTCGGGAACCAGCCCCTGCATGCGCTGCAGGCCGTTGGCGGCAAAGCGGGTTGAGGGACCGTAGCCGGGTGCAACCAGCTTCACCATGACGTTGAAGGCCTTGAGCTCGTACTCGAGCGACGCGGTAAACCCATCGATGGCGGTCTTGCTGGCCGTGTAGGCCGCAACCAGTGGAAACGGCGCCAGCGTCGCGCTCGAGGTGACGTTCACGATGGTGCCGGCCCGGCGCTCCCGGAATTGCGGAATGATCGCCTGGCACATGACCATCACACCGAAGGTGTTGGTCTCGAACAGGTCGCGCACCGTCGACATCGGTGTGGCTTCGAACGCTCCGAACAGTCCGATGCCGGCGTTATTCACGAGCACGTCGATAGGGCCGGCGATCGCCAGTGCGTTCGCGATGCTTTCGGGGTTGGTGACGTCCAGCGCCACAACGCGCAGCCGGTCAGAGGTGGGGAAGAGATCCTCCCGCGGGGTGCGCATCGTGGCGATGACCTCCCAGTCCTGTGCGAGAAAGTGGCGGGCGATTTCCAGGCCATAGCCGGACGAGCAGCCAGTGATCAGTACGGTCTTCATTGCTATGCTCCGAGGGGTGGTTTGACTTGGAGCGAACGATAGACCGGCCAAGCAGGATGATCGATAGTCTATAGTTCTATTTTGTTTACTGATCGTCCAGACATGAGTGATCCACTTTCCGAGGTAGTGCGGCTGCTGCGTCCACGCGCCGTTTTTGCCAACATCATCAGCGGAAAGGGAAGTTGGGCCGTGCGCTACTCCGAGTATGGGAAGCCCAGTTTTTGTGTTGTTTTGGACGGATGCGCTCTGCTGGAGGTTGATGGGCACGAACCAAGCACCGTTCGCGCGGGCGACTTCATCCTGTTGCCCACGACGCCAGCCTTCACGATTTCCAGCTTTGCGCCAGTGCCACCGGTCTGCATGGATCCCCATCAAGTCGCCGGCGGCACAGCCGAACTACGCTATGGCGAGCAAGAGGGTCCCCCGGACATGCGGTCTTTGGGCGGTTCGTTCATCTTCGATTGTGTCGACCCAGCGCTGCTGGTCTCCCTGTTGCCAAAGGTGGTGCACGTCCAGGGTTCGATGCGACTGTCACAGTTGGTGCAGATGGTAGGTGTGGAATCCGCCGACCAGAGGCCGGGCTGCGAGTTTGTTCTTTCTCGGCTAGTGGAGTTGCTACTTGTCGAAGCGATGCGCTCGACGGCAACCGGCAGCGCGCCGGCGGGGCTGTTGCGGGCCCTGGGTGATGAGCGACTGGCTCGGGTCTTGACGCAGATGCACGAACACATCGACAGGCCCTGGAATGTCGCGCAACTGGCGAAGATCGCGGCCCTTTCCCGCTCTGCATTCTTCGAGCGCTTCACACGCATGGTTGGGGTGGCGCCCATGGAGTATCTGGTTGCCTGGCGCATGGAGATCGCGAAGGAACTGCTCCGAGGCAACAACCTGCCGGTTTCCACGGTAGCCGAGCGCGTCGGGTACGGTTCCAGCAGTGCATTCAGCATTGCCTTCAGCAGGCAGGTCGGACAGCCGCCGAGCCAGTACGCGAGAGCCCAGTAGTCCAACGCTGAGCGCATTTCCAGCGTCACCCGAGACCCATTGCGCGCCACCTACATACGCACCTGCGCTCGGCAAACTACTGAACGCGCTTCGATCGTCAGGCTTCAGGCAATCGGCACGGTTTCTTCAGCGTTGTTCTTGGGTGTGCGACCACTGACCGGTACCCCGAAAGCGCCAAGATGCCAATCACTGCACACCTTTCGATACGACCATAGGGGTTGGGTCGGCCCCAGCGCTATAGCCATGCGACTCGGTTGCGAAGCGGCCAGCGCGCTTGCACTCGGCTACATCTTGCTCCGCTGCCACCCGCACCCCGTCGTCGCCAGACCCTGGCGACGGGAACAGGCCCCGCAAAGCGGTCTCGCCCGCGGGGGTGAATACCACCGCTCGGGATCCGGGTTCGCGCTGCGCCCAGCCGATCGCCTGAATCCGCTGAAACAGCGCCGCCCCAAGCGCGCCAGCAAGGTGGTGGCGGCGCTCGCTCCAGTCCAGGCACGCACGGCAGAGCGGGCGTGATCGCGTCTCGATCTGCCGCGTGTCGATCCCGATGCGCTCGAACCATGTGCGCCCTTGCGATGTGAGTTGGGGCCCGTCGACGCCACTGCGGAGCAAACCATGACGAAGCATCTCGGCATATGCGAACACGCCGAGTTCGCCCGCAAGATGGTCATAGCAAACCCGGGCCTTGCGAATCGTGGGATCACGCGGACCGAAGCGGCGACCCAAGGCCGCCACCCCGGCAGCGAGCCCCATCATGGACTCGAGTAGTTCGGCGACCTCGGCACCGGCCAGACGGAAGTAGCGGTGCCGACCTTGCCGGTCGACCTCGATCAAGCCGGCATCGAGAAGCTTCGCGAGATGCGAGCTGACGGTCTGCCTGGTTACCCCGGCCGCGTCCGCCAACTCGGTGGCCGTATGGGCGCGGCCGCTCATCAGCGCGGACAGCACCGCCGCCCGTGCGTTGTCGCCCATCAGTGCGGCGATCCTGGCGATGTTCGGTCCTTCAGCCATGCTTCGACCCCCATCGAATCAACATGAATCCGCCCCCCACTATAGTCTCTGCACCCCACTCACGAGAGACGCGCGCATGACCATCACCTGCATCATCCGCTATGAAATCGACCCCTTCCAGCGCGAGGCCTTCAAGGCCTATGCCGAGCACTGGGGCCGCATCATTCCACGCTGTGGCGGCCATCTCATCGGTTACTTCCTGCCACACGAGGGTAGCAACAACGTCGCCTGGGGCTTGATTGCATTCCAAAGCCTCGCCGCGTACGAAGCCTACCGCGCCCGCCTGAAGGTCGACGCCGAAGGACGCGCGAACTTCGCCAGCGCAGAAGCCCACCGGTTCATTTTGAAAGAGGAACGCACGTTCGTGGAAGCGGTGGATGGCACCGTCGGCATCCCGCCCGTGCAAGGAGGTCTCGGCCAATGATCGCAGTCATCTTCGAAGTGCTCCCCCATCCGGATCGCCGGCAAGCATACCTGGACTGGGCAACGCGCCTGAGGGTTCAGCTTGAACAGGTGGATGGCTTTCTCTCCATCGAACGCTTCGAAAGCCTTTCCCAGCCCGGCAAGCTTCTGTCCCTGTCATTCTGGCGCGACGAAGACGCCGTGAAGCACTGGCGGAACGCAGCGGAACACCGCGCTGCACAGATGGCGGGCAGGCAGTCGATTTTCGAAGACTACCGCCTTCGCGTCGCGCAGGTCGTCCGAGATTACGGGCTCTCGGACAGAGGTGATGCGCCGAAGGACGCTCCCGCAGTCACAGCACCGTAGGGGCAAGCAGCGCGCCCGACTGAACGGCGGCGCCCCTGATGAACGCTCTTGCTTCAGGCTTTTGAACCAGGTCTCGCCGCGAACAGGCCCCGGTTTATGAAAGGTCCTACAACCTTCGGAGCGTATTCAGTCGCCACTCATGCGATACGGGCGATTCTTTGGTAGAACCTGCCTTGCCGAAGCTCGCGCTTGAAAGCGCTTCATCTCCTCTCGCAGCAACTCCTTCTCTTCGGTCAGTCCAAGGGCGTCCAGACTAATGAAGTACTCAGTGTAGGCGTCCATTGCCTCCGCCGAGGCGCGTGCCGCATCGCGCATGCAGCCAACGTGGCCTTCCGCCGCCCTCGGCCACCATTCATGAAAAGCCTTGACGCGCCTCGAGATCAGACCACCGAAGAGCTGATGAACTCGAGCTTCGTCCCTGGCCTCCCGGAGGTGATAGCCAAGGACGACAATTTCTTCGGCCCCACCTTCCCGGCCAAAATTGGCATGAATCGTCCGTATCAACTCATCCAGACGACCCGCATCAATCCACGACTGAAACAGCTGCCCCTCGAGTTCCGTCGCCTCCTGCGTCGTCAAGTCACGGCCCAGATCCTTGGCCCGCTTTGCCCAGATTCGCTCGTATTCAACACTGAATGATGGCATGGGTAGGCCCTTGGGTTCGGTCACCAGTTCAAACAGAAGCCTTTCCGCTGCGACGCTCCATTGAGCGCGGCAACACTGCTCCTTCGACGGCGGCGATGATACGGGGACGCAAGTCGTGCGCCAAGAACCGCCGAGACTCCGGCCCACGCATCGCCTCGAAGCCAGAACTTGGACGACTCGTCAGTCGTTCCGCGCCTGTGTACTTGACACACGAACGAAACAGCGCGGACGCATGGACCACACCGCTATGGCATTGCAAAAAACACGTGATGGGAGACGACCAGTTCACAGCAGCCTGGTAGCTTGAGTACCCGCCGGGTCATGATGCCCGATACCATGGATCGCGCTTGCCACAGCCGCGGGGCCCCTCGGACAGACCTCCGCCGTGGCTTGAAACTGGACACGTCATCAGTATTCTTTCGGATGCTCTTCCGATCGCAGGACCATGAAGGTCCGCATGCCTGCGGGTGCATGCCCCCTTCGCCGACCCGTGTGCGACTGGCCGCGAAAAGGGCACCATGAAGGCGCCCGCCGTCCCGAACACCTCGCTCAACAAGAAAAACGCTGCCGCACGCAGTCGTCCAAGCCTGCGTTCATCAAGGCTCTGCCAGCATGGACCGATAGAAGTCCGCCTCTTCCCGCGACATCGTCGCCAGCAACGGACGCATGGTGTAGTTGCCATGTATCTTTCCGTCGCGCATGAACATCCAGTCGGTTATGTCTTCTTTCCGAACCCTGACCGTCTGACCAAAGGAGACGTTCGACACGATTCCCGGCTCGTTTCCGATTATTCCCTCGAACACCCCATCACTGTACGAGACCTCAACAATCCAGAAGTGCTCCGACTTGTCGCCATCCTCGACTGGCATCTTGATTGCGAAGTCGCTACCGTTCCCACGCTCGAGCGTCGCTATAAACACGTCAACCTCACTCTTGGCGCGGGCAATTGCGTTCGCCATTTCCGTCTCGCTGTAACCGCCTTCGACCAAGGTCTCTGGCTTCCCGCCGGCGAACGCCGGGAACGCGATGAAGAGAAGCAACAGCACAACATATTTCATGTTTCTAACCTCGAAGTCGTTTGGGGACATGGCGCCAAGCGCAGACGGACTCCTCGCACACCACCGGACACCTGCGCATCTCGCTGCCAGCGGTTCGATGCTGAACGGTTCATCTCGCGCCGACAACGCGGACGGCGCCGAGGCCGGAAAGGTACGCCGCAACAATGCCAACGTCAATACCTTCATTCTGCTTACGGGCCACGCCTGGTATGTACGGATACGCCAGCCCAACAGGTCGCGGACTTGACGCAGGCGGTGTACCGATGTCCCGCAGAAGTTCTGGACGGCATCGGGCATCGGACCGAGCGTTCCTGGGCTCACCGCATGGGACGCGGTCGAGCGCCTTCCCGGAGCGGCCCTCCACCACGCTTACCCGAGCGAACTGTCGACGGGCGCCCGGTGTATCCGGCGCGTCGGTTGTGAGCGCCCGGAACGGCATCCGGCTAGCCCCGACCAACCGATCGGACAGCATGATGAATTGATGTGATACGACGGGGCAGGCTTACGCGCGCCTCGCCATTTCCCTTGCCCGTTCCACCGCTCTTGCATACATCGCTTCCTGCATCTCGCCGAGCCTGCCCTCTATTGCCTCGATGTTCTGGGCAACATCTTCCGGCAGGCACTCATGCGGTTGCTGGCCCGGGTTTCGCATCACCCAGTTCTCATCGGAATGAATGCTGAAGGCGGCTGCGGCAACCGCGTACGCCTCCTCAAAGAGACTCGCGACCGCGTCGCCACGCTCCCCGAGAATCGCCTTCAGCTTGTCGAGTTCGGCACCGGTGCGGTTGTAGAAGAGCGAAAGCAAGCCGTCGTAAGCGATGTCCGAGTACAGATCCCAGAGCGCTCGAGCGTAGACCAGCTCATTGAACAAATCCCTTCGCGCTTCCGGCAGCTGTTCGATCGCCTCGGTCTCGACAACCGACAGCTTGCGCTGATCCATCAGGTCATCTATTGCCAGTATGATGCTTTCGAGTTCCTCTATCGGCTCCTCCTCGTCGAGCAGTTCTTCACGCAACTCACTCAGCACATTCGCAATATTCACCACGCTATTGTCATCTCCATTAGATCTCGCCAGGTCTTTCGATTACCGCCGTCCTTCGAAGTACTTCACCAGCAAGGCCTCCCACTCCGCAATGAACGCGCTGTAGTCGGACGATGAAAAGCCGGCGACGAAGCGATTGCCGCTGTCGGACAGCCCGATGTACTCGTAGGTTACCTGGACACTCGTCCGGGACTCGCCCAGCTCGGTGCAGCGGACTTCGATCACGCCGACCTTTTCGCCCGGCTCCACCTTGTAGAACTGCACCAGGTATTGCGTCGGGTCATATCTCTTGACCATCCATATCGCTGCGGACGCGGCATGATCGTGGCTTCGTGTCACGAAAACGTAGTCTTCGTGCAGATCCGTTCCGCCCATTACGTTCTCGTAGTCCCACCCCGGCACCCACAGCCTCTCGCCCTCGGCGCTGAACAGGGGAAACAGCGCTTCGGCGGGTTGGCGAATTTCAAACGATGCGGTGTGCTTGACCGTGCTCATCATTCCTCCTGACGATTAACCTGGCGATCAAATGCCGTTCGGACTGAGTCCCTCGATTGCCCGGTCGGGTCTCACGGCTTCGGGGACGCCTTAAGCGCAAAAAGAAGATACTCACCGACGTGCTTTTCCGTGATGTCGAGCACGGACGAGAGTTTGATGTGGCGTCGTAGCTTGCCTTCGCCCTCAAGCACCTTGAATTTGTCCGGGAGCGACGCACCCGCAGCAAACTCCAATGAAACGTGCTTTGCGTACGAGAAAATGCCGCAAAAGGGCTTCTCCGCGGAGAACAGGATGCCACCGTACTTGACTTCCTCGGTGATCCAAGCGTCCAAACCAAGAACGATGTTTCTCAGAGTCTGCACAAGCTCGAAGCGCTCAGGGTCGAGAAGGCGAATGTCTTCGAGGAGTTGTGTAACGCGATCGGTCGGCATGGCGTCAGGACTTGTAGTACTGCTTGAACTCGGCGCTGGGTTCGCGCTCGGAATAGATGTACAGAATGATGCCATTGGGGTCTTGAACGGCAAATCCGCGATCTCCCCACGGATGATCTTCGAGCGGCATGACGGCGAGCAGACCCGAAGCGGACAGGGACTGAAACTCAGCATCGACATCGGAAACGCGGAAGTTGTAGGTCAAGCCCGCGGGATTGCAAGTCGGCTGGCCCGGTTGAGGCGCCATGAACTGAAGAGATACCCCCTTCTCAAATTCGAGGCTGACGTACCAGCCGCAATCGAAGGTGATCCTGGCGCCAAAGTGCTTGACGTAGAAATCACGGGACTCGTCGACCTTGGTTGTGGCGATGCACGGGGACAGCGCATTGGCAAACATTCAGACTCCTTGGTGTGCGACCCAATCAGGATGAGAGGCCGCCTGGCTGCGCCTCCCTCCTGCACTGCCGGAGGTGCGGATCGCGTATCTTGCGGCTCGACGAATAGCGCTTCACCGCACGCTAGCGGCTCCGGCTACTCCAAGACGGGGAAGGTACGCCGTGACAATTCCATCGTCAATGCCGACGTTCTGCTGATTCGGCACGGCTCGTGTACCGACTTGCCGGTGTTCCATGCCTCGGGGACGCCTGCCCCGCGACGACAGTCTTGCCCTTCTCCTTGCCTTCCGCTCCGCGTGTCGGTGGATACGCACCAATGGTTTAGCGCACCCGGGTCATGGGACATTCATCTATGGCGTAATGTGACATGCCCCGGCACACACGCTCGAGTGAGGCTGCCCGCAGAGGCAGAGGGACTAAGGTTGTGATTGTGGTTGTTTCAAGGACTCGCATTGCCACGCCACGGCGGGGCTTACTGCGCTCGAGGCGAACGGATTTAATCTGCACTTCCCTATAGGTTTGGCTCGAGCGCAGGATTGAACGTCAGTGCACGAGGAAACGGCTGATGGCAGCCTCGTTCCACGCGATTCCGGTTCCGGCCACGTCCGGCGGAGAGGCCATTCCGTTCCTGATTTCCATGGGCTGTTCGAGGATCGGCGACGCCCAGTCAACATACTCAAGCCAGTGTCGTGTTGGCGTGGCCGCCATCAGGTGCACGCTGATCTCCGGAAAGAGATGCGTAGAGAGTGGCATTCCGGCTGACTCCGCGAGTGCTGCGGCGTGAATCCAGCCGGTTACTCCTCCAATCTTCATCGCATCCAACATTCCGAGGTCGGACGCGCCGAATCCAAGACTGGTTGACATCTCACTTGGGCCCCACCAGTTTTCGCCCATCTGGATCGGGCTCCTTGATCTGTTTCGAACTCGGGCGTAGCCCTGATAGTCATGGGCAACGCATGGCTCCTCGATCCAGTACAGCCCCTCGTCAGCGAGCGCATGAACACGGTTCTCGGCTTCGGGGACTGATAACGCCTGGTTGTAGTCCGACATCAGGAAGATTCCGCTGCCAATTGCGGACTTGACGGCTCTTACGACCGCAATGTCAGTGTCGATGTCGGGATAGCCCAGGCGAATTTTTATCGCCTTGAATCCGGAACATGCCAGCGCTTCAGCCTCAGCAGGAGCAGCATCGCGACCGATAAGCCCAAGACCACAGCTGTTGTATGCAGGAACGTGAAGTAGCTCTGCACCCAGCGCTCGCGATAGCGGCTGGCACTCGGCCTTGGCGAGCGCGTCCCAGGCCGCCATGTCGATGCCGGCCAAGGCCATGCCGACAATCCCCTTCGTGCCAAGAAGCCGAAACCTTGAGTGTAGAAGCCGATTGATCTCGAGGGGCGCGGCAGATACTCCTCGAAGAACTGGATCGAGACTTTGCAGCAGTTCGCACACAGGCTTCAAGACAAGCGGCGTGTAACAGAACAGGTAGGTGGAGCCGGTGACACCTTCGTCGGTATGCAGGTCAACCAGGGCCAGCGGAGCGGTGCGGATCGTTCCATTACTTGTTTGCAGGGGTAGCCGCATCGGCACATTCACTGCACGCACGGTGAGGCTGCGTATGGTCAACTTGACTGGATCGCACATCCGTACCTCCATCGGGTCGGTGGGTAGAGGTGATCCTGGTGCCTCATCAGGATCGGCGCAGGCCTTACGGCCCGCCCATCCCACTACACCGTACATACGGATCACGTATCTGGCGGTTCAACGCCGGCGGCTTCCTTGCCCTCAAGGGCAACGGCAAATCAGGCGTCAAGCCCCTCTGGCAGGGCTTTGCCGGGGTCGCCAGCTTCGCCAGGGACATCGAGACGATGCGTGCGACTCATGAATTATGAGCTGTGTGGAATGGGATGCGTTAGGCGTCTCTGCGTTCAAGGACGACTTCCCACAGCGCCTTCGGTTTAATGTACTTTCTTGTGAGGAGGTGTTCGATTGAGAGTCGACTCCAGCCCTCAGCAAAGAGTGATTCGATTGAGGCCTTGTCGAAGAAGCGCTTTGGTTCTCCCTTCACAAGGAAGAAGTTGGGTTCGAGCTCTGGATGGCCGGTCGACCCGAAGTGGTAATCCTGGGTGGAGTTGAGACGGCAGAGCAAGACGCCGCCGGGGCGCAAGCTGGACCGAATGCGTTGCACGAGGGTCTGGGTCTCTTCCCAGGCAAAGTAGTGCAGCGAGAGGCTTGCGACTATGACACCCAACCCTCTTGCCTGCTTGGGGAATGGCTCGCGTACGTCTCTGCGCTCTACGTTGGCAGTGGGCACGCGGACCTTAGTGATTCCAACCGCGAGACGAGACAGATCGAAGGCGCAAACCTTCAACCCCGCTCCTACGAGGGCGGCGGTATCGTCACCGTGCCCACAACCAATCTCGAGAACAGGATCTGAGGCGGCGCGTTCGCGCACAAGCGGCAGCCAGCGGAGGAGCCAGGGATCGGCGAGCATCGTGTTTGAGACGCCTAGCGAACCGGATCTATCCCTGGCGGCTTGCATGTCGCGAGAGATGAGCCTTGTTGAACTGAACCGCCGGGAAGGCGGGCGACATTGGGAATTCTACGCGCAGCTCACACTTGATTGGGGAACAGGGCGGATTGACGCCGGGGGCCGGAACGATGACCACGATGCCTTGCTGGTGAGCGGCAGCCATCACCCTTGTGGAAGGCGAAGAAGCGCGTCCAAAGGTACCCAGCCGGCCTCGGAACCGTCCTCGCGTTCGCACCATGCCCAGCCATTGAGTTCGCGTATGCCGATGACGACATCGCCCACCTGCACGTCCAGTTCTCTTGCGGTGTAGTCTTCCAGCGCGCGGCCGCTGGCACCGTCCAGGCGCTCGATGATCTGGCCTGGTACCCAGCCGGCTTCCTGCCCGGACGCGGTGCAGCGGAACCAGTTGTCCCAACCCTCTTCGCCGACGTATTCCTCGCCGACCTCGAGCAGCGCTCCCCGCTCGAACGTGATCGGGCGTGGATATTCGCTTGTGTGGGGCTGGATCACGCGATATTTGCTGCGGGTCATTCGGCGATTCCTTGTAGCGTTTGGTCGAACCGGACCATTCTATGGGCGCCTAAGCACTCATCAGCCTGTTTCGCGCTACATCGACACCAGGGCCGGATTAACTCGCAGTAGTTGAAGGCCTTTTGCCTTTTGCTAGTCCAGCCCCGGATCCTCCACCTGCAGGTGCTTCAGCTTGCGGTAAAGGGTGCGTTCGCTCAGACCGAGCTTGCGGGCCAGTTCGCGGCGGCTGCCGGTGTGGCCGCGGACGGCACGCAGCAGGGTCTGGCGTTCGACCTGTTGCAGGTTGGCGGCGTCCTCGCAAACGGTGGAAGCGATGGCGAACGCGTTGGTTGGCGGTGCAGCGGGATCGGCGAACAGCTCTTCGGGCAGATGTTGGGGTTGGATTTCGTCGCCGTCGCACATGAGGCTGGCGCGTTCCAGCACGTTGCGCAGCTCGCGCACGTTACCCGGGAAGGCGTAGCGCGCGAGCGCGGCCAGGGCCTCCGGGGATACACGCAGGCGGCGCTGGCCGGCAACGCGTGCAAGCAGGCCTTCGACCAGCAGGGGGATGTCGCTGCTGCGGTCGCGCAGCGCGGGCACGGTGATGGGGAAGGTGTTGATGCGGTAGTACAAGTCCTGGCGGAAGCTGCCGGCGGCGACCATGTGCTTGAGCGGGCGGTGGGTGGCGGAGACGAGGCGGATGTCGGCGCGGCGCAGTTCGGTGGAGCCCACCCGACGGTAGGTGCCGGTTTCGAGCAGGCGCAGCAGTTTGACCTGCATCACCAGCGGGATGTCCCCGAGCTCGTCGAGGAACAGCGTGCCGCCGCTGGCCGCTTCGATGAGGCCGGGCTTGCGCTGGGTGGCACCGGTGAAGGCGCCGCGCTCGTGGCCGAAGAGTTCGCTTTCGAACAAGGCCTCGGGCAGGCCGGAGCAGTCCACTGCGACGAACGGTCCTTCGGCGCGGCGACTGGCCTGGTGGATGGCGTTGGCGACGACTTCCTTGCCGGTGCCGGACTCACCCTGCAGCAGCACGCTGGCGTCGGACGGGGCGACGCGGGCGACGAGCTCGAGCATGTGCTGGAAGGCAGGGGCACGGCCGATCAGCCCCTGCTGGTCGGAGACGCCGCGGGCGACTTCCAGTGGCTCCATCTTCTCGATGAACCAGGCGATTTCGCCGCTGGCGTCGCGCACCGGCGAAAGCTCGATGTTGACGTATTCCTCGCCGCGCGGGGTGTGGTGCAGGTGCAGCACCCGCTCACGCTGGCCGGAGCGCAGGCTGCGCGCAAGCGGGCACGACTCGCCGGCCTGGTCGCAGGGCACGCTGTAGTGGTGCGAGACGTCGTAGCAGGTGCGACCGATGACACTGCGGCCGGCGCCGTAGCTGCGCCGGTAGGCGGTGTTGGCGGCAATCACGCGGTATTCGCGGTCGCACAGGATGTGGGGTTCGGCCAGGGAGTCGAGGAAGGACACCAGTTCGGGCAGGGGGCGCAGGTCGGCGCCGGGGGCATCCTGAGGCTTCATCGCGTTCTCCGCGTGCGGGGAGCGGCTCGGCCAGGATGGCAGTCCGCACTGCCACAGTCTGCCAGAACGGCAGCGGCAGCGTCAATGCCAACGCCGCCAAGCGCTTGATTCCGCACATAGCGGCGCCGTCGCGGCGGCTGGCACACATCTTGAAACAAGGCGGGGTACCCAGATTGCGGAGACCCCGATGACTTCCGAACTTCTCGTCGATCTGTCGCGGCTGCAGTTCGCGGCCACGGCGATGTATCACTTCCTGTTCGTACCGCTCACCCTAGGCATGGTGTGGATGCTGGTAATCATGGAGAGCACCTATGTGATGACCGGCAAGGTCATCTACAAGGACATGACCCGTTTCTGGGGCAAGCTCTTCGGCATCAACTTCGCGCTTGGCGTCACCACCGGCATCACCATGGAGTTCCAGTTCGGCATGAACTGGGCGTACTACTCGCACTACGTCGGCGACATTTTCGGCGCGCCGCTGGCGATCGAAGGGCTGATGGCGTTTTTCCTGGAATCGACCTTCATCGGCCTGTTCTTCTTCGGCTGGGACCGCCTGTCTCGCAAGCAACACCTTGCGGTGACGATTTTGATGGCAATCGCCACCAACCTGTCGGCGCTGTGGATTCTGGTGGCGAACGGCTGGATGCAGGATCCGGTGGGTGCGAGCTTCAACTACGAGACGATGCGCATGGAGCTGGCGAGCTTCGGGGAAGTGTTGTTCAACCCCACGGCCCAGGCCAAGTTCGTGCATACGGTTTCGGCCGGCTATGTGACCGGGGCAATGTTCGTGCTGTCGATCTCCGCCTGGTATCTGCTCAAGGGGCGCGACGTCGAGTTCGCCAAGCGCTCGTTCCGTATCGCCGCGGCCTTTGGCTTTGCCTCGGTGTGCTCGGTGATCGTGCTCGGCGACGAGTCGGGCTACGTGGTCACGGAATCGCAGCAGACCAAGCTCGCGGCGATGGAGGCCATGTGGGAGACCGAGCCGGCTCCGGCGTCCTTCAACGTGGTGGCCTGGCCCAACGAGGCGGAGATGAAGAACGACTTTGCCGTGCACGTGCCGTGGCTGATGGGCCTGATCGGGACACGCTCCTGGGACACGGAGATTCCGGGGCTGCGCGAGATCATGGCGAAGAACCGGCTGCGCATCGAGCACGGTGTGGAAGCGGTCAAGCTGCTCGACGCGCTGCGCGCCGATCCGCGCAACGATGCGCTGCGCGAAGCCTTCGACGCGGTCCGCGACGACCTCGGCTTCGGCCTGCTGGTGAAGCGCTACGCCGACGACATGAACGCGGTCACTCCGCAGATGATGGACCAGGCGGCACGCGACACCATTCCTGCAGTGGCGCCGCTGTTCTGGAGCTTCCGCATCATGGTGGCGCTGGGCTTCGCGATGCTGGTGCTGTTCGCGATCGCCTTGTACAGCTCGGTGAAGGGCGACTTCGCCCAACGCCCGCGCCTGCTCAAGTGGGCGCTGTGGTTCCTGCCGGTGCCCTGGGTGGCCGCCGAGCTGGGCTGGTTCGTGGCCGAGTACGGACGCCAGCCCTGGACCGTGTATGGCGTGCTGCCCACCCACGTATCCGTATCGACGTTGTCGGAGGCCAGCTTGTGGGGCTCGCTGGCAGGTTTCGTCGGTTTCTACACCGTGCTGATCGTTGTGGAGATGTACCTGATGATCAAGTTTGCCCGCCTCGGCCCGGGCAGCCTCGGCACCGGCCGCTACCTGAACGAACCGGCGCATGCCGGCGAACCGGCCCACGCCTGAAGGAGGAATCCGGATCATGATTTTCGACTATCCGACGATCAAGCTCATCTGGTGGCTGTTGGTCGGCGTGCTGCTGATCGGCTTCGCCATCATGGACGGTCACGACATGGGCGTGGGCACGCTGCTGCCCTTTGCCGGGCGTGACGACGAGGAGCGCCGCATCATCATCAACACCGTCGGCCCGCACTGGGACGGCAACCAGGTGTGGTTCATCACCGGCGGCGGGGCGATCTTCGCCGCCTGGCCCATCGTCTACGCGACCTCGTTCTCCGGGTTCTACTGGGCCATGCTGGCGGTGCTGTGGGCACTGTTCTTCCGCCCGGTCGGCTTCGACTACCGCAGCAAGATCCACAACGCGACATGGCGCAAGACCTGGGACTGGGGGCTGTTCATAGGTGGCGCGGTGCCGCCGCTGATCTTCGGCGTGGCCTTTGGCAACCTGCTGCAGGGCGTACCCTTCCACTTCGACACCCTGCTGGTGCCCTACTACACCGGCTCGTTCTGGGCGCTCCTCAACCCCTTTGCGCTGCTGTGCGGCGTGGTGTCCTCCGCCATGATCACCCTGCACGGGGCGGTGTACCTGATGCACCGTACCGAAGGCGAGATCCAGCACCGCAGTCGCAACGCAGCGATGATCGCCGGCGTCGTGATGCTGGCCGGATTCACCCTGGCGGGCATCTGGGTGCAGTGGATACCGGGCTACGCCGTCGCCTCGGCGCTCGACCCGGCGGCCCTGCCCAACCCGCTCGCAAAGGAAGTGGTACGCACCGCCGGCGCATGGATGAACAACTACCGCGACATGCCGCTCACCCTGCTGGTGCCGCTGCTCGCCTACCTGGCCGGGGGTGCCACGCTGTGGCTGGCGGCGCGCGGTCGCAGCTTGGGCGCCTTCGTCGCCTCGTCGCTGGCCATCACCGGCGTCATCGGCACCGCCGGGGTGTCGATGTTTCCCTTCGTGATGCCTTCGTCCTCCACCCCGGCCGCCAGCCTCACGGTGTGGGACGCCGCCTCCAGCCACCTGACCTTGACCATCATGTTCTGGGCGACGCTGATCTTCATGCCCATCATCATTGCCTATACCAGTTGGGCCTACAAGGTGATGGCCGGCAAGGTCACCGCAGCCTACATCCGCGAGAACGAACACTCGGCCTATTGAGCTGATGAAGCCGAGGAAGCTTAACTGCTGAGACCGAGGAAGCGCCGAAACTGAAGCAACTGAACGTCCGGCCCCCGTTGGAGCGGGGACGCCGGACCACAAGGAGAATCAACATGTGGTATTTCGCCTGGATACTCGGTGTCGGCTTCGCCATCCTGCTCGCCATCCTCAACGCGATGTGGGGCGAGACGGAGGACGATCGCCGCAACCGCTGAGCACAAGCACGGCGCCTGGATCACCATGTACTTCCGCATCCTCTCCCACCCCCCCACTCACGGTCTTGCCTACCTGCTTGCCGACAGCGACGAACGGGAAGCGGTGGTGATCGACCCCGATCCAGGCCAGTGCGAACTGATCCGCGCCCTGCTCGACGAACGCGACCTGCACCTGCGACTGGTGTTGCGCACCCACGTGCATGCGGGCCAGGCCGGCTGTTGCGAGGCACTGTGCCGGCATACCGGCGCGAGCCTGGTGGTGGGGGCCGGCCACAGCGCACCCGCTGACGTCGGCAAACGGCCTGTGGTCGACACCTACACGGCAAGCCAACCACCGCGCGCAGGCTCCGGCCTGCCTTCGCAGGGCACGGCACGTCGCGTCAGCCATGGCGACCATCTGGTGTTCGGCAACGAGGTGCTGCGCGTACTTGCCACGCCTGGCCACACCCCTTGCAGCGTCAGCTATCTGTGGCGGGATCGGCTGTTCTGCGGCGACGTCTTCCACCTCGACGGCTGTCCCGCCGAGCGCCCACCCGCGAACGAGACCGACCCCGGCGCGCTGTTCGACTCCCTGACCCAGCGGCTCTTCCTGCTGCCGCTCGAAACCCTGGTATTTCCCGCTCACTCTTTGGAAGGGCGTCAGGTCACCACCATCGGCGAAGAACGCAACCGCCATGCGCGGCGAATGAGTCGGTCGAGGGAGAGCTTCGTCACCGGCGCAGTCCGCCCCCGGCAGACAGCCGCGCCCGTAGGACGCAAGCGCGGCGACAAGTCACATTGAGTTTGATTGGCCCGACCCTGAAAGCCACTGTTTACCGTTCGGGCTGAGCGAAGCAGGCCCCGCGTGGGCGGGGCAAAGCGAACCTTTGAAACAGGCACCTCCGCTCGCCCTGAGCCTGTCGAAGGGCAACTTCGGCAGTGCCGGGAGTCGGGCTTAGACACGCTCAGCCCGAACGACATGTGATTTCAAGATAGTCAGCAATGGCGTTGCGAAGGCCCAAAGCCTGCGCAAACTGACCAGGGGAAACCCAGGCCGGCCGACTCAGCCCTGAGTCGGCTTGCGTCGCGCAGCCATCCAGCCGAACGCAGCGTATACGAGGATCACCGTACCGGCCACCCCGGCGCCGAACACCAGTGCGATCAGGAACCAGTCGGCCGGACCGCCAGCGTCGGTGAAGCCGGATGAGGACACCTTGGCCATCAACACCAGGGCCGCCACGCCGCCGGCCAGGCCGGCCAGTTCGGCGCGCACCAACCGACGCGCCACGATGCCCTTTTCGCGCACCAGCAATGCCACGAACGCCAGCGTGCCGCCGACCGCCAGCAGAATCAGCAACCACAGCAGCGGCCCGAGCATTTCCTGGAACACCGCGAGCAGGACGAAAGGATCGAGTTCTTTCATGATCGTGACTCCTTCAGGCGCGGCCGCGCAGCATGCTGAGGTAGGTGGGCTTGAGCGCCATGGTCTTCATCACCCAGCTGATCCACAATTCTTCCAGGGGCGCGATCACGCCCGGGAAGGACGGCACCAGGTTGTCCTTGTAGTCGAACTCCACCAGCATCGCCTGGCCAAGACGGGTGATCAGCGGGCATGAGGTGTAGCCGCTGTAGACCTCGGACGACTGGCGTCCCTCGATATCGGCGATGAGGTGATCCACCGCCACCGGCACCTGCCATTTCACGCTTGCGGCGGTCTTGCCCTTGGGCACCCCCGCCACGTCGCCCACCCCGAACACGTTGGGAAAGCGCGCATGACGCAGGTTGTCGCGCGACACCTCGAGCCAGCCCTCGTCCCCCCACGGGCCGGTCTGCCAAGGCAACGCACTGTTGCGGATGGGGTCGGGCGCACGCATGGGCGGAATCACGTTGATGAAGTCGTAGGGCTGCTCCACCATGCCGTCCGGCGTGGCAAAGCGCGCCAGCTTGCGCCCGGGATCCAACGACTTCAGCACCCGCTCGTAGTGCACCTTCACGCCACGGTCCTGGTACAGCATCCGCACCTTTTCGGAAACGATGGGCACGCTGAACAAGGCCTTGTTGTGGGCGTGGTAGATCAGCTCCGCCTTGCCGCGATTGCCCCGGCGGCGCAGGTGGTCGTCGGTGATGAATGTGTATTTGAGCGGTGCGCCGGCGCACTTCATCTCCGTCGCGGGCCGCAGGAACACGCCCACCCCGCCGCGATCGGCAAAGTCCGACATTGCGCGCCAGGTGGCCTCGGCCTTGGCCGGGCTGTGGTAGATGCTGCCCAGTCCGTCACGCCCGATGCGCTCGACGTCCATGCCCTCGATCGCGTCATAGTCGAGCTTGAGGCCGGTGGCGACGATCAGGTAGTCGTAGGGTACCGCCCGGCCGCTTTCGGTAACCACCTGGTTGCCCTCGGGGTCGAATTCCGCCACCCGCTCCTCCACCCAGTCCACGCCCCTGGGCAGGTAGTCGCGGGTGGCCGACACCACGTACGACGATGGCTTGATGCCCGCCGCAACGAGGGTGAAGCCGGGCTGGTAGAAGTGTTCCTTGCGCGCGTCGATCAAGGTGATGCGCGCTCCGTCCAGGCGCTGCGCCAGATGCGAAGCCGCAGTCAGGCCGGCGGCCCCCGCCCCCGCAATGGCGATGCGGGCCGTGGTCTTCACCCGCGCCGCAGCCCGTGCGGGCGTGGGCGACAACACCGCGGCCGCCGCCCCCGCTGCCCCCAACATCAAGAACGAGCGGCGATCGAGCCGATCGGGGCCGACCGCCTTCAAGGCGTTGGCCAAAGTGTGCTTGTCCATGGTCTCCTCCTGAAACACACAGCAACAATTATATAATTATGTGCTTATATTCTGGAGTTTAAAAGACCCTTGCGCAAGTACGGGCTGAAAGATGATGAACGAGCCTGATCCGAACAAAGGCGATGGCCTCACTCGGATCAGGCTCAGGAGCGCGACGGCTCAGGGTGCGCTCGTCGCGCTCGCCCCATGTTTGTCCGCCCCTTCCGTCACGGCACGGCGCGGCGGCAGCGGCGCGAAGTAGCCGACCGCGAGCAACAACACGCCCACCCCAATGAACGACACGATGCGCTCCAGCCCACCCCGGCCGCCGAGCTCGACGAAGAGCAACTTCAGTACCACCACCGCGATCAAGGCCGCGCCCACGATCCACAGCTCGCGCCGCGCACGCGCATGGCCCAAACCCATCAGGCCGATGGCGATCGAGGTCCACACCAGCGACAACCCGGCCTGCACCTGCATCGACCGCAGCACATCCTCGAGCCGGAACGGTACGCCGCCCCAATGGTGTGCCGCACGGCACACCGCCAGCGTGGCCAGCGCGAACAGACTCGCCCCCAGCGTCAGGCGCAATACCCGCAGCACGTCGTCGGCACGCCAGCCGAGGCGGCCCAGCCACCCGGGCCGCGCCGCCGCGTATTGCGTCCACGCCGCCCCCCCGAGCAGCGCGAACACCGCCCCAAGCTCCAGCGGATTCAACAGCGGCACATAGGGCAAGGGCCTGGCCGTACCATCGCTGCCCAGGTTGGCAAGCCAGAACCAGCCCAGCATCAGCATCGCCAGCGGCGCGGCGGCCCACAGGCGGTAGGCCTCCGCATGGGCCGACACCGGCCACGGCAGGCGCGACGCGCGGGCGGCCAGCCATAGCCATGAGGCCGGCAGCACCGCCCACGCCAGCCAGCGCCAGGCGCTGCCCGCGCTCCCCCCAGCCACCGCAGTCCCGCCATCCCAGGCACGCGCAACAAAGTCGAGCTGCAAGGTGCCGACCAGCAGCAGCAGCCACAATCCCACCACATGCGCGGCCCGGCACGCAGCGGCGGGCAACATGCCCCCGACTCGGCGCAACTGGAAGAGGTGGGCCGCGAACACCGCCGCCCATGCCACCCAACCCAGGCTGGCAGCCGGGTGATAGTCAGGCCGCCAGGCCAGCGCCAGGGCGAACGCTGCCAGCGGCACCAGCAGGCTGCCGCTGGCGGCCAGCGCCCGCCACTGCAACCGGCCCGCAACGCTGGCTGCAATAAAGCTACTGACGGCCAGCACCGCCAGCACCGCGGCCAGCCGGTAGTCCAGCGCGACGAAGCGCAAGGCCTCACCCGCCCCGGACCACAGCCACCAACCCACACCAACGGCCAGCGCCGCGCGCATCATCGGCCCGGCGGCGCTGAAGGCCGGTGCGCGGGCCACGTCGGGCGTGCCCTGGCCCACCGTTCCGTCGCCGTACGCACGCGCGCGTTGCAGTCGCCACGCGACATACAAGGCCGTGGCCGCCAACGCAAAGGGGGCCCAGAAATCCAGATGCGCCAGCACCGCCCGCCCCTCGCCGCTCAACCAGCCGGTGCCGGCCAGACTCGCGGAGAAATGCATGACCCCGGCCAGCGCATGCACGCCGAAACCGCAGTACACCAGCGCCCCCTCGCGCAGACGCAACCCGGCCAGCACCGTCGCCGCCCCTGCCAGTGCCCAGGCCGGCACCAGCGGGCCTGGGTCCAGCAGCAACGGGGGCAACAGGTAGAACGCAATCGCGCCAGCGCATGCGAACCACGGTCCCAGTTCGCGTTCCCGCGCGGATACCGCGGCTGCATTGCCGCGCAAAACGGCGTAGCAGACGGCCAACGCCGCGCCGATCAACACGGCCCCGAGCGGCGCGCCCGCCAGCACCGTTTCCTGGCCCGGCGCAAGCGTCGCGAGGTATGCCAGCGTCGCCCCGCCCATCACCAGCAGAGCGAAGATCCGCCCCAGCGGTCGTCGCTGGCGCACGCTCAGCCAGTAGATGCCGGCCGCCTCCACCGCCCACGCCGCCGAGGTCCACTGCGCGTCCAGGCCCAGCGGCACGGCCAGGGTCGCGAACACCACCCCCAGCGCCAGGCAGGTTTCGGTGAGCAAGGCCACCCGACCGCCGCCGCGGCGCGCCAGCCCCCACGCCAGCAACAGGTAGAAGCCACCAAGCGCCGCGGCGCTCAGCGCCGCGCCATGTTCGAAGTGACGCACGATCGCATACTGCACGCCGAAGCCCACCAGCGGCGGGCCGAACATCACCGTCGCGTCCACGTAATCGCCCTGGCGCCACGACCACTTGAGCATGGCCTCCCGCCCTGCCGGCGGTGCGTCCCCGTCCAGCAGCCGGCGCCGCGCGAACAACAGGCCGATGGCGACGAACATCAGCATGAACGCCACCAGGAACGCCTGTGCCGACGCGTAGTGCTCCACCCGGTAGGCCGCCGCGGTCCACAGCCCGAACAGCCCGAAGGTACCGGCGAAACCCACCAGATTGAGCAGACGCCAGGCCTTGAACCAGGCAATCGCAAGCAGGCCGGCGTCCAGTAGCAGGATGTAGGCGAACAACGCAACGTGGCTGCCGCCACCGGACGAAGCCAGCAAGGGCGCGGCGAACCCGCCCAACGCCGCCGCCACCGCCAGGCCGAGCGCGTTCTGCATCACCGCCAGCAGCGCCGAGGCGGTGGTCACCGCCACGAGCAGGGCAAACGCGATGGGCGGCTCGATCAGACCATGCAAGCGCATCGCCGAAAATACCGTCAGGTACAACACCCCCACCCCCGTGCCCTGCAGCACCAGCGCGTAGCCGGCGCGCCGGCGCCGCAGCCAGGCGCCCAAGCCAAGCAGGGCGAAGGCGCAGGCGCCGACACCGAAGTAACGCGCTTCGATCGGCACCACCATTCCCTCGGTGGCGTAGCGCAACAGAAAGGCCAACCCCAGGAACAACAGCACCGCGCCCACCCGCAACACGGTGTTGCCGCCCAACAGCCAGTCGCGGGCGGCCGCCCAGGCCCGCGCGCCGATGTCCCCCAGCGGATCACCGGTACCGCTGGCGGGCTCCGGCACCACCAGGTCGGGGCGGATGCTTGCCGCTCCGACCGCAGTTGCGGCCGGAGCAGCCTGCGCCACGTCGCGCGCGGGATCGGGCAGATCGAAGACGATTTCGTCCGGCCCGCCACGGGTCTCGGGCCGGGCATCGCGGCGCGGTGCGGATGGCGGGTCCGCGTCGGCGCTTCGTTTCGCGTCGGCTGCGGGCAGGCCGGGGACACCCAGGGCGGCCGCGCTGGTGGACACGTCCGGGGCCCCAACAGGCACCGCATCCGCTGCAACGCCCGACACAGCCGACCGGGCTGCCCGCGCGGCCTCGGCCGGGCCGGGTGCCGCCGCGGCATGGCCGGTCGCAGCGGGCGCGCTCGAGAGCGTCTCCCGCAACTCGCCCAGGGCCTCGCGCAACACCCTCAGTTCTGCCGAAAGCTCGCGCAGGCGCAACACCTGCACGCCCACCACCGCGCACAAGGCCCCCAGCACCGCGGTACTGAAGCTGTCGCCGGCGTAGCCGCCGAACACCAGCCCCAGGATGATCGCTATCCCGTACATCAAATCCCCTATTCCCAATCGCCTACCGCCTACGCCTAAACCCTTGATCCCTTATCGCAGGTCCGCTCGCGGGCCCTCGCGCGAACCGCTTGTGGGCAAGCTCCCGTCACCGTCCTGCGCACCATGGCGGCGCCACTACGCCCACTACACCCACTCCGCGCCATGCCCCACCATCCCTCCGGCTTAGGGATTATGCTGGATTTATGCCGGGTACCGCGCAGATCGGTGGTGCGCGCCGAACGCCGCCCCCGCCGGGCAAACATTCGCCCACCGCCGTTCGCCCTCACTTGCGCGGGGTAAGTGGACGACACGCTCCGCCAGCCCGCCCAACGAGTACCATAGCGTTCGCCGACACGGCCCGGCCGCGGCACGCGGCCGATCACCAACCCGACCTCAAGAGTCTCCCATGAGCCCCACGGAAACCATCCAGCAATGGCTTAACGATAACCGCATCACCGAGATCGAATGCCTGGCCCCCGACATGGCCGGCATTGCGCGCGGCAAGATCGTGCCGCGTCACAAGTACGACCCCGCGCAAGGGTTGCGCCTGCCCGAGGCGGTGCTCACCCTCACCGTCACCGGCGACTATCCCGAAGAGGACTTCACCTCGGTGGCGGACCCCGACATGCGCATGGAGCCCGACCCCAACTCGCTGCGGCTCGTGCCCTGGGCCAAGGAGCCCACCGCCCAGATCATCCACGACTGCGTGACCTTCGACGGCCGACCCGCCGACCTCGCGCCGCGCAACGTGCTCAAGCGCATCCTCAAGCTGTATCGCGACGAGGGTCTGACGCCCGTCATCGCACCGGAGATGGAGTTCTACCTAGTGGAGGTCGAGCCCGACGAGGACATTCCGCTCAATCCGCCGGTCGGCCGCACCCGCCGCACCGAGGCCGGGCGCCAGAGCTTCAGCATCGACGCGGTCAGCGAGTACGACGAGCTGTTCGAACTGATCTACAACTGGTGCGAAGCACAGAACCTCGCACTCGATACCCTGATCCACGAAATGGGCACCGCCCAGATGGAGATCAACCTCGACCACGGCGACGCGCTCGACCTCGCCGACCAAGTATGCTGCTTCAAGCGCACCGTGCGCGAAGCCGCCATCCGCCACAACATGTACGCCACGTTCATGGCCAAGCCCATGCAGGGGCAGCCCGGCAGCGCCATGCACATCCACCAGAGCGTGGTGAACGACGATGGCCACAACATCTTCTCGCTGCCCGACGGCGACCCCTCCCCCGCCTTCATGCACTTCATCGGCGGACTGCAGACCTATCTGCCCGCGGCCATGCCGTTCTTCGCCCCGTACGTGAACTCCTACCGCCGCCTGTCTGCCTTCACTTCGGCGCCGATCAATCTGTCCTGGGGCTACGACAACCGCACCTGCGGCCTGCGCGTACCGCATTCCAGCCCCCAGGCGCGCCGGGTGGAAAACCGCCTTGCGGGCGTGGACGTGAATCCCTACCTGGCCATCGCCGCCAGCCTTGCCTGCGGCTACCTCGGCATGAAGCACCGCATCGAGCCCGCAGCACCGCTGAGTGGCAGCGCCTACGAGCACCCGCACCAGTTGCCCCGTCACCTGGACGATGCAGTCGACCGCCTGCTCGCCTGCACCCCGCTGGCGGAGGTCTTCGGCGAACACTTCCTGCAGGCCTACGGCGCGATCAAGCGGGCCGAGCACCGCGAGTACCTCGAGGTGATCAGCCCGTGGGAACGCCGCCACCTGCTGCTGCACGTCTGAAAGGCCCTCGAACATGCACATACGCGAAGCCACCGAAGACGATTTCGAGCAGATCTGGCCGTTCTTCCGCGACATCGCCGCGGCCGGTGAAACCTACGCCTACCCGCGCGACGTCACGCACGAGCAGGCTTTCGAGCTGTGGATGCGGTTACCGCGCAAGACCTTCGTCGCCGAAGAAGACGGCCGCATCCTCGGCAGCTACTACATCAAGAGCAACCAGATGGGCCCCGGCGACCACGTCTGCAACTGCGGCTACATGGTGTCGCCCGCCGCCCGCGGGCGGGGCCTGGCCGCTGCAATGTGCGAGCACTCGCAGCGCGTGGCACGCCAACTCGGCTACCGCGCAATGCAGTTCAACTCGGTGGTGTCCACCAACGAATCCGCGCTGCACCTGTGGACGCGGCTCGGCTTCGACACCGTAGGCCGCCTGCCCCGCGCCTTCCGCCACCCGACGCAGGGCGAGGTCGACGCGCTGGTGATGTACAAGTGGCTGGCCGACGACGCGGCAGTTGCGCAAGTCCGGGCGTGAGCCCGGCGGTCGCAACGCCATACGCTCACACCCCTCACACCCCCTCGCGGCTACCCGGGGCCAGTTCGCGCAGGCGGTCGAGCAGGCCGGTGCGGCGTTGAGTCGGGGTGGCGCAGGCGGAGAGGAAGACGTCGCGGCGGCCGGCGAGGGTGACTTGGCGCGAGGCGCGGGTAACTGCGGTGTACAGCAGTTCGCGCGTCATTACCCGGGTCGGGGTGGCGGGCAGGATGACCAGCACTTCGGCGAACTCGGAGCCCTGGCTCTTGTGCACCGTCATTGCGAAGGCCGTGTCGTGGGCGGGCAGGCGCGCGGGGGCAAGGCTGCGCCAGCCGCCGTCGGCGGCGGGGAAGACCACGCGCAGGCCGTCCGCGCCGGGCAGGCACAGGCCGACGTCGCCGTTGTAGAGCTTGAGACCGTAGTCGTTCTTGAGCACGATCACCGGCCGGCCGGCAAACCACGGCCCGCTGGCCGGATCGGTTGCGGCGGCGAACAACGCCTCCGCCCGGGCCAGGGCGTCGCGTGCGAGCCGCTGCAGACGGTTGTTGATCGCGGCCAGCCCGCGTGCCCCCTCATGCACGGCGCACAACACCCGGAAGCGCTCGAAGGCGGCGAACACCGCCGACGGATCACTGTCGGGATGGGCGGCATGCGCCCGCAGCGCGACGAAGTAGCCGGCGAAGCCGGCGACCATGCGCTGCCATGCGGCTTCACCCAGGCCGTCGCCGGTGTCGTCCAGCCAGGCCACGCCCTCGGCGGGGTCGCACTGCGCCAGCCAGCCCAGCACATGTTCGCCTGCGCCGCCGTTGATGCCCGCAGCGAGCCGGCCGATGCCGGACTCGGCGGAGAAACGGTGGCTCTCGGTGAACCACACTACCGCGTCGCGCAGTGGCGATGCCCGCCGCGCCTGCGGCGGCACGATGCACGCGGGGTCGGCGGCGGTCAGCCGGGCGAGGGCGACGGTGGTCGCGGGCGTCAGGTCGGGGTCGGCCGAGAGTTCGGCGAACACGGCGCCCGCTTCGACGGCAGCGAGTTGATCCTTGTCGCCGAGCAGGATCAGCCTTGCATCGGCGGGCATCGCGTCCAGCAAACGGGTGGCGAGGGCCAGGTCGAGCATCGACGCTTCGTCGACCACCAGTACGTCCAGCGCAAGCGGGTGGTCGCGGTGGTGGCGGAAGCGGCCGGGCTCGGGGGTGACGCCGAGCAGCCGGTGCAGGGTATGGGCCTCGCGCGGCAAACGCGCCTGCAGCGCCTCGGGCAGACTCGCGGCGCGCGCGCGCAAGGCCTCGAGCATGCGTGCGGCAGCCTTGCCGGTGGGCGCGGCCAGGGCGATGCGCAAGTCGGGCCGGCTCTCCAGCAGGCAGGCGAGTAGCGCCGCGACGGTGGTGGTCTTGCCGGTGCCGGGGCCGCCACTGATCAGGGTCAGGCGCCGCAGCAGGGCAAGCGCGACGGCGAGCTTCTGCCAGTCCGCGCGCTCCCCGAGACGGGCGCCGTTGGTGGCGAACAACTGCGCGAGCCGCTCGGCCACGGCAGGCGGCGGGGGCATCGCGGTCGTCCGGTGCTCGCCCTGTCCATCGTCGCACCCGTCGCCCATCGCCGCTTCGCGCCCCTCGCCGCCGGCGCGTGCCATCAGCGCGGCGGCGAGACGGCGCTCCCATACGTAATGGCGGCGCAGGTAGAGGCGATCGGCCACGTCCAGCAACAGCGGACAAGCCGGCGCATGCCCCGCACGGACTTCGGCGACGACGCCGGAGGCGAGCAGCCGCGCGCGCCAGCGTGTGCGTGCGGCGTCGGGATCGCCCGCCTCGGCCGGGCTGAACAAGTCGGCCAGCGGCAGGCAGACGTGCCCTTCGGCGGTGGCGAGGCTGAGCTGGCGGGCCGCTTGGCGCAGCGCCGGAATGGCCTCGGGGGGGGCGCCGCAGGCGCGCGCCCAGTCCGCGGCATGGGCGGCGAAGCCCTCGGCAAGGTCGCGCTGGGGGTTGTCGCGACCACGCTCACCGACGGGGGAAAAATCCGCCGCGGCGAGGTCCGCCGGGGCGGGCGGCGTGGATGGGAGGGGGGCAGTTGGATTCATCGGCATCGTCATGGCTTCACCCGCCGCCGATCAGGGCGTCCAGGGCCGCAATGGCGGCCGCCTGCGGGCGATGGAAGAACACCCCCGCCTGAGCGGGAACGGCGCCGGCCGCCGACATGCCGTCGGACAGCTCGGCCTGCGCCGCTTCGGCCGCACCCGGGCTGTCGGAACCAGGGGCGTCGCCCCCCTCCACCCGCCAGCCGGGGCGCACGCCGCGCACGAACAAGTAGAGCACCCCGCCGAAATGCTGCTTGAAGTCGTAGCCGGGCAGGCCGCGGCGCAGGTGACGGTGCAGCGCCACGGTGTAGATGAGGTGCTGCAGATGGTAGGCATGTGCGTGCATGGCGTCGGCGAGCCGGGCCGGTGCATAGGCGGCCGGGGTGACGCCGAGGTGGTTGGACTTCCAGTCGAGCAGGTAGTACCGCCCGCGATACACGAATACCAGATCGATGAAGCCCTTGAGATAGCCGTTCAAGGCCGCGAAGCTCAGGCGCGGCAGCGTGTGCCCGTGGCGCGCGCCCCACTCCGCCCCCCACTTCGCCAGCCGCTCGGGGGTGAGGCCGGCGGTGGGCAGGTGAAAGCCCAGCTCCACCCGCAGCGCCTGCCGTGCCAGCGCATCGAGGCGGATGCCATCGGGCAGGGGCGTGGCGAGGACGTCGGCAACCATGCGCGCGAGCATGGGTGCGAGCGCCGCCGGATCGGCATCGCGCTGGGGGTGCTCGGCCAGTGCGCGGGCAATGGCCGGCGCGCGGCTCGCGGGGTCGGTGAAGTCCAGGTATTCGAACACCGCGTGGATGCAGTCCCCGGCCACGGCGCCGCGCGGGAACAGCAGGATGTCATCGGCTGGCAACGGCGCCGCCGGCGGACGCTCGTCCGGAAGATCTGCGGCCTGGGCGCGGGCGTCATGATCCACCGCCGCTTGTTCGCCGTGGGCACCGTGGCTGAGCGCACTGAAGCTGCCGATACGCCAGCCGGGCGCGATCGCGCGCGGCGGCGGCAACACCGCCAAGGCCTCGGGCGATGTGTCGCTCAGCCGCAAGGCCTCGCCGGCAACCCGTGGCAGCGGCGCTACCGCCACGCCTGGCGCATCCGCGGCAAGGGCTTGCCACGCGGCATTGATCGCGGCGGCTGACGGCGGCTCCAGCCTGGCGTCCACCCAGTCGCGGTGGCACTGGCCGGCGCCCGCCACCAGCCAGTTGAGCAGACCGCGCGCGCTCTCCTTGTCCGAGGGCGCGCGGCCGGCGCTGAGGTAGCTGCCTACGACCAGGTAGCAGCGATGCACCGCACGGGTCAGCGCGACGTAGATCAGGCGTACCGTTTCAGCATCTTCCTCGGCGCGGATGCGCTCGGCGATGGCCGGCTCCTTCCCCGCGCCGGGGCGGAAGTCCAGCACCAGCCTGGGCGCCTGCAGGCCGTCGGCGGCGGCCTGGTCGTGGTAGCCGACCACCTCGCCGCGCGCCGCACTGCGCGCGGGGCTGCGGTAGCCGTCCCACAGGAAGGGGCAGAACACCACACCGTACTCCAGGCCCTTGGCGCGATGGATGGTGACGATCTGGACCAGATTGCGATCCGACTCCAGCCGCAGCTGCGCCGCCTCGCTCGTGGTCGCGTCGCGGCGGCGGCTGGCGAACCAGCGCAACAGGCTTTCCGGCGAGGCGTGGGCGGCGGCGGCTTCCTGCAGGCACTCGGCCAGATGCAGCAGATTGGTGAGGCGGCGCTCGCCATCCTCGCGCGCGAGCAGGCGCGCCGCCACGCCGGCATCGGCCATCCACTGCCGCAACATGCGCCCGAAGCCGCGCGCAAGCCACAGCTCGCGCAACGCCGAGAAGGCATCGATGTGTGCCAGCAGGCCGGCATCGTCGCCGGCCAGGCGGGCAAGTTCGGTGGCGTCGCAGCCCATCATCGCGGTGGACAGCGCCGACAGCAACACCGCCTGGCGTGCCGGTTCGGCCACCGCCAGCAACACCCGCTCGAGCTCCTCGGCGTCGACGCTGGCGTACACGCTGCTCTGCGACAACTCCACACTGCCGACCGCAAAACGGGCCAGCGCCGCACGCATGCGCGCGCCCTGGGTATGGCTGCGCACCAGTACGGCAATGTCGCCGGGACGCAGGCTGCGGCCGCCCAGGGTGATCCGCCCGGCCGCGCCGGCACCGATCAGGCGTGCGATCTCGGCGGCGCAGGCGTGGGCGACGTCCTGCATCGCCACCGCGCGCAGCGGCGGCCCGCCGGCGCCGTCGTCGAGACGCCACAGCTGCAGCGGCGCGCGCGCCGCGCCACTGTCATCCACGAACGCCTTGCGCGGCCGGTCGCCGACCGACACCGGGCGGTAGCGCAGGCCTTCGAGCACGAAGGCGGCCGGGTTGGCGGCGAACAGGCGGTTGCAGGCGTCGATCAGGGCGGCGTCGGAACGCTGGTTGTGGCCCAGGGTGTATTCGGCGTCGGCCTGGCTGCGGGCGTGCAGATAGGTGTGCAGATCGGCATTGCGGAAGCTGTAGATCGCCTGCTTGGGATCGCCGACCAGGAACAGGCTGGTGGTGTCTTCGCTGCCGGCCCGCTCCGCGCCGATGGTCCACCCGCTTCCAGCCGCGCCCTCGCCGCGCTCGCCGTCCTGCCCGCCAGTACCGTAGATGCGTCGGAAGATGTCGAACTGCAGCGGATCGGTATCCTGGAACTCGTCGATCAGCGCGGCCGGATAACGCCGCCGCAGCGCCGCGGCCAGCCATGGGTTGGCGCCCCCGGCGAGGGCGCGGTGGACATTGGCGAGAATGTCGTCGAAGGCCACCTGGCGGCGGGCATGCTTGAGCACCTGCAGTTGCGCGCCGGCTTCGTCCACGAAACGGCGCAGCAGCGCCAGGCGTGCCGCCTCCAGCGCGAGGCGCCAGGCGTCCAGGGATTCGAGCAGCACGGCGGCCGCGTCGAAGAACGGGTGGCTGGGCGGAGTGCGGTGCTTCAGGCAGCGCTCGGCCAGGCGCGCGGCGCCAAACAACTCCAGCCTGGCCTTGGGGTCGGGCAGCACCAGGGCGTCGCCCGCGGCCAGCCAGGATCGCCACGCCGATGCCGCGCTGCGCACCGTGTCGGGCTTGTAGGTCTGCTTGTTGAGCCGGTCGAGCGCATCCAGCAAACAGGCATCGGGCGGGACGGTGGCATGCTGCCAGGCATTGCGGGCGGCCTCGAAGGCGCTGCGCAAGCCGGCTTCCAGTTCGTCCAGCGGCGGCGGCGCGACGGTGTGTTCCGGCCAGCGCTGCTCGGCCAGCGGACGGGCAAGCACGGCCTTGAGCAATTCGGCCCAGGCGTCGGGCTCGTCGCGATGGGCGATCAGGGTTTCCGCCAGAGCCGCCGGGCACGCGTCGGTCAGAATGTGGCGGCGCCAGAAATCACGCGCGGCCTCGCGCCGCAGTTCAGCATCGTCTTCCACCAGTTCGAGGGCGAACGGCAGGCCGGCGGCGAACGGGGTGTCGGCCAGCGCGCGCTGGCAATAGCCGTGAATGGTGAAGATGGCGGCCTCGTCGAAGCCCTGCAGCGCGGCGCTGAGGCGCTCGTGCAGGTCGCCGGAGCTGTGGCCCGCCGCGCCGAGGGTGGCGAGCAGGCGCGGCACGAAGAGGTCGCCATGCGAGGGGGCATGGCCATCGGCCATCGTGCCACCGGTCTCCAGGCAGGCCAGGGTCTCGACCAGGCGGGCACGGATGCGCGTCTTGAGTTCGGCGGTGGCGGCGCGGGTAAAGCTCACCACCAGCACTTGGCGCACGTCGAGGCGGCGCTCCAGCAGCAGGCGCAGGTAGAGGCCGCAGATGTTCCAGGTCTTGCCGGTGCCGGCAGAGGCCTCGATCAGGCGCACGCCGTCCAGGCCGCAGGTGAAGACGTCAAGTTCGGCAACTGCGGCGGGTTCACGCATGGTGGCCCTCCTCAGGCTGGAGGTGGGCGAGCAGCGGGTCCAGCAGCGTCGCCGCGACGGCCTCGAAGTGTTCGTCCAGCGGATCGGCGACACCCCGGAAGGCCAGGCGGATGGCCGGATCGTTGCATTCGGCGAAGGCCGGGTCGCGCCCACCCGACCATTTGGCCCTTGCCTTGCCCAGGTCGTGACCGTTGCGCGCCCATTCCCAGGCGCTCTTCGGGAAAAAGGGCAACGGCCGGCGCAGGCCCTCGCGGTACAGGCCGAGCAATGCGCGCAGGTGTTCGGGGGCATCGGCGCATGTCCGGAAGCGGAACACGCCGTCCCGTGCATGCCACTGGCTATGTGCCGCCACACCGGCCGGCGCGGTGGCGCACAGCGCCAGATGGTGCAGCCAGGCGGACACATAGTCGCTGGCGCGGGCGTCGGCATAGCGCCAGCCCACCCAGCCATGGCTGCGGAGATCGGCAGAACCGCTCGCCAGGACCCAGGACTCACCTGCCAGGTCGAAGGCCAGGGTTGCGCCGCTGGGCGCGCGCGGCGCTTCGGCGAGCGCCGGACGCAGGCCGTCGACGAACGCCCGCAGACTGACGAGTTCGTGCGCGAGCAGACGACGGCCGAGCGGCCCGGATGGGTACTCCCGACCGGCCTCGGCGAGAGCGAGCACGGCTTCCTCCCCCGCCGGCCGCGCGCCGGCGTCCGACGACGGCAGGGCCATCAGGCGGGGCAGCAGGCGCTCGGCCAGCGCTTGTCGCCCCAGCCAGTCGGCGGTGAAGGGTTCGTCGTCGCGCAGCTCCTCGTCGCCATCGGGCAGGCTCACCCCCAGGCGATCGCGCAGCAGGTAGCGGGCCGGGTTGCGGAAATAGCGCACCAGGTCGGCAAGGGCCACACGCTGCCATTCGACCTCGGGCGGCGGCAGCGGCGCGGCGAAGAAGGGCCGCGCCGGGGGCTCGAAGCGGGCGGCGGCCGCGGTGGTGGCATCCTCGTCGCTGCCGGGGTCGCCATCCTCGCTTTGGCTGCCGACATGCCCTCCGCCCCACGCGGCGTCACCGAGGCTGGTGGCGCCGCGTGCCGCCAGCACGTCGGCGGCAGCCTGCAGGCGGGCGCGCAAGGCCTCGCAGTAGTCGCGGTTGTAGCTCGCCAGCCGCGGGTCGGCGCCCTCACCGGCCTCACCGGGCTCGGCGCGCGCGACAACGAAGTAACGCGGCGAGAAGCCCTGCAGCGGATGCTCGACCACCAGCCGGCGCCGCGCCTGCGCGAGTGCCGCGGGGTCGCGATGGTCGGCGCAGGTAAGCCGCGCGCAGTAGTCGAGCAATTCGTCGACCAGCACCGACGGCGGCTTCTCGCTGTTGTCGCGCACGCTCCGCCCGGTAAACGACAGGTGCAGCACCTCGCGCGCCGCCAGCAACAGGTCGAGGAAGAGATTGCGCTCATCCAGTGCACGCTGGCGATCGCCGCGTGCGGGGCGGCGCACCATGAGATCGAACTCGGCGGGACGATCACTACCGGGAAAGGCGTCGTCGTCCAGGCCGACCGCGCAGATCACCTTGTGCGGCAGATTGCGCAGGCTGCTGATGGCCGTGAAGGTCACCACGCCGGTGGCGACCCCGCCGCGCGCCGCCTCGTCCAGCACCGCGCGTACACGCGTGTGAAGCAAGGCCAGCGGCAAGCGCAGCGGGTCGGCTGCCGCGTCGGCGCCCCCCCCTCCCGCGGACGCCGCTGCGGCGTCGGCGTGCAGGGCGGAGATTGCGCCGCGCACCGCACGCAGATCGTCGGCCCAGGTGAGCGAGGGCGCCACCAGTCGATCCAGCAGTTCGAACAGCCGCGCACGCCAGGCGTGGATATCGCCCTCTTCGGCGCAGGCGCGCTGCAGCACGCGCAGGCTGTCGACGTAGCGCCACAAACGCCCGAGCAAGGCGGCGGCGGCACCTTCCGGGTTGGCCGCGCCGATACGGCCGGCGAACACGCCGCCGCCTGCCTCACCCTCATCGCTGCCCTGGCCGACCTCCTCGGCCTCGCCGTCCCCCCAAGCATAGGCAAGGAACAGCCGGTGCAGGCCATCGCCAAACGTATGCGCGTCGCTGTGCGGCAACCCCAGGCTGGCGCGATGCGCGCCATCCAGTCCCCAGCGCACACCGGCGCGTTCCAGCCAGTCGTGCACCCGGGCGAGATCCTCGCCGTCGAGGCCGAAGCGTTCCGCCACCGGATCGAGTTGCAGCAAGCCGAAGACCTCGCTGGCCGGCATGCGCCCGCCGAGCAGCCCCAGGGCCTGGTCGAGCACCCGCGCCACCGGGTTGGCGCGGGTCTCGCCCAGGCCGCTGATGCGCCACGGGATGCGGCGCTCCGGCGGCGCGGCGCCGAAGACCGCCTCGATCAGCGGTGCGGCACGCTCGAGATCGGGGGTAACCACCAGCACCTCGTCGGCACGCGGCGCGCGCGAACCGGCAAACAGGCCCAGCAGGCGGTCGTGCAACACCTCGAGTTCGCGCGTCAGCGAGTGGCACAGGTGCACTTCGATGCTGCGGTCCGCAGGCGCCAGGGCGACGCTGCCCGGCGGCGGATCCTCCAGTTCCAGGATCGCGTCCTGCACCGCGCCCAGCAGGCTCGCACGGCCACTCGCCACGAAGCGGCTGTCCTCCACCTCGGCCTCGGCCCCGTCCTCGAACAGCAAGTCGATGGCGGCCTGGGTCTGCCGCCCCCAGTTGGCCAGCAGGCGGTTGCCGACCTCGTGATAGAGGGCGCGCTGCTGGCCGATGAGCCACGACAGGCGGCGCTCCGGCACGATCTCGAACCAGTATTCGCGGCACGGGTTGAGCACGTACATGCGCACGTTCATCCAGCGCGACAGCTTGCGCAGGATGTCGAGGTACAGCGGCGGCAGGGCCGGCAGGCAGAACACCTGCACCTCCTCCGGCAGCCCTGGCGCGGCCTGCGGGCCGGCCTGCTCCACCGCGCGGAAGAAGGCCGCCATCGGATGTTCGGCGGCAATCCCCATTTCGGCCGTCAGCCGCCGCCACAGCGCCGCCTGCCAGGCCTCGTCCTCGCGTTCGGAATCGGCCAGCCCCGGCAGTCGGCGACCGGCCGACCATTCGGCCAGCCACTGCGGACGATAGGTGATGTAGTTGTCGAACAGTCGGGCGATGCGTTCGGCCAGTTCGAAGCGCATGACCGCATCGGCGCCGCCCAGGTAGGCCGCCAGCCGCGGCTGGGCCGCCCATGCGGCGGCGTCGCCCAGCAACGCGAACACGCGCCAGGCCAGCCGCGCCGGCGAGAACGGCGACACCTCCGGCACCGCCACCACCCGCCCGATCTGGGTCCAGACCCACTGCGCCGGATAGGAAAAGGCGAGATCCGCCGCCACCCCTTCGCGGTCGGCCACCGCCAGTTCCACCGCGCGCCGCATGGCGCTGTTCGGCACGATCACCTCGCGCACGCCCAACGGCCCCGGGCGCAGCTCGGACAGGCGTTCGAGCATCGCGCCGAGCAGAACCTCCTGGCGGTTGGAAAAGGCGAGCGAGAGCATGAATCGGCAAGCGGCGTCGGGTTGGCGGGCGGTCCGTGCAGTTGCACACAGTGGCGCGAAGCAGGCGGAAACCGGCCGCGGAACGCGAATCCAGCCTGCGCCCGCGTGGGTCCGCGGGCGACCGCCCAGGGCGAACGGTACTCGATTGGCGGCGCAATAGCAGCCCCCGCGCGGCGGCGATCCGCGACATCCGCTGCCGGCCGGGCGGCGGAACCGCGCTATCATCTCGCCGCTGCCGGCGCCGACCGGCGGCTTGCCGTCATCGTCCCGGGAGATCGAAGCCTCATGCAAAAGCGCGAAAACACCCTGACCACCGACCAGAAGGCACTGGCCGTCAACCTCGACAAGTTCAAGTACGGCTCCATCGTCGAGATCGGCGCCGGACAGGAGGTGGCGCGAAGGTTCTTCCAGGTGGGCGCCGCCGCGGGGACGATCGCGAAGACCATGTCGGCCTACGACATGGCGGTGAGCGACGACATCTACGGCCCGGTGGACCGCTACGTCAGCCGCGCCCGGTTGATGCAGATGCTGGCCAAGGAGTTCGACCAGGTGGTGAACCGCCTGTCGCAAGTACGCCCGCGCAACACCACCTTCTTCGCCTATGCCGCCACCGTGACCGCGCGCAGCTTCAAGCAGAAGAACGAATGTCACGGCTGGGTCGGCGTGCGCCTGCAACTGCACCCGGGGGCCGCGCCCAGCGACATCGTGATGCACGTGCGCATGCTCGACAACGACAACGCACTGCAGTCCGAGGCGCTGGGCATTCTCGGGGTCAACCTGATCTACGGCGCGTTCTTCCACCACACCCATCCCGAATGGATCGTGGAAGGCCTGGGCGATGGACTCGGCCCGGACCGCATCGAGGTGGATCTGATCCATTTCTCCGGCCCCTACTTCGAGGAGGTCGAGAACCGGCTGATGAACCTGCACCTGATCCGCAGCTGGCTGACGCGGGCGGTGGTGTTCAACCCGCAGGGCGAGGTGGTGGTGCCCGGCGAACTGTTCTACCGCAAGCCGGTGATGGTGATGCGCGGCAGCTTCAAGCCGGTTACCCACGTGAACGTCGACATGATGGCCGCCGGCCAGCGCCAGTTCTCGCAACTGGCCGCAGTGGAGGAAGACCAGGTGGTGGCGCTCGCCGAGATCACCATGAACTCGCTGGTATCCGGCGACAACGTGGACAACGCCGACTTCCTCGCCCGCGTCGACCTGCTCGCCTCGCTCGGCTACACGGTGATGATCTCGGACTACGTGCGCTTCTTCCGCCTGCGCGCCTACCTGCGCCGTTACACCCAGAAGCCGATCGGCATCGTGCTGAGCGTGCGCGACTTCGCCGCGCTGTTCGACGAGAAATACTACGACGGTCTCGAAGGCGGCATGCTCGAGGCCTTCGGCAAGCTCTTCCCGGACAACACCCACGTGTATGTCTATCCCTCCCGCCCACGCGGCCAGACCGAGCTGGTGACGCTGGACAACGTCGAAGTACCCGGCCACCTGCGCCATCTGCTCGCCTACCTGGTCGAGAACGGCAAGCTGGTCGCCATCACCCAGTATGACGACACGCGCCTGCACATCGACGCCGCCGAGGTGCTCGCGGCCCTACGCCGCGGCCGTGGCGAATGGGAAGGGGACGTGCCCGACGCGGTCGCCGCACGCATCGCAGAGCGGCGCCTGCTGGGTTTCGACAGCGAATAGACGGACGGCGGGCAACAGGCCGTCTTCCCGCCGCCTCCGGCATTCCACCCTGCGACAGGTCGACGGGCAGCGCGCATGTGCGCGGGCGACGCAGACATGCCCGAAATCGACCCGACTTCGTCCACAGCCTTGCCAGACCGGTGGCCGCGGGCGGATCATGAGCGCTTGAAGCCAGCCCAGCCATGACATCGCCTTCGCCGATGTCATGACACCGACCGCGCGGGGGTGACGCGCCCCATGCGCGGCCGCACAACGCCGACGAAGTCGGGGGAGACGCCGCGTGCTCACCCTGCTCACCCTGCTCAACCTGCTGTCTGCCATTGCCTTGCTGGTGTGGGGTACGCACATCGTGCGCACCGGCATCCTGCGGGTGTATGGCTCGCAGTTGCGCAGCGTGCTCAACCACAGCGTCAGCCGCCGGCCGCTGGCCTTCGCCGCCGGCATCGGCGTCACCGCGCTGGTCCAGAGCAGCAATGCCACCGCCCTGCTGGTCACCTCCTTCGCCGGCCAGGGCCTGATGGCCCTTACCCCGGCGCTCGCCATCATGCTCGGTGCCGACGTCGGCACCGCACTGATGGCACGGGTGCTGACACTGGACCTGCGCTGGCTGTCGCCGCTGCTGATCGTCGTCGGGGTGATCTTCTTCCTCTCGCGCAAGCAGACCCGCGCCGGCCAGCTCGGGCGGGTCGCCATCGGCCTGGGGCTGATGCTGCTGGCGCTGCAGTTGATCGTCGCGGCAGCCACGCCGATCACCCAGGCGCAGGGCATCAAGGTGATGTTCGCCTCGCTCACCGGCGACCTGCTGCTCGACGCCCTGGTCGGCGCGCTGTTCGCGCTGGTGTCCTACTCCAGCCTGGCGGCCGTGCTGCTCACCGCCACCCTCACCGGCGCCGGCCTGATCAGCCTGCCGGTGGCGATCGGCCTGGTGATCGGTGCCAACATCGGCAGCGGCGTGCTCGCCTTCCTCAACACCAGCCTGCAGTCGCCCGCCGGGCGCCGGGTTGCGCTCGGCAGCCTGCTGTACAAGGTCGTCGGCCTGGTGCTGATCATTCCGGTACTCGATCCGCTGGTGAGCTGGATGGATGATCTGGCATGGCGCCCGGCAGAACTGGTGATCGGCTTCCACGTGCTCTACAACACCCTGCGTTGCGTGCTGATGCTGCCCACGGTGGGGCTGATGGGGCGCTTCTGCACGCGCCTGCTGCCCGACCGCCTGGAGCAGAACGGCGTCGCCCGCCCCCGCCATCTCGACCCCACCGCCCTCGAAACCCCCAGCCTGGCGCTGGCCAACGCGGTGCGCGAGACGCTGCGCATCGGCGACCTGGTGGACACCATGCTGGCGCACCTGCTGGACGTCCTGCGCGGCACCCACAACACCGCCCTGGGCAAGGAGATCCGCCGTCTCGACGACGACGTCGACGCCCTCCACACCGCGGTCAAACTGTATCTGGCGCGGGTTCCCAAGGAGGCGCTGGACGAGAACGAGCACCGCCGCTGGGCCGAGATCCTGGAGCTGGCGGTTAATCTCGAACACGCCGGCGACCTCATCGAACGCATGCTCGCCAGAGTGCAGGACGAGAAGACCTCGCGCCGCACCTCGTTCTCCGAAAGCGGCCTGGAAGAGCTCGCGACCCTGCACGCCCAGTTGCTGGCCAACCTGCGGCTGGGCCTGTCGGTATTCCTGTCGGGCGACCGCGAAAGCGCCCGCCAACTGCTGCGCGAGAAGCGGCGCTTCCGCGCCCAGGAGCGCCGTCTCGCCCACTCCCACGTCGGCCGTCTGAATCGCGAGGTGGTGCAGAGCATCGAAACCAGCGCGTTGCATCTGGAACTGATCGGCGACATGAAGCGGCTCAACTCGCTGTTCTGCAGCAGTGCCTATGCCGTGCTGGAAACCGCCGACATCGACGCACTGCAGGCCTAACCGCGCCGGCCGTGCGCGGCCCCTCCCCATCACCGGCCGCAGCCGTGTATGGTCGACGTCGTTCCGGCGACCTCGCCCACCACCTCAGCACGGACCATGGCACATACCTATCCCCAAGGCTGGCGCAACCTGCCCGCAAGCGGCGCACTGGCCCGCGAGCTCGAAACCCTGGCCGTCCTCGAGGCCGGCCTGCCGGACGACTGCGCGGTGTATCACGGCGTGCACTGGACGCGGGTGGACCGGCGTCACAACCTGTTCGGCGAAGTCGACTTCGTCGTCGTCGGGCCGCAGGGCAAGCTCTTGCTGATCGAACAGAAGGCGGGGTTTCTGGAGGAAACGACGGAGGGGCTGGTCAAGACCTACAGCAAGAGCCGGGTAAACGTCAGCGCCGATCTGGCGCGCAGCGCAGACCATCTGCGCGCGCGCCTGGGCGCCTTGCTGGACGGCCATCCACCGGCAGTCGACACCTTGCTGTACTGCCCGGACCACCGCCTGCGCCAGTCCGGCAGCGTCGGCATCGACCCGGAACGGGTGGTGGACGCCGAGCGCCGCCCGCATCTCGCCAACATCGCCGCCGCGCTGTTGCGCGACGACGCCCCGACGCTGGACTTCCCCGCCGCACAGAACAAGCGCCGCGAGCGCATCCACCGCTTCCTGGTCGACACCCTGGAACTGGTCCCCGAGGTCGGCGCCATCGTCGGCCAAGCCGAAGCGCTCTACACCCGGCTCGCTGGCGGCCTCGCCGAATGGGCGCGCAAGCTCGAGATGGAACCGTTCCGCCTGCGCGTCACCGGCACCGCCGGCAGCGGCAAGACCCAGCTCGCGATGGCGGTGTTCCGCGACGCCCTGGCCGCCGGGCGCCGCCCGCTGTACGTCTGCTACAACCGTCCGCTGGCCGATCACATCGCGCTGATCGCCCCCGCCGGCGGCGAAGTGGCCACCTACCACCAGCTGTGCGACCGCATGCTGCGCCGCCATGGCGACGTGCCGGACTTCACCCGGGCGGGCGAATTCCGGCGCATGGAGCAGGCGTTTCTGGCGCTGGTGGTCGACGACGCCGAACGCTTCGACGATCTCATCATCGACGAAGGTCAGGACTTCCGCGAGCCCTGGCGCGACCGCCTGCTCGGCCTGCTGCGGCCGACTGGCCGCGCATGGTGGCTGGAGGATCCGATGCAAAACCTCTACGACCTGCCGGAAGTGGCGCTGCCCGGCTGGGTACGCATCCGCAGCGGGCGCAACTACCGCTCGCCGGTCGACATCGTCGCCCACCTCAACCACCACCTCGCCCTGCCCGAACCGGTCCAGGCCGGCAGCCCGTTGGCCGGTGCCGATGTGGAGATCGAGACCTGGCACGATCAGGACGGCCTGATGGAAAAGACCCTCAAGGCCATCACCCGCGGCATCGGCCTGGGCTTTCGCCGCGACATGATCGCGCTGGTCACCTTCCGCGGCCGCGAACACTCCGCCTTCACGCCGCTACAACGCCTGGGACCCCACTCGCTGCGTGCGTTCACCGGCGAGTACGACCTGCTTGGCAACCCGATCTACTCCGAAGGGGACTTCCTCATCGACTCGGTGCATCGCTTCAAGGGTCAGGCCGCCCCCTGCGTGATCTTCACCGAGATCGACTTCGAAACGCTGGACACCCTCACCCTGCGCAAACTCTTCGTCGGCGCCACGCGTGCCAGCATGAAGCTGATCCTGGTGATGTCGGAACGGGCGCAGGTGCGCCTGGAGGCAGATGCGCGGAGACGCGCAGGAGACTGGACGCACGGCTGAACCGCAGGCCACCGGGATTGGAGGCCGACAACGATTC
The DNA here is from genome assembly GCA_046295975.1 of Rhodocyclaceae bacterium. Taxonomy (GTDB): domain Bacteria; phylum Pseudomonadota; class Gammaproteobacteria; order Burkholderiales; family Rhodocyclaceae; genus UBA2357. The sequence goes on from JBKBMG010000017.1 coordinate 44,316, forward strand.
GCGTCGCATGGCCAGCATGGCGACGTCCAGGCGCAAACGCCCGGCCCATCGCGGGGGGTATCAAGACCGCGAGAAGCGCCCCACCAGTTGCTGGAGTTTTTCGGCCTTGCGACGCTCGGCCTCGGCTTCACGGCGGGCGGCTTCGTCCTGCTTGTGCTGTTCGCGCTTGCGCCGTGCGGCCTCGGCGAAGCGCTCCTTCAGCGTCTGCGCGGCGTGGCTGCGATGCTCTTCGGTCACTTCGCCGCTTTCGTTGCCATCCAGGTCATAGCGGTGGGTGGCCTTTTCCAGCGACTTGAGATAGCGCGTGGAGGCGGTATGCAGACGCATGGCGTTGCGGACGACCTTGCGATCGACGTCGGGGTAGCGCTCGGCCACCGCCTTGTCGATGCGCAGCGCAACCGGCTTGTACTCGCGGAAGGTGGGCGACGTCTCCTGCAGTTTCAGCAGCAGGCCGCGCGCGTCGAGCGCCGATTTGCGTTCGGTTTGCGGGGCCGCCGTAGTGTCCGGGGCGGCGTTCTCGGGCGTCGCGGGCGCCTCGGGGGATTCTTGAGTCATGGCGTATCGGATGCGGACGAAATGAAGGCGAAACAAGGCCGCTCGCGCGGCAGGCGAATCATCGCACGAAACAGCGCGTGGGGCATGCCCGACCGGACCGCGAACGGGTAAGCCCGCTGGCGACGGCGCGATTCGGGCACGGCTTGCCCACCGCTCCGGCCCTCAGCGCAGATCGCGCACGCCCTGCACCACACCGCCCGCGGCGCGGCGGCGCAGCCACAGCGGCACCATTGCCAGCGCGATCCCCACCTCGATCGCGGCAATGATCACGAACACAGGCTGATAGGGATCCCAGCCGCCGGCACGGAACGCCGCCACCAGTGCACCGGCCAGCACCGGCCCGATGGCGAAGCCGAGGGAACCTGCAACGTTGAACCCGGCGAGCGTGGTGGCGCGCTGGCCGGGGCCGGCGAGTTCCGCGGTCAGCACCAGCGATGGCGCATACATCAGCGCCGCTACCACGCCGCCGGCCGCCATCACCAAGATCATCGACTCGCCCGGGGCGAACCCCAGCACCACCAGGAACACCCCGTACAACACACTGCCGACGATCATCATCGCCAGGCGGTCGAAATGTCGGCACAACACCCCTGCGGGAAAGGTCAGCACGGAAAACGGCACCAGGAAGGCCGCCATCACCATGCCGATGCGGGCCGGCGAAAAGCCCATCACCGTCCCGAGATACAAGGAGAAGGTCGACACGATGAAGCCCACTGTAAGCCGATCGACGAAGGCGAAGACATAGGGCACGGCGAGCAGGCGGTTGGCCGTCAGGGCGGTGACCAGCGCCCGTGGCGAACGACGCTCCCCCACCGCCGGGGCGTCACGCAGACCCAGCAGGACCAGCGCGCCCAGCGCGATCATCAGCCAGCCGCCGGACCACGGCACACGCACCGCTTCTTCCGCACCCAGCCAGCCGCCCAGTGGCGCACCGCAGGCCACGCCCAGGCTCACCGCCGCGCCCACCCCGCCCATGGCTGCGCCCAAACCGTCGCGGCGGGCGTGATCAGCCCCCAGGGCCATCAGCAGCGACAAAGAAGTCATGTGCGCGCAGCCTTCGACAAAACGCAGCGCGAGCAATACCGGATAGCTCCAGTCGCCCGCCAGCAGCAACAGGCTCACGCCGTTCACCACGAAAGCGCCGGCGATCAACGGCACTCTCCGTCCCAGGCTGTCCGATGCAAGCCCGGCCAGCGGCGCCGCGAGCAGCGCCCCGACCATATTCACCGACATGAACAGATGGCGCGCGAAATCACCCGTATCGGGATAGCGCCCCACGGTCAGCTCCGAGAGCACCGGCACCATGCCGGTGACCGGCAGCATCAGCAGGAAGATGACCAGATAGAGCGCGTAGGAGGGCATCGGCAGGGGGTAGTGGCGGAAACGTGGCGGCGAGGCGCGGGGGCCGTCATCCCGCAAAGCGTATCGGGTCGGCGCCGCATACGCCATCGGGCGGGCATCGCCCGCCCGCCAGGGCAACGCGCCGACGTGCTTCAAGGCGAAATTTGTGCACCGCACAAAAAATAGTTGACTTCACGATCTCGGGGCGTAGAATGAAATTGTGCACTGCAATATGCGCCGTATTGGACCGCGTCGATTGCAGCAATCGAAACCCCAATCTCAAGGAGTATTGCAATGAATGCCACCCAGGAAAAGCTGTCCGCCGCCCACAAGTCCGCGGTTGAAATCTCGATGACCACCGTCAAGACGATGTTCGACTCGGCCGAGCGGCTGGTGGTTCTCAACCTCAACACCGCGCGCAGCGTGCTGGAAGACGGCACCGCCAACCTCAAGACCCTGCTCGCTGCCAAGAACCCGGAAGAGCTGATCGCCCTGCAGACCGGCTTCGCCCAGCCTGCCGCCGCCAAGACCGTGGCCTACTACCGCAGCTGCTACGACATCCTCGCACAAACGCTGGAAGAAGTGGCCAAGCCCTATGAAGTGCAGTTCGCCGAGGCCAACAAGCTGGTTGCCGCCGAGCTGGAGAAGGCCGCGAAGTCCGCACCGGTTGGCTCCGACACCGCGCTCGCCGTGGTGAAGTCCACCCTCGCGGCGGCCAACTCGACCTACGATCAGGTTACCAAGGCGACCCGCCAGGTTGCCGAGATGGCCGAGGCCAACCTCGTGGCCGCGACCGACGCCGCCGTGAAGGCGGTCGGCAACGGCGCTGCCAAGGCGCGCAAGTCCGCCTGATCTAAGCAGGTTCAACGCGACGGGCCGCGGTCCGCCGCGGTCAGCGCCTTGCGGGGCATCTCCCCGAGACGCCCCTCGCGACGCCCCGTGCGCATCTGCCCACGGGGCGTCGTCACGTCTGGCCATTGCGCTCGTGCAGGAACTGGGTCTGCGGCGTGCGCGTCATAGGGAAACGCCCACAGGAAACGCCCTCACAATGGCGCGACGCGCAAGCGGATCACGGGCAGATCGAACGCGGACCCCCGGCGAACGAATCCGCAAGCAAGCGCGGAAGGGAGATCGGAATGGCAGGCAAACTCGCGATACCACTACTGCTGGGCGCCTTGCTCGGGTTCGGCGCGGCCTTCCACCATGCCACCCGCGCCGATGCCGGCGGCCTGCAATGCGCACCGTCCGGCTGGTCGATGCCTGGCGGCGGCATGCTGGAGGCAGAGGCCTTGTTCGACGACTTGTCGGCCCGCGCGGTGGTGCTGCTCGGCGAGCGCCATGACGCCGCCGCACATCACCAATGGCAACTCGACACCCTGCGCGCCCTCCACGCGCGCCGCGGCGATCTGGTGCTGGGGCTGGAGATGTTTCCCCGCCGCGTACAGCCGGCGCTGGATGCCTGGGTACGCGGCGAACTCAGCGAAGCGGATTTTCTCGCGCGCAGCGACTGGGCCAAGGTCTGGCGCTACGACGCCGGGCTGTACGCAGACATCTTCCGCTACGCGCGCGACCACCGCATCCCGATGCGGGCGCTCAACGTCGAAGCGGCCTTCACCCGCGCGGTGGGCCGCAACGGATTCGACAGCACCGCGGAGGACAGCCGCGAAGGCGTCACCCGCCCGGCCGCGCCCAGCCCCGCCTACGCCGAATGGCTGGAGCAGATTTATCGCCTCCACCTGCCGCCCGAACGCCGCGCCGATGCCGACGCGGTGCGCCGCGGCGCCAGCCACTTCATCGACGCGCAATTGGTGTGGGACCGCGCCATGGCCCAGGGCATTGCCGACGTCCTGCGCGAACGACCGGACACCCTCGTCGTCGGCCTGATGGGCAACGGCCACCTCAACCACGGCCACGGCGTACCCCACCAGCTACGCGACCTCGGCGTGCACGACCAGGCCACTTTGCTGCCTTGGGATGGTGCATCCGATTGCAGCCAGCTCGTAGCCGGCCTGGCCGACGCCATCTTCACCCTCGAACGCCGCCCCGGCGGCAGCGGAGCGCCGATCTGAAACCCGTCCCGTTCCCGCGCATCCGCCTCCTGGCCCGCCCCTTGGTCAGCCCCCTTCGGCGCGCGCTGCACACGTTCTACGCCCTCACCTGCCTGCTGCTCGGACTGTGGCTGACGACCGCCCATGGCACCCAGACCGCGCCGGCCACCCCTCATGCAGACCTCGACATCAGCCTCGATCCCCACAACGGCCGCCTTGCCGGACGCGCACACTGGCAGCTCGCGGCAGGCGACGCGGCGCGATGGCTACTCAACCGACGCCTTGAAATCGACAGCGTGACGGTAAACGGCCACGCCGCCGTACTGCGCCCAAGCCGCCCATCCCCGGGCCAGGGCGGCGACGCTCATGCACGCGAGTGGCTGCGCTACGAACTGCACGGCACACAAGCAACCACGGCCGGTAACGGCGCACACGAACGCATCGACATGACGATCACCTGGCGTGGCCAACTCGCCGACCTGCCCGCGGGGCTGTCGCACGGCGACACCCTGGCTTACCGTGCGCCCAGCGCCTCGCCCCAGGGCAGTTTTCTGCCCGCTGGCAGCGCCTGGTATCCGCTGCCTGACGGGCCGCAGGGCGTACCACTGCACACCTGGCGCGTGGCGCTGGCGCTGCCGGAGGGGCAACACGGACTGGTGCCGGGCCGCCCCTCCGACGAGTACCGCGCCAACGGCCGGCAACACGCCCGCTTCGACTTTCCGTACCCGGGCGAGGCCGCCGACCTGGTGGCCGGCCCCTACATCGTGCGCGAACGCCATTACACCTCCGTAGACGGTCGCGACATCATCTTGCGCAGCTATTTTCACCCCGAGCTTCATCCCGAGCCGGGCCCCAGCGGCGGCGAGGCCGCTTCACCCGGCGAGGCCGAGCTCGCCTCCGCCTACCTCGAGGCAGCCGCAGCGCACCTGCGTTTTCACGAAGCACAGCTGGCGCCCTACCCCTACGACAGCTTTGCCATCGTCTCCAGCCCCACACCCACCGGCTTCGGCATGCCCGCCTTCACCTACCTCGGTGTCCAGGTGCTGCGCCTGCCCTTCATCCGCGACACCTCGCTCGGCCACGAGATCCTGCACAACTGGTGGGGCAATGGCGTGTACCCCGACTACCGGGGCGGCAACTGGAGCGAAGGCCTGACCACCTGGCAGGACGACCACCGCCGCGCCGAGGCCGCCGATCCGGCACGCGGCCGGGCCATGCGTCTGGGCTGGCTGCGCGAGCTGTCGGCCATTCCGCCGGGAGACGACCCGCCGCTGGCAAGCTTTACCGCGCGCCACCACGGCGTGTCGCAAGCCGTCGGCTACGGCAAGGCCGCCATGATCTTCGCCATGCTCGAGGCGCGCCTTGGCCGCGACGCCTTTGACGCCGCCTTGCGCCGCTTCTGGGCCGAGCAGCGCTTCCGCGTCGCCGGCTGGGGCGAACTGCAGGCTGCCTTCGAAGCCGAGCACGGCGCATCGCTCGCGCGCTTCTTCGACCAATGGCTGCGCCGCAGCGGCCTGCCCCAACCCCAGCTTGCCGACGTCGCCCGCGGCACCGCGGGCGGAATCGTGGTCACCCTGTCCCAAGCCACCCCGGCCTTCGAACTGGACGTGCCGGTCCGCATCGAGACGGCCTCCGGCACCGGGGTCGAACACTCGCTGCGGCTGGACGCCACACGTGCGTCCTTCGAGCTTGCCGTGCCCGGCGACGCCACCCGCGTGGTGCTCGACCCCGACAGCCGCCTGCTCAGGCGCATGGCGCCGGGCGAGGCGCCGCCCATCCTGCGCGAACTGCAGCTCGACCAACGTACCCGCCTGGTGGTGACCGACGACCGCTATCGCGACGCGGCCAACGCCCTCGCCGAACGCCTGCTCGACACCCCGCCCCGACACCGGGCACCCGCCACACCACCGTCCGATGCCGCGCCGCTGCTGGTCGTCGGCCCACCCGACGGCATCGCCGACTGGCTGCAACGCCACAGCCAGCCCCCACCGCCAACCGATCTCGACGGGCGTGGCCAACTGCGCACCTGGACCATCCGCCTTGCCCGCGGCCAGCCGGTGGCGCTTGTCAGTGCCGACGACCCCGCCGCCATACAGGCGGCGTTGCGGCCGCTGCCTCACTACGGCCAGCAAAGCTGGCTGGTGATGGACGGCGGGCGCGTGGTCGAGCGTGGCGTATGGCCGGCCAACGCGCCGACGCGGGCGATCCCGCCGGTGCCCTAAGCGGCCCAGTCGGCGCCCACCGGGCCACCGACGCCCGTTCAAAGACGCGATCGACGACCGCTCTCCGACCAGCCTGTCACGAACGCACTCGCCAATTCGGTGGCCCCTCACGAAACACGAAACGTGTGCATTCATGCACGATCCAGACAAGCAATAAGCGGTCACCCGAGGAATCGAGGATAGTAGAATCGCGCCTCGAGAATCCTGCTGCGCGCCAGCGCTCCGCACTGATTCACCCTGCTCTCCCCCATCCCCGCACACCATGCTGACCTCCCGACCCCTAGCGCAACCCCACTCCCCGGCCCGGCACACGCCCGAGCTCCTCGCCCCCGCCGGCTCGCTGGAGATGATGCGCACCGCCTTCGCTTTCGGTGCCGACGCCGTCTATGCCGGCCAGCCGCGCTATTCGCTACGGGTGCGCAACAACAGCTTCGGCAAGCTCGAGGTGCTCGCCGAGGGCATCGCCGAGGCGCATGCCGCGGGCAAGGCGTTCTTCCTGGTCAACAACATCTACCCCCACAACGCCAAAGTGCGCACCTTCCTGGACGACCTCGAACCGGTGGTTGCGCTGCGGCCGGATGCGCTGATCATGGCCGACCCGGGGCTGATGATGATGGTGCGCGAGCGCTGGCCGGAGCTGGACATCCACCTGTCGGTGCAGGCCAACACCACCAACTACGCGGCAGTGCGCTTCTGGCACTCGTTCGGGGTGAAACGCATCATCCTGTCGCGGGAGCTGTCGCTCGACGAGGTCGCCGAAATCCGCCAGGAATGCCCGGACACCGAACTCGAGGTGTTCGTGCATGGCGCGCTGTGCATCGCCTATTCCGGGCGCTGCCTGCTGTCGGGCTACTTCAACCATCGCGACCCCAACCAGGGCACCTGCACCAACTCCTGTCGCTGGGACTACCAGATGCACGCCGCCAGTGAGGACGCCGCCGGCATCGTCCGCCCGGACGACGCGTCACTGCAGCCACCGCCCGGCACCGCACTCGGCGGCGGTCTGCGCCATCGCCAGGCGGCCAAGGTGTGGCTGATGGAGGAATCCACCCGGCCGGGCGAACTGATGCCTGTGGAGGAAGACGAGCACGGCACCTACATCCTCAATTCGCGCGATCTGCGCGCCATCGAGCATGTGTCGCGGCTGGTGGAGATCGGGGTGGATTCGCTCAAGATCGAAGGCCGTACCAAAAGCCCGTACTACGCGGCGCGTACCTGTCAGAGCTACCGGCGCGCGATCGACGACGCCGCCTCGGGACGCGACTTCGACCCGGCCCTGCTAGGCCAGCTGGAAAGCCTCGCCAACCGCGGCTACACCGACGGCTTCTACCAACGCCACACCACGCCGGAGCACCAGAACTACCTGCGCGGCCATTCGGAGTCCGAGCGCGCACTGCTGGTGGGTGAGCAGGTTGGCTACGACAGCGAGCGCAGACTGGCGGAAATCGAGGTGAAGAATGGCTTCGGTATCGGCGACCAGCTGGAATTCGTGACACCGGGCGGAAATCACGTCATCCCCCTGGCACACATGGAAGACGCATCGGGCCTGCGGCTGGAGCGGGTGCCGGGCAGCGGCCGGCGGGTGTGGCTGCCGCTGCCCGCCGGGCAGGACGCCAGCGCGCCGTGCTACGTCACGCGGTTGTTGTGACCGGTAGGTGCCGCGGTCGCACTCGCTCAGGCATCGGGCAGACCTGGCAAGGACTTGCGGTCCACGTTCCACGACAGCATGCCAAAGAACACCATCAGCGCCCCAACCACGCATAGCGCAAGCGCCGGCAGGGTCAGCGCGATCAGGCGCCAATCCACGGTGCGGCTGGCAATCGCGCGATCGGGCCGGCGCGGATCGATCCACACGGTAATCGAATCACCCGCACGCAGCGACTTGGACAAGGTGTCCACCGCATCGCGGTTGCGCTCCACCCCGCGATGCACGTTCACCCGCGTGCCGACATAGCTCTTGCCGTCATATTCGTAGCGGTAGTGCACCTCGACGCGCGGAAACGGCCACGACAGGCCACTGCCGTGGGCACGCACGTTGAAGTACTCGACCCGCGCCGCCACCGGATGCCAGGCGCGGGTTTGAACAGACTCATACAGGGGCAGCAGGGAAAAGCTCACCAGCGAGAGAATGCCGCCGATCAGCACAAAGATGCCCACCAGGGGCATGAGTGTGCGCATCGCCGCCTCCACGACGCGGCCGCGTCTGCGCTGCAGATCGTTGTTTCGTGGCATGATCCAGAGCTTGCCGATACCAGTGTGGCCGGAAGGGTTCGCGGGAACGCGTCGCGACGGACGCGCTATTTTGTACGCATGTTCCCACGTTTGCGCGGGTAAATCCAAACCCTTCGCCGCATCGTGCCGGTCTGCCGGCGCGCGCGCTGCCCCCGCGAGCACACTGCAAGGCGCTTCGGCACCCCCTCTGATCGTTTTCCGGACACGCAATGCCCACAGCACAGCCGCCCACGCCACAGACCCAATCCCATGACTTCCGCATCGAACCGACCCGGCTCGACGCCCCCGCCCATGCCGCGGCGCTGGTCGCACTGCTGGACCACTACGCCACCGATCCCATGGGCGGCGGCGAGGCTTTGTCCGAGCGCACCCGTCAGACCCTGGTGCAACGCCTTGCCCAGCGCAGTGACTTCGTTTCGTTCCTGGCCTTCTGCGGCGAGCGTCCGGTCGGGCTGATCAACTGCTTCGAGGGGTTTTCCACCTTCGCCGCCCGCCCACTACTCAACGTCCACGACCTGGCCGTGCATTCGGACTTCCGTGGCCGCGGCGTGGGCAAGCTGCTGCTCGCGGCCGCAGAGGACGCGGCACGCGCCCGCGACTGCTGCAAGCTCACCCTGGAAGTGCTGTCGAACAACACCCCGGCCATCCAGGCCTACCTGCGCTCGGGCTTCGAGCCCTATGTGCTCGACCCCGCCGCCGGCCACGCCCAGTTCATGCACAAGTGGCTGTGACCGGGGTATCGCAGGTCCTCCACCGCTCGGCGACCCCGGGTTCGGTCGCGCCTGGCCCGGCCGCAGCGAGCGACCGCACAGCGCCGGCTGACAACGTCTAGCCGCAGCGCTCAGGCCGCGGCCCGGAGCGCCGGCTCGACGCGGTAGTAGCGCCCGAAACGGTTGGCAAGGAAGTCGTCTAGCGCGATTTCCTCCTGGCGCACGAAGCCACGCCCGGCGATGCGCTCAGCCGCCACCAGGTCGGCCACCGCACACACACTGGCGGCGGTAGTGAGTTGGATGGCCGAATACGCCCGGCCGCCCAGTTCAACTCCGTAAAGCTTGTTGGCGTAGGTCTCCTGTACCAGCCGGCCATCCTTCTGGCCGCTCACCGTCACGAAGATCAGCACCACATCCTGAAGCGTGGCAGGCACCGCGTGCTCCAGCACATCCTTGAGCAGGTCGCGGCGCTCGGCCAGGCGCAGGTCGTGGAGCAGCGTCTTCATGATGTCGCGGTGACCGGGGTAGCGAATGGTCTGGTAGCTGATGTTGCGCACGCGGCCGGCCAGGGTTTCGCCCAGCGTGCCCAGTCCGCCAGAGGTGTTGAACGATTCGTAGCGCACGCCTTCCAGGGAGAAGTGCTCCAGTTGCTCCAGCGGCGGCACGCTGGTCAGCCGCCCGCCGGCCACCGCCACGCACGGCTCGCAGTACTCGTTGATGACGCCGTCGGTACTCCAGGTGAGGTTGTAGTTCAGCGAGTTGGAAGGGTATTGCGGCAGCGCCCCGACGCGCATGCGAATGGTGTCGAGCTGGTCGAAGCGCGCCGCGATGTCGTTGGCGACGATGGAGATGAAACCGGGTGCGAGCCCGCACTGGGGGATGAACAGACGCTCGGCATCGGCGGCAATGCGCTTGACCTCGTTGGTGCTGGCGACATCTTCGGTCAGGTCCAGGTAGTGCACCCCTGCACGGCGCGCCGCGCGCGCGATGGGCACGGTCAGGAAGTAGGGCGCGGCGCTGATCACCGCCAGGTGCCCGGCCAACGCATCGCCCAGTGCGACCTCGTCGGCCACATCCAGGGCGCGGGTGCGGACGCCTTCGTGGCGAGCGAGTCGCGCCAGGCGGTCCTCGTCCTGGTCGATGAGGGTCACTTCGTAGCTGCCGCTGTCGCACAACAGCGCCGCAATGGTTTCACCGATCTTGCCCGCGCCAACGATGGCAATGCGCCGCTTGTCCATGTGTCCGTCCTCCTGGTCTGCGTTTGTCATGGGTTTCGGAACATCATGCACGGCCGGGACCGTCGATTCATAGTGCTAGAATTCATGAATTGACGGCATGTTTCGTCAAATTGACGACACCAATCAACATAATGCTCAATTCGCTCGATCAGCGCCTGCTCGCACTGCTGCGCGTGAACGCGCGCACCAGCACCTCGGAGCTGGCGCGCGAACTGGGTGTGTCGCGCTCCACCGTACAGGGGCGCATCGCCCGTCTGGAAGCGTCGGGCGTGATCCGCGGCTATACCGTGGAGTACGGCGAGGACTACGAACGCCGTCTGCTGTCGGCCCATGTGCTGATCAAGGTCGCGCAAAAGCTCACCGCCAAGACCGGGCGCGATCTGCACGACATCCCCCAGGTCACCGCGCTGTACGCGATCAGCGGCGATTTCGACATGATCGCGGTGGTGCGCACCCACTCCACCACCGAACTCAGCCGCCTGCTCGACGACATCGCCAACCTGCCCGGCGTCGAGCGCACCCAGTCGTCGGTCGTCCTCGAGGTCAAGTTCGACCGCTGACGCCGCCTCGCCCGCGCGCTCGGGCCTAACAAAACTGCGCTATAATTCAAGGCTTTGTTTCACCCAAAACACAGGATTCAGCCGTGCTCGTCGCCGCCAACATCACCATGCAATTCGGGGCCAAGCCCCTGTTCGAGAACGTCTCCGTCAAGTTCGGCGACGGCAACCGCTACGGCCTGATCGGCGCCAACGGGGCCGGCAAGTCCACCTTCATGAAGATTCTCTGCGGCGTGCTCGAGGCCTCAGCCGGCAACGTCTCCAAGGACCCCACCGAGCGCATGGCCTACCTGCGCCAGGACCAGTTCGCCTACGAGGACGTGCGCGTGCTGGACGTCGTCATGATGGGGCACGAGGAACTGTGGTCGGCGATCAAGGAGCGCGACGCCATCTACGCCAACCCCGAGGCCACCGAGGATGACTACATGCGCGCCGCCGAGCTGGAAGGCAAGGTCGGCGAGTACGACGGCTACACGGCCGAGGCGCGTGCCGGCGAACTGCTGCTGGGGGTGGGCATCGCCACCGATTTGCACGACGGGCCGATGAAGAACGTCGCCCCCGGCTGGAAGCTGCGCGTGCTGCTGTGCCAGGCGCTGTTCGCCAACCCGGAAATCCTGCTGCTCGACGAACCCACCAACAACCTGGACATCAACACCATCCGCTGGCTTGAGAACGTGCTCAACAACCGCGACTGCACGATGGTGATCATCTCCCACGACCGCCACTTCCTGAACCAGGTGTGCACCCACATGGCCGACCTGGACTACGGCACGATCACGATCTACCCCGGCAACTACGACGACTACATGGAAGCGTCCACCCTTGCCCGCCAGCGCCAGTCTGCCGCCAACGCCCGCGCCAAGGAAAAGATCCAGGATCTGCAGGACTTCGTGCGCCGCTTCTCGGCCAACAAGTCCAAGGCCAAGCAGGCCACCAGCCGCCTCAAGCTCATCGACAAGCTCAAACCCGAAGACGTCAAGCCGTCCAGCCGCCAGTACCCGTGGATCCGCTTCGACTACGACGAGAAGGACAAGCTGCACCGCCTCGCCTGCGAGATCGACGCCATCAGCTTCGCCTACGACGGCATGGAAAAGCCGCTCATCAACAAGTTTTCCATCGCCATCGAAGCCGGCGAGAAAGTCGCGATCATCGGCGAGAACGGCGTCGGCAAGACCACGCTGATGAAGCTCATGCTGGGCGAACTGCAGCCGCAGAAGGGTCACGTCAAATGGGCCGAGAAGGCCAAGCCCGGCTACTACGCCCAGGACCACTCGGCCGAGTTCGCCGAGGACGTGAGCCTCACCGATTGGATTGCCGACTCCGCCCGCATCACTGCTGCCGCCACCGGCGAGGACAACGAGACCCTGCTGCGCGGCACCCTCGGCCGGCTGCTGTTCTCCGGCGACGAGGTCAAGAAGTCGGTCAAGGTGATCTCGGGCGGCGAGCAAGGCCGCATGCTGTTCGGCAAGCTCATGCTGTCGCGCCCAAACGTGCTGCTGATGGACGAGCCGACCAACCACCTCGACATGGAATCCATCGAGTCGCTCAACACCGCGCTGGAGAAATTCTCCGGCACCCTGGTGTTCATCTCCCACGACCGCGAGTTCGTGTCTTCCCTCGCCACCCGCATCATCGAAATCAAGCTCGACGGCCAGATCATCGACTACCGCGGCAGCTACGAGGAATACCTCGCCAGCCAGGGCCTGGACTGACACACCCGCGCGCATGCGGCCAGTCCTTGTCCGGACTGCCGCACTGCGCTATACTTGCCGCTTCCAGACGCGGGGTGGAGCAGTCTGGCAGCTCGTCGGGCTCATAACCCGAAGGTCGCAGGTTCAAATCCTGCCCCCGCAACCAGATTCGAACAAAGAGGGCTTACGCATTGCGTAAGCCCTCTTTGTTCGTCCCATCCGCATCGCTCACAGGCGGCCCTCCGCATGTATGTTTCCGGGCTTGCGTCAATGCCCGGGCCAAGCCTTGTGCGAGGCTGAAATACCGCGCGCTCGAGCGCGCGGGTCAGCCACCGCTCACGCGCCTTTCAGCGGGTTGCGCTCCACACACCGGCGCCATCGATGGTGCCTTGCATGAGGTTGCCGGCGATCTGCCCGGCGTAGTGGCGGCCATCCACGGTGAACTGGATGTGGGTGCCGTTCATGCGGCCGTCGGCAATGGGGGTGCTGCGGTCGCCGCTGCGCAGGGTGCCGTCCAGCATCTGGAAGGTCTGGGTAAGGTGTAGTTCCTGGTCGCCGAGCTGCCAGGTGCCCGCGACTTTTGCGGGGATCACCCACTTTAGCGCCCGGCACCAGTTGATGCAGCCCTCACCGACTTCGGCGGTGGCGTCAGGCTTCCAGTCCTCCATGGCGAAGGTGTTCGACAGCACGCGGGTGCCGGGCGGCATGTCGAGCAGAATGGGGCGCAGGCGCATGTTCAGCTCGGGCAGCAGGAACAGGGTGACGACCGTGGCCTCGGAGAAATCGACTTCGAAGATGTCGCCCTCTTCGAAGCGGGCGAGGTCCGCCACGTCTTCCGCCTGCGCGTTTCGTTGCGACAGGGCGACGAGGTCGGGGTTGTATTCGATGCCACGTGCGGGCACGCCGCGCTTGGCGGCGGTGATCACGGTGCGGCCATCGCCCGAGCCGAGGTCGACGAGCCGGTCGCCGGGCTGCAGTTCGGCCATGTCGAGCATGAGGTCGACCAGGGTCTGGGCGGTGGGCACCCAGACGACATCCTTGCCGGCCTGCCCCTCGGTGGGGGTGTAGGCGACGTCGCCGGCGGTTTCGGCCTGGACGCCGCCTGCTAGCAGGAAGGCAAGAGTGATGGCAAGTACGGCGAGGGGAGCGGCTAGTCGCGAGACGGGGCGCGATTTCATCGTCATTCTCCTTGAGAGGGTGGATTACTTGAACTCGGGTACTTCGGTGGGGGTATGTTCGACGACCGCGGCGACGTCCGGGTGCCGCCGGAGCAGGAGCATGGGCGTGCCGGCGAGCAGGACGGCCAACCCGATCCAGGCAAACGCACCGGTGTAGGAAATGCTGGCGTGCAGCATATACAGGCAGGTGAGGCAGAACAGGGCAGGCGTGAGCGGGTAAAAAGGCACGCGGAACGGCAGAACGCGCTCCGGGTCGCGCCAACGCAGGACGAACAGCGCCAGCCCGACCATGAGCAGAAAGCCCCAAAAGACCGGCGCGGTGTAGTCCACCATGGCCTTGAAGCCGTCGCGGGTGGCGGCACCCATGGCGATCAGCAGCAAGGCCATGGCGCCCTGGACAAGCTGGCCGTTCGCGGGGGTCTTGCCGCGCCCGTCCCACACGCCCATCCAGCGCATGGCGGGGAGATCCCGCCCCATGGCGTAGAACACGCGTGCGCCGGTGAAGATCGTGGCGTTCAGCGTGGATACGGCAGCAATGACGACGGCGACGGCGACGATGATTTCACCGGTGGGGGCCGCGACCGCGCGCATCATGTCGGCGGCGACGACGTCGGAATTGCGCAGCCCGTCCAAGCCAAGCACCGACAGCAAGGCAAGGTTGGCGAGGGTATACAGTACGACCAGGATCAGCGTGCCCAGGGCCAGCACCCGGACGATGTTGCGCGGCGCCTCGCGCAGTTCGCCGCCCAGGTAGGCGGCCTCGTTCCAGCCGCCGTAGGTGAGCAGCACGAAGATCATCGCCAGGCCCAGGGCGGCGGTTTCGACCGGCACCGCGGGCGGGCGGTCAGCCTGCGGCGGCGCGCCGAACAGGCCGAATACGATGACGATGGCGAGTGCGCCGAAGACGATGGTGGTGACCACCACTTGCAGGTTCTTGCCGTGGGTGGTGCCGACCACGTTGACCGCGGTGAGCAGCACCACCGACAAGGCGGCGTACCACGCCGACCCATGTGGCCCGAGCGGCACGATCTGGGCCAGGTAGTCGCCCAGCACGAAGGCCACCGCGGCGATCGCGCCGGTCTGAATGACGGTGCAGCGGGCCCAGCCGAAGAGGATGGCGACCGACTTGCCGTAGGTGCGCGACAGGAAGTGGTATTCGCCGCCGGCGTGGGGGTGGGCGGCGGACAGTTCGGCGTAACACAGCGCGCCGACCAGGGTCACCACGCCGCCGAGTATCCACACCAGGATGAACATCCATTCCGACCCGACGTTGGCGGCGACGATGGAAGGGGTGCGGAATATGCCGATGCCCACCACCAGGCCCACCATGATCGACACGGCATCGAATACCGACAGCAGCCCCTGCGGTTCAGCACGTACTCGGGCAGTCATCCGGTGTCCTCTTGTTATTTTCGGTTCGGCCGAATCGCGGGCCGCTGGGCGCGGCTGCGCGTCCGGCGATCCAGGCTCCAGCATCGGGGTGAGGGTCAGGGCCGGTTCGCTATGATCCGAGCGCCATCCGCTCGACGGCAGCAGACCTCATTCCTGACAGGAACACCTGGAAAGGGTTCATGGGGCATTCGTGTGGCACACCCGCAACGCGGCCCATGACCCGTGGCTGCGCCACATCCGCCCCCTTGTCCGGCCATGAAAAGCGGTGCCGGGCACCCGTACCAGAACGGACCTCCACTGCTCCCGGACCGACTTTTCGGACCGCCGCGGGTTGTCCCAACCCCCCTCGCCGCCTATAGTGGGTCGGCCGCGCCCCTGCAAAACGCCGCCTGGCGCGCCGCAGGGGTCCGTCCATCCTGCCCCAGCAAGGAGGCTTACATGACTGACAAACGGGATCCCATGGTCCCCGATGGCGAAGTCAATCCCATCGATACCGACTACAAGATCGGTCAGGACAATATCATTGTTAACGTCGGCCCGTTCGGGCTGGACATCCATAACCGCGTATTCGCCATATCCGGCCTCAGCGTGGTTGCCTTCGTCGTACTCACGCTGATGTTCCAGAGCCAGGTCGAGCCCTTGTTCGGCAGCCTGCGCGGCTGGCTCACCGCCAATCTGGACTGGTTCTTCCTGGGCGCGGGCAACATCTTCGTGCTGGTGTGCATCGGGCTGGCGCTGTCGCCCCTGGGGCGGGTGCGCCTGGGTGGCACGGAAGCCACACCCGACTACTCCTACCTGGGCTGGTTCTCGATGCTGTTCGCCGCCGGCATGGGTATCGGCCTGATGTTCTTCGGCGTGTCGGAACCCCTGTCGCACTATGCCAGCGCCTTTGGCGGCACGGCCAGCGAGGGCGGCGTACGCACCGACTGGGCACCGCTGGGTGCCGCCGCCGGCGATGCCCAGGCCGCCGCGCGCCTGAGCATGGCAGCCACGATTTACCACTGGGCGCTGCACCCATGGGCGATCTACGCCATCCTCGCGCTGGGGCTGGCCTTGTTCTCGTTCAACAAGGGATTGCCACTGACGATTCGTTCGGTGTTCTACCCGTTGCTGGGCGAACGCGTGTGGGGCTGGCCAGGGCATGTGATAGACATCCTGGCGGTGTTCGCAACCCTGTTCGGGCTGGCGACCTCGCTCGGGCTGGGGGCTGCACAAGCCAGTTCGGGCCTGCACTTCCTGTTCGGCGTGCCGCTGGGTGAGACCACCCAGGTGCTGTTGGTTATCGGCATCACCGCGATCGCCCTGGTATCCGTGGTTGCCGGCCTCGATGCCGGCGTCAAGCGCCTGTCCGAGATCAACATGGTGCTGGCGCTGCTGCTGGTGCTGTTCGTGATCGTCGTCGGTCCGACCCTGGCGATCGTCACCGGTTTCTTCTCCAACCTCGGGGCCTATCTGCAGTACCTGCCGGCGCTGGCCAACCCGGTCGGACGCGAAGACGCCAACTTCGCCCAGGGCTGGACGGCCTTCTACTGGGCGTGGTGGATTTCGTGGTCGCCCTTCGTCGGCATGTTCATCGCGCGCGTGTCGCGCGGCCGCACGGTACGGGAGTTCATCGTCTCGGTGCTGGTCGTGCCTTCGCTGGCGTGCGTGCTGTGGATGACGGTATTCGGCGAGACAGCCATCAACCAGTATGTGCGGGACGGCTACAGCGCCGCGGTGGAGGCCGACGTGCCGCTGCGGCTGTTCATGATGCTCAATGCCCTGCCGCTTGCGCAGATCACGTCCTTCCTGGCCATCGTGCTGGTGGTGGTGTTCTTCGTCACCTCGTCCGACTCCGGGTCGCTGGTGATCGACGTGATCGCCGCCGGTGGCAAGGTCGACGCGCCGATGCCGCAGCGGGTGTTCTGGTGCACCTTCGAGGGGCTGGTGGCGATCGCGCTGATCCTCGGCGGTGGCCTGGTCGCACTACAGGCGATGGCGGTATCCACGGGCCTGCCTTTCACCATCGTGCTGCTGATGTCGGCGGTGGCGGTGGTAAAGGGCTTGGCCTCGGAGCCGCGGCCGCACTGATCGAGTCACCACGCGGGGCGAACGCGCAGGCGCGCGTCCGCCCCGCCCGCCAACCCCGGAACCGCCATGCAGGTCGAACAGCTCGAGATCCTGGATTTTCTGCACCGCCACCCCCCGTTCAACGCCCTGCCCGAGGACACCCTCGCGCGCATCGCGGGCGCAGTGGACGTGCGCTACTACAAGGCCGGCACGCGCATCACCGGCTTCGGTGACGAGGCCGTGGCCTGGTACGTGGTGCGCAGCGGCGCGGTGGAGGTGTTTCGGCGCGGCGGCGAGTTGTACAACCGCCTCACCGAGGGCGGCTACTTTGGCGAGTTCGGCTTGCTGCGCAACAAGCGCGTGCGCTTTCCGGCCACCGCGCTGGAAGACAGCCTGCTCTACCTGGTTCCCGAACCGGTGTTCACCGAGTTGTTCGAGACCCACGAATCCTTCGCCGACTATGTCGAGGTGGAGGACCGCACCCGCCTGCGCCATACCGTGTCGCGACGTGAGGGCAGCAACCCGTTGCTGACCGCCACGGTGGAGGCCCTGGTTGGGCGGCCACCGGTGATGCTGGACGCCTCCGCCAGCGTACGCGAGGCCGCCCGGCGCATGACCGATGAGGGGGTCTCGTCCCTGCTCCTCACCACCTCCGACAGAGACGGGCCGGACGCGCCGCGCATCGTCGGCATCATCACCGACCGCGACCTGCGCACCCGGCTGGTGGCCGAAGGGCTGGACCATGCCACGCCGGTGGCGCGCATCATGACCCCCGACATCGTCACCGTACAGCACAACCAGTTGGTCTTCGAAGCCATGCTGCGCATGCTGCGGCACAACCTCCACCACCTGCCCGTGCTGCGGCGGCAGCAGCCGCTGGGGGTGATCGCGCTGTCGGACATCATCCGCTACGAATCGCGCAACAGCCTCTTCGTGGTCGGCAGCATCGCGCGCCAGCCCACGGTCGATGACCTTGCCGCGCTTGGCAGCGACGTGCGCGCCTGCTTCACCCACATGGTCGCCGAGGACGCCAATTCGCGCATGATCGGCAGCGCCATGGCGGAGATCGGGCGCAGCTTCAAGCAGCGCCTGCTGGAGCTGGCGGAGGCCGAACTCGGCCCCCCGCCTGTGCCCTACTGCCTGCTTGCGCTCGGCTCGATGGCGCGCCACGAGCAACTCATCGTCACCGACCAGGACAACGCCCTGATCCTCGACGACCGCTACGATCCGGCCGCGCACGACGACTATTTCCGCGCCCTCGCCACCTTCGTCTGCGACGGTCTGGCGCGTTGCGGCTACGCCTACTGCACCGGCGGCATCATGGCCACCAATACCCGCTGGCGTCAGCCGCTGGCAGTGTGGCGCGGCTACTTCAACGAATGGATGGACCACCCTACGCCGGAATCGCTGCTTCACTGCAGCATCTTCTTCGATCTCGATGCCGCCGCCGGCCAGGCCGAGTGGGTGGACGCCCTGCGCCGCATGGTGGCCGGGAAGGCTCGCGCCAGCCCACGCTTTCTCGCCTGCATGGCACGCAACGCGCTGCTGCGTACCCCACCGCTGGGCTTCTTCAAGGACTTCGTGATGGAGTCAGACGGCCGCCACAGCCACACCATCAACATGAAGCGGCGGGGCACTGCGCCGCTCGCCGATCTTATCCGGGTTCATGCCCTGGCCGTGGGGTCGACCGCACAGAACTCCTTCGAGCGCCTGCGCGACATCATGGCCACCGACATCTTGCCGCGCGGGCGCGGCCAGGATCTGCATGACGCCCTGGAATTCATCTCGATGGTACGCATTCGCCATCAGGCGGCGGATCTGGCCGCCGGCCGCGAGCCGGACAACAGTATCGAACCCGACATGCTGTCCGACTTCGAGCGCAAGAACCTGCGCGACGCCTTCCTGATCCTGGCCAATGCCCAGAAGTACCTGAAGTTCCGCTACCAGCCGGGGCGGGCAAACTGAGCGGGCGGACGGCGCGATGCTCCATCTTGGTCCCCTCCGGCCCGCCCGGCCGCGCCACGAAGCCGTACCCGACTGGCCGGCGGAGTTCGCCACGCGTGCGCGCGAGGCGCGCGATCCGCGGTTGCGCCGCTATTACGCCAGAGGCATGGTTACCGCAGACACGCCGCTGTGCGCGACCCCGCTGATCGCAATCGACGTCGAAACCACCGGGCTCGACCCCCAGCGCGACGGCATCGTCAGCATCGGCATTGTGCCGATGAGCAGCGAAAGAATCCGGGCCAGCGCCTCGCGCCACTGGATCGTCAAACCGCGGGTGGAGCTGGCCGCCGAATCGGTGGCCTTGCACGGCATCACTCACTCGCAGGTGGCCGATGCGCCCGATCTCGATGCGGTTCTGGACGAGGTGCTTGCCGCCGTTGCCGGACACGTGCTGGTGGTGCACTGCCGCCAGATCGAGCGCGCCTTCCTCGACGACGCACTGCTCAAGCGCATCGGCGAGCACATCGTGTTTCCGGTCATCGACACCATGGAACTGGAGGCGCGCCTGCACCGCAGCCCGCCCAAAGGGGGATGGTTCGCCCGCCTCAGCCGCCGCCCGCGGATCTCCCTGCGCCTGGCCGACAGCCGCGCGCGCTACGGCCTGCCGCGCTACCGGCCGCATCACGCGGCCACGGACGCGCTGGCCACCGCCGAACTGTTGCAGGCACAGCTCGCCCATCACTTTGCACCGGACATCCCGGTCGGTCGGCTGTGGTTGTAGGGGCTGCGAAGCGGGTTCGTGCGACCCGGACGCTCGAGCCTGTCGCGCTACGGGACGACAACACCGCAGACCAGCGCTGCGCGCCGGTGGTGCGCATCAATACGGCGTGCCATCGTCCATTCGCAGCGAGCGCAAGCCGGGCGGCATGCGATAGGTGCTGCGGTCCCAGCCCTCGATGTCCAGCACCTTGTCCAGGCAGCGCTCAAGCTCGTCATGCGCGGCAACCACGCTGGCGATGATCGTCGAATGGACGCCGAGGGGGTCGCCGGAAGCGGCGCACTCCCGCTGGTAATCGAAGAAGTCGCGCAACTGCAGGAGCTTTCCCGCCACCTGCGCGGGACAGGCGCATTGATAGATCAGACCGGCATCGGCGATGCGCTCGAGGTCATCGCGGTCGAAGCGCCAACGGGGTGTATCGTCCATCGTGTGCCTCCCTCAGCATGATCGGCACTTTTGATTGGAGCACGCCCGACGCTGCGCGACAACCCGTATGCCCGCCACGCCCTGCTTGTCGCGGCCGGACACGGCACGCGCACGCGAGTCGGATAGAATCCGGTGTAACGAACCGGAAGCCCGCCATGATCGGTATTCTGTTGATTACCCACGGCACCCTAGGCGAGTCGCTCATCCAGTGCGCCTGCCACGTGCTCAACAAGCGTCCGCCGCAGATCGCGCAGCTCGGCATATCGTCGCAGGACGATCCGCTCGACCTGCTGCCTTCCGCGCGGCAGATGCTGGCGTGGGTGGACAACGGCCGCGGGGTGCTGGTGCTGACCGACATCTTCGGCGCCACGCCATCCAACCTGGCCGCCAAGCTGTTGCAGCCGGGCCACGTGGAGGGTATTGCCGGGGTCAACCTGCCGATGCTGCTGAGAGTGCTCACCTACCGCGACCGGGACATGGCGCTGCTGGTGAGCCGCGCCGTGTCCGGCGGGTGCGACGGGGTGCTGCACATCAAGTGAGAACTGAATGCCGAGAACAGACGCGGAAATCATCAACAAGCTGGGCCTGCACGCGCGGGCCTCGGCCAAGCTCACCCAGATCGCCAGCAACTATGCCTCCGAGATCTGGCTGGAACGCAACGGCCGGCGGGTGAACGCCAAGAGCATCATGGGCGTCATGATGCTCGCCGCCGCCCGCGGCGCCACCATCACCATCGACACCCAGGGGCCGGACGAAGACGCCGCGATGAGGGCCTTGCTCGACTTGATCGCCAACCGCTTCGACGAGGAGGAGTAGCGCGCATGGCCTTCACCATCCATGGGCTGCCGGTGTCCCAGGGTATCGCGATCGGGCATGTACACCTGGTGTCGCATGCGCTGCTCGAGGTCAGCCACTACCACGTTGCCGAACGTCATCTGGGTGAAGAACTGGTGCGCCTCGACGAGGCTGTGGCCACGGTGCGCGGCGAACTGGTCGGCATCAAGGCAGCCGCCACCGCCGGGCATGCACACAGCGAGGTGGGCGCCTTCGTCGATCTGCAAACCATGATGCTGGCCGACCCGATGCTGGTGGACGCCGCCCGGCGCCTGATCGAGGAACGCCGCTGCAACGCGGAGTGGGCGCTGGTGCAGCAGATGGAGCACCTGGTCGGGCAGTTCGAACAGATCGAGGACCCCTACTTGCGCGAGCGCAAGGCCGACGTGGTGCAGGTGGTGGAGCGGCTGGTGAAGGTCTTGCTCGGCCACCCCGGCCACCTGCCGCCCAAGCGGCGCGACGGGCTGGGCACGGTGGTGGTGGCGCACGACCTCTCGCCCTCGGACACGATCAGCTTTCGCGACCACAATATTGCCGGTTTCGTCACCGACGTCGGCGGCCCCACCAGCCATACCGCCATCGTCGCGCGCAGCCTGTCGATTCCCGCGGTGGTCGGGCTGCACCACATCCGCCAGTTGGTGGAAGAGGACGAACTGCTCATCCTGGACGGCACCCGCGGCGTGGTGATCGTCGGACCGGACGAGCGCATTGTCGAGGAATACCGCCTGCGCCGCACCGAACTGGAACTCGAACGTTCCAAGCTCAACCGCCTCAAGGACACCCGTGCCACCACGCTGGACGGCGAGGAAGTGGCGCTGCTCGCGAATATCGAGGGCCCCAAGGACATCGGCCAGATTCGTGCGGTCAATGCCGATGGCGTTGGGCTGTACCGCACCGAGTTCCTGTTCATCGGCCGCGACAGCCTGCCCGACGAAGACGAGCAGTACGAGGCCTACCGCGCCGTGCTCAAGGCCATGGGCAACAAACCGGTCATCATCCGCACCTTCGACGTCGGCGCGGACAAGGCACTCAACAACACCACCACCCGTTTCGAGCCCAACCCGGCGCTGGGCCTGCGTGCGGTGCGCTTCTCGCTGTCCGAGCCGAAGATGTTCCTCACCCAGTTGCGCGCCCTGTTGCGCGCCTCGGTGCATGGCAAGCTCAGGATCCTCATCCCGATGCTGGCGCACGCCCACGAGATCGACCAGAGCCTGCGCCTGATCGAGAAGGCCAAGCAGGAGCTACGCGACGAGAACCAGCGCTTCGACGAACGGGTCGAGATCGGCGGCATGGTCGAGGTGCCGGCCGCCGCGCTGGCCCTGGGCATGTTCGTGCGCCGCCTGTCCTTCCTGTCCATCGGCACCAACGACTTGATCCAGTACACGCTGGCGATCGACCGTTCCGACGAGGCGGTGGTGCACCTCTACGACCCGCTGCATCCGGCGGTGCTCAAGCTCATTGGCAACACCATCCAGACCGGCGCGCGCTTCGGCCTGCCGGTGTCGGTGTGCGGCGAGATGGCCGGCGACCCGGCCTACACCCTGCTGCTGCTGGGCATGGGGTTGCGCAACTTCTCCATGCACCCGGGCAACATCCTCGAGATCAAGCAGCAGGTGCTGCGCGCGGATGTCGGCGAGCTCGCGCCACGCGTACAGCGCATTCTCAAGATGGACGAGCCCGCCAAGGTGCGCGAAGCCGTCGCCCGGCTCGCCGGCTGAACGCCCGCACCCGCCCTGCCCGCCACGAGCACGATGCGCCGACGGGCAATCGGCGTGCGGCGGGTTTGACATTTTGCGAGGCAGCCGCTAACGTCACACCCCTCAGCGCCGATTTGAACTACAGCTTGCGGGCGCTCAACAAATCCGGCTAAAGCGAGGGCAACCCAGTCCGCGTCTGTCAGCCGGCTGGGTTTTTTTGTGCACGGTCGACAATCATGATTCAGCCCCAATCCGTGGGCGTGGTCGCCTCAAGGCAGCTGCGCTTCACCGAACCACTCGCGTTGCGCAGCGGCGGCACGCTACCCGAATACGAACTGGTGTACGAAACCTACGGCGAGCTCAACGCCAGCCGCAGCAACGCCGTGCTGGTCTGCCATGCGCTCTCGGGTTCGCACCACCTTGCCGGCCATTACGCCGACCAACCGGACAACATCGGCTGGTGGGACAACCTGATCGGCCCGGGTAAACCGCTGGACACGCGCAAGTTCTTCGTCATCGGGGTGAACAACCTCGGCGGCTGCCATGGCTCCACCGGGCCGCGTTCGCTCAACCCGGCCACCGGACGCCATTGGGGGGCGGACTTTCCCTTCGTCACGGTGGAGGACTGGGTGATCAGCCAGGCACGTCTCGCCGACTCGCTGGGCATCGAACGCTTCGCCGCCGTGATGGGCGGCAGCCTCGGCGGCATGCAGGCCTTGTCGTGGTCGCTGCAGTACCCGGAACGCGTCAGACACGTGGTGGCGGTCGCCTGCGCACCCCGCCTGAGCACCGAGAACATCGCCTTCAACGAAGTCGCCCGTCAGGCCATTCTTACCGATCCGGACTTCCATGGCGGCGACTTTTACGCGCACGGCGTGGTGCCCGCGCGCGGCCTCAAGCTCGCACGCATGCTCGGCCACATCACCTATCTGTCGGACGACTCGCTGGCGCAGAAATTCGGCCGTCAATTGCGCCACGGCCATGCAACCTACAGCTACGACGTCGAATTCGAGGTGGAGTCCTACCTGCGCTACCAAGGCGACAAATTCGCCGGCCATTTTGACGCCAACACCTACCTGCTCACCACCAAGGCGCTGGACTACTTCGACCCGGCCTTCGAGCATGGCGGCAATCTGGCCGCAGCGCTCGCACGCGCGAGCGCTGATTTTCTGGTGGTGTCGTTCACCACCGACTGGCGTTTCTCGCCGGCGCGCAGCCGCGAAATCGTCTACGGCCTGCTGCACAACCAGCGCAATGTGAGCTACGCGGAAATTCCCAGCCCCGCCGGACACGATTCCTTTCTGCTCGACGACCCGCAATATCACGCGGTGCTGCGCAACTACTTCGGCCGGCTGGAGGTTTGACGATGGACTACCGTTACGACTTCGATGTGATCACCGGCTGGATCGCCCCGGGCGAGAAGGTGCTCGACCTCGGCTGCGGCGACGGCGCCCTGCTGCGCCACCTGATGGCCGAACGCAGCGTGCAGGGCTATGGCGTGGAGAACGACCCCGACAACCTGGTGCGCTGCATCGCCAATGGCGTCAACGTCATCCAGATGGACCTGGAGCAGGGGCTGGCCGGCTTCGAGGACGGCTTCTTCGACCATGTGATCATGAGCCTGTCGCTACAGGCCATACACAACACCCAGGGCATTCTCGCCGAGATGCTCCGGGTCGGCCGCGAAGCGGTGGTGAGCTTTCCCAACTTCGCGTACTGGCGCCACCGCCAGAGCATTCTCAACGGCCGCATGCCGGTGTCCGAGAGCCTGCCCCATCAATGGTTCAACACCCCCAACGTGCGCTTTTTCACCATCGCCGACTTTGACGCCCTGTGCGAGCTGAACGGCATCGTGGTGCATGAACGCATCGGCTTCGACGATGGCCGCCAGGTGACCGAGGAACCGAACTTCCTCGCCAGCGTGGCGGTATATCGCCTCGGCCGGCGCCACTGACGCGCGGGCCCGGGCGTCAGTGGCGCCGGGCCCACCCGCCGGGGTGTTACCGCCTGCTCAGAGCCTGTGAATAAATCTGCTGCGCGAACCGATTGCTGCGTTACTCACTCGCTCACTCCTCGCCTATCTATTTGATATGTCTCGTCGTTCGCTCGCTCGCGCCTTGCACTCGGCTCTGCTCGCGACGATTTCTTCACAAGCTCTCAGCCCACCAGGAAGGCCGACACATCCACCTTGATGGCCGGTCGATCGAGACTCACCGCCACCGCGGTGGCGAATCGCCGAGCCCACTCGCCGCCCTGCTTGAAGCGTTCTTCGCCGCCGTACTTGCCGACGTTGAGAATCATGTCCAGCACCAGAATCTTGCCCATCGGGTTGGACGGTGTGCATTCCAGCGCCTCAAACTCGTGCGCCAGCCAGGCGCGCGCCTGATCCTTGGCCATGCTCGCCTTGTCCTGGTCGTGAACGACGAACTCGTACTCACGCCCGGGCCCAAAGACGACTGTGATGGTGTGGCTCATTCGAATTCTCCATTGTTCTGACAGGGTGACAGACGACATTCTGGTGCCCGGCGAGGCGGCGATCAAGCCCATACGCCCGCGTACGGCGGCATTCTCCGCGAAAAATTCGCCGCTATGCCAATCGAGCGATATGATTCATGAAAGCGTCCATCGAATTAACGGCAATACCAACAGCGGCTCGGCAGGCGCGATCAACCGCGCCTACCGCCGCCAGCCCGGGCGGCATGCCTGATCGGGCGACCGCTTGATTGCCGCAGCGATGGACAACGAACAAGCAGCGCCCCGCACCGCGCGGGCGCACGCCATGTCAAGCCAACGGACGGCCCCCTTGACCGATAACAACGAGACCGCCATCGTCCGGGCACAACTGCAGCAGTTGCTCGAACTCGCCCGCCTGGGTACGTGGACACGCGACCTGGTCAGCGGCGAACTGCGCTGGTCGGACGAGATGCGCACGCTGCTCAACATTCCCGCCGGCGAACGCCCTACCCGTAGCGCCTTCCTCGCCCGCATCCACCCCGATGATCGCGAGCGGGTGGACCGCGAGTTGGACATCGCCTACGCCGCCGCCCGCGACAGCGAAGTGCAGTTCCGGGTGCTGCGCCCGGACGGCCTGGTCTGCCAGTTCCGCGCCCACATCCGCAAGGAATGCGATGCCCGCGGCAAGCTGCTGCGCGCCTTCGGCATCATGCAGGATGTGTCGGTGCTGGTGGCGATCGAGGAGGAATTGCGCCGCCAGACTGCGTATCTCACCGCCATCGTCAACCACCTGCCGCAAGGCATCACCGTGTTCGACGACCAGCTGCGGCTGCAGTACTGGAACGCGCGCTTCGCCGAAATCAACGACATCCCGCCCAGTGCGGTGTATCGCAACGCCCGTTTCGAGGATTTGCTGATGGTACCGGCGCGGCGCGGCGAGTACGGGCCGGGCGACCCGGAGGCGCTGGTGCGCGAACGACGTGCGCTGGCGTTGAAGTTCGAGCCGCACCGCTTCGAGCGCAGCCGCCCCAACGGCCGCACCCACCTGATCATCGGCGAACCGCTGCTGATCGACGGGCGGATCGCGGGCTTCATCACCACGTATACCGACATTACCAGCGAGAAGGAAAGCGAGCGCGAACTCGCCCACCGCAACACGGTGCTGCAGACCTTGCTCGACAACCTTCCCTGTGGTGTCTCGCTGTTCGACGGTGAACTGCGCCTGCGCGCCGCCAACGACGAATTGCGGCGCGTGCTCGACCTCCCCGCCGAACTACTGGCGCGGCCCGGGGTGACGCTGGGCGACGTGCTGCGCTACAACGCCGAACGCGGGGAGTACGGACCGGGTGACCCTGACGAAATCGTTGCCTTTCTGCTGGAGCGCGCCAACCTCGCCCGCCCTCACGCCTTCGACCGGGTACGGCCCGACGGCACCGTGCTGCAGATCAAGGGGCAACCGCTGCCGGACGGCGGCTTCGTGACCATCTACAACGACGTCACCGAACTCAAGCGTGCCCAAAGCCACGTTCAGCTCGCCGACCGGGTGTTCGACCAGAGCCCCGAGGCGATCGTGATCTGCGACACCAACGGACTGATCGCGTCGGTGAACCCGGCGTATTGCGCGATCTCCGGCCATGCGGCCGAGCAAGTGGTCGGACACGTGTTCGAGCCCAGCGCCGACCACCCGACGCAGGGCGGTGTCACCAGCGCCACGGTGTGGCGCATGCTCGACAGCCACGGCCAATTCGGCGGTGAAACCTGGGGCCGCCGCGCCGACGGCACGCTGTACCCGCGCTGGCTGTCGATGAGCGTGTTGCGCGATCCGGACTCCGGCGCGGCCACGCACTTCATCGCGATCTTCACCGACATCACCGAGCGCAAGCGCGCCGAGGCCGACATCCAGCACCTGGCCCACCACGATGCGCTCACCGGGCTGGCCAACCGCTTCTCGCTGTATGCGCGGCTGGAACAGGCCATCGCCGATGCACGTCGCAACGGCCAGGCACTGGCGGTGCTGTTCCTCGATCTGGACCGCTTCAAGAACATCAATGATTCGCTCGGCCACCACATCGGCGACGCCTTGCTGGTGCAGGTCGCCCAACGCCTGCGCGCGAGCGTGCGCGAGGCCGACGTGGTGGCGCGCCTGGGTGGCGACGAGTTCGTGGTGGTGTTGCACGGGGTGGACGGTGCCAACGATGCCGCCCACGTGGCCGAGAAGCTGCTCGAGACCTTGTCGCGTGCCTACCCGCTGGAGGGCACGGAGCTGCACGTGACGCCCTCGATCGGCATCAGCCTGTTCCCCGACGACAGCGGCGACGCCACCGGCCTGATGCGCCATGCCGACGCCGCGATGTACCACGCCAAGTCGCGCGGTCGCGCCAACTTCCAGTTCTTCACCGAGGAACTGAACCACCGCGCGACCGAACGCCTGAGCCTGGAGAGCGCGCTGCGGGGCGCGGTTGCCCGCGGCGAGCTTGAGCTGTGGTACCAGCCGCAGATCGGCGCCGCGGACGGGCGCGTGATCGGCGTCGAAGCGCTGATACGCTGGCGCCATCCGGACAAGGGCTTGATCGGCCCGGCCACCTTCATCCCGATCGCCGAGGAAACCGGGCTCATCGTCGACATCGGCACCTGGGTGGTCTGCAAGGCCTGCCGTCAGGCCATGGAGTGGGAAGCGCGTGGCATCGGTCCGCTGGGCATGTCGGTGAATCTGTCGGCCCGCCAGATGCGTGACGTGGAGTTGGTCGACATCGTCGAGGCGGTACTGCAGGCCACCGGGTTGCCGCCCGGACGGCTGGAACTGGAAATCACCGAAAGCTCGGTGATGGAACACCCGGAGGTCGCCATCGAGTTGCTGCGCGCGCTCAAGCGCCTGGGCGTGCGTCTCGCGATCGACGACTTCGGCACCGGCCATTCGTCGCTGTCCTATCTCAAGCTGTTCCCGCTCGACCGCCTGAAGATCGACAAATCCTTCGTCTCCGACATCGAGGAAGACGCCAACGATGCCGCAATCGTTGCGGCGGCCGTCTCGCTCGCGCACAATCTCGGACTTTCGGTGATTGCCGAAGGCGTAGAGACCGCGACCCAGGTCGAGCGCCTGTGCGCGCTCGGCTGCGACGAACTGCAGGGCTACCATTTCAGCCACCCGCTGCAGGCGGATGCCTTCGAGGCCTTCTTCCATCAATACGGCCGGCGCTGACACGCCCCGCACGATCCGCAACATGCCCCCATCCCACGTAAGCTCCTGGCAGGCGGCGCTGTTCAACCGCCGCATGCTGATCTGCATCTTCACCGGGTTCGCCTCCGGCCTGCCGCTCTACCTGCTGTTCAATCTGCTGCCCGCCTGGCTCAAGACCGAGGGCCTCAGCCTGAGGGTGATCGGCGCATTCGCACTGATCCAGTTTCCCTACACCTGGAAGTTCCTGTGGGCCCCGCTGCTCGACCGCTTCGCCCTGCTGCCCTGGCTGGGGCGGCGGCGCAGCTGGATGCTGGTGTCGCAACTCGGCCTGGTCGCCGCCATCGCCTGGCTGGGTCGGCTGTCGCCGACCGAGCACCTCACCCTGGTGGTCGCCCTCACCGCCACGCTCGCCTTTCTCTCTGCCACCCAGGACATCGCCCTCGACGCCTTCCGCCGGGAGATCCTGCCCGACGAAGAGCTCGGCCTGGGCAACGCCATCCACGTCAACGCCTACCGCATCGCCGGCCTGGTACCCGGTTCGCTATCGCTGGTACTGGCCGACCGCCTGCCCTGGGAACAGGTGTTCCTGATCACCTCGCTGTTCATGCTGCCCGGCGTGGCGATGACCTTGATGGTGAAGGAACCCCGCGCCGCCACCGGCACCCCGCGCACGCTGCGCGCCGCGGTGGTCGAGCCCTTCCAGGAGTTTTTCCAGCGCCACGGGCTGCGCGCCGCGCTGCTGGTGCTGGCCTTCCTGTTTTTCTACAAGCTCGGCGACTCGCTGTGCACCGCGCTGGCCACGCCCTTCTACCTCGCCATGGGCTACTCCATGACCGAGATCGGCCTGATCGCCAAGAACGCCGGGCTGTGGCCAATGGTGATCGGTGGCATCCTGGGCGGCCTGTGGATGATCCGCCTGGGCATCAACCGCGCATTGTGGTTGTTCGGCGTGGTCCAGATCGTCACCATTCTCGGCTTCGTATGGCTCGCCTGGCTGGGTCCGGCGCCATCCGACACCACCCGCCTGGTGGCGCTCGCGCTGGTCATCTCGGGCGAGGCGCTGGGCGCCGGCCTGGGCACCACCGCCTTCGTCGCCTTCATGGCCCGCGCCACCCACCCGGCCTATACCGCCACCCAGTTCGCGCTGTTTACCAGCCTGATGGCCGCGCCACGCACCTTCGTGAACGCTTCGGCGGGCTGGCTGGTGGAACGCTTCGGCTGGCTGGACTTCTTCTGGGCCTGCTTCGTGCTCGCCATACCCGGCATGTTGCTGTTGCTTGCGGTCGCGCCCTGGCATGGCGAGCGGGCAACGGCCATCGCTTCTCCGCAACCGCGTACGACCCCCTCATGACTCAAGACACTCCCACCGCCACGCCGGCTCATCATGCCGCAGCCTCACCCACGGCGGCAGCGCTGGTCGCCGCCGCCAGGGCGCTGTCCGAACAGCTCACGCCGATGCGCTTCGCCGCGCCGGTCAGCCACGTCTACAACCCTCTGGACTACGCCTGGCCGCTGCACCAGGCTTACCTGCAACGCTTTGGCGCGGGCCGCAAGCGGGTAATCTTCGTCGGCATGAACCCGGGGCCGTTCGGCATGGTGCAAACCGGCATTCCCTTCGGCGAGATCGCGGTGGTCCGCGACTGGCTGGAGCTCAGCGGCGCCGTCGCCAAGCCCGCGGTGGAAAACCCCAAGCGCCCGGTGGAGGGTTTCGCCTGCCCCCGTTCGGAAGTATCGGGGCGCCGCCTGTGGGGGCTGTTTCAGGCACGCTACGGCACTGCGCAGGCCTTCTTCGCCGAGCACTTCGTCGCCAACTACTGCCCGCTGGCCTTCTTCGAACAGGGCCGCAACCTGACGCCGGACAAGCTGCCCGCGCGCGAGGCCGACCCCCTGCTGGCCGCCTGCGACCAGCACCTGCGGCAGATCGCGGAGATTCTCCAGCCGGAGTGGGTGATCGGTGTCGGCGCCTGGGCGGAAAAGCGCGCCGAGTCGGCGCTGCTCGGGCTGCCACTGCGCACCGGGCGGGTGCTCCACCCCAGTCCGGCCAGCCCGGCAGCCAACCGCGGCTGGGCCGAAGCCGCCACCGCGCAGCTGGTGCAGCTCGGGATATGGTCGGCGTAGTGGTCGACGCGATGGCCGGCGCGATGGCCAACTGCATGATGGCCGGCAGGGTGATGCCGGCCGGCGACGCACCAGACGCCTGCGCCCTGTGGCGACAACGCACATCCAAACGGGGCGCATCGCGCAGGCCTTGCTTAACCCCGGTCGGCACCAGCACCGCCACCCCGCGTCGCGGAGGCGGCACGAACCAGCAGAAATCGCGCCGGCCTTGCTCGTATAATTCAAAATTATAGTTCACGCACTCGCCTCGATGCGCGCGCCCTCCGCAATCGGCGCATCGGCGGCACGGAGCCCGTCATGCACGATTACGAACAGCTTTTCGCCAACAACCGAAACTGGGCCGAAAACAAACGCGCCGAGGACCCGGAGTTCTTCACCCGGCTGGTGAACCAGCAGTCGCCGGAGTACCTGTGGATTGGCTGCTCGGACAGCCGCGTTCCGGCCAACCAGATCGTGGGCCTGGCCCCGGGCGAAATCTTCGTCCATCGCAACGTGGCGAACCTGGTGGTGCATACCGATCTCAACGCCTTGTCGGTGATCCAGTACGCGGTCGACGCGCTGCGGGTGAAGCACATACTCGTCGTCGGCCACTACGGCTGCGGCGGCGTGAAGGCCGCACTCAACAACAGCCGCATCGGTCTGATCGACAACTGGCTGCGCCATGTGCAGGACGTGCGCGACCGCCACGAAACGGTACTGGAGGCGATCGACGATCCCAAGCTGCGCCTGGACCGGATGTGCGAACTCAACGTCATGCAACAGGTGGTGAACGTGTGCCAGAGCACGGTGGTGCGCGAAGCCTGGAAGCGCGGCCAGCAGGTCGCGGTACATGGCTGGTGCTACGACCTCGCCGACGGCCTGATCCGCGACCTGCAGGTGAGTTCGCGCTGCCGCGACGAGGCGCTTGACCTGTATCGCGACGCCGCCGATCGCTGCCAGCGGGGCAACGTCTAGCCCGCATTTGTGACACCGCCTCTTGCGGGTGCGGGTGCCGATGCACTTGCTGTGGGACGCCGTACGCCCTCACGCCACCCTGCACGTAGTGTCAGCTACGCCGTCGGCGTCGGCGTCGCCCTGTCCATGCGGCGCACGACAACGGCCGCTCGCCCCCTCGATACGTACCGGTGTGAGTAATGCGGGCGAGCAATGCGGCGGCCGTTTTCGGGCCTGTCAGATTTCCAGCGGATCCACGTCGAGCTGCCAGCGCAGTTCGCGCCCGGTGCGCTGCGCCCGCAACACCGCCATCCATTCTCCGAGGAAACGCTGCAAGGTCGGCCGGGTATCGGCTTCGACCAGCAGTTGCGCACGCTCGCGACGCGCGAGGCGGGTCATGCGCATCGGCACCGGGTCGTACAGGCGCAACTCGGCCGGGGCGAGTTCGCCAGCGAGGCGGCGGGCGTGGGTGAGAAAGTGCACCGCCTCGTCCAGCTCCGGTGCGTCGGCGCGCAGCATGGCCTGGAAGGTCAGCGGCGGAAAGCCGGCGGCGCGGCGCTCGTCGAGTTCGCGCGCGGCAAACCGGTCGAAGTCGTGCCGCGTCAGGCACGCGTACAACGGATGGTCGGGAAACTCGGTCTGTATCAATACCTCGCCAGGCAGATGAGCGCGGCCGGCGCGACCGCCGACCTGCATCAACTGCTGGAACAGGCGCTCCGGGGCGCGGAAATCGGCGGCATGCAGCGAGGCGTCGGCACCGATCACGCCCACCAGAGTCAGACGCGGAAAATCGTGGCCCTTGGCCATCATCTGGGTACCCACCAGAATGTCGGCGTCGCCGCGCGCCACCGTCGCCAGCATGGCTTCCCATTGCGCACGGGTGCGCGCGGAGTCGCGATCCACCCGCAGTACCCGCGCCCCCGTAAAACGTTCCGCCAGATAGGCTTCAACCCGCTGGGTACCGCGACCGAACGGCCGGATGTCCTGGTCGCCGCATACCGGACAGGCGGGTGGAATCGCCGCGTCGCAGCCGCAATGGTGGCAGCGCATGCGCCGGTCGGTGAGGTGGACCACCAGATTGGCCGAGCAATGCGGACACTGGCTGACCCAGCCGCAGGACGGGCATGACAGTACCGGCGCGTAGCCGCGGCGGTTGAGGAACACCAGACTTTGCTCACCGCGCCCGAGGCGCGACTCGATCGCGGCGAGCAAGGCCGGTGCCAGCCCCTCCTCCAGCTTGACCCGGCGGGTATCCAGGCAACGCACGCCAGGCAGGGTCGCGGCGACCGCACGCGCGTTCAACCGCAGCGCGCGGTAGCGACCGTCGCGTGCATGCATCCAGGTTTCCAGCGAGGGCGTGGCCGACCCCAGCACCACCGGCACGCCACGCTGGTGCGCCCGCCATATTGCGAGGTCGCGTGCCGAGTAGCGCACCCCTTCCTGCTGCTTGTACGAGGCGTCGTGCTCCTCGTCCACGAGCATCGCGCCCAACCTCGGCATGGGCGTGAATACCGCCAGACGGGTGCCGAGCACGATGTCCGCCCGGCCCACGAGGGCCTGCACGAAGCCGCGCGAGCGCGCGCCCTCGGACAGCCCGGAATGCAGGCTGACCACCTGGGCGGCCGGGAAGCGGTCCGCCACCCGCGCCTCCAGCTGCGGCGTGAGGGCGATCTCCGGCACCAGCATCAACACCTGCCGGCCCTGCGCCAGCACGTGTTCGGCAAACCGCAGATAGACCTCGGTCTTGCCACTACCGGTCACCCCGTGCAGCAACCAGCTGGCAAAGGCGTCCCCGGCATCGATCAACGCCTCGAGCGCTGCCGCCTGCTCTGCCGTCAATTCCGGGCGTGGCGCACGCCGCGCCAGTGCGCCCAGCGCGCCGGCCGGCGCCGGGGCGAGCCAGCCGCGCTTGAGCGCATCACCCACCGCAACCCCGTCGGGCCGCGCGCGGATGTGGCTGCGGCGCTCAGCCTGGGCGACGGCGGCCAGCGCTGACGCGGAGCGGGCCGCCGTGCGCGCGCCGGTGTCTCCCCCTTCCGCTGCCGGGACCTCAGGCCCCGCAGCCTCACCGCCGATGCTCAGCGCGCGCAACAACCGCAAGGCCTGGCTGTCGCGCCTGGCCTCGGTGAGCGCCGCGAGGCCGGCTTCGGTGATGTGCAGAAAGGGGTCGTCGTCGTCGCCGGACACCGCGTCCGCCCGCCGTAATCCGGGCGGCAAGGCCAGTGCGATCACTTCACCGAGCGGCGCGTGATAGTAGCGGGCGGTGAACTCGACCAACGCCAGCCAATCCGGCGGCAGGGCCGGCACGTCGCGCTGGATGTGGCGCACGGCCTTGAGTCGGGCCGGATCGACCTCGCTGTGGGGGGGGACGGCGACGATGACGCCGTTCTTGTCACCGCGACCGAAGGGCACTGTCACACACCGGCCGACGTCCCGCTCATCGGCGCTTTCTGACGTGTAATCAAACAGTTGCGGGATTGGAACGGGAAGCGCGACACGCACGATCGGCATGCGCTCACCGTCCCGATTCAGAGAAATCATGAATAATCATGAGCTTATGGCGCAAAGCTGAGCGATTTCGTTGAAACACGGGCTAAGCTCATGCATGGAAAAGGCTCTCTGGGCTTGTCCACAAATTCTGTGGATAACTTTGTGAACAGCTTGGGAAAAACCCGCTCAACCCGGTACGGCGCAAGCCTTTGTGTCACCCTGCCTTAACATTAGGCAAATCGTTTTTCTTTTAAAATCAATATTTTAAGAAAAACGCCTTTGAGCACAGCAATTTGCCGCAAAGAACCGAGGCGGAACGTCCGAGTGTGTATAAGTCAACTGCTTTTATTCGCCTTTCAGCCTTGACAAGCCGCATTTCGCATAGGCCGGAAACGAAAGGAAAAGTTGATCGAATCCGTTCCCGGCCACACCGGGCCGCTGGCACGCCAGACGGTCGCGATGGCCGGTGCTCAAGCGCCGCCGGCGCGTAGCGCGCGGCTGTGGGCATGCACCGTATCCACCAGCACCGATACCGCTTCCGGCGGCGTGAACTGCGAAATACCGTGGCCAAGGTTGAAGACGTGGCCAGGGTTCGGACCGAAAGCATCGAGCACCTGACGCGCCTCGGCGGCGATGGTCTCGGGCGTGCCGAACAGCACCGAGGGGTCGAGGTTGCCTTGCAGGGCGACGCGATCGCCGACCTGTTCGCGGGCGCGTCCGATGTCCATGGTCCAGTCCAGGCCGACCGCGTCAGCGCCGATGCCGGCGATGCGCTCCAGCCACAGGCCGCCCCCCTTGGTGAAGACGATGTTGGGCACGCGCCGGCCGTCACGCTCGCGGATCAGGCCCTGCACCACCTGTTCCAGGTAGGCCAGCGAGAAGCGCTGGTAGGCGGACTCGGACAACACGCCGCCCCAGGAGTCGAACACCATCACCGCCTGCGCCCCCGACTCGATCTGGGCATTGAGGTAACGGACCACCGCTTCGGTGGTGACCGACAGGATGTGGTGCAGCAAGTCGGGACGGCTGTAGGCCATGGTCTTGATGCGGCGGTAATCGGACGACGAGGCGCCTTCGACCATGTAGCAGGCCAGCGTCCACGGACTGCCGGAGAAACCGATCAGGGGCACGCTGCCATCGAGCGCGCGGCGGATGGTGGCCACCGCGTCCATCACGTACTGCAATTCGGCGTGAGGGTCGGGCACCGACAGGTTGCGGATCTCCCATTCATCGCGCAGCGGACGCTCGAAACGCGGCCCCTCGCCCTCGGCGAAGTACAGCCCCAGGCCCATCGCGTCCGGCACGGTGAGGATGTCGGAGAACAGGATGGCGGCGTCGAGGTCGTAGCGCGCGAGCGGCTGCAGGGTAACCTCGCAGGCCAGCTCGGGGCTCTTGCACAGATCCAGGAAGCTGCCCGCGCGACGCCGCGTTTCGCAGTATTCGGGCAGGTAGCGTCCGGCCTGGCGCATCAGCCACAGCGGGGTGTAGTCGGTGGGTTCGCGCAGCAATGCGCGCAGGAAGGTGTCGTTGCGGAGACGGCTCACGGCGGATCCTTGGCAATGTTCGGGTGCGGGCCGGCGGCCGGATCGGGGTCCGGCCGCCTGTGGCCCGATTATCCCGGTTTTCGTCAGGCCTGCCGACCCCGCCAGATCAAGGAATGCGCGATCAGCGCCGCCAGAACACCGGCGTGAGCACCACCAGCAAGGTGAAGATCTCGAGCCGGCCGAGAATCATGGTGAAGGACAGCAACCACATCTGGAAGTCGCTCAGGCCGGCATAGTTGGATGCCGGGCCGACCGCACCCAGCCCCGGCCCGGTGTTGTTGAGACAGGCCACTACGGCCGAGAAGGCGGTGATCAGGTCCACGCCCGAAGCGGCCATGATCAGGGTCAGCGAGACGATGCTGACCATGTACATGAAGCTGAAGCCGAGCACCGCGTGCAGAATGCCCTCGGACACCCGTTGTCCGCCCAGGCGCACCGGATGCACCGCGTTGGGGTGCAGGGAGCGGACGATCTCGCGGTACACCTGCTTGTACAGAATCATCGCCCGCATCATCTTGATGCCGCCGCCGGTGGACCCGGAGCAGGCGATGAAGCTGCCCAGGAACAGGATCCAGACCTGTGCGAACATCGGCCACAAGGTGTAGTCGTAGGTCGCCAGGCCGAGCGAGGTGGAGATCGACACCACGTGGAAGGCCACGTAGCGGAAGGTGGTGAGCAGGTCTGAATGGGCGTTGAACTGCATCAGGAAGACGGTGAGCATGAGCATGCTCAACACCAGTACGCCGAAATAGAACGGGATTTCCGGGTCGCGCAGATAGGGCTTGGGGCTGCGTCGCACCAGCGCCAGGTAGTGGGTGGCGTAGTTGAGGCCGGCGAGCAGCGCAAAGACGATGGTGACGACCTCGATGGGCACGCTATGGAAGTGGCCCAGTGATTCGTCCTTGCTGGAAAACCCGCCCAGGCCGGCGACCGTGAAGGCGTGGATGAGCGCATCCCAGCCGTCCATGCCGGCCAGCCACAGGCTGATGCCACAGGCCACGGTGAGGATGAGGTAGGTCATCCACAAGCCCTTGGCGGTTTCGGCAATGCGTGGAGTCAGGCTGGACTCCTTCATCGGCGTGGGCACCTCGGCCTTGAAGATCTGCCGCCCACCGATGCCCAGCAGCGGCAGAATCGCCACCACCAGCACGATGACCCCCATGCCGCCGATCCAGTGCATGAAGGTGCGCCACAGGTTGATCGATATGGGCAGATCATCCAGCCCGGTGAGCACCGTCGCACCGGTGGCGGTCAGCCCCGACACCGCCTCGAAATACGCGCCGGTGAAGCTCAGCCCGTCGATGTGGTTGAGCAAGGGCAAGGCGCCGAAGATCGGGGTGACGATCCAGGTCAGCGCCACCAGCAGAAAGCCGTCGCTCGGGCGCAGGTCGCGCTTGCGTCCGCGGGTAAGCAGCCACAGCACCAGGCCGGCGCTGAAGGTAATGACGATGGCAAAATCATAGGCAAGCATGGCACCGTCGTCGAGATAGAACGACACCGCCAGTGGAAAGCCCATGAGCAGGCCGAAGATCATCACGATCAGGCCCAGCGCGCTCAGTACGGGGTGGAAGCTGCGCATGCTAGATGAAGCCGAAGCCGACCTGGAACAGCTTTTCCACCTGCTTGACCAGGCGCTTGTGGGTACAGAACACGATGACGTGGTCGCCCGACTCGATCACCGTGTCGTGGTGCGGCATGATCACCTGCTGGCGCACCAGCTTGCCGTCCTCGCGCCGCTCCTCGCGCACCAGTGCGCCAATGGTCGCGCCCTTGGGCAAGGCCACCTGCTCCACCCGCCGGCCGACCACCTTGGAGTCGCGCTCGCTGCCGTGAGCGATGATCTCCAGCGCCTCGGCGGCACCGCGACGCAGGCTGTGCACCGCCACCACGTCGCCACGACGGACGTGGGCAAGCAAGGAGCCGATGGAGATCTGCGCTGGCGAGATGGCGATGTCGATCGGCCCGCCCTGCACCAGATCGACGTAGGAACGGCGGTTGATCAGCGCCAGGGTGCGGCGCGCGCCCATGCGCTTGGCGAGCGACGCGGACATGATGTTGTCCTCGTCGTCGTTGGTGAGCGCGAGGAACAGATCGGTCTCGTCGATGCCCTCGTTCTCCAGCAGCTTCTCGTCGGTGGCGTCGCCCCGCAGCACCAGCGCGCGGTCCAGGTCGGTGGCGAGCACCTCGGCGCGGCGCTTGTTGGTCTCCAGCACCTTGACGTTGTAGTCTTGCTCGATGGATCGGGCGAGCCGTGCGCCGATGTTGCCGCCGCCGGCAATCAGGATGCGCCGCATCGGTTGGTCGGAACGACGCAACTCGCGCATGACCTGGCGGATGTGCACTGTGGCGGCGAGGCAGAACACCTCGTCGCCCGGCACGATCTTGGTTTCGCCCTCCGGGATGATGGCCTCGCCGGAGCGGTAGATCGCCGCGATCCGCGCATCCACGTTGGGCATGTGGTAGCGCAAGGCCTTGAGCGGGTGCCCCACCAGCGGCCCGCCCTCGAAGGCACGTACGGCGATCAGGCTGACCGCGCCATCGGCGAAGTCGAGTACTTGCAAGGCCTCGGGAAACGAGATCAGGCGCTTGATGTGGTCGGTAACGATCTGTTCGGGGCAGATCGAGAAATCCACCGCGAAATTGCCATCGTCCAGCAACTCGGGAAAATCGACGAAATCGCCGGAGCGCAGCCGTGCGATACGGGTGGGCAGGTTGAACAACTTGCGCGCCACCTTGCAGGCGCACAGATTGGTCTGGTCCGACTGGGTAACGGCGATGAGCAGGTCGGCATCGTCCGCGCCGGCCTCACGCAACACCCTGGGGGAGGCCCCGTTGCCACACACCGTGCGCAACTCGAGGCGATCGCGCAACACCTCGAGCTGCTCGGCGCTGGTATCGACCAGGGTGATGTCGTTGGCCTCGGAAACCAGGTTTTCCGCCACCGAGGCGCCAACCTGGCCGGCGCCGAGAATGATGATCTTCACCTTGCGAGCGTTCCGTCAGAGGGTCGGCGCCCATTCTACGCCCAAGCCGGGGCTACCCGAAACGCAATGTTGCAATGCAGCGACAAACCGCTCAAGGCTCACCCAGCCGCGCGGCGACAAAGGCATTCATGTGGAAGCGCTGGTGCGCGCGCTGGTAGCGATACCCCTGCCCCAGCGGACAGGCCAGGCGTGCGGCGCAGCCGACTTCCGCGCATCGCTGGCCGGCATGGCTACGCAAATGCGCGGCACAGCTGGCGAGTCGATAGCCCCCGCCGTCGAAGGCCCCCACCGGACAGGCGCTCAGGCACGGACGGCCGTCGCAGGCGGCACAGAGGTCCGTCGGCAAAACCGTTCCGGGCGCGGCCTCGGTGGGCCACCCGTCCGCCGCAGAACCCTGCCCCTCGCCTTGATCCGCGGCCCACTCGAACGCCGGCAACAACAGCGCAAAGCGGTAGGCATGCCACAGCCCATACGTCGGATGCACGAGCAGGCCCAACGGCGACGGCACCACCCCGCCGGCGCGCATTGCCCAACGCTGGAAGGGATGGAAAGGCGGGCCGGTAAACGGAAACAAGGCCGCGGCATTCAGACGGGCGGCCAGCGCCTCGCCTATGCGGCGGGTCCAGCGGTCCAGGGGATCGGCAAGGCCGTCCGTCAGTTCGGAGGCGGCAGAGAACACCGGCCACAGCTCGGAGCCGACGTTGCCGACCAGGGCGAGCGCCGCCGTCGGCCGGCCGTCGGGCAGCACCACCGCCACATCGCCACCGGCTCGCAGCACACCGCGCAGGCGCAGGCCGTGGGGCGCGAGCATCCGAGCCAGGTCGTCAGCCGTTGTCACGCACTGCTCCGGACGGCTCGGCGTTCCCCGTCGCCGCGGTCGCCCCGCCCGCTGCGTCATCGCTCGGGCCATCGGTTGAATCGACGGTCGCGCCATCCGGCAGGGTGTCCGCCGGTGGCCCGGAGGCAATCGCGGTAACCCGCGACTCGAAGAACAGGTTGCCGTCAATGTCATTGCTGACGGCGTTGTCCAGGCGTTCAAAGGCGAGTGTCACCCCTGCCGCGCCCGCCTCGTCGGCGAGTACGCGCGCCTCGGCCGCGGCCAAGGCACGGGCCGAGTCGATCGCCTCGTCCAGGGTGCGGAAGTCGACCGGACCGTCCCGCCCGAACATCCGGAAGCAGCCCCGCGTGGGCTGAGTCACGGTCAGATGTACCCGTTGCACGACCTCGCCGAGCACCGCCCCCACGGCGTTCGCCACGTCGCCATGGGACGGCAGATGCAGGGTGGCGCCCAGTGCCGCTGCCACTGCCGGGTAGTGGCTGGGTGCCGGGCCACCCACCGCGACCACGGGCATGTCGTCCGCGAAGCGCAGGTCGAACACCGGCCGCTGGCCGGCGCTGCGGCCGGGCTCCAGCGCCAGTGCGGTGATGAGCGGCGCCAGCCGGCGTGCGGCGGCGTCACCGAGGCGATCCCGGTCGTGCAGGCCGGCCTCGACGAGCTTGAGCGTGATGGCGTCGGCCACGCAGTCGAACACGGCTTGCGCAGGCGCCAGCGGATCGCCCTCGGACCAGGTTCCGTAGCCGTACAGGCGGCGCATCTGGCGTGCCCACACCACCGCCGCATGGCGCGCCGCGGCCACGCACCAGTGATCGGACAGACCCAGCACGTGGGCAGCGTCGGTGGGCGTGAAGCCGCTGTAGATCGCCAGCCCCTTGCGTTCCAGACGCGCCAGCGCTCGGGCGAGGCGTCGGTCCTCCAGGGCGATGCGTTCGACTTCCAGTGGTCCATGCGCCAGTTGCGCCCAGGCGTGGCGCTCGTCCTCGGTCAGACGGGTGATCAGGGCTTCGTCGTGCTGCAGGCGTACCGCGAAGCGATTGTGGCTGCCGGTGGGGTTGCCGCGCGCCTGGTGCACGAGGCGCTCTTCGATCTGCGGATACTGCGCCGCGAGCAGGCTCAGGGGCACGACCCGGCGCGGACCGATCGCGATGCCCTCGCCGCCAGAGAAGCGCACTTCGCTGTCGCCGCCCAGGCCGATCGAATACACCCGGATCGCCTCCACCATCGGCTTCCAGTCACCGATCAACGCGCCGTCGCAGGCGAGCGCCGGACGGCCGTCGCGCACCACCGCGATATCGGTGGTGGTGCCGCCCATGTCGGCCACGATGGCATTGCGCAGGCCGCTCAGCGCGCAGGCGCCGATCACGCTCGCCGCCGGGCCGGACAACACCGTGCCGACCGGACGATGCAGCGCGCTCGCGGCGCTGACCAGCGACCCGTCGCCCTTGACGATCATCAGCGGCGCACGGATTTCACGCGCATCGAGGATGGCACGCACCGAATCGAGCAAGGCCCGCACGTAGCCGATCATGCGCGCATTGAGTGCGGCGGTCATGGCCCGCCGTGGCGCGCCCAGGGACGAGGCCAGTTCGTGGCCACAGGTCACAGGCTTGCCGGAAAGGCGGGTCACCAGTTCGCGCGCGCGCCGCTCGTGCCCCGGGTTGCGCACGCTGAAGGCGGCCGACACGGCAAAGGCCGACACGCGCGCGGCCTGGGCGGTGATCGCGGCGGCCAGCGCATGCTCGTCAAGCTCGGCGAGCGGCCGCCCTTCGGCATCGTGACCGCCGGCCACGCTCACGAGGCTGTCGCGCCCGAGCAGCGCCGGCAGGCCGCTGGCTTCGATCTGGCGCTCGTCGTAGCCGATCAGCAGCACGCACACCGGCGATCCCTTGCCTTCGACGACGGCATTGGTGGTCAGCGTAGTGGACAGGCAGACCCGCGCGATGCGGGCCAGATGCAGGGGCGGCAGCTTGTCGAGCGAGGCCTCGATACCCTGCGCCAGGTCGAAGCGGGTGGTCAGACTCTTGGCGCTGGCGAGCACGCGACGCGTGTGGTCGAGCACCACGGCGTCGGTGAAAGTGCCGCCGGTATCGATTCCGAGATAGGTCGTCATCGCGGTCTGCGCATCGCAACAAAGGGAGGGAAGCAGCCTAGCCGATCGCACGCAGCGCCACGGTTCCGGATGCGACGCACGGCAGACGCGGCGCCGTCAGACCCGGCGCGCACCCCGTCCGATACGCTGCGCGGCCCACCTTGAGCAAGCCCCTCGGGGCCGGGCCCGGGAGTGCCTATTCTTCGGCGCGGCGTCCGGCCTGCAGACCGAGTTGCTTCAGTTTGCGGTACAGGTGGGTGCGTTCGAGGCCGCATTTCTCGGCAATGCGCGTCATGTTGTTGCCTTCCAGCCGCAGGTGGTGCTCGAAGTACAAGCGTTCGAACGCTTCGCGTGCCTCGCGCAGCGGCTGGTCCAGCGAGACGCTGTAGCAACTGTCCACCGGCGGCGGCAACACCCGGCGTACGTCGGCCAGGCTGATTTCCTCTTCCAGCGTACCCAATGCGAGCGACTTGACCGCCGCACGCAGTTCGGCAAAGCCGCCCGGCCAGCTCTGGGTGCGCAGGGCGTTGAGTGCCGCCGACGACAGCCGACGGCGCGGTACCTCGGCCGCCTCGACAAGATGTAGCAGCAGCTGGCTGGCAAGCTCCGGCACGTCGTCCTGCACGTCGGCGATGGTCGGCGGCGCGAGACTGACCTCGAACAGCCGCGCCACCAGGGCTTCGTCCCAGCCGTCGGCGAGCAGGGTGTCGGCGCCATGTTCGGTGGCAGCGACCAGATGCTGGTTGAAACGGTCCAGGCGCTCAAGGGCAAAGGCCAGGTTCTTCTGCTGAGTGCGGCTGAGCTTGGCCAACTCGGGCACGAACAGCACGCCGGACTGACAGCCTTGCAGTTGCTTGATGTCCAGCGGCTGGGTGATGGTGGAGAAATCCAGCCAGGCCGACGGTTCTGCGTGGACACTGCGGGCAGTGAGCTCCGCCAGGCTGCCGTTGCCCACCCGCAGCAGCAACACCCGCGATTTTTCGGCGATTTGCTGCAGTCGGCGGCGCAGGTCGCGCAAGGGCACGGAGCGGGTGAACGCGGCCAGCGTCAGCGGAGACGGCTGGCCCGGTGCCGACGGGCGCTGCAACCCGCGCTTGACCGCGGACAACAGCTTCTGCAGCGCGATCGGCTTCTCGAGATAGTCGATGGCGCCGATGCGGGTGGCCTCCACCGCGGTGTCGATGGTGCCATGGCCCGACATCATCACCACCGGCATGGTCAGCTGACCGTTGGCCGACCACTCCTTGAGCAGCGTGATGCCGTCGGTGTCCGGCATCCAGATGTCGAGCAACACCAGGTCCGGGCGTTTGGCATTGCGTGATGCCCGGGCGGACGAGGCGTTTTCGGCCAGCACGACATCGTGTCCTTCGTCCCGCAGGATTTCGGACAGCAGCTCGCGAATTCCGACTTCGTCGTCAACGATAAGAATGTTCGCCATGTTTCCTTGTCACTGAGCGGCGGCGGCGGCACGCAATCGAATGCGCACCTCGGCCCCCCCTGATTCCCGATTCGACAGGCGGACGTCGCCGCCATGCTCATCGATGATTTTCTTCACGATCGCCAGGCCCAGGCCGGTGCCACGACTCTTGGTCGTGAAGTACGGCTCGAACGCACGCGCCAGCAGTTCGGCGGGAAAGCCGGGACCATTGTCGCGAATGATCAACCAGATGCGGTCGCCCTCGCGATGAGTGGAAACGCGCACCTCTCCCTCCGCGGTTTCCGCGAGTGCGTCTTCGGCGTTTTGCAGGAGATTATGAATGATCTGCCGAATCTGTGCCGCATCGCCGAGCACCGGAGGCAGTTCCGCATCCAGTTCCGTGCCCACCCTCACCGGTGAGCTTTCGTACAAGTGCAGGACTTCGCGCACGACCGCGTTGAGGTCGGTGGCGACCAGTGCGGGACTGGGCAGGCGGGCATAGTCGCGGAAGGCGTTGACGAGATTCTTCATCGCCTCGACCTGGTTCACGATGGTGCGGGTAGCACGCTCCAGCACCGCCCGTCCGTCAGGGTCGAGCCGGTCGGCGAGCTTGTAGGCGAGGCGCTCGGCCGAAAGCTGTATGGGTGTGAGCGGATTCTTGATCTCGTGCGCAAGGCGGCGTGCTACTTCGGCCCAGGCGGCGGTGCGCTGTGCGGTGACCAGACGCGAGATGTCGTCGAACACCACCACCGTCCCGCCACCGGACTGGCGTGGCAGGCGGGCGCCATGGATGAGCAGGGTCTGGGGGGCGGCATCGTGGCGGCCGAGCTCGATCTGCACCACCCAGTCGCCACTGTTCTCGTCGAAGCCGTCGATCAGGGCGTCGCGAAATGCGGTGTGTCGCGGCCAGTCGCTCAGCGGAAATTCCTCGAAGCCCTCCAGCGCATCGCTCAGGATGTCGGTCGCGCCGCGGTTGGCTGCGCGCAGGTAGCCCTCGGCGTCGAAGGCCAGGACGCCGGCCGACAAGTGGGCGAGCACGCTTTCCAGGTAGGCACGCGCCGACTCGACCGCGGCGCGGTTCTTGTCGGCCTGCTCGCGGGCGTCCTCGAGCTGTCGGGTCATGCGGTTGAAGGACTGCGTCAGCACCCCCAGTTCGTCGCGCGCGGGCAAGGCCTGGCGCGGACTGTAGTCGCCCTGCGCCACGGCCTGGGTGCCTTCGGCGAGAATCAGCAGCGGCGCGGCAAGACGACGTGCGAGCACGAAGGCCACGGCCACGGCCGCGAGCAGCGCCAGCGACAGGGTGAGGG
Source organism: Rhodocyclaceae bacterium (assembly GCA_046295975.1). GTDB lineage: Bacteria > Pseudomonadota > Gammaproteobacteria > Burkholderiales > Rhodocyclaceae > UBA2357. The sequence goes on from JBKBMG010000017.1 coordinate 88,560, forward strand.
TCAGGGTCAGGGAATAGATGCCGCTCAGCCCGGTGCGCGCGAGCACCAGTTGCTGGTATTCGCGATGCGCCTCCTGCACCGCGTCGACGTTGCGCGCGAAGGCCTGCGGCACCTGTTGGGTGAGCTGCAGATAAAGCGGCTCGGTGAGCAGCGAACGGGACGGTATCGGGACGACCACACGGATGAGCAGATTTTCGCCGGGCCGCGCGTCCACCATCTGGTAGCGCTGGCTCTGGCGTGCCTGACGGAGTTGCGCCGGGGTGGGCAGGTCCGGCAGAAAGGCTGCGACGCCGTCGGTGACGGTCGCGACGATCTGGCCGCTCGGACTCAGGACCGTCGCCGACGACACGCCGGCCTGTTCGCGCAGACGGTTGAGTTGGGTCGGCGAAATGAGCAAGGCCCCGCCGAGCTCGAGCGAGATTTCCTGCGCACGTTCGGCCACCTGTGACACCAGGTAGTCGAGGGCCGTCTGGCCCAACGCCACGCCCCCCTCCAGCGCGCGGTCCACCCGCACGTCGAACCAGGAGTCGATGCTGCGCACCACGAACTGCAGCGATACCGCGTACACGACGGCGCCCGGCACCAGCGCGATCAACGCGAACATCAGCATCATGCGCAGCTTCAGCCGGGAGCCGAACTGGCGCGCCCGGTACTCTCGCCACAGGCCGGTGAGCTGCACACCGACGAGGGCCGCGAGACCGACGGTGACCGCACCGTTGATCGCCAGCAGATACGGATAGGCGCCGGCAAAGAAATCGGTGTTGGCGCTCGCCGAGGTGAGCAGGAATAGCGATATCCCCGCGATTGCGGCGATGATGATGAGGGCCGCGCGTTTCATCGCACGACGCCGGCGAGGAAGGTCCAGCGTGTCCAGTCGGTAGCGAGGTTCCAGTCGCGATTGCCGATGGCCGTAACCTGGAAGGGCTTGGGCAGCATGCTGGTGTCGTGACGGAAGCGGAGCGCGGCGTGATAGGAGACGCCGCTTTCAAGTCCGTCGATATTCACGATATGCCAGTTGCGCACGCGCAGCATCGTCGCCAGGGCTTCGTCCAGGGTGTCGAAGTTCTGGTGCAGGGTGCCGACGCTCAACCGGTAGTTGCGCGTGATCGCGTGGTAGGAAACGCGAAAATTGAGGCTGCGCTGCACGATATTGGCGTCGAACCAATACCATCTCGGCCGCTCGATGACGAATTCGGTAGTGAAGTGCAGCGCCACCCCACGGGTCAGGGCTTCGACCAGGCGGGCATTGAGCTCGAGGGCTATGTCGGCGTTGACGACATAGCCTCCATCTGCCGTGACGATCTCGGCGTAGCGGATGCTGACCTCGGCCCTCGCCCGCCCGGGCAGCAGGGCGAGCAGCGGCAGCGCGGCGATCAGCCTGAGGGCGTCGCGACGGGCGGGACTCGCCACCGCCGGACCGTGGATCGGCATGCTGGCTGGCCTCTGCTCAGGCGCATTTCTGCAAGAGGGCATAGTAGAACCCGTCATGTTCGTTGCATGGCAACAACTGCCGGTCGCACTCTGCGGCATCCAGGGGCACCTTGCGCGCATCGGCGTGACGTGCGCAAAAGGCGTCGATCTGCTGGCGGTTCTCCACATCGAACAGCGAGCAGGTCACGTACAGCAGTTTCCCACCGGGTGCGAGGGTTTGCCAGAGCGCATCGAGGATTTTTCTTTGTTGGGCGGCAAAACGCGCCAGATCGTCGCGTCTGCGCAACCATTTGATGTCGGGATGGCGACGTACGACGCCCGAGGCCGAACACGGGACGTCGGCCAGGATGCGGTCGTAGGGCTTGCCGTCCCACCAGTCTGCGACCGCGGCGGCGTCGGCGGTGTGCACCGCGGCTGTCAGGCCGAGGCGGTTCAGGTTGTCGGTGACACGTCGCACGCGCAACGGGTCGAGCTCCAGTGCGGTCAGGTGAACGCGCGCAGTCTCGAGAATGTGCGCGGTCTTGCCCCCGGGCGCAGCGCAGGCGTCGAGCACCCGTTGCCCGTCGGCCAAGTCGAGCAACCGGGCGGCGTACTGTGCACCCGCATCCTGTACGGATACCCGCCCTTCCGTGAATCCCGGCAGGCGTTCGACCGCAACCGCTTGTTCCAGCAGGATCGCATCGTTGTCCAGTCGTCGGCAGTCCATTCCGGCGGCCCGAAGTTGCTCGGCGAACGTTTCGGGTGCGAGCTGCAGCCGGTTGACACGCAAGGCCATAGGCGGGCGGGTGTTGCCAGCGGCGAGTATGCGCTCCCAGTGCGTGGGGTGATCATGGCGTAGCGCCTCTACCCACCAGTCCGGGTGAGCATGGCGCGCGGCAGGGTCGTCGTCGATCACGGCCTGCAGTCGCTGCCATTCCCGCAGGCAGTTCCGCAGCACGCCGTTCACCACCCCCTTGAGGCCGGGCGCCTGCGCCGCGCATGCCTCGACCGCCTGATTCACCACGGTATGCGCAAGCTCCGGCCTGACACCCAGGCGATGGATTGCCACCAGCAGCAATCCTGTCACTTCGTCGGGAAGCGGCTTGTGCACAAAGCCCGCGAGCATGCATTGACCACGCCCGTATTCGCGCAATGTTCCCCACGCCAGATCACGGATGGCACCGCGCGTGCCGTCAGGCCAGGAAGGACGCGCCTCCCGTCTTCGCTGCTCGAAGGCCTCGGTGAGATTGTGTCCGGCGAGCACTTCGGCGACCAGCAGGCCGGCTTCACGCAGGGCGTACGCCAGCCCGTCCACCGGCAGGCGTACGGTTTCGTGGCGCGGTAGAGTACGCTCACGCACGATCTGCGTGTCCGCTTGTGGTCAGTTCGCGCAGATAGTTCGGCAGTGCAAACTGGGCATGGTGGACCGCCCCGTTGTAGTAGTCGAGATTGCCAAGGGCGCGCGCGCGAAGGCGTGCATCCAGCTCCTCGGCCGGGACCGAGCGCGGGTCGAGACTGTCCGAGGCGCAGGCCATGCCCCATTGACTACCGTACAGCGGGATGTACATGAAGTACGGACAGACCAGGCCGAAGACCGCGCGCAGGTTGCGCAACAGGCGCTGCATTCGCTCGGCTTGGTAGATCGGTGCGCCGATGTGGAGCGTGATGGCGCCACCTTCCGCCAGGATCGCCTTGCAGTCGCGGAAGAAGGTTTCCGTGTACAAGGCTTCGGCAGGCCCTATGGGGTCGGTGAGGTCCAGCACGATCAGGTCGAAGCGCTCGCCTGCGGCCGGCGCAATTTCGCCGACGTACTTCAGGCCATCCTCGATGCGCAGTTCAAGGCGTGGGTCGTCGAGCGCACCACGGTGCACCGCCTGCAGATGCGTTCGCGCGATGTCCACGACCTTGGCATCGAGCTCCACCAGTACCACCCTCGCCATGCTGGGATGTTTGAACAACTCCTCGGCCGACCCACCATCGCCGCCGCCGATGATCAACGCCGAGCGCGGCCCTGCGTGCGCGAGCGCCGGCACGTGAATGAGGTTCTCGTGGTAGAAGAATTCGTCTCGCTCGGACGTCATGAAGTAGCCATCCAGACGAAACAGCTTGCCGAACTGAGGTGTCTCCCAGACTTCATACTGCTGGTACGGCGAGGCGCCCTGCTCGATCAGTTTGCCACCCGCAACGTAGAAACCTGCATGCTCGTTCAACGCTTCCAGCAGCCGACTATCGCCGGTGATTCCGCCCGCGCCCTGCTCGCTCATGCTTCGGCTCCTATCCGTCCCCGCAGCACCTCGTTCCGCTCGCTTTCGGCGGGTTGGAGGATATCGATCAAACGGTCGTAAATCTGGCGTGCTCGCGCGCTGTTGTCGCGGGAAAAATTACATACGTAGACGTCAAGCGTCACGTCTCCGGTCTCCGGCCAGGTGTGAATGGCCAGATGGGATTCCGCCAGTACCACCGTACCGGTTACGCCGGCCTGCTGCCCGTCATCGTGGGCAAATTGATAGAAGTACGCTCCCAACGGCGTCAATCCCGCATCCCGACACTCGTCCACACAGATACGCTCAAGCGTTTCGCGGTCCAACAACACGTCGTCGGGACAGTTGCACCGATACAGATCGGCAATCAGATGAAGTCCGTTCATGTTCCCCAGCCATTCCAAAGTCTTACGAATGGACCGATTTTATCATGGGGTCCGCGTACATCCGTGCCATGCAATATTGCGTCAAATATAAACCGGCGAAGCAGGCGTGTTTCACGTGAAACACGCCTTGTATTGAATGTGTTGATCACCGCAGAGTCGCCAATAGAACCCGCGTGACGATCGGCCAGCAATGAACGAAATCGCGGCCAGCCACCGATACGCCGCTGCTTGAACTCCCAGACCGACTGTCGTCCCTCGCGCTCCGGACTCCGGCAGCCTCGACGAAAACGCACGCCGGGCGAACCTTGCACCGCTCCCCAACACGAGCTACCACTCACTCACGTCCTTGCATCGCTCGAACATCACCTCGGTCCATCAAGCAACCCAAGCCTTAATCAGCCCCGGCGGCCACTTCAAATTCCTCCATCTGTGGCCAGGTCAAATTCCCCCAGTGGGAGATGACAGGACGGGTGGTTTTTACTCGTTGTCTGAACCTTTCGCAAGCCGGCTGGCGGCCT
>JBKBMG010000018.1:0-90337 GCA_046295975.1 Rhodocyclaceae bacterium
AAATAGGCAAAATGGAGCTAGATTCGCCCGCCTATTCCCGCCTTTTCTTCACGCCGCGCGCCAGCGCTGACTGCGGACCACTCGTCCTCACGGTGGCTGAGTTTGAATTGAGAACTGCTGAGCGCATGGAGCGTCCCTGACGTTGAAGGGCGGGACGTGTATATTCATACACCTTTCTGTCTTCGGCAAGTCTTGACAGATTCAACGTACTCGGCAGTCGATCAAAGCGATGATGTCGCTTCGCGACGTGCCCTTCGCCCTTCGCCTTGCGCTTTGTGGACTTGGCGGCGGCACGCTCCTGAGCCTCCTTGCGCCGATAGGATTCCCCCTTGAGGGCGATGATCTCGTCGTGATTCACGAGGCGGTCGATCATGGCTACCACTCACCCGGTGCAAGAATAGGATCACCGCGAGCATGGAGCTTATGCATCTTCGATCAGTTTCAAGTACGGGTTGTTGGCGGGATCCTCTGCGAAAATCTTCTCCGGAGAGTCGAGTAGATAGCCGTGCAACCGCCGCGACTTGCGCGGCCCCGTCACCTCGCAGGCCCAGATGTTCAGGCCATTGGCCTGTTTGCGGTGTAGCTGCAGGCGTTCGAAGCGCTTCTGCACCCATTGCCAGTCGGGGAGTTCAGCTTCCTTGGCCTGTTTCGCCACCATGGGGTGTTCCTGCGCATAGCGTTGAAACACGCCGGGGCTGACCAGGTAGGCGGTGTCTGCCACGGTGTGTACCAGGGCCTTGGCGTCGTTGATGATGAGCTTGCGGGTATGGATGGCGTGCCGCAGCCAGGCCATGAAATGTTCGCCGGAGGGCGCGGTCGTGGACTGGACCATCTCTTCCGAGGGGTTCGATGGCACTTCAGCCGGCGCCATCGGTGCCGCTGGGGGTGGCGGGGCGGGCGGTTCGATGTCGGCCGAGATGTCGGGTGAGGGAGGTGCGAGCGACGTGGGCGGCTCACCGAGCATCTCCAGCAGGCCGGTGAACTGGTCCGCTGGAACGATGTCGCGAGCGACGGCCACCGGGGTGGCACCGACTGCGGCGGCCTCAGCGGTCACGGTGACCGGGATCGCGGGCGACGGGCCGACCTCGGGCGATGCCTCGGCTGGTTCGATGCGCACCGACCCCGCAAACGGTGCCGGCCGCTCACTGGCATCCCAGATCAGCGCCGGCGACAGCTTGAGGAAGGTGAAGCTGTGCGACCAGCCGGCGTCGCTCGTGACGGTGGCCTTCCAGATGGCCTTGCCGTCCGAGGTCGGCTGCACGATGCCGTGATCCTGCAGCACGTTGAACACCGCCGTGTTGTTGGACGGGATGCCGTCGATACCCTGCGACAGCAGGTGAGCGCGGAGCTTGTCGGAGACGGTCTTGCTGACCAGCCACAAGGCGTCCTGGGTGAGCCAGCCGTCCGACGCCTGCGGCTGGTTCAGCTTGAACGCTTCCCGGAGCAGGAAGCGCAGGCCGTCGAGGAGCTTGCGCTGCAGCGCATGCTTCGGGGCGGCCATCGCCTTCGCAGGGTCGCCGCCGAGCTCATGGGCGACCGATGCCTGGTCGGCCTGCACCACCAGTTCGCCGAGCGTGCCGGCGTGCTCGTACTGGCCGGCCAGTACGTACAGCAGCGCGGACCACAGATCGGGATAGGCGCTGAGCCAGTCGAAGATGTCCGGGTCGAGCACCGGGGCGTAGAGCAGACCGGTCGCGGCACCGTGCAACCGGTAATCGCGCTCCTTGCGGTAGCGGAACCGGTACGGTCGCTGCAACGGGCCGTGCCAGGGGTGCCAGGTCGTGCCGTCTGCGTACTCCACATGCAGATCCACGGCGATCTTGCCGATGTCGTGCAGCAGGGCTGCGTAGGCAGTGCCGGCCGTCCACGCCTCGGCCTGGGCGGCCTGGGCCTCCGGCGTGGTGCCGGCAGGCAGCAGGTGCGACTGCCGCAGCTTGAGTGCGTAGGCGACGATCTCCAGGCCGTGGTCCAGCATCCCGCCCGGATAGGCGTGGTGATGCGCTTCCGAGGCGGGGAACTGCTGGACCAGCTCGGCGTAGCGTTGCAGCGGTGCGAGGTAGAGCGTGGCGAACTGTCGCCGCGACAGCGAGGTGCGCTGCCAGATGTGCTCCAGCAGTTTCTGTCGGCGCGGTGTCGCAAGCAGGGCCGCCGCCGACTGCGGCCGCGTCAGCCCTTTGGAAGCATCGGTCGGGTTGGATCGCGGCGCGCCAGCCGATGGTGGCGCCTTCTTGCGCTGGAACAGCGTGTGCATGGTGGCGATCCCTGAGGTCGTGACGGGGAGGAGGTCCTTTTGGCCTTTTCGGGTAGGGCCTTTCCCCTTGGTACCCTTCCATTGCCCCTTCGCAGTCCTTTCCCCCTTGCCGGAACCGTTTGGGTATAGGGCAGCCACGCTCGTCCAACTACAGCCAATGCGGTGTTGGCCCTTTCCGGATTGAGGGCGGAAGGCTGCCTGTGCTGCCCCTACGATGAGGCCTTCCTCACTGCAGGCTTGCCATCATGCTCGACGTGTTGAAACAGGATGTGCCCGGACGTTCGTCGATTGACATCGTAAGGAACAATCCTTACGATGAAGGCGTCGCTACAGAAAACAGGAGCCTGGCCATGACCAGCATCCACGAGCTTGCCACGCTCACGTCCAAGGGACAGATCACCCTGCCCAAGTCGATCCGGCAGGCGCTGGGTGTCGATACCGGCAGCAAAGTGGCATTCGAGCTGCGCGGCGGCGTAGTCGTCGTCACCCGCGCCGCGTCCGAACATCAAGATCCGGCGATCGGCGCATTCCTGGGGCTGTTGGAAGCCGACCTCCGCGCCGGAAAGCACCTGCAGTCCTTGCCCGAGGATCTCGCCCGCGCCATGTTGGCGAATGCCGGCCATGCCGTGAACCTCGATGAAGAGATCGACGGGGAAGTGGCGCTCTGATGGAGTGCCACGGCTGGACACTGCTGTTCCACGAGGGTGTGGTCGAGCAACTGCGCAAACTGCACGCGGCGGCGCAACGGGCGGAGCGGACTGACCCGCAGGGGTTCGCAGGCAACGCCAACGTCAAGCTGTTCCGCGCGCTGAGCCAGTTGATCATGGACGTCGTACCGAGCGATCCGGCCCGCGACGAGTTCCGTCAGGGCAACACCCTGGGACCTGCGTACCGGCATTGGCGGCGCGCGAAGATCGGACGGCGGTTTAGGCTGTTCTTCCGCTATGACTCCAAGGCGAAGGTGATCGTCTATGCTTGGGTGAACGACGAACAGACCCTGCGGTCGGCCGGCAGTAAATCCGATCCGTATGCGGTCTTCGAGAAGATGCTGGGGCGGGGCAATCCGCCCGACGATTGGGATGCATTGATGGCCGGCGGCAGGAAGGACTGGAGCAGACCGGAATAACCGGATCACACATGGGGCAGGTGACACCATGAACACGAAAGCTCGTCTCGGTAACGCAGAGCGCCTCGGTCGCTGGCTGGGCGGGTTGTGGCGTGGGTTCATGCGTCGCGAGCGCGGTGTGGTCGGTTGGCTGGTTGCGAGTGGCATGCCAGCGGGAGGCACCACGGCGCTGCTGTGGATCGTCAAGTTGTCCGTGCTTGGGTTGCTGCTATACGTCGCATTCTGGCTGGCAATGCTGCTGGTAATTGCAGTAGCTACTGCTTGGCTGGCATCCCGTTCGGATGACGATGACCTGGAGCAATCCCTGGGGGCGGAAGACGAAGAACAAGACCATCGCAAGAGCGTGTTCTATCACCCCCTGTCATACAGCGACGATCCGGATCCCCGGTTTGAGGATGATTGACCGGCTGGGCCGAGCTATTTCTTGGCGGCACTGATCATCGTGCCAGACCCCTTGGAGCCCGCCTGTCCCGCCCCACGAGTTCCATCGGCCAACCCTTGAAGTACGGCGCCGGTCCTGATGCCGGTCCAGACAAGAGCAGTCATCCAGAACCCCGGCAGCACAATGAACATCGCCGCCATCACGAAATTCAGCAGCATGTCCCCGAAGGCGTTGTCGAGCCCGATCAGCGGATCGAAGTTGGCGTGCGGCCGGTTCCAGCCGAAACCCCAGCCATAGAGCGCGTCGAGGATCGTCGAGTCGATCCAGCGTGCGAGCTGGAACCAGAAGTCCACGAAGAACAGCGCGAACTGCACCACGCTCACCGTGACCACGGTCTTGAGGTCGTAAGTGCCGATCAGCAGCACCAGCGGGATGCAGATCACCAGCGCCATCTTGAGCAGGGTCAGCACCATCGGCAGGGCCTGGCGCACCACGTCCATCGCCGGGAAGTAACCCAGGGACCCAACGCTCAGACCCATGTCGCCGGCGGCGCGGGTGACGACGTTGGACAGCGTCATGTCGACCTGACCACCGTAGTCCGAGTAGATCGCGCCCCGGTTGAGCTTTTGCTGGCGCGGTGAAGCGATTGCGCGGATCACCGAGTCGTTCACCTCGGCCTGGCTCAGGAAGCCCGCCCAGCCAGCCAGTCGCGTCAGCAGGCCGGGATCGACCTGGGCGAGCAGCCGCGTGCGCAGGCCCTGGCCGCCATCGGACCACCACTGCTGGCAGGTCGGATAGCCGCCGCCGCTGGGGACCTGGGCCAGCCCGGCATCGCGGGTGGCATCGTAGGGCCAGGCGTCGCGTGGCGTGCTGGAGCGGTAGCTGTCGTAGAAGCCCGGGGTGCCGACGAAGAAACTCGAGCCGATCCAGGTCACGTCGTGCATCTGCTCTTCGCTCAGGTCGGGCTGGGTCATGAACAGCCTGGCGCGCGCCGGCCCGTAGCAGTCGCGGGTGAAGTCGCTGACCTCCTGGGCCAGCACCGGGTCGTCGATGCGGGTGGCGTCGATGTCCATGCGGATCTGCCGCAGGTCCGTGCCGCACGGGATCGCCGCGACCGAGGCACCGGTGATCGCGCGCGAGATCGCGTGCATCGCGAACCACCACACCGGCACCCTGGCCGACTGGTTGTTGATCGTGCTGAAGGACTGCGACCAGCCCGTCTCGGTTGGCTCGGGCACATTCACCTGGCACTGCGTCGAGCGCGAGCGGTCGTACTGGATCGTGTTGAAGTCGACGTCGATGAACGGAATGCCGGCGAACATGATGACCTCGACGATCTCCTCGCGCGTGACACCGACGTTGAGCGCGCCCTGCAGATGCACCTTGAGCTGGGGAGCGGCATTGCCCATCGCGGTGAGTGCGGCAACCACGGCTATTTCGCGGCTGCGCAAATCCAGGCCAGGCCGCGAGTAAATGTCGCCGAAGGGGAATTCGATCAGATAGCGGGCGAAATCTGGGGCGACGTCGGCAAGGCTTTCGACAATGCGCTCGCCAGCCTCACCGTCGATTTCGCGCAGTTTCTCGAGGCCTTGGTGGTAGCGGTCCGGCGTTGGATGAGTGCTTGGGATCATTGGGTTTCCTTTCAGACGGTTGGGATGCGGTCGGAAGGGAAGCCTCGATCATCCGGTAGTGGGCAATCTTGTCCCGCAGCGCGGTAGCTGAACGCTGCATCGCTTCGATCGTTGCCATGACATCCGCCAGATGACTTTCCAGCATCTGGCGGCGCTCGGGTGCCGTCTGGTTCCCTCGACCGCGGAGCCTGGCGAAGGCTTGCATCTGCCCGATGGGCATGCGGGTCTCGCGCAGGCGCAGCAGGAATCCGATCCAATCCAGGTCCGCGGCCGCGTAGCGACGTTGGCCACCGGGGCCGCGTGATACGGGTGCGATCAGCCCGGCGCGTTCGTAGTAGCGCAGGGTGTGAGCGGTCAGGCCCGTGCGCCGCGCGACCTCGGTGATGGTCAGATGAGATTCCATGGGAGCGATCGTAGAAGTTAGAGTGCACTCGAAGTCAAGAGCATGCTGCATGACCGCCATCAAGGTCCAGTGCACATGGCGAGCTATCCCCTGGGGATAGCTCGTCAGCGTAGCGTGGGCGGCTGTACGATTTGCCGCTCTCGGAGGGCCGTTATTGCTCGAAGAGTTGCTGGCCACTGGCCGAAGGCGGCTTTGCGTTCAACCTCACTGCTTCGATGCGGTACGGCAGGATGCCGACGCGCCGGGCCTCGATCTTGAAGGTGACGCGCTCGTTCTCGTCAGCGTCCGCCCATTCGTCGCGCGCGGTCCGGCCTTCCACCAATACGCGCATGCCCTTCTGGTACAGCGACTGCCAGTGCGTGGCGTCGCGATGCCACAGTTCCACCGGCGCCCAGAAGCCGCCGCGGTCCTCGTATTCGCCGTCCTTCTTCGGGATGGGATTATCGAAATAGACGTTCAGGCGCAGCAGCCTGCGCGGCTCGTCGTTGCCGTTGGGGAATTCGCGGTACGCCGGCGCAGAACCGTTGTTGCCCTCGCCGACGAAGTGCGTGGTCATGGTGACTCCTTGGGGGTGGTGGCGGGTGGGGTAGCAGTGGACGCGGCATGCCCTTGGACACGGCGCAGGTAGGTCGCCTCGGCCCGGTCCACCCTGCTGGCGCATTCCAGGGCAAGGCGGGCGATGCTGTGGGTCAGGCTGATCTGCATGTTCAGCGCGATGCGCTGCATCTCGATCGCATACAGGTCGTCGATCAGCGAGGCCGGTGTCGCGGGGCGATCGAGCAGCGACTCCCACAAGGCCACGCCCATGGCCGAGCGGTCGAGGTTGCGCCAGCGCAGAAAGGTCGTCCCTGCGCCAGTCGTCTGCTGGGCCAGTTGCACGTCGAGCAGGTTGAAGGGATAGGCGCGCGCCTGTGGCAACACCTGCCGTTGTGCCAGGGCGATCAACCCGTCGCGCAGCGCCATGCACTGGTTGGCCCAGGTCTCCAGACTCCCCTTACCCTTAAAAGGCTGTAAAAGGCCTTTTAGGTAGCCTGCGTGTTCCAGTCGCTGGAAGTCCGCCTGTCCCAGCGGAACGAAGTGCGCCGGGTGGCCGAAAGAAGTCGCTGCGGTCATGCCTGGGCGCCTTCGTCTTGAGCCGCAGCGTTGGCTGTGCCATCGGCGAATTCCGGCTCCGGGGCGTCAGCGGGCGGTGCCTCGGACCGGTTTCCCCGCTGTGCGATGGGTGGCGCAAAGCGCGAGCGGTGCGTGCCTTCGAGCACGTCCTGCGGCAGCTCGCCGAATTTCTCCACTGCCGCCCGCGCCGCGGCATTCTTCGCGGCGAAGTCGTCGCGCGTCGTGCCGGAATAGCGGTACTGCTGGGCCAGGGAGAACAGGCTGCGCAGCGCATGCGCGCCATCGTTGAGCCAGCGCTCCAGGGTGCTGCGGTCGATCAGCGCCGTGTGGTGCGCCAGGATCAGCTTGCGCGCCAGATCGTCGTAATCGGCAAGCAGGTAGACCGCCACGAAGCCCAGTTGCGCATTGACGAACAGCGGCAGCTTCACGGGTTGCATGTTGAGGTTCTCGCCCAGGGAGAGTGCCGGCGGCACGTCCGCCAGGGCCTGGTCCACCTGCTCGCGCAGCGCCTGAAGGATGGCTTTGGTCTGATCCAGCTTCTCCTCGATGCGCAGCATCCACCAGTCGCTGTAGGGGTCGTCTTGTTCGGATCCCCGTTTCATCTTGTTCATGGTGCCGATGAAGCCGCTGAGACCGATGATGCCGGGGCGCCCCTCGGCCGGCGTGCGGCCGTGCCAGATGCGCGATGCATGATGGGTGTGCAGCGTCAGCGACATTGCGCTGCGCAGCGATCCAAGATTGAGTTGCAGGGGTTCGTTGGTCATGGCGGCGACTCGCGGTGAAGGAACGAGTCGCCAGCATCGCCACCGGCTGGAAGGCCGACAGTCAACAAACCGCAGCCGTCGCCCGCCCGGATTGCCGTTCGCGGAAGGCCGTCTGTTCCGGCTATCCCCTGGGGATAGCGATATCGCGAGCCGAGTGGTCCCGATCTGAGCGTGCGAAGTCGTCGCTCCGCCCGATAGCCCGCGATGCCGCCGTGCCGGGTGGTTGGATGCAGGTAGCCCGTGATGGAGTTATCCCCGGGGGATAGCTCTGACGAGGTGACGGCAATCAGCTCATTCAGCCCGCGATGTCGCCGTGCCGGGTGGTTGGATGCAGGTAGCCCGTGATGGAGCTATCCCCGGGGGATAGCTCTGGCGAGGTGACGGCGATCAGCTCATTCGCAGCAGTGATCGCAGGTGTTCGATGTGCTGATGGACCACATCGGGATCGGCGGGTGGGGGCGCCGGCGAGGGTGCGGCCTCGTGTGGCGGCGAAACGGGCTTGTCGGTACCGGGCGAATGTTGCCCCACCCAGGCCTTGAACTCCCCGCGGATCGCCTTCTGGATGATGCCGAACAGGTAGCCCGCTGGGTTGCGGATCGTGCTGGTCCGACAGCGCGCGTCCCATTCGTCAAGTACGGCCTGGCGCAGCGACGTCTCGACCTGTTGCAGGGTGACCAGCGCGCCGGCCTGCTGCTCGGACTTCAAGGTCTGGAAGCGCCTGGGCAGGGATGGCTGCTGCGCGTCTTTGGCTTCGCGTGTGCGCGGTACAGTACGTACTTCATACATACGTTTCTTACGTACTGTACGGTCCTGCTTCGGATTCCGAAGCATGCCGTCTGGCGCGGGTTTTGGCCCCAGTTCGGATTCCGAAGACGGGTCTTCCGCATTCCGAAGCAGGGCGTCTTCGCCTTCTTCGGATTGCGCCACGTCCGACGCCTGTGGATAACTTGAGCCATCGCCAGTGTGCTCGCCCGCCAACCGGCGGGTGAGTACCTGCAGGCGCGTGGGCAAGCTGCGCCCGCTCAGGAGTGGATCCTCGGCGATCTCCTTGAGCGTGTGCACGCCGACGCGCTGCACGGCCTTGCTGGCGTGGGTCAACGCCTGGCTGACCAGACCCAGGTAGTCGGGATCGAGCTGCATCGCCTCGAAGGGCGTGAGCGGTTCGTCGTGGAGCACGTAGAGGTTGCCCTGGATGCGCCCGCTCTTGGGATCGCGTCGCCGCCGCGCCAGGCTGAGCCAGCGGGTCAGGCGGAGCAGGGTGATTGCCCTTGCCACCGTCTCGTGGGAGGCCTTCTGGGTGCAGGGCATCGATGCCAGGTAGGGCCGCAACGCTTCGTAGGTGGGGAAGGCGGTAATCCCGTCGTCGTTGAGCAGCAAGCGGAACACCTGCCAGGCATTGCGCTCCAGCGGCGTGAGCCGGGTGTCCAAGAGCAATCGGCGGGGCACGCTGTCGTGGCGATTGCCGCTGAACAGGAAGCCATCGCTGTGTAGGGGAGCGCTCGCAGCGGAGGGCATACGCTTGGCGGCATCATCGAGCAGCGCCGACAGCGGCACCGGACCATCACACCGGGTTCCGCTGGTGCCCATGGGTTACACCAGTCCCTGATCGATCCAACTCCTGATGACCGCCCAGATGACGGAAGCCGGAAGATCCAGCTCCTCGGCAAGGTCGAGGGTGAGATCCAGCATCGACGTGTCGTCGTCGAGCGCGATGCCACGCGCTTTCACGGCCGGATTCCAGTGCTGCCAAACTGCGGTCTCCTGCGCTTCGCTGAGCACCGGATGTCGTCCCTTGCGCTTGGGCAGGCCCAGGATGTCCCGGCGCAGAGCGACCTCCTGGTGGGTGAGTCCATAGAACTTGCTGACCATCTCGGTGCTGGCGCCCAGACGCAGCATGCGATCGACGATGGCGATCTCCTTCTCGACGTCGCGAACCTGGCTCAGCAGGCGCTGCAGTACGTCCGGGTTCACCTTCACCGAACACCAGGAGACCGTGGCGTTGACCAATACGCTGACCAGAGCGGGATGCTTCAGGGCTTCCAGTTCCCGCTCTCCGAATCCCATGGCCTTGCAGCGACGCAACTGGCCGTTGCGCAGATCGTGCAGGGCTTGGGCGATCACGGCCTGATTGAGGGGATGCGGAGGCGACATGGTGTATGTCCCTCGGGTTCAGGTGGCGGTGGACGATTTTGCGCCGGCTTCCAGATCCAGCAGGCGGCGCGCCAGGCGCAGCAGACGGAAGAGCTTCACCAGGCCGTTGTCGCTCAGACGATCGGAGGCGAATCTGTCGCGTCGCCCCTGCAGGAGCGGGCCCAGTGCGTCGGTGAGGCGCAGGTCGTCCAGCGTCGTGAGCGGCACCGGCGCGGCGAGGTAGCCTATGCTCAAGGTCTGCAGCAGGGTCAGCACGGCCCGGGCCAGAAAAGGCAGAGAATGGGCGTTCGCCGACAGGGCATCGGCATTGCAGACGAAACCCAAGCCATCGTCGGTCGGTTCGATGCAGTCGGCCTGTCCGGCCTCCTCGGCGATCTCGCGTGCGAACTGTGCGATGTGCACGCGCAAGCGCACGGGTGAGTCCAGGCCGGGCTCGATGTACCAGACATCTGAGATCGGATACAGGCCGCCAGCCTGCACCGGGATGGCCCGCAGCACGTTGGCTTCGAAGTCCGGCAGCGCATCGCCCGATTGGTCGGCCACCATGCGCTGGATGGACTGCAGGCGTTCGGTGGTCGGGGCCGGCGAAACGATATGCCCCTGCAGGCGATCGACGCTAGTCGACGGTGAGGCGTGGGCATCCTGCGCTGGTGCTGCAGCCTCCTCGGTCGAGGACGACGTGGTGGTCGCCATGGGCGAGGGTGGCGACGCGTGAGTTGGCAACGTACCGGCGGCTTCCGAGGGAGGTCGAGCCGGTGACGTGGTGGAGCCCGTTCGCCTCAGATGCGCGGAGGCCGGCGTGGGCTCGCTTCCCAGGGCGCGTTGCCGGCTTTCGTTGTCACCGACTTCGAGGTTCAGCGTGTCGTAATCGACATCGAGCTGCTCGGCCATCTGGCCCACCAGTTCGTCCTGCACACGCTGCACCGAGAACGCCTCGGACGCGCTGTCGAACGTCGCCACGACCTCGTGAAACAGCGCTTGGAAATCCTCGCCGGTGCGCTGGTCGTGGGCGCGCTGTGCCCAGATGCGCTCGCAGGCACGGCGCAGAACGGACAGCCGTTCGACCTGGTGGCGGCCGAGCCCGCCGTACAGCACGTTGGGGATGGCCGGCAGCAGGTATTGCACGGCGTCGCGCATGCGGCTGATGTGGGACTGCTGGATGGGAAAGCCGTCGGCGGTCAGGCGGCGGGCAAGTTCGGATTGCGAGAGGGCTTGGCCGCCCTCCTGTTCATAGAGTTCGCGCGCCTTCTCGACGCCGAGCGCGCGCTCGATGAAGCTCAAGCTCCCGTGCAGCTCGTTTTCGGCCAGGTGACCGGTCAGCGCGACGATCTCGCCGCGTGCCGGCCAGGGACGGAACAGGCAGGGGAGGCGGAAAAAGCGCTCGTCCTTGGTCTCGCCCCACAGCTCGCGCAGGATCGCCAGCCGCGTGTTGCCGCCATTGCGAATGATGTAGGCGCTCTCGCCGGGGCGACGGGTGATCGCGGGCGGCGCGTCCAGCCCGCGCTCGCGGATCGAGGCCTTGATCTCGTCGTAGAGCGGGTTGCGGGTGACACGGGGGTTGTGGTCGTAGGGACGCAACTGATCCAGCGTCACCACCATCGGGGTGTCGGCGACCGGATCGGTCAAGGCCGTGGCGACCGGGCCGGTGCGCGCGAATCCTTCGGCCAGCAGCTTGCTGGCCATGTCCTGCGGGGTCAGGTCAGCCATGCTCGGCGCCCCCGTTGCTGTGATCGATCTCGCCAAAGACGGCTGGCTGTCCGGACCGGCAGTCGTTGGCCGTGGAACCCGTGAAGAGCGGGGGCAGCCCGGCCTTGGTGAGCTTGAGCTGGTCACCGGGTGTATGCACGACCTGCCAGCCTTCGCTCAGCGCATATTCGATCAACGGCCACAGGCCCTTGTGGCCCCGGCACAGGTCAAGCCGGTCCGGCATCGGAGCGCCTCCCTCGATGCTTGCCGGCAACCGTGTCGAGCCGATCGATCCATTGGGGAAAAAGCTCGCAAGCCAAGGCGCGGATCGTGTCGAGCGCAGCTGGTGCCACGCGTGTCGCCGGGCGGCGGTGTTCGACGCGATGAACCGGCAGCCCGCGCGTCGCCGCGCGGGGATAGACCTCGATGGCCGGGATGTCGGTGTTCAGAACGTGGACGCCGGGATGGTCCTGGAAGATCAGGCGTAGCCCTTGCTGAATCGCCCGGGCGTTCGCCGACACGGGGTGCACGCGATTGATGAGCAGGTGCAAGGGCGGCGGCATGATGCCGAGGTGGCGATAGGGTGCGATATCCTCGATCAACTGCAAAGTGCCGCGACGCAGTTCACGGGCGGCGAGGATCTCCGGGGTGACGGGGGAGATTGCCAGATCGGACGCCAGTACCGCCATCTCCAGCAGCACGCTGCGCGCACCCTGCGTGTCGATCAGCATCAGGTCGTAATTCGGCGCGAAGGCGGGAAGCAGGTTGCGCAGCCGTAGCCGACCGTCCGGAGCATGCAACAGCAAGGTGTTCAACTGTCCCTTGTCGTCATTGGAGAGCACCAGGTCGAGGCCGGCGATGTCCGTGGTGGACACCAGTTGTGCACCGCGCTGCTCGTTGAAGGCCAGCAACTCGTAAATGCCGCCTGGCGCCCGCCGGTCGAGGGCGAAATAGCTCGACAAGGTCGGCTGGACGTCGAGGTCCACCAGCAGCACGCGCAATCCGGCGTCGGCGATGAAACCGCCGAGATTGGCCGCGGTCGTGGTCTTGCCGACGCCACCCTTGGTCGAAATGATGGAGACTACCTGCATGGTGCCGCTCCTCGATGGCAATGACGGGGGAACGGGTCTCAGGCGCGCTCTTCGAGGCGGTCGGCGATCCACTGGTCGATCTCGACCGAGTCCCAGCCGACGGCGCGCACGCCAAGGCGCAAGGACTTGGGGAACTTGCCTTCCTTCATCAGGTTGTAGATGTGGGCGCGCTTGAAGCCGGTCTTGGTCTCGACCTCTGCGCGGCGCAGGATGCGGCGTTCGATGGGAAGGTCGAGAGCGGTCTGCGAAGACATGGTGGACACTCCTTGGCGCTTGGTAGCGTTCGTTGAGACATGGCCGCATTTCAGACGGGTGACGCGACGACGAACAGCGACAATGGGTTTTAGCGGAAACCCCGTTTTTGGCGATTGCTCCGACATCGCGCTGATGTGATCGCCATCGCGCGCGACCAGCGAGTTGGTGTATTGGGGATCGTCGGCATCTCGCCAGGACGAAACCCGGTCACGTTCGCCCCTTCTCCGATTCAAGCGATCCTTGCCCGGTAATCGTCGCGTGGAGTTTCAGGATGATGCAGACCAGATGCGTCAGGGTTCTTTCCCTATGGCCATGGCCTGTCGGATGATGACAATGTAGGTATCGTGCAAGACCTTGGAGAGCGCCGCCGTGGGCAATGCCGAGCAGATCGCCGTTCTGCGCGAGGGATGCATAGCCGATGTCGGTAGGTACGAGGGGCTCTTGAGTCGTGGCGGTTTGTATGTAAATGTGGGCCGCCCAGAATCTCGCTGGGGGACGTGGCCTGAAGCGTCAGACGGGTTGCTGTCCTCGTAGCGCGTGACTTATCGGGGCTCTCCATGCGGCACTGGGCTTCTCATCGACAGTGCTCGTGGTGGTGATACGAACGGTCGAAAGCCGCGCGAGCTTTCAGAGTCTTTCACTTTGCCGGGCTGGACCTGCGCATAAATGAACACAATTGGAGTAGGGGATAGTCATATCGAAATCGAGTATCGTCCACCCTGATTCGATGCTTGTGTCGAGGAACCTCGAGTGAACTTGCGTCATCTCCGCTGCTTCGTCACGCTCGCCGAGGAGCTCCATTTCGGGCGGGCGGCCGAGCGGCTGCACATCGAGCAGTCG
Source organism: Rhodocyclaceae bacterium (assembly GCA_046295975.1). Classification (GTDB taxonomy): domain Bacteria; phylum Pseudomonadota; class Gammaproteobacteria; order Burkholderiales; family Rhodocyclaceae; genus UBA2357. The sequence goes on from JBKBMG010000018.1 coordinate 13,694, forward strand.
CCGTTATCCCGAGCGATCAAGAAGCTTGAATCCGATGCTGGTGCTCGATTGCTGGAGCGATCGTCTCGTGCGGTGCATCTCACCTGGGCAGGAAAAGTGTTTCTCGAGGACGCGCGGCGTATCCTCCTGGTCGTCGAGCAGGCCAAAGGCAATGTCCGGGCCGCGGCCACCGGCTATCGTGGGCGGCTTCGAATTGCTATTTCGGATGGGATTGCCCAGGCGCGCCTGACGGCCTTGCTGGCACTGTGCCGGGAGGAAGAGCCGGATATCGAGATTGGTCTGTTCGAGACGTCGCAGCTGCGGTTGTTGAAGGGACTGAAGACCGACGTCTATGATGCGGGGTTCGCGCTGCTCGACCGCACCGAACCGGGCGTCATCGCGCAGCCGGTCTGGCAGGATCCCATGGTAGTGGCGATACCGAGAAGGCATCCGCTGCTCGCGCACAGGCGCGTTGTCGCCAGTGAGGTATTGAACTACCCGCTGGTGCTCCGCCAGCCTGAGGCATGCGACGGGTGCAACCAACAGGTGGATCGGCTGCTGCGCTCGATCGACGCCCAGCCGCAAGTCGCCGAGCGTGTACTGAGTCATGACTTGATGATGACCTTGGTCGCTGCGGGTTACGGAGTGGCCTTCTGCAGTGCGGCACACCTTGCTGCGTGCAGGCATCCAGAGGTGGTCGGACGGCCGCTCGCTGGACCAACCCTCCCGGTCACCACCTTTCTGTTGCGCCCCGACACCATGCTCTCCGAGCAATTGTCCGGTTTCATCGATCGGGCAACCCGCATCGGCTCGAGCCGACCGCCCTGGGCGAGTGACGCATAGGCTCGCTCGGACGGATCGGGTGCACGGTGCAGCGCCGCCGGCATGGCGAGTGCCGTTTCTTCCGGGGCGGTGGTCGCGAATGATCTCCTCGCGCAAGGCGAGTATCGCCTGCAGCGCGCCGTCAAGCCCGCCGAAGTCTCGCGCGCCGAAGTCTCGCGCGCCGAAGTCTCGCGCGCCGAAGTCTCGCGCGTTGAAGCCGCGGTAGAACAACACCCCACGCCGACGGATGTTCAGCTTCTGGAGCGGCTGGCATGCCTTCGCCCTCGATGATGGCTGCAAACCGGGTCTTCGAAGCGGCAGACATGCATGTGGTCCCACTACTGAGGCCAGAGTGGGTGACTCCACCATCGGGAAGGCGCCCTGACGGTCAACAATACCGACCCAGGCATCGAGTGCCTGGCAGAATCGTTCCCCAGGATTCTCCGAAGAAGCGGCTTCGCCATTTGTTGTAGGCTTCAAGGGAAAAACCTGGGTAATGGTGTTCCCGCTTTGCTCGCAAGTCACGTAAAGCCCACCCGACGGCCTGATAGGCGGGAATCGAGTCACCGGCTTCCAGATCGCCCAGTTGAGGGGCATCACCGGCAATGACCATAAAGGATTGTCCGTCACCAGGAATGGAGCGTACTTGGGCCGAGGTGCCAGCCAGACGCTCAGCCAGTTTGTCGCATCCCCCGATCCGGGCCATCGTTTTCTTGCCCAGCAAGGTAATCCAGCCGATATCGACCAAACCATCATAAATTGCATTATCAGTCCAATACATCGGACGGCTCTGACCTAAACCCGGAACTCGCATGTGTACGCGCGGCACCTGCTGGTTGAAATAGTCTCGCTCGAATAAGGTGTCTGCATCATTCCAATAGAGAGAATACCCGACGTAACCGGAGACGAACGGAAACTCGGCCAGCGCCTCGTCCAGGAAGGACAACATCCCGGTCAGGGTTTCGAAACCGTGATCAAGTGGTAGACAGATTCGGAAGTTGCCTTCCGCATGGGCCGGCCGGAACGGCAGGCCCTTGTCCGGAAAGGCTGGCAAGTCTGGCGTCTGTCCGCAGAAGAATTGAAAACTAGGAACCTGCATGTCATTCTGACTATGCCCGGGGCGCATTTCAAAGCCCAATGGGTTGTCCTTCTTGCTGCGCGGGTCGGCGAACCAAAAGGGCACCATGTCCAGTTTGGCCGGCTTCATCTTCTTGAAGCGGCTGTCGGTGTTGGTCTTGTACCAGCCCGTGTACTGGCCGAATCGCTTGCGGAAGGCTTCGTATAAATTGAGCATCCCCGGATGGGGGCCGACGGCCAGTGGCGTATCGGTAAAGAGATTGACGTCGATGCAGGGCGAAATGCGGTAGCCCTGATCGTCCCAATAGGCATAAGCATGGATATTCGATGTCATTGAACTCGACCGTTGTCGCTACTTGTTGCTTGCTATTAGAGCTTCAGCAGGAACCCGGGCAATGGCATACATCTGGGACGGCTTGCCATAGCTGAGGGTGAGCAGGATCAACACCGGCCTTGGAACGGTGCGACAGGTCTCGAAGCGCGAGCCGCCGGACTGCGTCACCATGCGCCCCAGAACGCGCTTTGGTTGAGACCGGTCTTCTTGCGCAGTGCCCTGACATCGTCGGGGCTGGCGAACTTCAAGGTGGGTAGTTTGATCATGGGTGTGCTTGGTCGCTTTTGTCGTCGGCCCTGTATGTCTCGATCAGTTCCTTCTGCGCCTCGATGGCGCGCTGCAGGGCATCCGCTTGTCCGTAGCGGGAGAACGCGAACGATCGGGTCTTGAGTCGTCCGTCGGGCAGCACGACATTTACCTGCCAGTTGGGGCCGGATCGTACGATGCCGGGGACGCCACTCTCGCTCGCCCACGCTGTGCTCACCGGCTCGCCGCGGGCGAGTTGGGCTTCCCAAGTCTGATGCTGCGCGGCGGCCAGGCGCCGGGCTTCTTCGTCGCCGTGCTTGCGGATGGCGAAGGAGCGGGTCTTGACGCGTCCGTTGGGTAGCCTGACGCGAGCGAGCCATGCATCGGGGCCGCGCACCACGCCTTTGACCCCGCTCGTGCCGCCGCGCTGCACCGTATAGGCTTCGCCACGCGCTTGCTGCGCCTCCCACGCGTGACGCTGCGCGATGGCCAGGCGCCGGGCCTCTTCGTCGCCGTAGCGCAGCACTGAGAAGTAGCGGCGCAGCGGTCGGCTGCGATCCGACTCGGTGCTCAGTTCCATCGTCGCCGTCCAGTAGGGCGTGACCCGGAAGCTACCGTCCGGCGAAGGCTTCTTGTCCTTGATGTGGGTCAGATGCACGCCGACCACTTCGCAGGCGACCGGTGGTGCAAGGGGGTTCGGCCCGAGGTCGTCCGCGGCCACGCGCACGACCTGGTCGAAGTGTGGTATCGCCGGGTCGTCGTGGTCCGGTTCGGGTACATCCGGGTGATGCATCGCCACCGTCCCTTCGACCAGGGCGAGCAGTTTGCGCCGCGCTTCAATGGCGAGTCGGTGGGCACCATCGCCGCCGTACTTGTTGATCGAGAACTGGCGGGTCTTCTGGTGGCCATCGGGAAAGTTCACCTTGGCCTTCCAGTGCTCGCCGGTACGATCGCGCACGCGCTGCACACCCGGCACCCCGCTGGTGTTGGTCGTGCGCAGCGTCGCGCACCATTCGCGTTTGCTCATCAGCGGGTGGTCTCGAATGATCTCCTCGCGCACCGCGAGGGCCGCCTGCAGCGCGCCGTCGAGCCCGCCGAAGTCTCGCGCGTTGAAGCTGCGGTAGAACAACACCCCACGCCGTCGGATATTCAGCTTCCAGCCCCGTTGCTCGTGCCCCTTGTCGAGATAGGGGGAGATGCCGTAGGGCTTCGGGTCGGTGTGCGCTGGGGTGCGGGGCTGGGTGTGCGCAGCTGGCGTGATGGGGCGGGTGTGCTGTTCCATGTGCAGTTCCGTTTGCTGGCGAAGGAGGTCGGTTTCGATGGGAGACCGCCAAGCGTCGTTGCGTCGTGCTTCGACCTGTGGGTAGCGAGTTGGGGTTCCCAGGTGTGGCACTGCGCGGCGGCTAGGCGCAGGGCTTCTTCGTCGCCGAATTTACCCATAGCGAAAAGCGCGGTTTGACGCGCCCGTCGGGCAACGTGACTCGGGCGAACCATGCCACGCGGCCACGCTGGGGGGCTTCGCGCCCCCGATCCAAACCGCTGCGCTCATGCCTGGCGCCTGTTGGCGGTGGCGTACACGATTGGTCGCCCGTCCATGGTCAGCGCCCCGTCTGCGTCAAGGCGCAGTTCGTGTTCGCCTGCCTTGAGCACGATCGCCTGGTTGGCCACCAGAACCGGGCATGCGCCTAGTTCCAGGGGGGCGGAGCGGGCCGGGCTGAGCAGCGCATAGGCTCGCTCGGCCGGATCGGCCGGACTGCGCAGCGCCGCCAGCATGGCCATCGCCGCTTCTTCTGAGGCAGTCCCGAGCGTGAGCAGCATGCGCACCGACCTCGGTACGGCGCGCCCCGACTCGTAGCGCGAGCCACCCGACTGGGTGATCCCGAAGCGTTTCCAGAATTGGTTCTGGTTCAGGCCCATTTCCTGGCGCAGTTGGAGCAGCTCCTCGCCACTGTAGGTTCGTGGGGTGATGGGAGCTTTGGTGGCTGAAGACATGTGGATTTCCTGTACGGAGTAGACTGTGGCCGGTGGTGTTGCCCTTGCGTGAATGCTCAATCCTTCCACGCCCGCAGCGCCTCGGTCATGGCCTGTACCTGGGACGGCTTGCCATAGGTGATGGTGAGTAGTGTCAGCACCGGCCGGGGAACGCTGCGACAGGTCTCGAAGCGTGAGCCGCCAGACTGCGTCACGCCGACCCGCCCCCAGAACTGGCCTTGGTTCAGACCGGTCTTCAGGCGCAAAGCCCTGAGGTCGTCGGGGCTGGCGAACTTCAAGGTGGGTAGTTTGATCATGGCTGTGTTTGGCTGTCTTGTTCGTCGGCCCGGTATGCTTCGATGAGTTCCCGTTGCGCCTTGATGGCGCGCTGCAGAGCACCTTCTTCGCCAAAGCGGGCAAAGGCGAACGAGCGGGTCTTGCGGCGACCATCCGGCAGCGTTACACGCGCCTGCCAATAGGGGCCGGATCGTACGATGCCGCGGATGCCGCTCTCGTTCGCCCACGGAGCAGCGCACCGCTCGCCGCGGGCGCGCTGGGCTTCCCAGGCTTGCTGCTGTTCGATGGCCAGGCGCCGGGCTTCGTCCTCGCCGTACTTGGCGATGGCGAAGTGGCGGGTCTTGGTGCGTCGGTTGGGCAGGCAGATGGTGGCAACCCATATTCCACGGCCGCGTGTTACGCCTTTGATCTCGCTCGCGCCGCCGCGCTGCACGGTATAGGGTTCGCTGCGCGCTTGCTGCGCTTCCCACGCGCGCCGCTGCTCGATCGCCAGGCGCCGCGCTTCTTCGTCGCCGTGGCGCAGCACCGAGAAATAGCGGGTCAACAGTCTGTTATGTTGGGCGTCGGTGCCGCATTCCATCGTCGCTATCCAGTAGAGCGCGGACCGGAAGGTGCCGTCCGAGTTTCTGATTTTTCTGTGGCTTAGATGCACGCCGATCACCTCGCAGGCCACTGGCGGAGCCAGGGGGTTCGGCCTGAGGTCGTCCGCGGCCAGGCGCACGACCTTGTCGAAGTACGGTACTGCAGGGCAGTCGCGGCCCGGTTCCGGTACATCCGGGTGGTGGCTCGACACCGTGCCTTCGACCAGGGCGAGCAGTTTGCGCCGCGCCTCGATGGCGAGTCTGCGGGCGCCATCTTCGCCGTACTTGGCGATGGAGAATTGGCGGGTCTTGCGGCGACCATCGGGAACGTGCACGCAGGCCTTCCAGTGCTCGCCGGTGCGATCGCGTACGCGATGCACTCCCGTCACGCCGCTGGTGTTGTTCGAGCGCAGCGTGGCACAGTATTCGCGTTTGCTCATCAGCGGGTTGTCGCGGATGATCTCGTCGCGCAAGGCCAGCGCTGCCTGCCGCGCACCGTCGAACCCGCCGAAGTCTCGCGCATTGAAGGTGCGTTCGAACAACACCCCACGCCGGCGTATCATCACCTTCCAGCCCAGTTGCTTGCGCCCCGCGCCGAAGTAGGGGGCGATGCCGTAGGGTTTGGGGGTTTGTGTCGGTGCGGATGCGTCGGGCTCGGTTTGCTGGTCTGGAATGTTGTGGGTTGCGCGCCGATCCATGTGCTGTTTTGATGACTGCGGATGGGACAGTTTCGATGGGAAATCGCAACCGGGGCCTACCGCTTCGAGGTGAGGTAGCACATCGTGTTATTCGTCAGGAACAGGCCGTCGACCTGGTCGTACCGGGCAATGGCGTCCGGCCACGCAATGAACGGTGAAACAGGCTTGTCCGTGATGTAGCGGCGGGTTGCAGGATCAATACCGTAGAGCTTCTTGGCGTGTTTTCTGCACAGCTTCCAGACTGTCTTCACGAACGTATCGGTTGCGGGGTCTTTCTCATTGTCGTAGGAGGCAGCCAGCGAGCCATTACGGAGGCCGTCGGGTTCGTAGTTTGCTGGTTCGCCATGTTCAAACTGAATGAGGCCCGACCCGACAGTCGATCCGTGGTGTTGGTTGTGCTCAGGGATACACCCAATGTAGCCGCTGCGATAGTGCTCCAAGCTCAGTATCTCGGTATTGATGATTACGGCACCTGAATTCAAGCGCGCACGACACTCATCAAGCGAATCGCGAATGGGTGGGTCAGGAGTAGGCCATGGATAGATGTCGATGAACCGTATGCTCGGGATCTGCGCCTTCAGTAGTTCAGAAAAGGCCTTCTCGTCCTTCTCCGTCATAAAGACTTGAAGTGTGGGAAGCTTAAGTGTCATGCGCGCATCCTCTGCTCCAGCTACCTGATTACGATACCGGGGTTCATCCCGGTAGTATTTAAAGTGCCGGGTGCAGGCATACTCCCTTTCTGCACGGTGATCACAATCGCACTGGGATCCTGTTGCGAGATCCGAACCGCATTGTTCCACTCACGTTGGGACATGCCGTGCACGTTGCCCTTATCCACGGTCTGAACGTATACCGTTCGTCCCTGGGCGTCTCGGAAAGTCATATCAGTGTACGAACTGCCGCGCCTGCCGGTGCCGCCCAAGGGCTTGAGGTAAGTTTCCGGGAGTTCTGTTCCGTTTGTACGATCCCGTCCCCCCCACTGGTGCCGCATGTTCGGATTCTCGGCAAGCATCCGATCACGCACCCCATCCATGTGCGTCTTCGTCGCGGCATTGCCCCGGCGGCACCACCCCCACGGATCCACCCACCCCGTCGGGTTCGGCGCGTACTGATACAGATTCACCCCACCATTGAGCCCGATCGGGTCCGGCTGGGTAAACCGCCCGATATCCGGATCATAGTACCGGAAGGTGTTGTAGTGCAGTCCCGTCTCGCGGTCCAGGTACTGGCCCTGGAAGCGCAGGTTCACAGGGGATTGCAGGCAACCGGTCCAGTGCTCCTGGACGGTGTTGCCCCAGACCTTGAAGCGGGCCTGCCAGACGATGTTGCCGTCGGCGTCGGTGGCCTCTTCGGGCCGCCCGGAAGGGTCGGCCTGAAGGTGGACGAGCTGGTCGAGGTCGTTGCCGTCGAGGCAGGCGAGCGCTTCGTAGCGGTTCGGGTCGGTGTAGAAGTAGAGGCGCTGCGGCTGGCCCTTGGTGTGTTCGACGGCCAGCCGCATCCCGTCCCAGGTGAACGCGGTGTGTGAGGCGTGGGCCTGGCCGGGGGTGCCTTCCCCGTCGAAGACGGTCTTGCCGATGCGTCGGCCCAGCGCGTCGTAGGTGAAGCGCACGGTGAGCGGGTGGGTGGAGCGGCGCACGTGGACTTCGGTGAGGCGCTGCTCGGCGTCGTAGGCGTAGGTCTGGACGGTGTGCGAACCGATGCGCTTTGTCTCGATACGGCCGAAGCGGTCGTAGTCGTAGCGCAGGTCGCCGAGCACGCGCACGCGGTTGTCCTGGACCAGTCCGGGGCGCTCGGGGTCGGTGAGGTTGGAGGCCGCGTCCCAGGCGAAGCGTTCGACCAGATGGCCCAGCTCGGCCCCGGTGATGCGTCCGAGCGCATCGTAGTGCAGCTGGCTGTCGTGGGTGTGGCGCTGCCAGCGGTTGTCGGGGCGGGAGTGGACGCGCAGCTCGCGCACCAGGTTGTCGGCGGGGTCGTAGTCGTAGCGTTTCTCGAACTCCGGGGCGAACGCGGCCGGGGTGCCGTGGCGTCGCCACGCCCGGCGGGTGAGCCGCCCGGTCTGGTCCCAGGCGGTGATCAGCTCGAGCCCGCCCTGGCTGCGCCGCACTTCGCGGTGCAGGCCGTCGCGTTCGTAGTCGGCGACCACGGCGCCGTCCAGATTGATCTGGTGCAAATGCCCCGAGCCGTAGTAGAGGTGATTGATGGTGCGCCCGTCCGGCAGCGTGGTGGCGATGCGGTTGCCCAGCGCGTCGTAGGCGTGGGTGAGGCTGCCGTGGGGGCCGTGTTCGGCGGTGAGGCGGTCGAGCCGGTCGTAGTCGAAGCGCAGCGTGTCGAGCGGCGGGTCCGTCTCGTTGGCGTGGCGATCGACGGCGGTGACCAGGTCGGCGTCGCTCCAGGTGTAGCGGGTGATGCCATCCGGGGTGTGCTTGGCGCTGAGCCGGCCGAGCCCGTCGCGGGTGAGTGCGTGCACGAGCGCGGGGCTGCCGTCGGCGGGCTGCCAGGCGACTTCGATGGGGAGCCCCAGCGCGTTGTAGCGGTAGCGCTGGGTGAGCCCACCCAGATCGGTCTGTTCGGTGAGCCGGTCGGCGGCGTCCCAGGCGAAGTGGTAGCGCTGGCCGTTTTCGTTGGTGAGGGCGCTGAGCCGGCCGTAGTCGTCGTAGTGAAACACGAGGCGCTGGCCCAGCGCGTCGGTGCGCGCGGCGAGCTGGCCGGTGGGGCGCCACGCCAGCGCGGTGCGCGCGCCGCTGGGGTCGATGAGGACGGCGGGCCGGCCGCTGGGGGTGCGTTCGATGCGCTCGATGCGCCCGTCGGGTAGTTCGGTCTCGATCAGCCGCCCGGCGCCGTCGTGGCGGTAGTGGGTGCGCTGGCCCATGGCGTCGGTGAGCTGGGTGAGCGTGCCAAAGCCGTTGTAGAAGCACTGGGTGCGCTTGCCCGAGCAGTCGATGTGGTCGGTGAGCTGACCGCGCGCGCTCCAGCGCAGCTGCACGATGCCGCCACGGGCGTCGCGCACGCGCACCGGCTGGCCGTGGCGGTCGTAGGCGTAGGTGGTGCGCTGGCCGAGTGGGTCGACCACCGCGATGCGGTTGCCGCTGGCGTCGTACAGATGGCGGGTGGGGCGTCCGGCGGCGTCGTGTTCGAGCACCGGCAGGGCCCAGTGGGCGAGCCATTCGGTCTTGCGGGTGCGCCCGAGCGGGTCGGTTTCGGTCAGTTCGCGCCCGTGCGCGTCATAGGTGTAACGCCATTGCCCGCCTTGCGGGTCGGTGGCGCCCAGGAGCAGGCGTTCGTCGTCCCAGTCGAAGCGCCAGGTGTCGCCCATGGCGTCGGTGTGGGCGGTGATCTGGTATTGCGGGTTCCACTCGCGCGCGCTGACCCGGCCCAGGCCGTCGCGCACGGTGGTGCGCCCGGCTCCCAGATCGTAGTCGAACTGCCAGCGTTCGTGCGCCTCGCCCTGGGTCTCGGTCCAGTGCTCGGTGACGCGCCATTCGGGGCCGTCGGGGCCGGTGAGGCACTGCCAGCGGTAGTGGCAAGCGAGCCCGTCGGGGAGGTGGTGCTCAACCATGCGCCGGCCCGAGTCGTAGGCGAAGCGCCGTTGCGGGTGCTCGAGCGGGTCGATGACGGTGGCCAGATCCCCGCAGGCATCGTAGTGGTAGCGCACCAGCACGCGCCGCTGGTCGCCCTCGCCGACCTGTTCGATGTAGCTGAGCCGACGCGGGTGGGCGGGCTCGTCGTAGTAGAGCACGATGGCTGCGGCCTGGTCGTCGTCGGTGACGGCGGTGAGGCGCGCCTGGTCGTCGTAGTGCAGCACCAGGCGGTTGCCGTTGCGGTCGGTGAGCACGCGCAGGCGCTGCTGGGTGGGCGAGATCGGCTCGAAGACGCGGATCAGGCCCGATTCGTCTTCGATCGTCCAGATGCCTTCGGCGCTGCGCCGGATGCCCAGGCCTTCGCCGGGGCTGTAGAGGCCGTCACCGGGGGCGAGATGGCCGATCTCGAGCTCGCGCCCTTGTTCGTCGAGGTAGACGGCGTACTCGTCCCCTTCGCGCGGCTCGATGCGCAGCGCGACTTCGAAGGGGACGCTCCAGCCGGCGCCGAAGAGGCCGTCTGTGCGCGGATCACGGCTGTTGTAGGTGCGCTGCCATTCGATCGGCAGGCGCCCGGGGAGGATGAAGTCGAGGTCTTCGTCGCCCCCCAGGGTCTTGGCGCCGGTGGCCAGATGCACCGGGTTGCCCGAAGAGACTGCCTGGCTGACGGCGCTCGATACCATGCCGGCGGCAGCAGCGGAGGCGATCATGCAGGGGAGTTTGCTGATGATCTTGCACGGGCGCAGCACCAGCATCGCCGCACTAAATATGAGCCCGATCGGGGCTTTGCCCGAGCGCACATCGCGCACGGTGACCAGCTCGCCGCCGATGCGAACATCGGGTGAGACCTTGGGCGGGGTGTCGATGACCTTGCCTTCGCAGGTCGACAGTGCTCCCGAGCGTACCGCTGGCTGGCTGTTGATGAAGACGAGCTTGGAGCCCTGGGCGAGATATTGCTCGGGCGAGTGCTTGCTGCACTCGATCTTGTCGAGGTCGCGCGGTTCGCTGCGCGGGTCGGCGCTGGCCACCGTCGGTTTCCACAGCTCGGAGGTGAACGAGGACAGGCCTTCGAGCGTGAAGAAGCCGGCTACCGCGTCGGCGGTGCGATCGAAGAAGCCGCGTTCGTCCGGTTCGGGTTCGGCCAGCTCTACGTCGTGGTGGAACACGCCGGCGGCGCGCGCGGCAAGCTTGCTGTTGGTGTGGGTGTCGGCCGAGCCGGTGCGGATCCAGGCTTGTTCGGTGGGGGGCGAGAAGAAATCGCCGACGCTGTCGCCCATACTGCTGATCTCGTCACCCAGTGTCGCGCCCACCACCGCCGGTGCGATCAGGCGTGCGGCGAGCGTCGAGCCCGCGACCAGGGCCCCCGCGGCGGCGCCGCCGGTCCCCACGGTGAGCGTAACTGCGGCCGCGACCGCTGCACCGGCAGCGACGGCGGCATAGGTCGCGCCCTGGACGAGCACTCCGATTACGTCGCTTTGCCAGGTGGTGTGCGTCAGGGGGTCGTCGAGACGCGCGGCCCAGTATGCTTCGCTCATCGGTGTCGTGCCTGTGTCGTGGAGTGGTGATCGGGGATCATGCGGGGATCAGGCGCCGACCAGTTCGATCGATTGCTTGATCCGTGTCCAGAATTCGGTGTCGTGCGCTTCGAAGGGGGCGGCGCGGGCGTAGGTGAACGCCACCATCAGGTCGTCGTCGGGCAACTGGCAGGCGAGCTGATACTGGTGGATGTGGGCCTCGCCCTGGGTGAAGCTGGTGCGCGTCTCGATCGCTTCGATGGTGGCGGTCTTGCCGATGCGCAGCGTCGCGCGCGGCCCTTCTTCGAAGTCGGGGGCGGTGGCCTTGAGGGCGGCGATCTGCGCGGTGAAGGTCGATTCGAGCGTCTGGCCCGCTTCGATCGCACCGCGGCTGATCACCAGGGTGCTGCCCAGGTCGGGAAACTTGAGGATGTTGATGCTCTGGTCGGTGTAGCGCACGCCCGGCAGTTGCAGGCTGAGTTCATTGGTGAAGTAGCTCATCGCTATGTCCTCGATGGGTGGGGATCAGCTCGATGAGCCTTACTGGAAGTGGGATTCGGTGGCCTGGACGATGCCGCCCTTGTCGCCATCGCCGTCGGGTGCGGTGGTCGCGGCGCGGTTGTCCATGTTGAGGTCGAGCACGCTTTGCAGGGTGTTGATCTGGCCGCTTTCGTCGGCGGTGATGTTGAAGTTCTTGCACTTGATGCTGAGCTGGCCTTCCTTGGTCATTTCGATGACGGTTTCGCCGCACACCAGGCGGATCTTGTCGCCGGCTTCGAGCAGGTAGGTCTTGCCGATGCCGTCGTGGCGATTGGCGCCGACGAAGAAGGTCTCCTCGTTGCGCACGGCGGTCTTGCGGTCGTGGCCGATGGTGTTGCTCTCGTCGTTTCCTATCGATTTTGAGCGATCGACCTGGACCGAGTGGGTCTCGCAGTTCTCGACCTCGGTGTCGAGGTTCTTCTCGGCGTGCACCCACACCTGCTCCGAGCCTTTGAGATCCTCGAAGCGGATCGCGTTGGCGTTGGCCGCGCTACCGCCCATGCTCGAGCGGGTGAGGATGCCCGACTGGGTCTTGTTGGCGGGCAGCCCCCACGGGGGCATCTGCTCGGCGTTGTACACCCGCCCGGTGATGATGGGGCGGTCGGGGTCGCCGTGTTCGTAATCGACGATGACTTCCTGGCCCACGCGCGGGATGTGGATGGCGCCGTAGTTGGCCCCGGCCCAGGGGTGGGCGACGCGGATCCAGCAGCTGTCTTCGCCGTCCTTCTGGCCGTAGCGGTCCCAATGGAAGTGGACCTTGACCCGGCCGTATTCGTCGGTGTGGATCTCGGTGCCGGCCGGGCCGACCACCACCGCGGTCTCGGGGCCGCGGCTGCGTGGCTTGGGGGTGCGCAGCACCGGGCGGAAGGGGCGGTCGGAGGGGATGGCTTCGATACGCACCTGATAGTGGCTGGACTCGGAGCCGCCGGCGCCTTCGTAGGCGTTGTTGGCGGCGCGGTAGGCGGCGCGCATCACGATCAGTTCGCGGTTCTGGTCGGCTCGGGGGTGATTGAAAAGTTCGAAGCGGTAGCCGGGGGTGGCGCCGCGCACCCGCCCTTCGAGGATGATGCGGTCCTGCTGCACCTGCATCGCTTCGAGGCGGGCATTGGCGTAACTGTCGCCATCGCCGCGTTCGACGTAGTTGCCCGGGTAGGAGAAGATCTCGTACTGATCGAACAGATGGCCGCGCGGGTCGGCATACTCGGTGGTGAGGTCGGCCGAGGGCTTCTTGAAGTCGTAGTCGCTGTGTTTGAACACGCCCGGTTCGACCTCACGCGCGAGGCGCCAGGAGAAAAAATGGTCCTCCTGGGCTCTGGCGTGATCGGGCGGGAAAAAGGGGGTGCGCTCGTAGCCGCCGAAGGGTTCGGGGGTGCTGAAGTGGTCGGCCAGCACCAGTACTTCGCCGGCGGCGCTGTGTTCGAACCAGAAGAAGATGCCTTCGTGTTCGAGCAGACGGCAGATGTAGGAGAGATCCGTCTCTCCGTACTGCGCGTTATAGACCCAGGTCTTGTAGCTTTGCTTCAACCGCCATTCGTGGCGGATGGCGTTCAGACCGAGCACTTCGGTGACGATATCCTGTACCGTCATATTTTGCCGAATCCGAAAATCTCCGCGCCGTGAGGCGTGCCACAGCTTGGGCGCGACCAGGGCTTCGTAGTGCCAGTGCTCGCCGCGCTTGCCCAGCGCTTCGAAGCGCACCATCTGCCCGGAGAAGAAACGCTTGACGCCATTATGCCCTTCGAGTTCGACCGCGCACACCTCGCCGATCAGGGCCTGGCAATCTACGTTGGCATCTTCAGATTTGAGCCCCACGCGAAATTCGTAGAGCTCGCTCATCGCTTCCACCCCTTCCAGACTGACCACCCACAGGGCGTCTCTGAGGGGCGTGTGGGCTACGAGGGGACGATGCATGAGGTGGCCTCACTTCTGAAATGTCATATATCATGGGTTCGCAGGATATTAAAGATGCATTCAAGAATTGACAAGCCCAATGCATGAAAAAAATACAAAAGGATGGTTTGTCGCGACCCTGGCGTCGGGTCGGTTACCGCGTTTCGCTTGGCAGGCCGAAGGATGAAGCAACCATGCCTGAGGCCGCAACGGAGGCGCGCAGATCTGGCCCTCGGCGCAGAAATATGCCTTGAGACCGGAGCGGGCGGGCCTGCTCATTTCCCCGACGAGCAGTTCGTCGGGGTGAGTTTCGCCGGCGACGAGGTCGAAGTTTGCGGCAAGGCGGACGTCGTGCTGTGCGTGCCGCGGTCGCCGGCTACGAGTGCGCGCTGATCGCCGCCGACCACAACCCGAAGTTCTTCCCCATGCTCACCTACGCCGCTGGCACCATCCGCCCGGCCAAGGTGCTGGTGATCGGCGCGAGGGTGGCGGGGCTGCAGGCCGTCGCCACCGCGCGGCGCATCGGCGCCATGATCGAGGCCGACGACGTGCGCCCCGAGACGTGCATCCTGTCGGTTCGATAGCAATGATCCTAGACACTTCGGTTTCGTACGAACGAGTCAATCAGATCGGGACGGCAGGACTCTCAGAACAGGCTGAGGAACTGGTCTAGGGCGACACAGTGCTCTCAATAGGGGTGGCTTCGCGGAAAAATTTCAGCGAAGGTGTTGCCAGCGGCGAATCGTTAGTACATAATTCAGTCCTTCGAAGCGCAGAAGTGGATTAAAATCGCTGCGTTATCAAGGAGTTATGGCGGGGATCCAAGTCTCGTTTCCCGCTCCAGATTTTTTCTGGATGTACAGGTTTCGACCTGACGATGGTCAGGGATGCCGGCAGACAGGCTTGGCGCGATGGCAGAGTGGTTATGCAGCGGCCTGCAAAGCCGTGTACCCCGGTTCGATTCCGAGTCGCGCCTCCAGAACAATGCGGGAATAGCTCAGTTGGTAGAGCGCAACCTTGCCAAGGTTGAGGTCGCGAGTTCGAGACTCGTTTCCCGCTCCAGATTCACTGCTGCGGTGTTCAGCTGAATGCCGCAAGCGCTTGAAAAAAGGGACTTCGGTCCCTTTTTTCATTCCAGCGGCGTCCGCTGTAAGCCACCCCCAGCCACGGTTTTCAGTACGTCTCCCAGTACATCACGCGGAGCGGGCTTTTCGTTTCTTGTGCAGCACCTGTGTCATGCCGCAGGCGGCGGCATTCATCGCGATGTTGCCGTACGTGTGCGAGCACGGCAGTGCTTTGACTGCAAGGTCGGTGGAGGTGCGCACGTGCATCGTCGCCGTCACCACGGTGTCGCGCCGTCACGCTTTGGCCTGGACCCATCCGGGCAGGCGTCTTTGACGTCAAGTAGCGTGGAAATCGGCAGCCTACGGCGTGAAGGTTCCGATCATGGCATCAAGTGCGTTGGGGATAGGGGATAGGGGATAGGGGGGGGGCTTGCGTATGCAGGCGACCGGGCTCCTTGAGCGCGAATGCGCAAGTGCCCGATCTTCTGCAGCAACACCGTCCGGATAGCCACCGGGCTGGGCGAGAAAACGAAAAAGCGCCATTTCTGGCGCTTTCTCAAAATCTGGCGGAGAGGGCGGGATTCGAACCCGCGTTGGGATATTATCCCAAACACGCTTTCCAGGCGTGCGACTTAAACCACTCATCCACCTCTCCGTGGAAGCGGCGCATTATAGCAAAGGCGCGGGAAAGTGAAACCCCCCCTTTCGGTATCCTTTTGGGCAGGTCGTTTTCGTACCTGTTCGGCGGCCTGCTGGTGTGGCTGTCGCCGGCTACGTGGATTCTACGGCCGCGCAGGGCAGTGGCCGTGCCGGGTCAAATCGTGAAGCGTTGTACCAGGGACTGCAATTGCCCGGCGGTACGCTTGAGGCCTTCGCTGGCGTTGACGTTGTCGTCGACCGCGTGGTTGGCCTTGGTGGCTTCCTCCCGCACGCTCTCCATCTGCTGATCGATGATGCCGAGCTGTTCGAGCTGGCGCTGGGTGAGCTGATCGATTTCTAGATTGATTCGGGAGATTGCGGCAACCCGCTCGATGATCTGGTCCAGGGCCTGTCCGACGTCGTCGGTGGCTTCCACGTTCTTGTCGACCTGATCCAGGCCGCTGCGTACTGCGCTGGCACCTCGGTCGGCGCTGGCCTGGAGCTTTTCGATGAGGGCCTGGATCTCCACGGTGGCCTCGCCGGTACGGTGGGCGAGCTTGCGCACCTCGTCGGCAACGACGGCAAAGCCGCGGCCTTGTTCACCTGCGCGGGCTGCTTCGATCGCGGCGTTCAGGGCAAGCAGGTTGGTTTGCTCGGAGATGCCGCGGATGACTGCGATTACCGAGCCGATGTTGTCGCTGTCGCCTTTGAGCGAGAGGATGGCGTCACTGGCGGAAGACACGGTTTCGGACAGGCGCGACATCTCGGTTCGCGCGCGGGCGATGCCCGACTGGCTGGACTTGATCGCGCCGTCGGCGGCGCGTGCTGATTGTGCGGCGGTCGCGCCGTGCTCCGCGACTGCGCGGACCATGGTCGCGAGGGATTCGGTGGATTCCTCGATTGACTCTTCGCTCAGGCGCTGCGCGGACAGAGCGGAACGGGTTCGAACCGAGGTCTGTTCCATCAGCCCGGCGCTGTCGTTGATGGAGCGCCCGGCTTCGGTCATGTCCCTGACGTTCTGGCGCAGGCCCTGGATCAGTTCGTTCACCGACGCGATGACTTGTTTCAGTTCCCCGACCGCGCCCTGACCGGACACCTCGGCACGCAAGTCGTTGCGCGTGACCCGCTGCACGCCGGCGACGAAGCGGCCGAGTGGTTGCACGATCAGGCGTTGCAGCACGAATCCGGCAGTAGCGCTGAGTGCGAGGGCGACAATGCACAGTGTGAGCAGGATCAACGGCATGCGCTCGGCGGCGCGGGATGCCTGGGCGGCGCGATCGTCGGCTTCGCCCAAACGCTCGATCTGATCGCCGGAGACGAAGCGCTGCATGGCTGAAATCGACTGGGCAATGCTTTGTTCGACGGCGGGGATGGCCTCCAGCGAACGGGTGAGCTGAGAGACGGCTCCGGATAGGTCGGCCGTCATGCTGCGAGTGCTTTCGTTCGAGGTGTTGAGCAGCGCGAGCGTCGACTCGAGCACCCGCGCCGATTCCTCGCCCGAGGCGCGCTGATTTTCCGCCGCGCGCAAGGTCTGGCCGGCCAGTACGTTGGACTCTTCCGCGGTACGCGCGGCGAGGCTCTGACTACCGGTCGAGATCTGGCCTGCGACGCCGATCACCTCTTCCAGCGCACGAACAATCTCCTGGCCAAGCGTGTCGCGCTCGGGCGATGGTGCGCGGTTGGCGAAATCGCTCAGTTGTGCGCGTAACGGCCGTATCAGGCGGCGCAGTGTGACGAGTAGCTGGCGAGTGTCATCGGTGCTGTCGACGTTGAACAGCGCACCGGTGATCGTCGCCAGTTCGCGGTTGATGACCTGGATGTTCTCTTCGATCTGCGGCAACACCGAACGATCGCCGGCACTGAGCTTGTAGTAGTCGACATGGATCAGCAGCACGCGCTCGTTGATCGACTGCGCGGAGATGATCATCTGGTGCATCGGGCCTGATACCAGTTCGAGGTTGCTTGCGATCTGCGACGTCGCGGCTGAAATTTCAACCAGGCTCTCGTTCTGCCGCGCACTGACGGTGTTCAGCTCCCGCAGTCCGGAGTCGATCTGCGCGCTGGCAGCGGTGACCTCGCCCAGGCGGGTCTCGAGGAAGCGCAGTCGTTCCAGCGATGCCTGCGCGGCACCGAGCTGCTTCACCTGGCGGTCGATCTCGGCCAACCCTTCCACTGACTGGCGAACGTTGCCGGCCACATCCTCCGTCTCCGACCGCAGGAACTGGATGTTGCCGCCGAGTAGGTTGCTCGCGTAGATCGCGAACCCGCCGGTCACCAGCAGCACCGCGAGCAGGGTACCGAACAGCCCGTTGATGACCAGTCCAACAGAAATCTCGTTTCGTCGTGCCACGTTGTGCTCCACAGCAAGTCGCTTCCTCGAAAAAGGTATCACTCCGGTTGGAATCGTCGATCCTGATTGCGACGCCTGGAAGACCGCAGCCCCGTTTCGTGACGTGCTCCGTGACCCATTTCACGGACGCCACGTGCGGTGGAACATGCATCCGCCCCCGGGTGACACGCGCGCGCGCGTCACCCGGGGGCGGGCATCAGCGTGCGGACACGTGTCGACAGGTTTGTTTACGGCACGGGGCGGTCGGGCTTGACCCTTTCGCGTGTGCTAATATCAAAGGCTCTTCACGGTATCGGGCCACGTTCGGGCGCGGGCCGTTTTCCATGTGATCGGATTCTCCATGCGCATTCTCCTCAGCAACGACGACGGTTACTTCGCGCCCGGCATTGCCGCGCTGTCCGAGGCCCTTCAAGACCTGGCCGAGATCACCGTGGTGGCGCCCGAGCGCGACCGCAGTGGCGCGAGCAATTCGCTGACGCTGGACCGTCCGCTGTCACTGAGGCGCGCAACCAACGGCTTTTACTTCGTCAACGGTACCCCCACCGATTGCGTGCATCTGGCCGTGACCGGCATGTTCGAGCACCTGCCGGACATGGTCGTCTCGGGCGTCAATCATGGTGCCAATATGGGCGACGACACGATCTACTCGGGTACCGTGGCGGCAGCGACCGAGGGCTTCTTGCTCGGCGTGCCATCGATCGCGGTGTCGCTGGTCAGCAAGTCATCGGTTGATTTTTCCGCTTCGGCGCGGGTTGCGCGGGATCTCGTGCTGCGTTTTCAGCAGTCGCCGTTTCGTCAGCCGGTGCTGTTGAATGTGAACGTGCCGGAGGGCAAGTACGAGGATTTGCGCGGTGTTCGGGTCACCCGTCTGGGCAAGCGCCACAAGGCCGAACCGGTGGTGCGCGATACCACCCCGCGCGGCGACGACGTGTTCTGGGTAGGGCCGGCCGGCAAGGCCGCCGATGCCGGCAGCGGCACCGACTTCCATGCAGTGGCGGAGGGCTTCGTTTCGGTTACGCCACTCCAGATCGATCTGACCCATAACGGCCTGATCCCGGTCGTGGGGGATTGGCTCGGAAACTGAAATGCGTTTTTCGGATTCGGGAATGGCCGCCAATCGGGCGCTCCTGCGCATGGTCGAACGCCTGCGCAGCCAGGGGATTCGCGACGAGAAGGTACTCGACGCCATGTCGCGCGTACCGCGTCAGCATTTCGTCGAGCCTGCGCTGGCCTACAGCGCCTATGACGACACCCCTTTGCCGATCGGCTATCAACAGACCATATCGCAACCCTTTGTAGTTGCGCGCATGATCGAAATTCTTCGTGCCGGGCGCGAACTTGGGCGAACTCTTGAGGTCGGTGCAGGGTGTGGGTATCAGGCTGCGGTGATGTCCATGCTGGCGAGCGAGGTGTATGCGGTGGAGCGCATCCGGCCATTGCTGGAAAAGGCCAAGGAGAACCTCCGGCCGTTGCGGCTGGCGAACGTGCGTTTGAAATATGCCGACGGTACGATGGGCTTGCCGGAGGCGGCGCCTTTTGACACCATCATCGTTGCGGCGGCGTCGCGGGAGATTCCGCAGGCGCTGAAGCAGCAACTTGCACCGGGCGGGCGACTGATGATCCCGGTCGGTGCGGTAGATCAACACCTTGTGCTCGTGGAGCGGCAAGGCAACGTATTCAGGGAAAGCCGGTATGAAGCAGTGCGCTTCGTACCCCTCCTCAGTGGAACGGAATGAAAGATTCAGCAGACAACAGGAGTGTGTCCGGACTGGCTGTCGCGCTCTTGGGCGCAGTGTTGATCGCGGGTTGTACCGCGAAGACGCCGGCCCCGATCAGGAGCACCGGCCCGGTTTCGGCGACGCAGACACCGGTCGCGGTGTCGCCGGGCGGCGCGCAGGTACGCGAACACATTGTCCGCCCGGGCGATACGCTCATGGGCATCGGGCGCCTATACGGTCAGAACGTGAATGACCTGGTGCGCTGGAACGGGCTGACCAATCCGCATCAGATCAGCGTTGGACAGCGCATTGCGGTGGCGCCGCCGGGTACCTTGCCCGGCCAGGCTGAACCCGTCGCGATCGCGCGCCCGGTGGAGGTGATTCCGGTTGCGCCGGCGGGGGCGGGGATGGCCGCGACGCCGGTCAAGCAGGAGCCCAAGGGCGGCAAACAACCATACAGCGATCAGGCGTGGGCGGCCGTCCGGCCGGGCATGGGCGAGCAGCCGCAGCAACCTGTTCCGGTGCCTCCGGCTGCGACCGCGCCGCGTTCGTCGGCCTGGATGTGGCCGGCGTCGGGTGGCATCATCGCGGGCTTCAACGAGGCAACCAACAAGGGCGTCGACATCGGCGGCAATCCCGGCGATCCGGTCGTCGCGTCGGCGGCCGGCAAAGTCGTGTATTCGGGAAGTGGGTTGCGTGGTTACGGAAAACTGGTCATCATCAAGCACGACGAGAATTACCTGACCGCATATGCCCATAATCGCGAATTGCTGGTCAAGGAAGGGGACGATGTCACCCAGGGACAGCGCATCGCTGAATTGGGCAGTACCGATGCCGACCGTCCCAAGCTGCATTTCGAGATCCGCAGACAGGGCCGCCCTGTCGATCCGATGAACTACTTGCCACCACGCTGACGGAGGTCGCATGTACGATCCGGCGAGTCATGACGAAGTCGAGAGTCAGGAACCGGATCTACCGCCCGAGGTGGAGTTGCTGTCGGGCCAGTCCCCGCCAGCCTACGAAAGCGAGTTCCTCAACGACGTCACTCAGATCTATCTGAATGAAATCGGTGCCAATCCGCTGCTGACTGCGGAAGAGGAACTCGCGCTGGCGCGCCGCGTGCGCTGTGGCGACTTCGATGCGCGCCAGAGCATGATCGAACGCAATCTGCGTTTGGTCGTCAACATCGCCAAGCACTATCTCAGTCGCGGCATTCCCCTGCTCGATCTGGTCGAGGAGGGGAATCTCGGCCTCATTCACGCGCTGGAAAAATTCGATCCAGAGCGTGGTTTCCGTTTTTCCACCTATGCCACATGGTGGATCCGCCAGAATATCGAGCGGGCGATCATGAACCAGTCGCGCACGATCCGGCTCCCGGTGCATGTGGTCAAGGAACTCAACCAGGTCCTGCGTGCCCGGCGAATGCTGGAGGCGAGCGGCAACGGTGAATACACTCTCGAAGAAGTGGCGAACCGCAGCGGCAAGTCGGTCGACGACGTGCGCGCGTTGCTGGCTTTGAGCGAGCACACCGCGTCGCTGGATGCGCCGCTGGACATTGATCCCAGCCTGTCCATTGGCGAGTCGCTTGCCGATGAACACGTGTGCGCGCCGGAACTGCGCATACAGGATGCCGAAGTCGAGCACCTGGTGCGTGACTGGATCGGCAAACTCAACGACAAGCAGCGTACGGTCATCCGGCATCGTTACGGCATCGACGAGTGCGACATGATGACGTTGGAGGAACTCGCGTCGTTGCTTGGGCTTACGCGCGAGCGCGTTCGCCAGATTCAGCTCGAGGCGCTCGGGCTGCTGCGGCGGGCGATACGCCGCCGCGGCATCTCACGCGACGTACTGCTCTAGTGTAGTCGTCACTGAGCCGGTGCCCCATAGCGGCGGCGCAGGGCTTCGGCCAGCTCGAACACCGACATTGCATAGAAGCTGCTGCGGTTGTAGCGGGTGATCACATAGAAGTTGCGATAGCCGACCCAGTATTCGGTCGGCTGATTGGGGGTGACCAGGTCCACCAGGGTCGCCGCTGCGGGATACAGTTCGCCACGTATTGCTACGATGCCGTTGTCCAGCAAGGTGTCGCGGCTCAGCGCAGGTTCGATTCCCGCCGCGATCAGGGGTGCCGGGTCCGTGGCCGCGGGAACGATGACACGATAGGCGACCGGTTCGCCGGTGCGCCAGCCATGGACTGCGAGGTAGTTGGCCACGCTTCCGATCGCATCCACCGGGTTGGAGTCGAAGTCGATTACGCCGTTGCCATCGAAATCAACCGCGTAGTTGCGGATGCTGCTCGGGAGAAACTGCGGATAGCCGACCGCGCCCGCGTAGGAGCCGGTGAAGCTGAAGGGATCGCGCCCCTGTTCACGGGCAAGCAGGAACAGGTTTTCGAGTTCCTTCCTGAACAGCGGCGCGCGTGGCGGGTAGTTGAAGGCGAGGGTGGCAAGGGCGGACACGGTTTCGAAGTTACCGGTGTAGCTGCCGTAATTCGTTTCCACGCCGATGATGGAAACGATGACTTCCGGCGGTACGCCGAAGCGCTGGCTGGCGGCTTCGATCGTGGCCCGGTGCGTATGCCAGAACGCCACACCACCCTCGATGCGGGCGTCGGTCAGGAAGCGGGCGCGGTAGCGCTGCCACGAGCGGGCGGCGGGCGTGGTCGGCGGCGTGATCAGCCGGATCACCTGCGGGTCGTGCTGCGCACGCGCCAGCGCGGCGTTCAACTGGCTGCGTTCGAAACCATGGTTTTCGACCATTTCCTGCACGAATGCCTGTGCGTCCGCGCTGTCGAGGAAGGAGGCGTGCGCCACTGGCGCCGTGGCAAGCGTGAGCGTGAAGGCGGCGGCGAGCGTGTGAAGCGATTTCTTGATCATCTCGGATGGAAACTGCGGATGCGATTGCAGAAGGCCTGGACACGTCTTGCATGTCCGGCGTCGGTGGGGCCGTAGCGAAGCTCGGCGTAATGGGCGGCGATCTCTTGGATCGAGCGGGCATGGTCGGGCAGCACAAGCGCAGCCCGACCAGCATATTGTAGAGGCCCCTCCCAGGGCTGGCGCGCGCAACCCCGGCGGGCGAGTCGATTGCAATAGGTGGACCATGCGCGCACGAGTGGGTCGGTGTTGCGGCGGCGCCATGTCGCCCAGCCGAGCAACAACGCTACAACGGTCGCAGCCCCGGCGACCATGACGATGGTCAGCTTGCGCCAGTCCGGCTCGCTGAGTCCGAGCCGGTCGAAGAACTGGCGTTGGCGATCGGGATCGTAGCCCAGCACCCACAGGTTCCAGGCATTGGCGACGGCTTCCCAGCGGCGAAGTGCGTCACGCATCCATTCGGCGGATTCGCGCAGCATGAAGGGGCGGAAGGCTCCTTCAGGTAGCGATGCGGCAAGTCCCAGTTCGATCCGGTCTGGCGCGACGATGGCTGTTGGGTCTACCCGAATCCAGCCCCGCCCGGCCAGCCAGACCTCAGCCCACGCATGAGCATCCGACTGCCGTACCACCAGGCTGCCATCTATGGGATTGACCTCGCCGCCCTGGTAGCCGGTAACCACACGGGCGGGTACGCCCGCTGCTCGCGCCATGAAGACGAAGGCCGAAGCGAAATGTTCGCAGAACCCGGCGCGGGTCGAGAACAGAAACTCGTCGACCGAGTGGTTGCCAAGCCGCGGCGGGCGCAAGGTGTAGACGAGATCCTGTGAACGCATCATTGCAAGAATGCGCTCCACCCTGACGGCGGGTTCCGGATCGCCCTCAAGGAGTGCGGACACCCGCTGCAGCGTTTCGGGGTTGAAGCCCCGGGGCAGAGCGAGATTGAGTCGCTGGACGGCATCGGGCAGGTTCCGGCCCGTCGCGGTTTCGGGGTAGGAAGTCAGTGCGACCAGACGACGCTGACGCACCGGAGCGATGGCCCGAAGATGGTAGTCCAGTGCGTAACGCGCGTCCTGTGGTGCCGAGCCGGGAAAGTCCATGGCCAGCAACCAGGGGCGGTTGTGAGGTTCGAGCGTGATCGTGTAGCTGTACGATCGGCCGGAAACCTCGTAGGGAGGCAAGGATTGATAGGCGGTCGATTCGCTCCGCCAAGTGCGGCCGTCGAAGCTGCTCAGGACCGGGCCACGCCAGTAGCGTTGCGAGGGGGGCGGAAGTGGGCCGTCGAATACCGCTCTCAGGGCTATGGCGTAGGATTCGCTCAGATCGCTGATCGCACCGGGTGACATTGTGTCCGACAGTCCGGTCGTGCCCGAGAACGCGTCGCTCGGCAATCCCCATAGCGGGCCTTGGACGCGCGGGAAGGCGAGGAACAGGATCAGCAGTAACGGGAGCGCCTGCAGCAACATCAGCCCGGCGTGGGCTAGTTGCCGGCGGGGCGCCGTTTCGGTGTCGGACAGGCTGAGCAGGGTCGCGGTCGAGATCAGCACGCCGCAAAGGGCCAGTGCTGCGACCGGAATCGACTGGTAGTAAAAAAACAGCCCGACCTGCAGGAAGTAGCTCAACAGCACTGCCGCCCTCACGTCGCGCGCGCTTCGTGCCTCGAGCTGTTTCAGACAGAGCAGTATTGCCAGTGCGGCGACACCCGGGTCCTTGCCGAAGAAATGGCCGAACTCCCACACGACCAGCGCGATGCTGATGAGGGCGACGATCAGGATCCAGAGCCGCGCAACAGGTCGCCGGTCGTGCTGAAGGGCCGGGCGCAACCGCGTCACGCCCTGCCACAGCAGCAGGACAGCGCAAAGCAGCGACAACCAGATCGGCAGATGGGCTGCATGCGGCGCCAGCGTCAGGGTGATGCTGGCGAGTAGCCACCACGCCGAATTGCCGGTGATGGTGACCTTGCTACGCATTCCGGTCGCCATTGCCGAAGAGCGCCAACTGGCGCAGAACCGCTTGAAAGTGCCGCTGCCCGGAGTCCGTTTCGATGAATCCGCCAGGCAATCTGAGTGAGAAAGGGCGCTCCTGTGCCGCCGCCTGTAACACCCATGCGGTCAAACGCGACAAGCGGGCCTCGGTATCCATGCTGGAGGGCGTCTGGTGCCAATCGATTTCGAGTGCTTCGCCCTCCAACCCAGAGAATTGCTTGGTCAGCATCGGTCCGCCGCGAGCGACGACCTTCCACGCGATGTGCTTGGGTGAGTGCGAAGGCTCGTAGGCCTTCAGGCCCGAAAAGTCGTCGTTGCCGCTGCGCGTAGAAGCTGCGCCCCGTTCCAGACTACCGCTTTCCGGCACCGGGGGCGCCGACGCCTCCGGTTGCGGGTAGACCAGGCAGCGCACGTCGGGCTTGAGCACACACCAGGCCCGAACCAGGCCGAGTGGGAAAAGCGTGGTGATCGTCACCCGCCCGAGTGGCAACCATCCTCGCCGTGCCGTTGCGCGGGGGAGTTCGACGGTCAGTCTGCCATGCTCACCGAGGCGTACGGTAATCGGCGTACCGTCGGCTGCGACCGAGAGGTCAGGGCGCACGCGGCGGTCGTCGTTGCTGAGCAACACCGGGAACACGGCGGCTTCGCCGGCGAACACCTCTCGTGAGCGCCCGAACGTGATGCGCAGGCCAAGCAGGTTCCGAAAGGCGTGGATCATGCTCACCACGCCCACGCCGCCGAGCAGGAACACCACTGCATAGCCCAGGCTCAGGTTGTAGTTGATGCTGGCAATCAGCATGACGAGCAGTGCGACGGTGAAACCGATGCCGGCGGACGTGGGGAGTACGTAGATGCGCTTGCGCCCGAGCACGATCTCGTCAGTGTCGATCCGGGCGCGCCGAAATAACAGATTGTCGAGTGCGCCGCTCAGGCCGGGCGGGCGTACAAGGCGTTGGAGCATGGCTGGGCGCTCCGTCAGGAGACTGCCACGCCGCGGAGCAGCCGCTCCAGCGCCTCGGGGGTCGCGCTGCGGCCGTCCGCGGCCATGGCGAGCCGATGTGCGGCAACGTGTGGAAACACCGCCTGCACGTCTTCCGGCAGCACATGGGTACGCCCGTCGGTCAGCGCCCAGGCACGTGCCGCGGCAATCATGCCGATTCCGGCGCGCGGGCTGAGCCCGGCTGAGAAGTCGGGCGATTGCCGGCTGGCGGCGAGCAGGCGCTGAGCATAGTCGGCAAGCGGTTCCGAGACGGTGACGGTGCGCGCAGCGCGTTGCAGTTCGCTGAGCGCCTGGGGGGTGACCACCGGCTCCATGCGCTCCAGCAGGTCACGCCGGTCCTCGCCGAGCAACAGTGCCCGTTCGGCTTCACGATCCGGGTAGCCGAGCTGGATACGCATGAGGAAGCGGTCGAGCTGGCTTTCCGGGAGCGGGAAGGTGCCGATCTGGTGGGCGGGGTTTTGCGTCGCGATGACGAAGAACGGGTCGGGCAGGGGCAGGGTCTGGCCGTCCACCGTGACCTGCTGTTCCTCCATGGCCTCGAGCAGTGCGCTCTGCGTCTTGGGCGTGGCACGGTTGATCTCATCGGCCAGGATGAGCTGGGCGAACAGCGGACCGGGATGGAAGCGGAAATCGCCGCGTTCGCCATCATAGATCGATACGCCGATGATGTCGGCGGGCAGCAGGTCGCTGGTGAATTGCACGCGCTGGTAGTTCAGGTTCATCAGGCGTGCCAGCACGTGGGCCAGTGTGGTCTTGCCGACGCCTGGAACGTCTTCGATGAGGAGATGGCCGCGGGCGATCATGCAGGTGACGGCGACGCGCAGGTCGCGCGACTTTCCGAGCACGATGGTGTTGGCTGCGGCGAGCAATGTTGCGACGGTTTCCGCTGGCGTGCGGGGAGATTCGGTCATTTTCCGGGTACTGTGAAATTGAACGGGAAGCGGTGATAATAGATTACAAATACGCAACCGCGCGGCGCGCGGCCGGATGCGAACGTGATTCGAGTCCGGTCCGCGCGAAAAAGTTCGGGTTCACAGGATGGGGAGAGAGAGGGTATGACGACAACCGCGTTCATCACGCATCGCGACTGCTGGTTGCACGATATGGGGAGCTTTCATCCCGAGTGCCCGGACCGGCTGGCCGCGATCAACGATCGTCTGATCGCGGCAGGACTCGATTTGTATCTGTCTTTTTTTGACGCGCCGCTTGCCACCGACGAGCAGATTCTGCGCGCCCACCGGAAGACGTATCTCGAGGAACTGGTGTCCAGCGTACCGGAGCACGGCATTCGCCACCTCGATCCCGATACTGCGATGAATCCCAATACGATGAAGGCGGCGCTGCGTTCGGCGGGGGCCGGCGTGCTGGCCACCGATCTGGTGATGCGCGGCGAGATCGAGAACGCCTTCTGCGCCGTGCGCCCGCCCGGGCATCATGCAGAGCGGGGCAAGGCGATGGGTTTTTGTTTCCTCAACAACGTCGCAATCGCCGCCCATCACGCCCTGGACGCCCACGCACTGGAGCGTGTTGCGATCGTGGACTTCGACGTCCATCACGGCAACGGAACCGAGGACATTTTCCGCGATGATCCGCGGGTACTCATGGCGGGCATCTTCCAGCACCCGTTCTACCCCTACAGCGGTGCCGATACGCAAGCTCCCAACATGGTGAATGTGCCGGTGACGGCCGGTACGCGTGGCGACGCCTTCCGGCAGATCGTGAGCGAGGTGTGGATACCGGCACTGCGCAATCACAATCCGCAGATGATCTTCATCTCGGCCGGTTTCGATGCGCACTACGAGGACGACATGGGTTCGCTGGGGCTGGTCGAGGCGGACTACATCTGGGCGACCGAGCAACTCAAGGCGCTGGCGGTCGAATGTGGCCACAGGAGAATTGTTTCAGTTCTCGAAGGTGGATATGCCTTGTCCGCGCTGGCCCGTTCGGTGGTCGCCCACGTCAAGGTGCTCGCCGACCTCTGAGCGCCTGCGGGGCCGGCCGCGTCCAGCCTGCGCCTCGAGCGGCTGGGGCAGGGAATCCCGCGGCGGCCCGGCCTTCCCTCAAGGCGCTGCAGTGCCCGTTGCGGCGCGTTGCCGCTGCGCACGTATCGGTTAGAATGACCGCTTTCAATCTTCGGTTTCCCCGTTCATGATTACCGGATCCATCGTAGCGATCGTCACGCCCATGCACCCCGACGGCAGCCTGGATTACCCTGGGCTGGCGAAACTGATCGACTTCCATGTGGCCGAGGGAACCGACGGCATCGTGATCGTCGGCACCACCGGCGAATCGCCAACCGTGTCGGTGGACGAGCACTGCCAGCTCATCCGCTTCACCGTCGAGCATGCGAACGGGCGGATTCCCGTGATCGCCGGCGCGGGCGGCAACTCCACCGCCGAAGCCATCGAACTGGCCCGTTTTGCCCAGGCGGCGGGTGCTCAGGCTCAGCTGTCGGTGGTGCCGTACTACAACAGGCCGACGCAGGAGGGCCTGTACCAGCATTTCAAGACGATTGCGGAAGCAGTCGAACTGCCACTGATCCTGTACAACGTGCCGGGGCGTACGGTTGCTGATCTGGCCAACGACACGGTGTTGCGGCTGGCCGAGGTTCCCAACATCGTCGGCATCAAGGATGCTACCGGTAGCCTTGAGCGTGCCTGCGACCTGTTCGACCGCATGCCCGAGGGTTTCGCGGCCTACACCGGTGACGACATGACGGGGGCAGCCTTCATCCTGCTTGGTGGCCACGGTGCGATTTCCGTTACCGCCAACGTGGCACCGCGCGCGATGCACGAGATGTGCGCGGCGGCGCTGCGCGGTGACGCCAGGGCGGCACGGGACATCAACAATCGCCTGTTGTGGCTGCATCGCAATCTGTTCTGCGAGGCGAACCCGATTCCGGTCAAGTGGGCCTTGCAGCGCATGGGCTTGATCCAGTCAGGCATTCGCCTGCCGCTCACCCCGCTTTCCCATGCCTATCACGAGCGGGTGACCGAAGCCCTGCGGCGTGCCGGTATCGAGATCTGATCCAGAAGGGTTTTCGGATGTTCAAAAAGACAAGCGTTCGCACCGTAGTGTCCTTGCTCGCCCTTTCGACCGGTTTGGCCGGTTGTTCGGGCTCGCTCATGGAGTCGAAGAAGATCGACTACAAGAGCGCCAGCCGTCAGACAACATCGCTCGAAGTTCCGCCCGATCTGACTGCTCCGACCAGCGACGGCCGCTATGTCGTGCCAGAGACCTCGCGCGGCGTCGCGACCTATTCGGCCTATTCCACCGATCGCGAGCTGCAGCCGCGTGCCAGTTCCGGCAGGGTGCTGACCGAGGTCGACAACATGCGCATCGAGCGTTCCGGTGCCCAGCGCTGGCTGGTTGTTCGGGGTTCGGCAGACGTGTTGTGGCAGGACGTCAAGGACTTCTGGCTGGAGCTCGGCTTCATCCTGAATGTCGACCGGCCCGAAATCGGGGTGATGGAAACCGACTGGGCGGAGAATCGCGCACGTATTCCGCAGGACATCGTCCGCCGGACGATTGGTCGGGTGCTGGACGGGCTGTACTCGACGTCGGAACGCGACAAGTTCCGGACGCGTTTCGAAGAGGGCAAGGAGCCCGGTACCATCGAGGTGTATATCAGTCACCGAGGGATGGAGGAAGTGTACGCCGGACGTTCGGAGGATACGACAGTGTGGCAGCCGCGCCAGGCCGACCCCGAGCTTGAGGCGGAGATGCTGCGGCGCCTGATGGTGAAGCTCGGGGTCGAGGAACAGCGCGCCGAAGCCATGGTTGCCCAGGCACCCGCAAGCGACCGCGCGAGCCTTATGTCGGCCGATGGCAGCGTTCGTCTCGAGGTGTCGGAGTCCTTCGA
Source organism: Rhodocyclaceae bacterium (assembly GCA_046295975.1). Taxonomy (GTDB): domain Bacteria; phylum Pseudomonadota; class Gammaproteobacteria; order Burkholderiales; family Rhodocyclaceae; genus UBA2357. The sequence goes on from JBKBMG010000018.1 coordinate 42,709, forward strand.
TCGTGCGTGGCGCCGGGTTGGGTTGGCGCTCGACCGGATCGGCTTTACGGTCGAGGATCGTGACCGATCAGCCGGTTTGTACTTCGTCCGCTATATCGATCCGGATCTCGATGTGCGCTCGGGTCGTTCCGAGGGTATGCTGTCGCGCCTTGCGTTCTGGCGAAGCAGTAGTGCAACGGCCGCCGAACAAGGCAGCGAGTACCGCATTCGCGTGGTCGGCAACGGCGAGCTTTCACAGGTGACGGTTCTGACGCGCGAGGGCGGGGAGGATGCATCCGAGACCGCACGCCGCATGCTTGGCCTGCTGGAGCGCGAACTGCGCTAGGAGGCTGGGGTTGACCGGCTGCGGTCGACCACCAGAGCGTTAGCGGCGACGATCCCCCGCTGATTGTGCTCGATGAATGAAAAAGCCGGCGTCAGCCGGCTTTTTCATTCGTATGACCGCATACTACTTTCCATCCTGGCCGTGTCGGTCCGTGGGAGCGGCGCGGCCAACAGCTGGCGAAGTCGATCCGGGCCTCAGTCCTGCTTGCCCTGTTCTTCGGTCTTTTCGGCGGCGTTCTGCACGGCCTCGCTGGCAGCTTCTCGGACTTCTTCCACGGCCGCTGCGGCGGCTTCGGTAGCGTTTTCCAGTTGTTCGCGCGCGCCTTCAGCGGCCGACTCCACGGCCTGACCGGCTTCCTCTGCTGCCTGGGCTGCGGCGTCGCCCGCTTCGTGCGCGGCGTCCTGTACGGCATCGGTGGCCTGCTCAACCGTGCTGGCGGCGCCGCTGTCGGCTGCTGGGGTTTCGGTTGCGGGCGTTACGGCAGCAGGGGGTGTGGGTGCTTGCTCGGTGACCGGTGCAGATGGCTGCTGAGGCTTGGTGTCCTCGCTCTTGCCGCATGCGGACAGTGCGATGGCGATCATGGCCGCCAGCAGAACGGAGATTTTCATGTTTTACTCCTTTACAGACAGTTGAGAAACGGGCCGATCTGGACGGGCGACAGGGCTGCCAAGAGGCGGCGCGTGCTCGCCAAGTCCTGCGGCGGTGGTTGCCGGGCCGATCGACGACGGTTTGGACCGTCCGCGGCTGATGTCGGCGATGTCCGACGGGGGATCCGCCAGGGCGGTGCATCGGGTCGATGACCTGAACGCGGGCAGGCGGACAGTCGGCAACCATGCATTTGCTCGAGTGGACCGCGATTTTGTTTCCTCGATGCGCCTGCGCAGGGCCTCGATGTCGAGCGGTGACGCGATGCCGCTTCGGAGCGGCCGGATTCTAGCATCGCCTTGAGACACGGTGGACGAGGCTGAGGCGAGGATTTGTGACGCGATGATTCGCAGCGGTATTGGGACTACAAACCTACTCGACCACCACTCGGCCCGGGTCGGCCGGCGACCCACAGGGGTTCGAATTGCACGAGATAGGGCGTGCATTCCGGTCCGGCATCGGTGAGCAGCTTGCCGCGTGGTGCGTCGCTGTGGAAGCGGGTGATCAGGTGCCGGCCGTCGGCGACGATGAAGCAGCCTTCGTCCATGTTGTTGCCGGCAGCGTTGCGCACCCGGACACTCACGCGGTGTCCGTAGTGCTCGAGCAGGCGCAGCAACCGCGGGCAGTCGCGCTCGAGATGGCGGGGCGTGCGCAGCAGGATGCGGATGGCGTCCTCGCGCCGGGATTCGCGGCACAAACGCTCGAGTACGCTGCAGGCCGCCGGACTCTCCAGTCCGGTGGCGGAGAGATCGGCGTCGTAGACCGTAAGCGTCTGTGTGGTCAGTTCGAGCAGTTCGGCGATGCCTGCGCGGTAGTCGGCATAGGTGTCGAAGCGCGCACTCCGCGAAATGTTCACGGCACGGCGCCGACGGCGATGAAACCGTCGCAGTAGGCTTGGTGAAGGGCTTGTGCGAGCCGATCGGGCAGTGGTGTACCGGGCGGCAGGTGACGCGTGTCGGCGAGCATTGCGAGGATGCGGCGTTCGTCGTCGTTCCAGGGCTGTTCGCCAAAGCGTTCGCCGTTGAGGTAGAAGTGCGCGTTGGTGAACAGCATCAAGGACCGCCGATCGAGATGCAGCCCGCGCTGGCTGGCGATCTTGACGAAGCGCGCCGGGCTCAGCGGCTCCTCGGGCGCGTCGAAGAAGACGTGTGGCTTGGGTTCGGTGAGATAGTGGCCTAGAAACGCCGCCACATCAGTGCGCGTCCAGGTGATGCCGGCGAGCATGCCGTCGATCTGCTCGACCATCGCTTCCCCGATCAGTGCGGAGTGGGTTTGCGGCTGGAGATCGGGGTCGGCGTAAAGCCCCTCGAGTGTGAGCCTGTCCTGCAGCCAAGTCAGGAACTCGGTACCGAGTTCGCGCGCGTCGGGCGAGCGGAAGCCGATCGAGTAAGTGGTGCATTCGCCGACCGCGATACCGTTGTGCGCCCAGTGCGGTGGCAGGTAGAGCATGTCGCCCGGTTCGAGCACCCAGTCATGTTCGGGCACGAAGTGCTGGAGGATCTTGAGTGGGGCGCCCTCGACCAGGCGGCGGTCTTCCTGTGCGGCGATCTGCCAGCGGCGCCGGCCATGCCCTTGGAGCAAAAACACGTCGTAGTTGTCGAAATGCGGACCGACCCCGCCGCCGTCGACGGCGTAGCTGACCATCAGGTCGTCCAGCCGTGCCTGGGGGATGAAGTCGAAGCGGTGAAGCAGGGCGTCGGCCTCCGGCAGGAACAGGTTGAGACCTTGCACCAGTATCGTCCAGGGGTGCTTCTTGCCACGCAGGGCGCGGCGCTTTTGCGGCCCATGCACGAGTTCCCATTCGTCGCCGCTACGACGCACCAGGCGCGATTCGACGTCGGGATCGCAGGCCAGATCGAACAGTGCGTCGTTGGGCAGCAGGCCGTTGAAGCCGGGCACAGCCTGGCGCACGAGGAGCGGTTTTTTCTGCCAGTACTCGCTCAGAAACTGGTGCGGCGTCAGGCCGCCAAGCAGGTTTGTGTACATGAGCGCCATTATCCCATCGCGGGGATCCGGCGGGAACCGGCGCAGCGTGAGTGAAAATGCCGCCACTGCGCGGTAACATCGTGCCCTTTTCCGTCCTGGAGTCGCCATGCCTGTCGCCACCATCGAGTCGCTGGATCACGAGGGCCGCGGCGTCGCGCACGTCGATGGCAAGGTGGTATTCGTCGACGGTGCGCTACCCGGCGAGCGCGTGGAGTACGTCGAGTATCGCAGCCGTCCGCGGCACGCCCAGGCGGAGATGACGCGGCTGCTGGTGGCCAGCGCGCAGCGGGTGGTGCCGCGTTGCCGATACTACGGAACCTGTGGCGGCTGTTCGGTGCAGCATTTCGATCCGGTCGCACAGACCGCGGCCAAACAGCGGGTGCTCGAAGACGCGCTGTGGCACGTCGGCAAGGTGCGTGCCGCGACGCTGTATCCGGCGATTCACGGTGTTCCCTGGGGCTACCGCTTCAGGGCGCGGCTGGGGGTGCGGGTGGTGCCGTCGCGCGGCGGGGTATTGATCGGGTTTCGCGAGAAGCGCAGCAGCTACATTGCCGACATGCATGCTTGCGAGGTGTTGCCGCCACACGTGGCGGCCCTGCTCACGCCCTTGCACGAGCTGGTGGAAGGACTGTCGATTCGCGATCGCCTGCCGCAGATCGAAATCGCGGTGGGCGACGAGGACGTGACGGTGCTGGTGTTCCGCATCCTGAAACCGTTGGGCAATGGGGATGCGGCCCGTCTGGTGGCGTTCGCCGATGCCCATGCGGTGCAGGTGTGGTTGCAGCCGGAAGGGCCGGATTCCTGTCATCGCCTGCATCCACGTGAGGCCGCGGGGCTTGCCTACAGCCTGCCGGAGTTCGGTGTTCGCATGGCGTTCGGGCCTACCGATTTCACCCAGGTGAACGTGGCGATCAATCGGGTGTTGATGCGGCGTGCGATGCAGTTGCTCGCGCCCGCGGCAGGTGAGCGGATTGCCGATCTGTTCTGCGGACTGGGCAACTTCAGCCTGCCGATCGCGCGTCTCGGCGCCTACGTGGTCGGCGTCGAGGGCAGCGACGATCTGGTGGTCCGTGCCGGCCGCAACGCCGAGGACAATGGACTCGCCAGGCAGTGCGAGTTCCATGCCGCGAACCTGTTCGAGACCACCGAGGACAGCCTGGCCGCGCTCGGCAGGGTGGACAAGATGTTGATCGATCCGCCGCGCGAAGGGGCGGTCGCGGTGGTCAAGGCAATCAGCCCGGCCCAGCGGCCCGCCCGCATCGTGTATGTGTCGTGCAATCCGGCCACGCTCGCCCGCGATGCGGCGGTGCTGGTGCATGAGAAGGGCTATGTGCTGAAGGGAGCGGGGGTGGCGAACATGTTTCCGCAGACCTCTCATGTCGAGTCGATCGCCCTGTTCGAAGCGACTGCCTGAAGAAACGACGAGCAAGCGGAGAACAAGCGGCGGCCTTGGTTCGCGGCCCGCAACGTCGCCCATTCACCTGATACGTCTCGGTCGCGACGTGCACCTTGCCGGCGGACCGCAGGCCACGATTTTCTCGCAAGCGTTCAGGCGTCTTCCGCTCCGATGTGAGTCAAATGCCGCTTCAGGCGTTCGAGCAGATCGAGCAACTGGGCTTTTTCGGTGTGGTTGAGGCCACCGAAGAGGTCGATGATCCAGGTCTCGTGATGCTTGGCCATTTGCCGGAAGGCGAGCTTGCCGGCGGGGGTGAGATGCACCGAGTAGGCGCGGCGGTCGCGCGGATCGTCGCGGCGCTCGACCAGGCCTTCTTCGACGAGCTTGTCGGTGAGTCCGGTGACGTTGCCACCGGTCACCATCAGGCGGCGTGATAGTTCGCGCATCTTCAAACCATCGGGGTTGCGGTCGAGTTGCGCCATCAGGTCGAAGCGGGGCAGGGTGGAGTCGAAACGGGTGCGCAGCAAGCTGCGCAAGCGCGATTCGACCAGATTGGTGCACGTGAGCATGCGCAGCCACACCCGCAGGGCTTCGTGGTCGTCGTCGGTCGCGCGCGTCTCGTGGTCCACGGGATCGGCTGGATCGACCGTGGCGGGCGGCGAGGGGGTGGCCGTGTCGTCGGGCGTGTCTCGGGGGGCTTCGGTGTGTTCTAGGGTCATGGCGGACCTTGGGTTCCAAAGTCGCGCCGCGGTCGCGACGCGAAGTTGCTGGTGCGCATACTAAAACATTCAGGCCTGAACAGTCTGGGTCGCTGCGCCCGCTTCAGTCCATGGCGCGGAGCCTGAAGCGTTGCAGCTTGCCGGTTTCGGTGCGCGGCAGGCTGTCTACGTAGCGGATTGCGCGGGGATACTTGTACGGCGCTACCGACCGTTTGACGTATGCCTGCAGCTCGGAGCTCATGGCGGCGTCGCCTCGGTGGCCGGGCTTGAGCACCACGAACGCCTTGATGATCTGACCGCGCTCGGCGTCGGGCACGCCCACCACACCACATTCTGCAACCGCCGGGTGGGCGAGCAATGCCCATTCCACCTCGGGGCTGGAAACGTTGTAGCCCGAGGTCACGATCATGTCGTCGACCCGGGCGTGATAGTAGAAATAGCCGTCCTCGTCCATGTGAAAGGCGTCACCGGGCAGATTCCAGCCGTCGCGCACATAGTTGCGTTGGCGATCGTCGGCGAGGTAGCGGCAGCCGGTCGGTCCCTTGATCGCCAGCCTGCCGATGGTGCCGGGAGGGAGCGGTCGCATCTCGTCGTCGACCACCGTGCCGTGATAACCAGGCAGCAGCCGGCCAACCGCACCCGGGCGATAGTCTTCCGGCCCGGAGGCGATATAGATGTGGATCATCTCCGTGCCGCCGATGCCGTCGTGAATCTGTATGCCGGTCGCTGCACGCCATTTGTCGCGGGTGTCGGTGGGCAGTGCCTCGCCAGCGGAAACGCATTTCTTCAGGCTGGAAAGATCGTGGTCTGCGGCGAGCATGGCCATCTGCCGGTATGCGGTGGGGGAGGTGAAGCAGATCGTCGCATGGTGTTGCTGGATGGCCATCAACAGCGGCTCGGGCGAGAGCTTCTCGAGCAGTACGGTCGAGGCCCGCGCCCAAAGCGGAAAACACAGCAGTCCGCCGAGTCCGAAGGTGAATGCCAGCGGCGGCGTGCCGATGAAGATGTCGTCCGGCGTCGGCTTGAGGCAGTGGCGGGGAAATACCTCACACATCGCCATCACGTCGCGATGGAAATGCACCGTGCCCTTGGGGATGCCGGTGGTGCCGGAGGTAAAGGCAATGAGGGCGGGATCGGACGAGGCGGTCTCGACGGCTGCGAAGCGTGCCGGCTGCGCAGCCAGAGCGGTCTCCAGGTCGCTTCCGGGGCCGAACAGCCGGACGTGTGCCAAGGGCTGTCCGGCGTCCTGGGCCGCGATCAACTCGCCTACCAAGCGCGCGTCGCACAAGGCGTGCTGGACTTGGGCGAGGCGGATGATCTCGCCAAGTTCGCGCGCCCTCAGCAAGGGCATGGTGCCGACCGCGACGGCACCGACCTTCCATACCGCGAGCCAGCACAGCGCTAGCCAAGGGGTGTTGGTACCGCGCAGCAGGACGCGGTTGCCGGGCTGGATACCCATTTCGGATACCAGCAGGTGCGCGAACTGATCGACCCGGAGGAGGAGTTCCGCATAAGTCCAGCCGATGTCGTTACCGATGACTGCGAGATGTTCGCCGTGTCCTTCGGCGACGGCATCGTCCAGCAGTCGGACGGCTGCGTTCAGCCGCTCGGGAAAGCGCAGTTCCGGTCGGTCGAACAGAAACTCCGGCCACTGCTCGGGTGGGGGAAGATGATCGAGGACGAAGCGGTCGACGTGGGCGGTGTAGGTCATGTCGTCACCTGGGGCTGGGAGGGCGGTCGAGACACGCTCGCACGCCTCAGACCTTAGACCCTCGCAGTTGGTGAAGTCAACACATGAATAATATATAAACGAATAGTTTAAAGATGAAGCAAGTTCGCCTTACGCTTGAAGCCGGATTGATAGGGTAGTCCGAGTCAAGGCCCGGCGGTGGGCAAGATTGACTAAATAGTTTAACTATGAAATATTGAACCCAGTTTTATTCGACTCCTCTGTCCCGCGGGTGCGGCAGCGGACGCTCACGAGAGTCGAGAGCATTGTGGAGCGTGTTCATGCGCATTGTGTGTATCGGCGGTGGTCCGGCAGGTCTGTATTTCGCGATCCTGATGAAGAAGCTGGACCCGACGCACAGCATCACGGTAGTGGAGCGCAACAAGGCCTACGACACCTTCGGTTGGGGGGTGGTGTTCTCCGACGCCACGATGGAGAACATGCGTGAATGGGATCCGGAGACCGCGATTGCGATCCAGGATGCCTTCAATCACTGGGACGACATCGAACTGCGCTTCAAGGGTCGCCGCATTCGTTCGGGCGGACACGGCTTTGTAGGCATCGGACGCAAGAAGATGCTCAACATTCTTCAGGCGCGTTGCGAGGCCCTGGGGGTGGAACTGGTCTTCGAGCGCGAGGTGGTATCGGATCTCGAGTTTCCCGACGCGGATCTCATCGTCGCGGCGGACGGTATCAACTCGAGGATTCGCAACCGCTATTCCGAGGTGTTCGCGCCGGACATCGTCACCCGTCCCAACCGCTACATCTGGCTGGGTACCAACAAGTTGTTCGACGCCTTCAACTTCATCTTCGAGAAGACCGAGCACGGCTGGTTTCAGGCTCACGTCTACAAGTTCGACGACACCACCACCACCTTCATCGTGGAATGCCCGGAATCGACATGGTTGGCGCATGGGTTGGACAAGGCCGATCAGGCGGAGTCGATCGCGTTCTGCGAGCGCCTGTTCGGCACCCATCTGGACGGTCATCCGCTGATGACCAATGCGCGCCATCTTCGGGGGTCGGCGTGGCTGAACTTCCAGCGCATCAGCTGCGAGCGCTGGTACCACGACAACGGCCGGAGCCATGTCGTGCTGATGGGCGACGCGGTGCACACCGCCCACTTCGCAATTGGATCGGGCACCAAGCTCGCGCTCGAGGATGCGATCGAGCTTGCCCGTTTGTTCAAGCACGACGCAGGTGAGGGCCGGGACCGCGCGGTGCGACACGAGGGCACCGTCCGCGAACGGATTTCAGCTGTGCTTGCCCGCTACCAGGCGGCACGCAGCGTCGACGTGCTGCGACTGCAGAATGCCGCCTGGAACGCGATGGCGTGGTTCGAGGTGTGCGGCGAGCGTTACTGCGACACCCTGGAGCCGGAACAGCTGATGTATTCCATGCTGACCCGTTCCCAGCGAATCTCCCACGAAAATCTGCGTTTGCGCGACGCGGACTGGTTGCGGGGCTACGAGGCGTGGTTTGCCCGCCGCGCCGGTTCGGTCGCGGCCGATGGCGACACGCCGCCACCGCCGATGTTCACCCCCTTGCGCCTGCGTGGCCTGACCTTGCCCAACCGGGTGGTCGTCTCGCCAATGGCGATGTACTCGGCCGAGGAAGGCACGCCGGGAGACTTTCACCTCGTTCACTTTGGTGCGCGTGCGCTGGGCGGGGCTGGGCTGCTGTACACAGAGATGACCTGTGTCTCGCCAGATGCACGCATCACCCCTGGCTGCGCCGGCATGTACCGGACCGAGCACGTTGCCGCGTGGAAGCGCATTGTCGATTTCGTGCATGCCCAGTCCCCAGCGAAGATGGGTATCCAACTCGGCCATGCCGGACGCAAGGGGGCGACGCGGGTGGCCTGGGAGGGCATGGACGAGCCGCTGGAGGAGGGCGCTTGGCTGCTGCTGTCGGCGTCACCGCTGGCTTACCTGCCGCATTCCCGGGTGCCGCGCGCGATGGACTGCGAGGACATGGCACGTGTGCGCGAGGACTTCGTGCGCGCGACCCGCATGGCCGCGGAAGCGGGCTTCGACATCCTGGAGTTCCATTGCGCGCACGGCTATTTGATGTCCAGCTTTCTCTCCCCGCTCACCAATCTGCGGCAGGATGAGTACGGCGGCGATGTGGAGCGCCGCGCGCGCTATCCGGTCGAGGTGTTCCGGGCGATGCGCGCCGTATGGCCGGCAGACCGGCCGATGTCGGTGCGTCTCTCCTGCCATGACTGGTTTCCGAGCGGCAACACCGGTGACGACGCCGTCGTCATCGCCCGCCTGTTCAAGCAGGCCGGGGCGGACGTGATCGATTGCTCCTCCGGTCAGGTGTGGAAGGGCGACAAACCCGTGTACGGGCGCATGTACCAGACGCCGTTTGCCGATCGAATCCGCAATGAGGTCGGTATTCCGACTATCGCGGTGGGCGCGATCTTCGATGCCGACCATGTGAACAGCATCATCGCGGCGGGTCGTGCCGATCTCTGCGCGATCGCACGACCTCATCTCGCCGACCCTGCCTGGACGCTGCATGAGGCGGCGCGTATCGGCTACGGCGGGGTGGTGTGGCCGCCGCAGTACGTGTCCGGTCGAGCGCAGTACGAGACCAATCTACGCCGTTACGCGGGAGGAGGCTGAAATGAATCTCACGCATCGCATCGCTGCGCGTGGGCCGGATCCGGTTCTAGCACTGACCGGACGCCACGCCGTGGTGACGGGCGGCGGCAGCGGCATTGGCGCCGCGATCGCACGCGAACTGGCTGGGCTGGGCGCAACCCTCACCCTACTGGGGCGCCACCGCGACCCGTTGGAGTCGGTGCGCAGCGAATTGCCGGGGCAGGGCCATGGCGTCGCGGTTGCCGATGTGACCGATCATGGTGGCGTGGCCGCTGCGCTGTCCGCGGCGGCTGGACTGCGGGGAAGTGTCGCCATCCTGGTGAACAATGCCGGCGCGGCGCGCAGTGCGCCGGCCGCGCGCACCTCCGAGGCATTGTGGGCGGAGATGATCGCAGTGAATCTCACCGGCACTTTCAATTGCACCCGGGCGGTGCTGGAAGGCATGCAGGCAGCCGGCTGGGGGCGCGTGGTCAATGTGGCGAGCACCGCCGGACTGATCGGATACGCCTATGTCTCGGCTTACTGCGCCGCCAAACACGGGGTGGTCGGTTACACCCGTGCGCTGGCCCGGGAAGTGGCACAGCAGGGTATTACGGTGAACGCGGTCTGCCCCGGCTACACCGACACGCCGCTGCTCGACGACGCAGTGGCCACCATCGCCACCCGGACCGGGCTGGACACCGACGCGGCGCGGGCGCGGCTGGCGGCATCGAATCCCCAGGGGCGGTTGCTGCAGCCGGAAGATGTGGCCAGTACCGTCGGCTGGCTGTGCCTGCCGGGTTCCGGAGCCATTCACGGCCAGGCGATTCCGGTCGCTGGCGGCGAGGTGATGGCGGGCTGAGGCCCGGCCATCTGGATCGATGCACCCGGGACGATGGGTCCCGAATGAGGAATGGAGTCCTCCCATGGCGGAACGTTCGATGCATGACCACAAGCGTCCGTTCGCGGACTACCCGGCCCGGCACTTTCAATGGGCGTGCTCCGATGACGGCCGGGTTGCCACGCTCACGCTGGACCGGCCGGACAAGAAGAACCCGCTGACCTTCGATTCCTACGCCGAGTTGCGCGACTTGTTCGGCGCTTTGCGCCACGCCTCCGATGTGCGTGTAGTCGTCATCCAGGGTGCGGGCGGCAACTTCTGCTCGGGCGGTGACGTGTTCGAGATCATCGAGCCGCTCACCCGTATGAGCACGCCGCAACTGCTGGACTTCACGCGCATGACGGGTGATCTGGTCAAGGCCGTGCGCCGCTGCCCGCAGCCAGTGATTGCGGCCGTGGACGGTGTTTGCGCCGGCGCCGGGGCGATGCTCGCGCTCGCGGCTGATTTCCGCCTCGGGACGCCGGCCGCCCGCACCGCCTTCCTGTTCGCCCGCGTCGGGCTTGCAGGCGCCGACATGGGGGCGTGTGGCCTGCTGCCGCGCATGATCGGCCAGGGGCGGGCCACCGAGCTGCTGATGACCGGCCGCAACATGAGCGCCGAAGAAGGGCTGGCATGGGGCTTTTTCAACGCGCTCCATGCGCCGACGGCACTGCAGTCCGAGGCACAGTTGCTGGCGCGTTCGCTTGCCGACGGCCCCTGGTTTGCGCACGGGGTGACCAAGACCATGCTGAATCAGGAATGGGCAATGGGGTTGGAAGAAATGATCGAGTCGGAGGCCCAGGCCCAGGCGTTGTGCATGACGACCGGCGACTTCCTGCGTGCCTTCGAGGCGTTTGCGGCCAAGCGACGGCCGGAATTCCAGGGCGACTGACGGAGTTCGCATGGACCGCAGCATCCTCGATCTACCGTTTTACGGACCGGAGCACCGCCTTTTGTGCGAGGCACTGGCCGACTGGTCGAGCTCCGCCATGCCGGAGATCGACCACCGCGACGTCGACCGCAGTTGCCGTGCCCTGGTCGCCGCCCTGGGCAAGGCCGGCTTTCTGCGTTACTGCGTTCCGGCGGCCTACGGCGGGGCGCACCCGGACCTGGATTCACGCTCGCTGTGCATCGCCCGTGAGACCCTTGCTTATCACGAAGGTCTCGCCGACTTCGCGTTCGCCATGCAGGGGCTGGGCAGCGGCGCGATCACCCTGGCTGGCAGCGAGGCGCTCAAGCGCCGTGTGTTGCCGCGGATCGCCTCCGGTGAGTGGATAGCGGCGTTCGCGTTGAGCGAACCACAGGCCGGCTCCGACGTGGCGGCCCTGGCCTGCGAGGCGCGTCGGGTGGCGGCGCCGGACGGCGACTACTATCTGCTCAATGGCGAGAAGACCTGGATTTCCAACGGCGGCATTGCCGACGTGTATTGCGTGTTCGCACGCACCGGCGATGCGCCCGGCACGCGCAGCATCTCTGCCTTCGTGGTGTATCCCGACACGCCGGGGTTCGAGGTGGTGGAGCGTCTGGAGGTGATCGCGCCCCATCCGCTTGCGCGGCTGCGCTTTTCGGACATGAAAGTGCCGCTCGAAAACCGCCTGGGCGAGCAGGGCGAGGGGTTCAAGCTGGCGATGCGTACGCTGGACATCTTTCGCGCCTCGGTGGCAGCGGCAGCGGTCGGTTTTGCCCGGCGCGCCCTTGACGAGGCGCTTGCCCATGCCCGTGGCCGCAAGCTGTTCGGCCAGGCGCTGGCGGATTTCCAGCTGACCCAGGCACGGCTCGGCGAGATGGCCACAGACGTCGACGCCGCCGCCTTGCTCACCGCCCGCGCAGCCTGGCGGCGCGATGTGCAGCGCCTGCCGACCACGCGTGAGGCGGCCATGGCCAAAATGACCGCGACCGAGCACGCCCAGCGCGTCATCGACGCCGCGGTGCAAATGCATGGCGGGCAGGGCGTGCGGGAAGGGGTGAAGGTGGCGTCCTTGTATCGCGAGATCCGCGCCTTGCGTATTTACGAAGGGGCGACCGAGGTGCAGAAACTCATCATTGCCCGCGAACTGCTCAAGCAATGACTGGCTTCAAGTTCATCCATCCCGTTCATCCATTCATGTAGCGCGGCCTGAGGCCGCAACGGAGCAAGCCCACAGATGTCCCGGCACGCTGACCAACCCAATGAACCTGGTTTCGGACACGACCGTCTCGACGGCGCCGTGACCGATTTCGGCGAGCGCATGAGCTACACCGACTATCTCGGCCTGGATGCCATCCTCCAGGCCCAGCATTTGCGCTCGGACGACCCCAACGAACTGCTTTTCATCATCCAGCACCAGACCAGCGAGCTGTGGATGAAACTGATGCTGCACGAACTTGAACAGGCCGTCGCACGCATGCGGGCAGGCGAGTTGCCGCCGGCCTTCAAGGCGCTCGCGCGCGTGTCGCGCATCATGGAGCAACTCATACAGGCGTGGAGCGTGCTCGCCACCATGACTCCCTCTGAATACAGCGCCATCCGCAAGCGGCTGGGCCATTCCAGCGGATTCCAGTCGTGGCAGTACCGCCGCATTGAATTCATGCTCGGCAACCGCAATCGCGACATGCTCAAGCCGCATGCCCACCGGCCGGATCTTGTGCGCTTGCTGGAGGAGGCCCTGCACACCCGCTCGCTCTACGATGAAGCCATTCGCATTCTGGCTGCCCGCGGTTTCGCCATCGACCGTGCGGTGCTCGAGCGCGACGTCTCCCTGCCTTACCACGCCGACGCGAGCGTGGAACGGGCATGGCTGGCGGTGTATCGCGACCCCGAGCGGCATTTCGAACTCTACGAACTGGCCGAGGAACTGGTCGACCTCGAGGACGCCTTTCGTCATTGGCGCTTCCGCCACATGCAGACGGTGGCACGCATCATCGGCGCCAAGAGCGGCACTGGCGGCACCGCCGGCGTGCCGTATCTGCGGCGGGTGATCGACGTCGAGCTGTTTCCCGAGCTCTGGCAGGCGAGGACCGACTTGTGAGCGATGCGCCGGTGCCACTGCCCGTGCCCCCCGTCGCTGCCTCCAGCGCCGCGCTCTACACAAGCGTCCATCCGGTGCGCTTTGCCGACTGTGATCCGGCGGGCATCGTGTTCTTTCCCGCATACCTGCGCATGCTCAACGCCGTGGTCGAGGACTGGCTGGCGGCGCTCGGCCATCCGTGGACGTGGCTCATCGGCGAGCAGCGCATGGGCACCCCCACCGCCCAGCTCGACAGCCGTTTCCACCGTCCGTCATTCATGGGCGAGTCGCTGGTTTTCGAACTTCGCCTTGCCTCGCTGGGGCACAGCTCGTTGGTGCTGGAGCACGCCGCGCGTGTCGCCGGCGAGCTGCGTTTCAGCGCCCGCCAGGTGCTCGTCGCCACCTCGCTGGACACCCACCGACCGATCGCATGGCCGGACGACATGCGTGCCGCCATGCACCGCTTCAAGGAGAACGCCTGATGCACACGCTGTTGCAACCCGCCGGCTGGGCGCCGCCCAGGGGCTACGCCAACGGTGTCGAGGCGCGTGGTCGCCAGATTTTCGTCGCCGGCCAGATCGGCTGGAACGCGCAGTGCGTGTTTGAAAGCGATGATCTGATCGCCCAGACCGTCCAGGCCCTGAACAACGTCCGCGCCGTGCTCGAATGCGCCGGCGCAGGGCCGCAACACATGACCCGCATGACCTGGTATCTGGTCGACAAGCGCGAATACGTGGCACGCCAGCGGGAGATCGGCGAAGCCTACCGGAACGTCATGGGCCGGCATTTCCCGGCCATGACCGCGGTCCAGGTCGCCGGCCTGGTCGAGGATCGCGCCCGCATCGAGATCGAGGTCACGGCCGTCGTCCCGGACTGAACGCAGGCTGGGGGCGGGCGGCGTGATCGCGGTTTGGCGTGGGCCAGGGGCGCAGCCGACGCATCCCGGGGATGACGCGGACCCCGTCTGTCGCTATACTGCGCGGCGTCCGTTCCATGGGATGGCAGGTGCGCCGAGCAATGACGATGTTGTGATCGCTGCGCCTTCCGCTGGTACGGTCTCACCGTGCGTCGCGATCTTCGCGTCGCGCCTGGCATCCGGAAGCGTGGCCGAGTGGTTTAAGGCAGCGGTCTTGAAAACCGCCAGGGGTTTGCGCCCCTCGTGAGTTCGAATCTCACCGCTTCCGCCAATGAAAACGAGCGCCAAGCGAATTTCTGGCGACTCGCGAAGTGCTCGACGAGTGATGAGAAGCCCCGCCTGGTCGGGGCTTTTTCGTGGTGGGGCGAAACAGGTCGTGAAAGCGTGCCACAGGCAGTCAGCGGGGCTGCATGTTTCCCGCAACGCGTCGAGAGCGGGTCAAGTGTTCCCAAGTCAAGCCAGGATGGAGGCCTCGTGACGCGCCTGATCGCCCTCAACAAGCCCTACGGAGTGTTGTGCCAGTTCAGTGCGGAAGGCGAGCGACCGACCCTCAAGGCGTTTGTGCCGGTGCCGGACGTGTATGCGGCGGGGCGGCTGGATACCGACAGCGAGGGTTTGCTGCTGCTGACCGACGACGGTGCAGTGCAGCACCGCATCGCCGATCCGCGTCACAAACTGCCCAAGACCTACGTCGTGCAGGTTGAGGGCGAGGTCGACGAGGCGGCGCTGCGGAGGCTGCGTGCCGGCGTGGATCTGGGCGACTTCGTTGCGCAGCCGTGCGGGGCACGCCGGATCGAAGCGCCGGAGTGGTTGTGGACGCGCGATCCGCCGGTGCGCTTTCGCAAGTCCGTGCCGACTTCGTGGGTGGAGCTGGTGTTGCGCGAGGGCAAGAACCGGCAGGTGCGGCGGATGACGGCCAAGGTCGGCTTCCCGACCCTGCGGCTGATCCGCGTGGCCATCGGACCGTTTGCGCTGGACGGGCTGTTGCCCGGAGAATGGCGCGATGTATCGCCGCACGCGCTACCGGCTATGTCGGTTGCCGACGATGGACGGGCCGCGCGTGGCCGCGGACCGTCGCCGGGTGAGGGGCCTCGCCGCTGGAAGCGTGGGCCGCGCGGCGCTGCGCGATAGAGCAATGGTCATGGAGCGTGGACGATGAAGGAATCAAGGGGCGTGGCGGCGTTGCGCAGGATCGCGAGACTGGTTTGTGCCGGGTGCATGCTTGCCTGGGGCGGCTCGGCGCTGGCGCAGATGCCGGTGGTGGAGTTGTTTGCCGGCATGTACCGGATCGAAGCGGAACTGGCGCATACGCCGCAGAACCGGCAGACGGGCCTGATGCATCGCCAGTCGATGGCGGTGAACAAGGGCATGGTGTTCGTCTTCACCGAAACCGCCCGCCATTGCATGTGGATGAAGAACACCTTGATTCCGCTGTCGGTGGCCTTTCTCGACGAAGAGGGCGAAGTGATCAACATTGCCGACATGACGCCGCTGGATGAAACCAGCCACTGCGCCGCCGCGCCCGCGCGCTTCGCGCTGGAAATGAACCAGGGTTGGTTCGCGGAGCGCGGTATCGCCGAAGGCGACCGCATCCGCGGGGTGGGGGCGCTGCCCGCTCCGCGCTGACCGCCGGCCGCAGCAGGCCGAATTAAGGGGCTTTTCCTGCCTTTATCGGGCGGCAAGATTTGCCGCCCGATTGCCATAATGGCTCCGGGTCGCCTTGTGTCCGCCGGACACCAGGGTTAGCACCGGGAGTCGGCCATGGCCGAAGAAAGCGATCTCGAAAAGACCGAACAACCTTCACCACGACGACTGGAACAGGCCCGCGAGGAAGGGCAGGTTCCGCAGTCGCGCGAGCTGTCGACCTTTCTCGTGCTCATCATCGGGGTCACCGGCCTGTGGCTGATGGGTGGCTGGATCGGCCCGCGGGTGCTCAACACCTTGCGTCAGGGGTTTGCTTTCGATCGCAATATGGCCTTCGATACGCAACTCATGCTCGAAGGTTTCGGACTGCTGTTCACCCAGATGCTGCTGACCTTCGTGCCCTTGTTCGGGCTGTTGATGGTTGCCGCCGTCACCGCGCCGATCCTGCTCGGCGGCTTCGTGTTCTCGCCCAAGGCGCTGGGCCTGAAGTTCGATCGCATGAATCCGCTCAAGGGTCTGGGCCGGATGTTTTCAGTGCACGGCCTGGCCGAACTGGTGAAGTCCATCCTCAAGACCCTGGTGGTCGGCACGATGGGCGTGCTGGTGATGTATCGCGAGCACGAGCACGTATTCTCGCTGATGACCCTGTCGCTCGAGCGCGCCATTCCCGAATTTCTCGACACCCTGGTGTTCGCCGCGTTGATCATCGTGCTGGGATTGGCGTTGATCGCCCTGATCGACGTGCCGTTCCAGCTCTGGCAGTACCAGCGCAAACTGCGCATGACCAAGGACGAGGTCAAGCGCGAGAACAAGGAGCAGGAGGGCGATCCGCACGTCAAGGCACGGGTGCGCAGCCTGCAGCGCGAAATGGCGCGTCGCCGGATGATGGCGGAAGTGCCCAAGGCGGATGTGGTGGTCACCAACCCGACGCACTTCTCGGTGGCGCTCAAGTACGACTCGCAGCGCATGGGGGCGCCGGTGGTCGTGGCCAAGGGACGCGGCGAAATCGCGCTGAGGATTCGCGAACTCGCGCGCGAGCATGACGTGCCGCTGCTCGAGGCGCCGCCCCTGGCGCGGGCGCTATACACCCACTGCGAGCTCGAGCAGGCGGTGCCGGTGGGGCTGTACACCGCCGTTGCCGAAGTCATGGCCTACGTCTACCAGCTGAATCACTGGCTGTCGCACGGTGGTGCGCGGCCGCACGAACCGGGGGCACTGCCGGTGCCACCCGATCTGGATCCCGGCATACCCGAGGGGGCAGCATGAGGCAGGCCTGTTCCCGCGTGATGCATGAGTCGTATGAGGTTTTCACATGCTTGAAACCCTGAACCTGCGGGCGTTGCTGACGCCGACGAATCTGCGCCTGCTGGGGGCGCCGATCTTCATCATCATGATCCTGTCGATGATGGTGCTGCCGCTACCGGCGTTCGGCCTGGATCTGCTGTTTACCTTCAACATCTCGCTGGCGGTGATGGTGATGCTGGTGGCGATGTACACCCGCAAACCGCTCGACTTCTCGGTCTTTCCCACGGTATTGCTGGTCACCACGCTGCTGCGGCTGGCGCTCAACGTTGCGTCGACCCGCATCGTGCTGCTGGAGGGGCATACCGGGCCTGATGCCGCAGGCAAGGTCATCGAGGCTTTCGGCTACTTCCTGGTTGGCGGCAATACCGCGATTGGCCTGGTGGTGTTCGGTATTCTGGTGTTGATCAACTTCGTGGTCATCACCAAGGGTGCCGGGCGCATCGCCGAGGTGAGTGCGCGCTTCACCCTGGACGCGATGCCCGGCAAGCAGATGGCGATCGATGCCGACCTCAACGCCGGCCTCGTCGATGAGAAGGAGGCCAAGCGACGGCGCAAGGAGGTGGCGCAGGAGTCCGATTTCTACGGCGCGATGGACGGTGCTTCCAAGTTCGTGCGCGGTGACGCGATCGCCGGCATTCTCATCCTGCTCATCAACATCATCGGCGGGCTGGTGGTCGGTACCGTGCAGCACGGCATGCCCATGGGGCAGGCGATCGAAACCTACACGCTGCTCACCATCGGTGACGGGCTGGTGGCGCAGATTCCGGCGTTGATCATCTCCGTGGCCGCCGGTCTGGTGGTGTCGCGTGTCGGCGACGAGGGTGACGTGGGTGGCCTGGTCATCAACCAGGTCTTCTCAAATCCGCAGGTGCTGATGCTGACCGCCGGCATCATCGGCGTGCTCGGTCTCATCCCGGGCATGCCCAACCTGGTGTTCATACTGATTTCGGCCGCGTTCGGCGGGCTCGCCTGGCATCGCTACAAGGCTGGGCGCGAGGCCGCTGCGGCCGAGGCAGAGGCGCCGGCGGCCGCGGCGGCCGAGGCGCCGTCCGCAGAAGCGGTGGATGCCAGCTGGAACGACGTGACGCCGGTCGATGTGCTGGGGCTGGAAGTCGGCTACCGCCTGATCCCCATGGTGGACAAGGGGCAGGATGGCGAACTGCTCAAACGCATCCGCGGCCTGCGCAAGAAGTTCGCTCAGGAAGTCGGCTTCCTGACCGCGCCGGTCCATATCCGCGACAATCTGGAACTTCGGCCAAATGCTTATCGGATTACCCTGAAGGGCGTCGAGATTGGCGCCGGCGAGGCCTATCCGGGCCAGTATCTGGCGATCAACCCTGGCCGGGTGACCGGGACGCTCAGTGGCCGCGAGACGCGCGACCCAGCCTTCAATCTGCCCGCGTACTGGATCGAATCCGGCCAGCGAGAACAGGCGCATGCGCTCGGCTACACGGTGGTGGATGCCAGCACCGTGGTGGCCACCCACCTCAACCACCTCATCCTCAGCCATGCGGCGGAGCTGCTGGGCCGCCAGGAGACCCAGGCCTTGCTCGACCACATTGCCAAGACCACGCCCAAGCTGGTGGAGGATCTGGTGCCCAATGTGCTGCAGGTGGGTGTGATACAGCGCGTGCTCCAGTATCTGCTGGAGGAGGGCGTGAATATCCGCGACATGCGCAGCATCATCGAGATCCTCGCCGAGCATGCACCGCGCACCCAGGACCCGATGGAACTCACCACCCGCGTCCGTCAGGGGCTGGGCCGCGCCATCATCCAGAGCCTGTTCCCCGGCAACGAGGAGCTGCAGGTACTGGCGCTCGACCCCACTCTGGAGCGCATCCTCACCCAGGCCATGTCCAGCGGCGATGGCGCGATCGAACCGGGTCTTGCCGACGGCCTGTTGCGTCAGACCGCCGAAGGTGCGCAACGCCAGGAAGACATCGGGCTGCCGCCGGTGCTGCTGGTGCCGCCGCAGCTGCGCTGGCTGCTGTCGCGCTTCCTGCGTCGCAGCGTGCCGTCGCTCAAGGTCATCTCCAACGCCGAGGTACCCGAGTCACGCACCATCCGCGTTTCGGCGATGGTGGGTGGAGCTGCGGGTTGAGGGTGCGCGCGATGCTTGCCACGACCACACAGGGGGCTTTGGAACTACGCTGCAGTGGTGGGAATAAGCGGGGAGAAACCAGTTTATTCCGGGCGCTCCGCGGCTGGGCAGCACCACATAATGGAGTCGATCCTGCGCGGAATGTATGGAATGCGCGGAGGCAGGGAGACCCGGTATGAACGTCAAGCGCTATTTTGGAAAAACCGCCCGCGACGCCTTGCGTGAGCTCAAGGCGGAACTCGGTGCGGATGCCATTGTGCTGTCAAACCGGGCAGTGCCGGGGGGCGTCGAAATCCTGGCGCTGCCGTCCGAGGCAGTGGGTGCCTTCCAGGCAGCCGCCGCGGCGCCGCAGCGAGCCGCCCCGGCGCCGGCCGCGCCTGAAGAAGCGGGGCCCGGTTTCGCCACCGACGAAGATGATTACCGGGTGAGTCTCTCCGCCATGCGTGCGCAGCCGTCTCGCGCGGTGGCCACGGCGAACGCCGAGCCGCTGCGAGCGGGTGGGCTGCGGGAACGCCAGGTGGCCGAAGCGGATCGGTCGCAACAAGGTGGGGGGCGCGCGGAACGGTCGCACGAGTTCTCCGCCCACGCGTCGATCTTGGAGCCGGCCCCGGTGGTCCGGCCGTTCCAGCCCCCACGGGTGGAGACGGCCGACTACCTGATGCGCCAGGCACCCTATCCAGACGAGATTCTGATCTCACGGCCGGATGTGGCGCGCGACGAGCCGCCCGCTGCGGCCGCGCGCAAGCCGCAGGCTGCTCATCGGGCGCCGATTGCCGAGTCCGCGTCCGATGGCGAGTTGTCGGCGGGTGCGACTTCGGCGGCTGCGGTGTCGGCCGACCGGGCCCGTCGCGACGAGGTACGCATTCAGGCGCTGCAGGAAGCCAACGCCAAGCTCATGGATGAACTCGGCAGCATTCGCGGCATGATCGAGCGCCAGCTTGCGGGCTTCGCCTGGGGGGAGACCCGCAAAAAGGCGCCGGCCCGTGCCGAGATCGTCGGTGAATTGCTGGAGGCCGGTTTCTCCAGCACGCTCGCGCGCGAACTTGCCGACGCGGTCGGCGACGATGCGACGCTGGAAGCCGCACGTGCAACCGTCAAGCAACTGCTTGCACGCGACATGCGGGCCATGTCGTCGGACGCCGACCTCATCGACCAGGGCGGAGTGTATGCGCTGGTCGGCCCTACCGGGGTCGGCAAGACCACGACCACCGCCAAGATTGCCGCGCGCTTTGTGGTGCGCCACGGCGCCGAGCGGCTTGCCCTGATCACCACCGACGGCTACCGCATCGGTGCTCAGGAACAGTTGCGCATCTACGGCCGGATTCTGGGCGTGCCGGTGTTCCCGGTGCGCGACGCCTCCGAACTGCGCCAGACGCTGGGCGAACTGCGCAACAAGCACATGGTGTTGATCGACACCGTCGGCATGAGTCAGCGCGACCGCATGGTCGCTCAGCAGGCGGCCATGCTCAGCGGCGCCGGCAACGTGCGCCGCTTGCTGCTGCTCAACGCCACCTGCCGCGGCGACACCCTGGACGACGTGATCCGTGCCTACCGCGGGCCCGACCTCGCCGGCTGCGTGTTCACCAAGGTGGACGAGGCGGCCTCACTCGCACCGGCGATCGGCGCGGCCATCGCGCACGAGCTGGAGGTGTTCTACGTCACCAACGGCCAGCGGGTGCCCGAGGACCTGCACCTGCCGAACCGGGCCTACCTGCTGCACCGCGCCTTGCGCGCCCGCGGCGAGGATTCGCCGTGGCGGCTGCGTGACGATGAGGCGGCGCTGATGATGGCCGCTGGAATGGAGCGCTGACATGATCGACTCGCGAGAAGACCAGGCCGCCGGGCTGCGCCGCCTGTTCCGCCGTACGCCGCCCACGGTGGTGGCCGTGTATGCGACCGGTCGCAATCACATGTGCACCACGGTGCAGACCGCTTATCGCATTGCCGGGCAATCGGAGCGGGTGCTGATCCTCGACGAGGCGCCGGGCGAGGGCGCACTGGCCGGCGTGTTCGACCTGCCCCCGGGCCCGGACCTGCTGAGCGTGCTGGGCGGCAGGGTGGGCGCGCGGGCACTGGTACAGCCCATTCCCGGCCTGATGGGGCGGGTGCCGGTTGCGGCGGCCGCGCTGGCCTTGCCCTTGCTCGACGATGAGCGTCGCGGCGTGCTGGTGGCGGCCCTGCGTGAACTGCAGCGCCACGCTGGTTTCGTGCTTATTCACAGCCAGGGTGAAGCTGCAACCGATCCGTCGCCGTTCATTTTCGCCGCGCCGCGTCGTCTGGTGGTGGCGGAAGCCAGTCGCAGCGGCGCCACCGAGGCCTATCAGATCATCAAGCGGCTGGCTGCGGCCGGTGCCGGTTCGCTGCACGTGGCGGTCGCGCGTGCGCGCGACCGTGCCGAAGCCAACGCCTTCTTCACTGGCCTCAACAGCTTGGTACGACGCCATATCGGCGTGCCGCTGGCGTGGTTGGGCGAAGTCGAGCGCGATGATCTGGCGCACGGCCTGGCCTGCGAGGCCGCCGCTGCCTCGCCGCGCGGTGCGGAAGCCGCCTTTCTGAGAAGGCTTGAGGCGCTGGCGCGTGGCGTCGCACCGCCACGTGCCGCCGGGGCAAGGTAGCACCATGACCATGCTATATTCCACGGCCAGGGTCTCCGGCGCCGCGCGACAATATAAAATCGCGGAAGAAGAGGGCGGCGAGCGGCCGCGCTCGCGGCGCAAGAAAATTCAGGCGGTGTGGATGTACGACGCGGACGGAAATCTGGACAAAGGATCGCTGGTCGAAAGTTATGCGCCTTTGGTCAAGCGCATCGCCTGCCATCTGCTGGCCAAGCTCCCGGCCAGTGTGCAGATGGAGGACATGGTCCAGAACGGCATGCTCGGCCTGCTCGATGCGATTGATCGTTTCGAGGATGGTCTGGGCGCGCAGTTCGAGACCTACGCGGTGCAGCGCATACGCGGCGCCATGCTGGACGGCCTGCGCGAAAACGATTGGCTGCCGCGCAGCCTCAGGCGCGACATGCGCCGCATCGAAACCGCCATTCATGAGCTCGAGCAGCGCAATGGCCGGCCGCCGTCCGAAGCCGAACTGGCCCAGGCGCTGGACATGCCGCTGGATGAGTACCAGCGCATGCTGCAGGACGCGCGCGGCCATCAACTGGTGTACTTCGAGGATTTTTCCGGTGCCGAGGGCGAGGATTTCCTGGAGCGCTATCTGGGCGAAGACGATTCCAATCCGCTCGCGCTGCTTGAGGATGCCGACATGCGCGCGAGCCTGATCCGCGCGATCGACGACCTGCCCGAGCGCGAGAAACAGGTCATGGGCCTGTACTACGAGCAGGAACTCAATCTGCGCGAGATCGGCGAGGTGCTCGGGGTGTCGGAGTCGCGCGTATGCCAGCTCCACAGCCAGTGTGTTGCCCGCCTGCGGGCGCGCATGTTCGGCAGCGCCGCGGCTGCACCGGTGGCAAAACGTGGACGACCGCCGAAGCGCGGTTGAGCGGCTCGCGGCTGGGTTGCGAGCCCCTGCCGTGGCCGGATTCGATCATTCCGTCGCTGCCCGTGACCTGGACGCGTGTTGCGATGCCCGAACAATACAAGACTTGTACGGTGTTTGACGCCTCATGGACAAGATCAGCCTGATAGGACTGACCCTCGGCATCGCCGCCATCCTGGTCGGCCAGGTCATGGAAGGCGGCCACGTCGCGTCCCTGATCCAGCCGACGGCCTTCCTGATCGTGATGGGCGGTACGCTGGGTGCGGTGATGCTGCAAAGCCCGATGCGGGTCTTCATGGACGGCATGCGCATGGTCCGGTGGGTGTTCGTACCGCCAGCCGTCAATCATGCAGCGATCATCACCGAAGCAACCAACTGGAGCCAGATCGCACGCAAGGAAGGATTGCTGGCGCTGGAGGGGCGCATCAACCTGCTGCGCGATCCGTTCATGCGCAAGGGGGTTCAACTGCTGGTCGACGGCGTCGAGCCCGAACGCCTGCGCGAGGTGCTGGAGGTCGAGATCGACGCGACCGATGCGCAACTGCGCCTGGGTGCCAAGATCTGGGAAGCGGCGGGGGGGTACGCGCCCACGATCGGGATTCTCGGCGCGGTGATGGGCCTCATTCATGTGATGGAAAACCTGACCGATCCGTCCCGCCTGGGGGCTGGTATCGCGGTGGCCTTTGTTGCGACGATTTATGGTGTGGGTTTCGCCAACCTGATTTTCCTGCCGATTTCCAAGAAACTCATGGCGCACATCGCCAGCATCACTTCGCAGCGCGAGATGCTGGTCGACGGCCTGGTGGGGATCGCCAATGGCGACAACCCGCGCATCATCGAAAGCCGCATGCGCGGCTACATCGCCTGATCCGCGGGGTCGTGAGACCCCGCGCGGGGTGTGCTGTCACAGCCGGAAACTGTCGACCGCGCTCTTGAGTTCGTCCGCCAGCGTGTGCAGTTCGGATGCCGTCTCCGACATGTGCTCCAGCGCGGTGTGACTTGCCTCTATCATCTGCGCGATCTGTTCCACGTTCTGGCTGATCTGGGTGCTTGCCGCACTTTGCTCGCGCACCGCGGTGCTGATTTCCTCGACCTCGGAGGTCGTCTGATCGACCGCCTTGTTTGCGCCTTCCACCGCCTGCAACGTTTGCTGCATGTGTTCGCGGCTCGAATCCAGTGCTTCGATGCCGCGATTGAGCTCGCGATCGAGCACATTCGCCTCCTCGCCCAGTGCGCCCGTGATGGCGTCGATTTCCGTCGCGGACTGACTGGACTTTTCCGCCAGCTTGCGTACCTCGTCCGCCACAACCGCAAAGCCACGACCCTGCTCGCCCGCGCGCGCGGCCTCGATCGCCGCGTTCAGGGCGAGCAGGTTGGTTTGCTCGGCGATCTCTCGCACCTGGCTGGTGATGGCGGTGATCTGCTGGGCATCGCGGATGAAGTTGCTGGCGGCCGTGCTGACGTTCTGCATGACTGCTGCGGTCTGCTCGATGGTGGCCGAGAGGCGTGCCAGGCGCCGGCCGGCAGCCTGGGATCCTTCGCTGGCGTTGCGCGACGATTCGTTGACCCGTTGCGTGTTGTCACTGATCTGCTGGATGGAGACGGTCACTTGCTCGACCGTGGAGGCGGTCGCCGTTGCCGACGCGGATTGGCTGGCGGCAGACGTGGCGGCCTTTTGCGCATCCGAGGCAAGGCTGCCGGCGGCGGTGTCTACTCTGGCCACCGACTCCGAGACACGTCGGATCAGTTTGCCCAGGTCATGCCGGATCGATTCCGCGCTCGCGGCGATGCGGCCGATCTCGTCCTGGGTGTGGGCCGTGATCGGACGGCCGAAATCGCCGCGTGCAAGCAGTCTGAGCCCGGCTTCGAGTTCGCGCGCCGGTCCGACAACCTGCTTTTCGAGCAGCCAAACGAAGATCACGAAAGCCAGCATGCATGCAGCAGCCATCAGACCGACGCTGATCCAGATTGCGCGCGGGGCCGCCGCGGTGATGCGCTCGCGCTCGCTGTCGATGGTGCGCTCGAGAGAGGCCACGATCTGGGCGAGCGCTTCCGCGGGGGCAGCCTCCAGGCCGGCCGCGTCGGTGTCGGCGCCGGTAATGTCGAAGAAGCTCCGGTACTCCTTGAGCACTGCGCGATAACGCTGCCCCATTTCGCGATGCGCTTCGTTGAAGCGCTCGATGGCCGTGCGCAGACCGCCATCCTGCACCCGGGTGAGCACCGCCGCCATGGTGTCCGCCACCTGCGATTCGTTGCGCTCGAAGGCGTTCCAGTACTTCTCGAGCTCGCGATGGTCGGCACCTCGCAGAATGGTGTTCTTCCACTCGCGCTGCTGCTCGGTGAAGGCGAACTGCGCATCCATGATGCGCGCCCGGTCCTCCTCGAGTTGACGCACTTCGATCGAGAAGGCGCGAATCGACTGAGCCTGCATGTAGAGGCCGATGCCCGCGGCGAGCAATAC
Source organism: Rhodocyclaceae bacterium (assembly GCA_046295975.1). GTDB lineage: Bacteria > Pseudomonadota > Gammaproteobacteria > Burkholderiales > Rhodocyclaceae > UBA2357. Next base: position 67,883 of record JBKBMG010000018.1, read on the forward strand.
CAGCACCGTGCCGGTGCCCGCGATCAGCAGCAGCTTGTTGCGTACGCTGTTCCAGATGAAGTTCATTGTTGTTGTAATCCTCGCAAGACTGTCTCCCCGATGTGAACGGCCCAGTCTGGGCATACTTGAGTATCGATTCTCTTTTAGTTCTTCGGCTCTGTACCGCCGTCCGACGCGTCCGATGTGACTTTTCTCTCGGTCACCGCTCGAATTGGCGGTGCAAACCCCTGCTTATCCGGATGGTCCGATTCGAGGGGCTCGGTTAAAGTAATAGGCAGCGTAGGGACAGGCGTCGTCCGTTGGTGGGCGGCGAAGTGAGGATTCACGCGATGGGCAGGCGCCGCAAACCGGTCGAAGAGCACGAGAACCACGAACGGTGGCTGGTTTCGTACGCCGACTTCATCACCTTGCTGTTCGCCTTCTTCGTGGTGATGTATTCGCTTTCCTCAATCAACGAGGGCAAGTACAAGGTTTTGTCGGATTCACTGGTCAGTGCCTTTCGCAGCATCAACATCAACGAACAGGGGCAGCAGATCATCCTGCCACCGGTGGTGCCGCCCACGGCGCTGCCGACGGTGGTGAACCGGCCGTCACCCGAGTCGTCGCGCGACAACCGTCGCACCGATCAGGTCCAACGCATGCGCAGCATGGCCGACGAGATCCGGCGCGTGCTCGAGCCGCTCACCCGCAGTGGCCAGGTCACTGTTACCGAGGGCGCGCACGGCATTTCGGTGGAAATCAACGCCAGCGTGTTGTTCGCACCCGGTGAAGCGGCGCTGGGGCCGGCCGCCGCTGCGCCCTTGCGTGCGGTGGCCCAGGTGCTGGCCGAGGCGGACTTTCCGATCAAGGTCGAAGGGCATACCGACAACATCCCGATCAGTACTTTCCGCTTTCCGTCCAACTGGGAGCTGTCGTCGGCGCGTGCATCGTCCGTGGTGCGTTTGTTCATCGACGCGGGGGTGGCGGCCGGCCGTCTGACTGCGGCCGGCTACAGCGACCAGCGCCCGATCGAGGACAACGCCAGCGAAGCGGGGCGGGCGCGCAACCGGCGCGTGACCATTCTCATCGAGTCGCTGTTCGCAGAACCTGAAGAGCCGGAACTACCAAGCGTGCCGATACCGTTGAGACCGAGCGACCCGATCCTGTCCATCCTCCCGCAGCCGACGCAGCCCGGGGAGCAGGCGGCACCGCTGGGTGTGCGCGACGACTGAGGCGCTATTGCGGGCTTCCGCCACGCGAGTAGCGAGAGGGTGTTCCGCCGATTTGTGGCAGACGGCGATCCGAACGGGCGTGTGAGCCCGCTCGGCATTCGGGCTGACTCGCCCCGGGCGTTCAGCGCAGTGCGGTTGGTGTGATCTTCTTGGTCAAGGCGACACCCTTGCGGGCACGGCGGTGCCGCAGGTTTTCCAGCTGGGCGGGTTTGAACTCGACTTCGGTGGCCTTGCCGCCGCGGCCCATGCCTTCCACGACCACATTTGCGTCATTGGCCGGCACCGCCACCGCAGCAAGGCTTTCGCGCTCGTCCAGCCCCATGACGATGACGCCGCGCCCGCCCGCCTGAACCTTCATCTCCGCACGCGGGAAGACCAGGATGCGGCCGTTCTCGGATACGGCGACGATCCAGTCGCCAAGTGCCCGCGCTGGCGCCAGGATTTTTTCGCCTTTTTCCAGGCTCATGAAGGCCTTGCCCGCGCGCTGGCGGCTGGTGGCGTCAGCAATGCTGCAGATGAAGCCGTAGCCGCCAGTATGGGCGAACATCCAGGCGCTGGCGGGATCGTCCGACACCACCTGGGCGAGTTTGCCGCCGTCCTGGAATTCGACGAAAGTAGTGATCGGTGCGCCGTCACCTCGACCGCCTGGCAGGTCGGGAATCTTCACGGTATAGGCGCGTCCGCTGGTGTCGATGACCACTAGCGGCCAGGTGGTGCGCGTCTCGATCACGGCGAAGCCGTGGTCGCCCGCCTTGTAGGTGATGCTGGCGGGGTCAATGCCATGCCCCTGGCGGCTGCGGATCCAGCCGTTGCGCGACAGGATCACCGTGACCGGTTCGTCCGGCGCGGCGATTTCGGCCGGCGCGACGGGCGCCACGGCCTCGAGTACGGTGCGGCGGTCGTCGCCGAATTTTTTGGCGTCCTCGCGGATTTCCTTGAGTATCAGCCGCGTCATGGCGTTGCGGCTGTCGAGGAGTTCCATCAGGCCATCGCGCTCCTCACGCAGCTCGGCGAGATCTTTCTCGATCTTGAAGCCTTCCAGGCGCGCGAGCTGGCGCAGACGGATATCGAGAATGTCCTCGGCCTGGACCTCGGTGAGCTTGAAGGCCTCGATCAGGGCCGGTTTCGGCTCGTCCGACTCGCGGATCACACGGATCACTTCCTCGATGTGGAGGAAGGCGATCATGCGCCCTTCGAGGATGTGGATGCGCCGGTCCACTTCGGCCAGTCGGTGGCGGGTGCGGCGTTCGACCGTGACGAAGCGGAAGTCGATCCACTCCTTGAGGATTTGCAGCAGGTTCTTCTGTTGCGGCCGGCCGTCGCGGCCGATCATGGTGAGGTTGATCGACGTCGAGGTTTCCAGGCTGGTGTGCGCCAGCAGCACCGCCATGAATTCGTCGCGGCTTTGGCGACTGGAGCGCGGTTCGAGCACGATGCGCACCGGTGATTTGTCGCTGGACTCGTCACGTACGGTGTCGAGCACCCCCAGGATGAGTTGCTTGAGGTTCTTCTGCTCTTGAGTGACCTCCTTCTTGCCCGCGCGCGGTTGCGGATTGGTGGCGGCCTCGATTTCGGCGAGTACGCTGGAGGTGGAGACACCGTGCGGCAGTTCGTCGATGATCACACGCCACTGCCCGCGCGCCAGTTCCTCGACGTGCCAGCGTGCGCGCAGGCGCAGACTGCCGCGTCCGCCGGCGTAGGCCTCGCGGATGGTCTCGGGGCTGGAGATGAGTTGTCCACCGCCGGGGTAATCCGGTCCCGGCAGGATGGGCAGGATCTCGTCCAGCGTCGCTTCGGGATGGCGGATGAGGTGGCAGGCGGCCTCCGCGACTTCACGCAGGTTGTGCGGCGGAATCTCGGTGGCCATGCCGACGGCGATGCCGGAAGCGCCATTGAGCAGCACGAAGGGCAGGCGGGCGGGCAGGAACTGCGGCTCCTGGAAGGCGCCGTCGTAGTTGGGCAGGAAATCCACCGTACCGCGGTCGATCTCCGACAGCAGCAGTTCGGCGATGGGCGTGAGGCGGCATTCGGTGTAGCGCATCGCCGCCGCCGAATCCCCGTCGCGCGAGCCGAAGTTGCCCTGGCCGTCGACCAGCGGGTAGCGCAGCGAGAAATCCTGGGCAACCCGCACCATGGCGTCGTACACCGAGGAGTCGCCGTGGGGGTGGTATTTACCGATCACGTCACCGACCACGCGCGCCGACTTGACGTGCTTGGAGGTGGCCGACAGGCGCATCTCGTTCATTGCGAACAGAATGCGACGCTGCACCGGCTTGAGACCGTCCTCGACCTGCGGCAGCGCGCGCGAGCGCACCACGCTCATCGCGTAGGCGAGATAGGCGCGCTCGGCGAAGAGGTCTAGGGGCAGGGTGCCGTCGTCGTCGCCATTGGCCGGGCCGCCGTCATGCGGCGGCGCGGGTGGTTGGCTACTGGCGGTCGCCGCATCGCCAAGGCCGAATCGCTCGGACAGGCCGGCGGGCGTGGTGGCGTCGGGCGCCTCGTCCTGGCGGCTGGCAGCCTCAGGGGGGGGTGCGGGCGCAGCGGTCGCAGGCGGCTCGTTGGCGGGGGGAGACTCGAACAGGTCGGGCGTGTCGTTGCTCATGCGGTGTCGTCGTTTCGTTCAGTCGCAAGGGGGCGCTTGCAGCGGGGCGGCACTTCACTCAGGCCGTGCTTGTTGCTCACACATCGGCCTCGACGGTGTCGCCTTTTTCTTCCATCCAGGCGCGGCGGCTCGAGGCCTCGCCCTTGCCCATGAGCAGCGTGAACATCCTCAGGGTATCGTCCATCGCGCCGTTGCGCACCCGCACCGGTAGAACCCGCCGGGTGGCCGGGTCCATGGTGGTTTCGCGTAGCTGGTCCGGGTTCATTTCGCCCAGGCCCTTGAAGCGGCCAACCTCGATGGCGTCGGGGCGGAAGCCTTCCTTCTCGAGGCGATCGCGGATGGCGGTCAGTTCGCCGTCGTCCAGCGCGTACAGGCGCCGTGCCGGGCGCTTCTTGCCCTGGGCGGGAACGTCGATGCGGTATAGCGGTGGCTGGGCGACGTAGATGTGGCCTTGCTCGATGAGCTTGGGGAAGTGCTTGAAGAACAGCGTCAGCAGCAGGGTCTGGATGTGCGCACCGTCGACGTCGGCGTCGGACATGATGACGACCTTGCCGTAGCGCAGCCCGGACAGGTCGGGCGTGCTGTCGGCCGTGTGGGCGTCCACCCCCAGCGCGACCGCAATGTCGTGGATCTCGGCGTTGGCGAACAGGCGGTTGGGATCGACCTCCCAGGCGTTCTGTACCTTGCCGCGCAGCGGCAGGATGGCCTGGGTTTCCTTGTTGCGCGCCATCTTCGCCGAACCGCCGGCCGAGTCGCCTTCGACGAGGAAGATCTCGTTGTCCGACAAATCCTCGGATTCGCAGTCGGAGAGCTTGCCGGGCAGCACGGCGACGCCGGAGGTCTTTTTCTTTTCCACCTTCTGGGCGCTGCGCTGGCGCGCCATCGCCTGCTTGATCGACAACTCGGCAATGGCGCGGCCGGCCTCGACGTGGTTGTTGAGCCAGATCTCGAAGGGGTCGCGGATCTGGCTGGATACCAGTTTTACCGCCTCGCGCGAGTTGAGCTTTTCCTTCACCTGCCCCTGGAATTGCGGGTCGAGCAGGCGCGCCGACAGCACGAAGCTCATCCGTCCGCATACGTCCTCCTGCTGCAGTTTTACGCCGCGCGGCAGCAAGGCGTGGTGCTCGATGAAGGACTTCACTGCCTCGAAGACTCCGGCGCGCAGCCCGGACTCATGGGTGCCGCCCGCGACCGTGGGAATGAGGTTGACGTAGGATTCGCTCGGTACGCCGCTTTCGAACCAGCCCACCGCCCAGGCGGCGCCTTCGCCCGGCGCGAAACTCGCGTCATCGGTGCCGGCATAGCGTTCGCCGGCGTAGAGCGGGCACACCGGCTCGATGTCACCCGCCAGTTCCTTGATATATCCGGCCAGCCCTTCGGGGTAGCTCCACACCTTGGTCAGCGCCGGAGCGCCTGCCTGTTCGATGTCCAGTCGTACCGACACGCCGGGCAGCAGCACCGCCTTGCTGCGCAGCAGGCGCTCCAGTTCGTTCATCGGCACGCGCGGGTTGTCGAAGTACTTGCCGTCCGGCCACACCCGCACGCGGGTGCCGGTCTGGCGGCCGCACTCGCCTTCCACACGCAGTTCGCCGATGCGTTCGCCGCCGTCGGAAAAATCGATGCGGTGGATCTTGCCGTCGCGTTTCACTTCCACCTCGATGCGGGTGGAGAGTGCATTCGTCACCGACACGCCGACACCGTGCAGACCGCCGGAAAACGCGTAGGCGCCGTTGCCCTCGCGTTTGTCGAACTTGCCGCCAGCGTGCAGCCGGGTGTAGGCGAGCACCACCACCGGCACGCCTTCCTGGGGATGCAGACCCACCGGAATGCCGCGTCCGTCGTCGGCAACGGTGATCGAGCCATCCAGGTGCAGGGTGACATGGATCTTCTTGGCGAACCCCCCCAGCGCTTCGTCCGCGGCGTTGTCGATGACTTCCTGGATGATATGGGCGGGCGAGTCAGTGCGGGTGTACATGCCCGGGCGTTCGCGCACCGGCTCCAGTCCCTTGAGGACGCGGAACGAAGATTCGTCGTAGTGCTTGTCGGTCATGACCTTGGTCGAATTCTGCGAAATGTGCGCGAGCGCGGAAAGCGCACAAGGATACCGTCCGCAGACGTGGATGCAAGCCCGTTGTCAGCGGACTGCTTTGTGCTCCACCCGTGCCGTCGAGCGACAGGCGCCGCGAACGGCGAAGAAGCGGATGAGGCAGAGGGGGCGGTCCAGCGAAAAAGCGGGTGGGGCGAGGAAGCAGGGAGCGGGGGATGTTGATGGGCGGATCGGGGCGTCCCTGAACCCTTGCCGGCGACGTTTGGCGCAGCCGGTCAGGCGCTGCCCAGCATGCGCCCGCCGCCGGTCGGGCGGGCCGAGCCTTCGGCGTCGTAGAGTTGCGGCTGGTCTGCGGCGGTCAGCAGGACGGACAGCGCCGCCTGGTTGTCGTGCATGCGTTCGACGATGAGCTTGCCGTTCAGTTCGTTGCGGGTCTTGGCCTGGGCAGCCAGTTCAAGCACCTCGTTCCAGCGCACGAGGGTATCGGGCATGTCGGCGCACAACTCGCGGATGGCGTCTCCGCTGTTGGTCAGGCCCAGGCGGCCCAGCAGCAGGGCGCGGCTGTCGTAATGGCGTTGCAGCAGCTGATAGACCTCGCTCTTTTCCTTGGCGAGGGGGAGCAGGGCGTCGGTGTCGCCCGCGATCAGGAGCGCTTCCTCCTGGTCCAGCAGACCAAGGAAACGCGCCATCAACGCGCGCTCGCCATCGACAACGATGGCAAACCGGTGTTTTTCGGCCTGGGGAAAGCTGCGCGCCATGTGTTCTTCCTGGGTTCTATGCTTCGGAACCGAGCATTTCCTTGACGCTGTCGATCAAGCCATCGGCGACTTTACTCGCATCCACCTTGAACCGCCCCTCGGCAATCGCGAGCTTGAGTTCCTCCACGCGGGCACGATCGACCGTGGGCGTGGCGGCCATCGCGGCTTCGGCCCGGCCGAGGCTGGCGGACAGGGAGGAAATCTCGACTTTCGCGCCTGCCTGGCCCTCCGCCTGTTTGGCGTCAGGCTGCGGTTTGGCGCGGTTCTCACCGGACAGCAGGCCGCTCACCATTTTGGTGCTACCTTCGATTTTCACGGGTGGACCTCTCGAAATAATTCCATTGCTATCCGGTGTAACGGCAGACGGCGTCAAAACTTTAAGAATTTATGCGTCGATCCAGACGCCTACGTCGATTGTGCTTGGATGGCGGCGTCGTGACAAGCCTGTCGGCGATCGGGTGGATTGTCGACAGGCGAATTTCGATGAGATGATTCTGCAGTGAGCGCTGCTACCGGCGGGCGTAAACGCGACCTGCGATGGGCGGATAACGGTACTCATGGTGCGGACCCGGGCAGGCACCGCAATGTTGGAGCACCCGAAGACCGATGCATATTCGTAGTCGTGGTGAAGAAGCCGAAGCGGCGCCGACACAGGCGGGAGTGCCGAATCGATGAGGGCATTCCCGATCGTCTTGTTCGCTCTTTGCGCGCCACTCATGTCGCCTACAGCCCAAGCAGGCGAGCAGGTGGCGATGTCCGGTTTGATTTTTGATCCGCCGCCCGTCGGCCACATGGATCCCGTCGACGATCCACGATTTGCGGCGCTCGATCAGGAGTTGAGATACCTGATTGTCAAACGCGGCGACGTGTCGGTCAGCAACCACTTCTGCGTCGTTGGCTATCGTTTTGGAGACGGAGAGGGGGAAGCTGCGGTGCATTGGTACGAGGCCCGGCAGTTGATCCGTTGGGGCGGGCACCGCGAGCCAGACTTGGCGAAAGCCGGTTTGCAGTACGCTAATTCGCTTTTCTTCTCGAAAGCGATCGACCTCGACTCCGATCTTGTGGACAAGCCGGAGGATGCGGGTTTGAGTACCTTCCTCACCTTGCGATCTCAAGCCGAAGCGGTGATTGACGACTGCGCGAAACACGGCAAGGCGTACACCGTCCCCCCTTTCACGCCACCCGAAGAAGACTGAACTCGCTCAGAAGCGGAGTTCGACCACGCCGCCGTGGCGTGCGATACCGGTGACCACCTGGCCGTTGTTCAGGCGTACGCGAACCGATTCGCCTTCGCCGGCGCGATTCATGGCGCGGCCTTCGTTCATGACCTGGAAACCTTCTCCCTGGCCGACGACGCGGACGGTTTGCCCCTGCTGAATGGCCGGTGGCAGGCGCAGCATGTCCAGACGTAGCGGGCTGCCCTGGGCGACGGCGATGCGCGCGTGCTGGCCGACAGCGCGAGTCGGGTCGGTGACCACCGAGGCGGGCTGCAACGTGATGTCGCCGCGTTCGAGGCGCAGGTCGTCCGGCGCGATGATCTGGCCGGGGCGAACCGGCCGGGCGGTCACGACATAGTCCATTGTCACCGCCACACGGGCGGGCAGATACACCGTCCAGGCCACCGGCGCGACGCAGCGCACGCCCAGGTTGAGCTGGCCCCAGGCACGCGCGCCAGAAGGCAGGAAAGCTTCCAGGCGATCGCAGGGGGGCAGTCGGTTGGCCGGATCGAGGGCGCCGATGTCTACCACGACCTCACCTGGCAGGCCGGCGGTTTCCGCTGCCAGGAAGTTGTGTGCCACGGCCTCGACCGGGGCGGGGGGCTGATGGGCCTGGGCAGCCAGGGGCAAGAGCGCCAGAAGCAGGGCGCCGAAGACGCCGACGAGAACGGCTGGCCTGGGAAGGGAGGCGGGATGCATGCGGGGATTGCAGCACGACCGCGGACATCAGGCAACCCGTGTCTGCTGCCGGCCGATCCAGATCGAGCGCTTTTTCGCGATCGCATGCCGACACACGCGCGGCCGTGGCCGGCAAGAGTTGCCGGTTTGCGGCAATCGCGTCCGCTCCCGGCGGCCGGTTTGCGGGTTGAGATTGGCGCGGCGTTGGCCGGGAGTTGGCCGGGAATTGGCGGGTAATGGCCGGTCTTTTCGCGTCCAGCGGGGATTCAGTGTGCGGTTAGGATGACTGGCATGGAAGCTGCAATGGAGAAGGCGTGCCGTTGCGGTTGCCGCATCCGGACGCAAGTGGGAGGTAAGGTCATGAAAGCCCTGTTGGACAACGCAATGAGTTTTCACCAGAAGGCGCTGAACGTGCAGGCGTATCGACAGGAGCTCCTCGCATCTAACATCGCGAACGCGGATACGCCGCACTACAAGGCCAAGGACATCGATTTCCGTTCGGCGTTGAAGGGTGCGCTTGACGAGCGTAACGCGCCGCTTGCGCTGGCTGCGACGTCGCCGCGTCACATCGTGCCGGATGCGGGGGCCTACGGGCCGTTCGAAGGGTATACCGGCTTCCGCCAGGAGTTGCAGGCCAGCGTGGACGGCAACACCGTGAATATGGACGTGGAGCGTGCGGCCTTTGCCGAGAATTCGATTCACTACGAGGCCAGCGTGCGCTTCATCTCGAGCATGATCCAGGGCATGCAGCGCGCCATCTCGGGCCAGTGAGGAGCGCGCCATGAGCATGTTCAACGTTTTCAACATTTCCGGGTCGGCGCTCAGCGCGCAGTCGGTCCGGCTCAACACCACCGCCTCCAACCTCGCCAATGCCGACAGCGTCGTGGGTGCCGATGGCCAACCGTATCGCGCCAAGCAGGTGGTATTCGCGGCGACGCCGGTGGCGGGTGCCTCGGGGGCGTCGTCGCAGGGCGTGCGGGTGACCGAGATCGTGGAGAGCGCGGCGCCGCTGCGACTGGTGTACGACCCCGCCAGCCCCGCGGCCGACGAGGAGGGCTACGTGGCCATGCCCAATGTGAATGTGGTCGAGGAGATGGTGAACATGATCTCCGCCTCGCGTTCGTACCAGAACAACACCGAAGTGATGAATACCGCCAAGGCCTTGCTTCAGCGCACGCTGGCAATCGGCCAGTAAGTTTAGGGTTTGAGGGCGCAGCGCGCGCCGGAGACAGGACACCATGAGTACCGTCAACACCACCCAGCAGGTCGCCAACACGCTGTCCGGGCTGGCACGCACCGAATCGAACGAAACCAGCAACATGCAGGACGCGCAGACGCGCTTTCTGACCCTGCTCACCACCCAGCTGCGCAACCAGGACCCGATGAACCCGATGGAGAACGCCGAGGTCACCTCGCAGCTTGCGCAGATGAGCACGGTCGACGGCATTGAGCGGCTCAATGCGCAGGTCAAGCAACTGCTTAGCGCCCAGGAAACGTCCGAGGGGCTACAGGCGGCTGCGCTGGTCGGGCGTGGTGTGCTGGTGCCCGGAAAGGGTTTGATGCTGACCGAAGCGGGTGGCGTGGGCGGCTTCGATCTGGCCGGACCGGCCGACCGCGTGACGCTGACGGTAAAGGACGCCAACGGTCTGGAAGTGGCGCAGATCGAATTCACCGACCTGGAAGCCGGCAGCCACAACTATGTATGGGACGGTGCCTCGATGAGCGGTGAGCGTGCGGCCGACGGGCGCTACACGGTGGAAGTGAGCGCGCTGCGTGGTGGCGAAAAGGTCACCGTGAATGCGCTGGAATTCGGTGTCGTGAGCGGGGTCGTGCGCGGGCCCAAGAGCACCGATCTCCAGGTGGGCAGCCTGGGTATCTTCAACTTCGACGACATCAAGCAGATTCTCTGATCCGGAGGCAGCATCATGGCATTCCAGCAAGGTTTGAGCGGACTGAACTCGGCCTCCAGGGCGATCGACGTTACCAGTAACAACATCGCCAACGCGAGTACGGTGGGTTTCAAGACCGCCAATGCGCAGTTCGCCGATGTCTACGCGTCGGCACTCAGCGGTGCCTCGACCGGCATCCAGATCGGCATCGGCAGTACCGTGAATGCGGTGCGCCAGGCCTTCACCCAGGGCAATCTGTCGACCTCCAACAATCCGTTGGACCTGGCCATCAACGGCAATGGCTTTTTCCGCATGCAGCGCACCGACGGGTCGATTGCCTATACCCGCAACGGCCAGTTCGACATCGACAAGGATGGCTTCATCGTCAGCGCCATCGGCGACCGGCTGACCGGCTTCCCGGTGGCGACCCAACAGGGGGCGATCACGGTGTTCGAGGGGCAGCCCGCCGCGCTGCGCATCGACAACTCCAACATCGACCCGCGCGAGACCGAGAGCGCCACGCTCACGCTGAACCTCGATTCGCGCGAAGTGAACCCGGGCGACCTCGTGCCGCCCGTACCGGACATCTCCAATTATCTGAATGACGTCGAGATTCCGGTGGAAAGCTACAACTACACCACCTCGCTGACGGTGTTCGACAGCCTGGGCAATCCGATCACCGCGACGCTGTACTTCGTCCGCCAGCCCGGTACGCCCAGCCCCAACGCCTGGGACGTCTATGCGCGTCTGTCCACAGACGTGGTAGATGATCCCGGCAACCCCGGCCAGCAAATCGTAAACGTGCCCATGACCTTGCTCGGCACCGTGCCATTCACCGAGAACGGCAAGGTCGATACCGCCGCACTGCTCGCCACGCCGCTCGATACCCTGGACCGCACCGGCGCCGAACTGGGTACCGGCGCAGGCGATGTCAGCATTACGGTGAGCCTTAATCGCGCCACTCAGTTCGGCTCGCCGTTCGCCGTCACCGAGCTGGTTCAGGACGGCTACACCACCGGCCAGATCACCGGTTTGGTCACCACCCGCGACGGGATAATCCAGGGGCGCTACAGCAACGGCCAGACAAAGGACATCGGGCGTATCGCGCTGGCGAACTTTGCCAGTCCCAATGGCCTGATTTCCCTGGGCAACAACCTGTGGGCGGAGTCGCCGGAATCCGGTCAGCCCATCATCGGTTCGCCCGGCACCGGGGTGCTCGGCGTCATCAGCGCCGGTGTGGTGGAGGATTCCAACGTGGATTTGACCCAGGAGCTGGTGCAACTCATCGTGCAGCAGCGCAATTACCAGGCGAATGCCCAGTCGATCCGCACTCAGGATCAGATCCTGCAGACGCTGGTGAATCTGAGGTAAGGCCTATCGTTCCGGTCGCGGCCTCAGCGTTCGTGGCGCATTCGCGGCTTGCCTCCGGGCCGTCATCGGGATGTGCAGTGGAATCATTCGCCGGCGCTGAGGCCGGACAGGAGCAGGGGAGACGAACATGGACCGCATGATCTACATCGCGATGACCGGCGCCAAGCACACGCTCGGTCAGCAGGGCGCGGTCGCCAACAACATCGCCAACGCCACCTCCACCGGTTTTCGCGCCGAGATGCACAAGCTGCGCGCCGTCGAGGTGAAGAGCGAGGCCTTGCCGTCGCGCGCCTTCGTGGTGGACGCGAGCATCGCCACCGATTTCACCCCGGGGCCGCTGCAGGCCACCGGCCGCCTCTACGACGTGGCGGTGGAGGGCAAAGGCTGGTTCAGTGTGCAACTGCCCGACGGCAGCGAGGCCTATACCCGTGACGGCAATTTCGAACTGAGCGCCAATGGCGTGCTGCAGACGCGCAGCGGTCTGCCGGTGATCGGCGACGGCGGGCCGGTCGCGATTCCGCCCGACAACGAGATCGTGATCGGGCGAGACGGCACGATTTCGGCGCTCGAGCCCGGTGCAGGCGGCGCGGTGAACGTGGTGGCCCAGCTCAAGCTGGTGAATCCGCCTGAAGCCGACCTGGTGCGGGGTGACGATGGCCTGTTCCGGCTGCGCGACGGCGGAGTCGCGCCAGTGGATGAAGCGGTGAAGGTGGCCGGCGGCTACCTGGAAGGCAGCAATGTGAACGTGGTGGATCAAATGGTGCAGATGATCTCCCTGGCCCGCCAGTTCGAGATGCAGACCCGCATGATCCAGAGCGCCCAGACCAACGACGAGTCCGCCTCGCGCATCCTGAGCAACCGCTGACGCTGCGGGCTGCGGGAGCGGGAGGTGGACCACCGATCGTCACGCGTCACCTGGCGGCGGTCGTCCGGAGCGGGTTGAAATGCGGTGTCGATGGTGTCTTCGAGCGAGCCTCGGGCGACCCGAAAGTGCCGGATGCAAATGCTGATTTGGCAGTCAAATCCCGCCGTATTCGCAGGACCAGCGGTTCGCCGCTGGGGCTAAGCTGGACGCTAACGATGAATGGATGGACGTTGTCTCTGCCGCATGGCGCTGGGGGCAACCCGAAGGAGTCACGACATGATCCGCTCGCTATGGACGGCCCGCACCGGGTTGGACGCCCAGCAGACCCAGCTAGACGTCATCTCGAACAACCTCGCCAACGTCTCCACCAATGGCTTCAAGCGCCAGCGAGTGGTGTTCGAGGACTTGCTGTATCAAACGCTGCGCCAGCCGGGTGCGCAGCAGACCCAGCAGAACCAGATCTCCAGTGGTCTGCAGATCGGCACCGGGGTACGGCCGGTGGCGACCGAGCGCCTGTTCTCCCAGGGCAATCTGCAGCAAACCGGCAACTCGCTGGACCTGGCGCTGCAGGGCAACGGCTTTTTCCAGATCGAGCAGCCGGACGGCACCATCGCCTACACCCGTGACGGCTCCTTCCAGCTCGACAACCAGGGCAACGTGGTGACGGCCAGTGGCTATGTGCTCGCCGACAACATCAATATTCCGGCTGACGCGCTCACCATCACAGTTGGCAAGGATGGCACGGTGAGCGTGCTCCAGGCAGGCCAGGCCGCACCGGTCGAAGTCGGTGCGATCCAGGTCGCGACCTTCATCAACCCGGGCGGCCTGCAGGCGGTCGGCGAGAATCTGTTCGTCGAAACCGGCTCCAGTGGCGTGGCCAACCCGGTGCAGCCCGGCACCAATGGGGCCGGCGTGATCAACCAGGGCTATGTGGAAACGTCCAACGTCAACGTGGCGGAGGAACTGGTCAGCATGATCGTGACGCAGCGGGCCTACGAGCTCAATTCGCGGGCGATCCAGACCTCCGACCAGATGCTCGGGCGGCTGACCCAGCTCTGACGGAGCTTGAGGGACATGATGCTGAGCACGCGTACGAAGCACTTCCGGGTTTCGGGATATCTACGACTTCCCATGCTGGCGGCCGTGGTCCTGGTCGCGAGCGGCTGTGCGTCGGTTTACCCGACCGCGCCGACGGTGGTACACCAGCCCATGACGGCGCGGCCGGAGGCGCAGGCACAGGCACTGTCCGCCAATGGCTCCATCTACCAGGCCACCAGCGCCCGGCCCTTGTTCGAGGACCGCCGAGCCAGGCACGTCGGCGACACCATCACCATCAACCTGGTCGAGCGCAACACCGCGACCAAGACCTCCAACGCCAACGCGTCACGCTCGGCGAGCATGTCCGGCGGCATCACCTCGCTCGGGCGGGTGCCGCTGGCGACCTTGTCCGGGCTCAATGCCGAGGCGGAAATGGCGTCGAGCTTTACCGGCTCGGGGGGCGCGGCGGCGAACAATGCCTTCAACGGCACGATTACCGTCACGGTGATCGAGGTGCTCCCCAACGGAAACCTGCTCGTCTCCGGCGAAAAGCAGATGGCGATCAACCAGGGCAACGAATTCATCCGTTTTTCCGGGGTGGTCAATGCCACTCATGTGACCACCTCGAATACCGTGCAATCGACCCAGGTGGCCGATGCACGCATCGAATACAAAGGCAGCGGCGCCCTCGAAGAATCGCAGCGCATGGGCTGGCTGCAGCGCTTCTTCGTGGCGTTCATGCCGTTCTGAGCGGAGGCGCACATGAATCCGGCTCGACTTGCCATTGGCCCCCTGTCACACCCGCTGCGTTGCGCGATGACCATGCTCCTGTTGGTGCTGAGCCTGTTTGCCTGGCCGGCGCTGGCCGCGGAGCGCATCAAGGACATCGCCTCGATTGGCGGTGTGCGCAACAACCAACTCGTGGGCTATGGCCTGGTGGTGGGGCTGGACGGCACTGGCGACCAGACCACGCAGACCCCGTTTACCGTGCAAAGCATCGTCAACATGCTCGGCAACATGGGGGTGAGCCTGCCGCCGGGCACCAATCTGCAGCTCAAGAACGTGGCAGCGGTGATGGTCACTGCCAACCTGCCGCCGTTCGCGCGACCGGGACAGCCGATCGACGTCACCGTCTCCTCCATCGGCAATGCCCGCAGCCTGCGCGGCGGCACGCTGGTGATGACGCCGCTCAGGGGCGCTGACGGCCAGATTTACGCGATGGCCCAGGGCAACATGATCGTCGGTGGCGCCGGCGCTGCGGCAGGCGGAGCCTCGCAGACGATCAACCACCTGCTCGCCGGGCGGATTCCCGGCGGTGCGACGGTGGAGCGCGGCGTGCCCACCCAACTCGGCCAGGGTGATTCGGTGGTGGTCGAACTGCACGACAACGACTTTGGCACGGCGGGCCGGGTGGTCGAGGCGATCAACCGCCTGCTCGCGCCGGGCATCGCCCAGGCGCTGGACGGGCGGACCATCCAGGTGCGTGCCCCGATGGACGCATCCGACCGCGTGGCCTTTCTCGGGCAACTGGAAAACATCGTCGTCACGCCCGAGCAGCAGGCGGCGAGGGTCATCGTGAACTCGCGCACCGGTTCGGTGGTGATGAACCAGCGTGTGACGCTGCAGAACGTCGCGGTGGCGCACGGCAACCTCACCGTGACGGTCGGAACCGAGACCGTGGTGTCCCAGCCGGCGCCGTTCTCCGACGGCCAGACGGTGGTTGCCCAGCAGGGCCAGGTGGGCATCGAACAGGCGCCGGGCAGCCTCATCAACGTGCCGGCCGGTGCCAATCTGGCGGACGTGGTCAAGGCCTTGAATGCCATCGGCGCCACCCCACTGGATCTGGTGAGCATACTTCAGGCGATGAAGGCCGCCGGTTCGCTGCGGGCGGAGCTGGAGGTCATCTGAATGACCGCCTCGGCCCAGCTCAGCGTCCTCGACCCGACTGCGCTCGCTGATCTGCGTCGGCTCGCACGCCAGGAGGAGAACTCGGAAGAGGCGCTGCGCGCCGCCGCCAAGCAGTTTGAAGGCCTGTTTCTGCAGATGGTGCTGAAGGCGATGCGCGATGCAACGCCGCAGAACGGCCTGTTCGATAGCGAGCAGACGCGCATGTTCCAGCAACTGCACGACCAGCAACTCGCGCTGGAGCTGGCGCAGGGGCGCGGCGTGGGGCTGGCGGACACGATTTTCCGCCAGTTGGGCGGCGGCGGTGGGGCGTCGGCCGGGAGCCTGCCGCAGGTCTTCGACGTGGCAAGTATTCCACGCTTTCACGCGATGCCGGCTGCGCGCAAGCTCGCTGCAGCGGCCGAGGCCACTGACGCTGATGAGACCGTGGCGAGCGGGCAGACGGCCGTCGCGGCAATCGAACGTGCCGTCACGGGCGTTGCGCGGGCAGGTGACAAGGCAGTGCGCGAGGCCCGCGATGTGGCCGAGGGCGCCCGTCGCTTCGTCCGCCAGGTATGGGATCACGCACAGGCGGCGAGTCGCGAGACCGGCATTCCGCCCGAATTCATGGTGGCCCAGGCGGCGCTCGAAACCGGCTGGGGGCGGGCGGTGCTGCGCACCTCGGAGGGCGGCTCCAGCCATAATCTGTTCAACATCAAGGCTGGTCGCAACTGGTCCGGCAAGGTGGTGGAACTGCCGGTCACCGAGTATGCCGACGGCCGCGCTTATACCGAGCGCGCACGTTTCCGCGCCTACGACTCCTACGCCGACGCTTTTCGCGACTACGCCGGCTTGCTGAGCAACAACCGTCGCTACGCCGGCGTGATCGGCGAGCAGGACGCCGCAGCCTTTGCGCGTGGCCTGCAGGAGGCGGGGTTTGCCACCGACCCGCACTACGCCGACAAGCTCACCCGCATCATCCGCGGCAACACGCTCAAGGTTGCGCTGTCCGGCTGAGCGCTTGCGGATTCATCTACTGCGCGTGCCGATGGCTGGCGGATGCCGGGCCATGGGCAGGGTGCCCGCCCCGGGCGCCCCGTTTGATATCGGCCCGATCGCGACGACGTCCCCCCCCGCGCTTGCGGCCGCATTCCCGCATTCAACTGCGCTCGCTTTCAAGCCTCCGCGCCTGCGCCGCGTCTGCAATCGGACCTGGCAAGGATATTGCTGAACGATGCCTGATCACACGCATTCGAGGTAGGCAATCATGGCTGGGCTGCTCAATATCGGTTTGACCGGGCTCATGGCGGCGCAAGGGCAACTGAACACCACGTCGCACAACATCACCAATGCGGCTACGGCCGGCTATACCCGCCAGCGCGTCATCCAGACCACCAATGACCCGGTGTTTACCGGCGTCGGCTTCTTCGGCCAGGGCACGCGCATTGCCGCGGTCACCCGCCAGTACAGCCAGTACCTTGAGGCCCAGGTGCTCGCAGCCGACAATCGTCGTGCCGAGTACGCCGCCTACAGCACCCAGATCACCCAGATCAACAACCTGCTGGCCGATCCGACGGCCGGCCTGTCGCCCGCGCTGGAGGCATTTTTTGCCGGTGTGCAGGAGGTGGCGGCAAATCCGACCAGTATTCCGGCAAGGCAGGCCCTGATCTCCGCCGGCGAAGCCTTCGTGGCCCGCTTCCAGGCGCTGGATGCACGTCTGACCGAAATCCGCGACGGCGTGGAAGGGCAGATCGGCAGCACGGTCGAATCGATCAACACCCTGGCGCGCCAGATCGCTGAACTCAACCAACGCATCGTCATTGCCCAGGCGGCCGGCCCGACTGTGCCCGCCAACGACTTGCTCGACCAGCGCGACGTGCTGGTGTCGGAACTCAACAAACTCGTCAAGACCAGCACCGTCATCGAACGCGACGGCCAGATGAGCGTGTTCATCGGCTCGGGCCAGGCGCTGGTGCTGGGTCAGAACGTGTCGCAGCTCGGCGTGGTGCCGTCCAACGACGACGTTACCCGCAACAACATCGCCTTGATCGCCCCCAATGGCGTCGCGGTGCAGTTGCCGGAACGCTTGCTGAACGGCGGCGAGTTGGGGGGGCTGCTGGCCTTCCGGCGCGAGTCGCTGGACGCCAGCCGCGACCAGCTCAACCGCATCGCGCGCCAGTTCGCCGAGATCTTCAACCAGCAACATGCGCTTGGGGTGGACCTGGACGGCGTGCTTGGCGGCGATTTCTTCAAGCTCGACATGGTGTGGTCCGACGGGGGCAATCCCGCGACCTTGCCGGTGGTGGAGATTGCCAACGACAACCTGCTCACCAATGACCGCTACCGCGTCGTCTATGACAGTGGGGCCCCGGGGGGCTTCGTGATGACGCGCTTGTCGGATGGTGCCACCATCGATCCCGCGGACGTTGGCCTGTCGATCAGCCCGCCGCCGTCGCCACCGGCCCCCGCGCCGGTCGACGGCGACGCCTACCTGGTGGTGCCGTTGCGCAATGCTGCACGCGACATTGCCATGGCCATCCGCGATCCGCGCGACGTGGCGGTGGGCAGCCCGGTATCGGTGTCCGCCAACCTTACCAACGGCGGCACCGGGGCGGTCGAGAACATCCGGATGCTGTCCGTCGACGGGTTTGCCAACGCCTTTCCGCAGTTCACCGCGTTCGAGATGACGTTTGACGCCGCCACCAACGAACTGGTGGTGGCCTCGCCGGACTTCCTGATCGAACCCAGTCCCGCCACCTACGACCCCACCACCGATTCGTCGGGCAAGCAGTTCACCATCACCGATGCCGCGGGCAATCCGGTGTTCACCTTCACCATGGCGGGCGCTCCCGCCGACGGTG
Source organism: Rhodocyclaceae bacterium (assembly GCA_046295975.1). Lineage (GTDB taxonomy): Bacteria > Pseudomonadota > Gammaproteobacteria > Burkholderiales > Rhodocyclaceae > UBA2357. The sequence continues at coordinate 86,304 of JBKBMG010000018.1, forward strand.
CGCGCTTCACCTTTGGCCCGACCGAACTCGGTGTCGCCGACAACCGCAACGCGGTTGCGCTGGGCGCGCTGCAGACCAGCAAGACCATGTTGGTGGACTCGGCCGGAAACCCCACTGCGACCTTTCAGTCGGCCTATTCCCAGCTGGTGACGCTGGTGGGCAACAAGGGGCGAGAGGTCGAGGTGGGCTTGCAGGTGCAGGAAACCTTGTTGCGCCAGGCCACCGATTCGCGCGAAGCCTTGTCCGGGGTGAACCTGGACGAGGAGGCCGCCAACCTGTTGCGCTATCAGCAGGCCTACCAGGCGGCCGGACGCGTCATGTCCATCGCCCAACGCCTGTTCGACGAAATCGTCTCCATCGGTCGATAAGGAGTTCCGCCATGCGCATCTCGACCAACATGATCTACGAGAAGGGCGTGTTCGCGCTGCAGCGCCAGACCGCCGATCTTCTCTACACCCAGCAACAAGTGTCCACCGGCCGGCGCATCCTCACGCCGTCGGACGATCCCATTGCCTCGGCGCGGGTGCTCGAACTCGGGCAGTCCAAGGCGGTGAATACCCAGTTCGGCAAGAACATAGCCTATGCCGACGACAATCTGCGGCTGCTCGAGGGCAAGCTGGTGGGGGTCGGCGATGTTCTGCAATACAGCCGCGAGCGTGCAGTGCAGGCGGGCAACGGCGTGATGACCGGCGAGGATCTGCGCTACATCGCCACCGACCTCAAGTCGCAGTTCGATGCCTTGCTCGCGCTGGCCAATTCGCAGGACGGGCAGGGCGACTACATCTTTTCCGGCTACAAGGCCAACACCCAGCCCTTCACTGGCGGCCTCAATGGCGTCACCTACAATGGCGACCAGGGCGGGCGTACCATCCAGGTCAGCGCCTCGCGCTTCATGCCGGTCAGCCTGCCGGGGGTGGATATCTTCGACCGCTCGCGCATCATCGACGTGAATGCGCTGCGTACCCCCACCGAGGACAAGCCCACCACCAACGATGCCCTGTACAGCTTCAAGGGCAATAACAATCAAGGTACGGCGCCTGCGCTGGAAGTGTCCTTCGATGCGGCAACGGTGGATCCGGAGGTGGATCTCGGCAAGCGCTACATCGTCTCCTATACCCAGCCCGATCCCGCCGTGCCTGGCACCTGGAGCGTCGAGCGCATCCGCAACGATGGGGTGCGCGAGGCAGTCGCGTTCACGCCCGACCCCCCGCCGCCGGCCGCCGCGACCACACTCACCTTCAACGGTCTTTCGATCGCGATTCCGGCCGACCCCCCGCCGGTGGACGACAACGACTTCACACCGCTGGCGGATGGCGACAACTTCGAAGTCTTCGTCGCCTCCACCAACGTGTTCGAGAACTACGCCATGGTGGTCAGCGCACTCGACGACAACGTCGGCGTAGGCGTGGCCGGTGGGGTTGCCTTCGCATTGGAGAACCTTGATTTCGCTCTGGACAACGTACTCAAGGTCCGTGCCCAGATCGGGTCGCAAATGGTCGAAACCGAGCAGCTCAAGAACCTCGGCGAAGACCTGAACCTTCAGTACGCCCAGGCCATTTCGCGGTTGGCCGATGTCGACTACACCGAAGCCTTGTCCCGCCTTGTCCAGCAGCAGACCTACCTGCAGGCAGCGCAGCAGTCGTTTCTGCGCGTCTCCGGTCTGTCACTGTTCAACTTCTTGAGCTGAACATGAAGATCCAATCCCTGATCGCCACCGCTGTCCTTGCCGGACTCCTGGGCGGATGTTCCCACGACAGCCGTATCGGCGTCATCGGTGGCGTGGGCGCGGTCGGTCTGGCCTCCGACGCCATGCTCAAGCCCGATTACCTGTCTGCGGCCTTGCTCGCCTACGCCATCTACGACCCCGCAGCTCCCAACTGGGAAATTCACGTCCAGCCGCTGGACGAAGAACGCGTGCGGATGAACCTGCAGTTCCGCTCGCTGGTGTCGGGCGGGGAGGGTGAGGCACGCAGCGTGTTCATGCGCAACGCCCGCCAGTTGGTCGATGAAGGCGGCTTTGCCGGCTTCCAGGTTCTGCGCTACGAAGAAGGCATCGAATCCCGCCGCCCCTTCGCACGCCGCTACGCCACCGGCGAAATCCGGCTTGCGCGCCACCTGGCTGCAGCGGAAATGTAAACGCCGGCCGCTGCTTCGCAGTCTTCATGATACAGCCCGGGTGCCGGGTGAGGGCGAACGTCATTGCCGGAAACGGCGCAGAGCCCAAAGAGTGAGGGGCCGGGGTGGAGGGGCATCGACTGGCATCGGCAGCGAGCTGTGCTTCGTTCGTTCATGGCAATGAGCGCCGCATGGGATGGGTGTATGTCTGGAAAGTTCGTTGCAGGTGGAACGTGACGTGGATTCAGGTAGTCTCGTTGCGCCGCTCGGGCGCGACGGCCTGAAGGTATCCGGCGATACCCTGAACCCGCACAAATCCCGCGCCGAACTGCCAAAGATCCGCTGCTCCATGGACTGGCTGTTCGCCGAACTCAGGCACTGAACCGTGTCCGCGCAAGCCGTGCGCACAACGCCTCGTTCAACGGTACGCAATCAGCCCTCCATCCTTCAGCCGCAGCGCGACATTGTTCCGTCGCGAAGGCCAATTCATCCTATCCTTTACGCATGGGGCGGGCGTAGAATCCCCTCTGTCACCGCTTTACCGGCGATTTAGTTCTACTGGTTTTCGCATTTTGCCGCACAAGTGGGGAGGCTGGTTCGGTGGACCTTCCGTCGACATGATGCCTTTGTCCGTTGTTCAAGTAGTGTGCTTGTGGACGGGTTTGCGGGGGAGTCGATGATTTCAATAGACAATGGACATGACGGCTGGCCAGACCCATACGTGGAAGTGGTCAATATGGTTGGTGCCGCACGCTCCGATCTAGAACAACTCGTTCGAGTGCACACCGCTCGCTACGCTCACGGTTTTGCCCCCTGCGGGGGTCGTGCCCAACTCGGATTTTAGAGAAAGGTATGATTAAAGCATGCCCGCTAGTCGTACGCAATCGAGATGGACAATTGGAAATTCTCGTGTTCGGGCATCCTCTAGCCGGAATTCAGTTGGCTAAGGGGACGATTGAACCGGGAGAGTCCAGCCTAGAGGCGTCGGAGCGCGAGCTAAAAGTAGAGGCTGGTATATCACTAAAAGCAAAGCGACAGCTACTTGAATGGCAAAGGCATCCCGGAGAACCCATTTTGGGTGTCTGCATTATGGAGTCCGGTGAGGTTCTGCCCGACGAACGGAGCCACTATTGTGAAGATGATGGTGGTCATGTTTTTCAGTTTTTTTGGCACCCACTGAAGCAGGCACCAAGCATCGAGTGGCACCCGGTATTTGCAGAGGTCCTGGTCGTAGTCCGAGAAGCCCTGACGAGCCGGCAGGCCGCCGCTGGTGTAGGTCAATGACGTTTCCGGCCGCTGTGCGCGTCGGCTGCAACCATCATTCCATCAACACGTTTCACCAGGAGTATCGAGTGATCCCTGAGGATATAGGAAAAGCATACAATCAGATTTCTCACATTTGGAATAGTGAAGAATTTGATATGAGCAACGGAATTCTTCAGCGCAAGAAAGCAATAAGTTTCGTAAAAAATCGCGGCAACGCTTTGGATGTGGGCTGCGGTTGCACCGGCCGTATCATAGATTTGTTGCTGGATGAAGGGTTTACGCCATCCGGTCTGGATGTTTCCGACGAAATGATCAGGATTGCGAGGGAAAAGCACCCAGGCGTCAGCTTTACGAAAGCTGACATTTGTGAGTACGAATTATCCGAGAAATACGATTTCGTGACCGCGTGGGACAGTATTTGGCATATTCCCCTTGCGGAGCAGAAGAGCGTTATTACTAAAATAGTGGATAGCCTGAATGTAACTGGCGTGTTTATATTTTCATTTGGCGGCACAGACAAAGCGGGCTCGCACACTAAGGAACCCCTGATCAATTGATGTTTTGAGCTCACTCACCCAAGTCAGCCGTAATCACCGATTCCGATGATCGATTTTTCCGCTTCTACCGCTGCATTTCGAGGCCTTTCAGGCCCC